>NZ_JBAIYU010000010.1:0-887590 GCF_036763085.1 Dendrosporobacter sp. 1207_IL3150
AGTCTGGGCCGTGTCTCAGTCCCAGTGTGGCCGTTCATCCTCTCAGACCGGCTACTGATCATCGCCTTGGTGAGCCATTACCTCACCAACTAGCTAATCAGACGCAGACCCATCTTCTAGTGGTAGCTTATATATAGAGGCCACCTTTAGTATCATACCCATGCGGATTTAATACAACATTCGGTATTAGCGTCCCTTTCGGAACGTTGTCCCCATCTAGAAGGCAGGTTGTCTACGCGTTACTCACCCGTTCGCCACTAAGAATCATTGCTGATTCTCCGTTCGACTTGCATGTGTTAGGCACGCCGCCAGCGTTCGTCCTGAGCCAGGATCAAACTCTCCATAAAATTTATTTATGAAGAACCTTGATGGCTCTTTATAATTTAAGAAATTGTGATTTACCGAAGTAAATCTTGTAAATTGTGCTCAATGAGCACCGCACATCTGGCATTAATTCTTCTTACATTGTTTAGTTTTCAGAGAACACCGTTGCCTATGAGGCAATGGATACGATACCAGATTATCTATCACTTAAAAGCTTTATTCATCTGCATCGCTCGCCGCCATTTGACTTCATCTTGTGGCGACTTTTTACATGTTACCACATTTAACTCAATGTGTCAACATGTTTTTTCTGTTAATTTTTGTTATCTCTTTGGTTACTGAGTTATCAATGACCAAGAAATTATTATTTTTTACTACATCGCTTGCTGCGACTTACATAGAATATCACGTTCAATATTTTATGTCAATTAGTATTTTTTGCATAATCCGCTAATCTAAAAAGTAAGCCATTGGTTGCTGCATATCTGCTTTTCAAAAGGTAAAAACTTTATAAAAATATATAACTTGTTTTAATTGTTTTAGGAAACACTATTAACAAGGAGGTGATGATGTTGAAAAAAGAAGTTAGTATTTATGATACACCAGCTACAAACTATTCCCCAGCATTCCAATCCGACTATGCACCTGAACTTCCTGATCCACAATTCAGTTCTTCTGCCTATACCCAAAATGTTAACAAGCAGCCAAAAGTTGAGGCTTCGGTACAATCATATAATGATAATTTATAAAACGTAGTATAAAAGCTACTGTTCTAATTAGAACAGTAGCTTCTTTGTAGTTATATACCTTTAAAAGAAGGCATCCTTTTTTCTTTAAAAGCACTAACTCCTTCTTTGTGATCTTGCGTTTGCAAACAGTATGCTTGCATATCAGCCTCGTGCTCAAGCAAGCTATTCAAAGTCATGGTATCGTATCTATTGAGCGTTTTTTTAATCAGGCCGACCGCAATAGGTGCTGAATCAGCGATCTTTTTTGCAAATGCTTTTGTTTCTTCCTCTAAGCTCTCATTAGCACATACTCGGTTGACAAGCTTTAATGAATGAGCTGTTTTCGCATCAATTAGATCCGCTGTAAACATTAGTTCTTTAGCTTTGTGCAAACCTACTATTCTAGGCAGCAAGTACATTCCGCCGCAGTCTGGAATTAGTCCAACTTTAGCAAAACTTTGGGCGAAACGAGCGGAATCAGCACAAAAAATAATATCGCATGCTAAAGCTAAGTTGAATCCTGCGCCTGCCGCTACTCCATTAACCATTGCAATTACTGGTTTGTCCATTTCCATAATAATTGAAACAAATTGACCAACTTGGGCAATGAAGCTTCTTGCTTCAATTATATCTTTTAAATTTTCAATATACGATAAATCACCGCCAGCACAAAATGCTTTTCCACTGCCTGTTAGAATGATAGTTTTAACCGAATTGTCATTTTTCACCAAATTAAGGCATTCAATAAGCTCATCTGCCAACAACTTATTAATAGAATTTAACGCACTTGGACGGTTGAGCGTAATAGTAGCAATCCCATCATCATTACTAAGTAGTACAGCTTTATCAGTCATATTTTTCTCCTTTTGAAGCTACGCTGCCAGTCTTCGAGCTAAGACTTAATTATTCTTTGTTAGTCATATTTGAAAAATTACTAATCAGCTGCTTCTTTTCAATACGAGGGAGCTTTTTTATAGCACATTCTCGTTCACGGGCAGTTTTACTATCCGAGAATTCTTCATGATATACCAGTTTGACAGGACCGCGACCTCTCGTATATTTTGCCCCGTTGCCACTATTGTGCTTTGCGATGCGGTTATCCAAGTCAGTCGTCCATCCGGTATAAAGAGTACCGTCTGAACATTCGACTATATAGGTAAAAGCCACTATTTTACCTCTTCAATAGTTATCTTTTTGACTACAACATCTTCAATAGGTTTATCCTGAGCCTTTGTCTTAACCTTACCGATAGCTCGGACCACTTCGATACCTTCTACAACTTTACCAAAGACAGAATGCTTATTATCAAGCCAAGGTGTTGCCTCTAAAGTAATAAAAAATTGAGAACCTCCAGTGTTTGGTCCAGCGTTAGCCATCGATAGAATACCTTCCGAGGAATGACGAAGGCTGCTGTCAAATTCGTCAGGAATGGTATATCCAGGTCCGCCAGTTCCATTTCCCTTAGGATCTCCGCCCTGAATCATAAATCCGTCTATTACCCGGTGAAAGATTAAACCGTTATAAAATCCTTTATTAACTAAAGTGATAAAATTCTTTGTTGTCTTTGGCGCTTTGTCTTCGAATAACTCTACTTTGAAACTACCCTTGGATGTTTCAAATACAGCAATGCTATTCTTTTTGCCTGTTACTTCTGTCTGTTTAGGGCTAATATCAGGTTGAGTTGGTGATGGAGGCAGATTTCCCGTATTACCAGAACACCCTACAGTAATCATTAACATCATTGCTACTAAAACCAAGATAATTTTTTTCATTACATACACGTCCTTTGCTTCAATTAATTACCTTTTAAAACAATACTTTCTCCCGGATTTGCTGGACACCATACTGATACTTTCTTATTATTACCAGGGAATAATGAAGGTGGTACCCATGTTTCGCCGCGAGTATGCATAGCTACTAAGTTTCTAACCTCGACATTGCGGCAAAATTCTTCTGCACCAATTGCTCGATAATCACCTAACCGACTATCAACTGGAAAAAAAGCCACGTCAAGTTTTAAATGGGCAAGCTTATCAATTTCGGTCTTAAAATTCGCTTCAGCCAACCTAATGTTTTCGTCCGTGTCGCCTACCCAATGCCACCAGTTTAAATCACCAGCGTGAAAGATTTTCCAACCATCTAATTCGATATAAAAAGAAACTCCTTCATCGGTTGAGCCATAGGTTATAACTTTTAAATTATCTTCTACTGATTCCTCATAAGGCTTCATAAATACTAGCTTTTCTTTTTCTATAGTGTTAATACCATCCTCATACTTGATATCGTCACTAAAAAAATATTTGGTAACGTTATTTTGCCATCTGCTAATTTGAGGATTGAAATGATCGGCATGGCGATGTGAGCTAAAAACCCACACGTTTTCACTTTCATTTATTAATCTTTCCAAACCAACAGTAGGATTAAGATAGTAATCAAAAACCAGCAGATTCTTGCCGTTTTTCAAAACGAATCCACTATTGAATAAGTAAGTAATCTCCAAACTTTTCAACACAAACACCTCCTAGGAGCTTTATTACTTCTCACTAATCTTTGAGCGGAAAAACTTTGTAAGCGGCGTTAGATAAATCAAGTAAGCTATGATACTGCCTCCGATTGAACTAACTAAAAAAGGAATAACGAAAAAGAAAGCCGCAACCTTTGTTCCTAGAATAAATTTCGCAATCGGATAAGCTAGCAGCCCGCCAATAATACCAGTGCCAATTACCTCACCTAAAATAGCACCCAATATATGATTAGTCTTCCTATATAGTATTCCAGACAACGCAGCTCCTATCATACTGCCTGGAAAAGCTAACAACGAGCCTGTGCCCAACAAATTTCTTAAAACAGAAATCCCGAATGCAGCACTTACTGAGTAACGAGTTCCTAAAAAAACAGCTAATAATATATTAATGGCATGTTGTACCGGAAAACATTTTGCTACAACTACCGGTATATAAATGAGGTGTGCAGAAAGAACGCCAAGGGCTATAAACAAAGCAGTAAAAGTTAGTTTTTGTAGATTCACTTTATCCTCCAAACAAGTTAGCTAAGGCGAATTTTATCTCTAAGTATTTCGCCCGATAAATTATAAATAGCGTCAAACAGCCGGATTCTAAAACTACCAATACCTTCGTCCGGTTTCAAACCACTACTTGCTAATTCTCCTGCTATTCCCATCATAGCAATACCTGTTACTGCGCCGACAAATGGATTGGCAACCGCTGCACAACTCCCAACAAGCGATGAACTCATACAACCTGTACCAGTAACATTAGTTAACATTATATCACCATTATCAATTCTGCAGACTTTATTACCATCAACAATAATATCTGTTTTTCCGGTCACTGCAATTACACAGTTAAGTTTCTGAGAAAGCTTTATTGCTATATTCTCACCATTAGTCTCATCGGCAACAGAATCAACACCTTTTATAGCTGCACTAATACCACTTAATAATTTAATTTCTGACATATTACCACGGATAATCGTAGGCTTTACTTCTCTAATAATCCGCTCCGCGACAGCCGTCCTATATGAAGTCGCTCCTACGCCGACTGGATCAAATATTATTGGGATACCTAAAGACTGAGCTTTTTTTCCTGCAACGATCATCGCCTCAACTGTTGGAGCGTTTAGTGTACCAATATTTATCACTAAAGCCGAGGCATGTGCTGCCATCTCTTCAACTTCGAGTATTTCACTGGCCATAACTGGCGATGCACCAATAGCTAAAGTTATGTTTGCAGAATCATTAGCTGTGACATAATTAGTTAAGTGATGAATAAGAGGTTTTTGATTTCTTATCTTCTCTATCACTGAACATATTTCATTAATCATTGTTTCACCTCTTCTATATTTAGATTAAAAAATACCATATTTTACCTAGGTTTTCAATACTGATTATTTCCGTGGTTTTGCTTTACTTGTTGCTGCTGCTAAAAGCGGATTATCGGGCCAGAAATGCTTAGGGTAACGCCCCTTTAAATCGCTTTTAACTTCATGATAACCATGTTTCCAAAAACTTGCTAAATCTGTTGTTACTTGGACCGGGCGAAAAGCGGGCGATAGCAAGTGTAACGTTAATGGGACCTTCCCACCAGCAACACACGGAGTTTCTGATAACCCAAATAGTTCCTGCAAGCGTACAGCTAAAACAGGCTTTGTCGGAATACTATAATCTACCATTATGCGCTGTCCGCTTGGAACTAAAACATGAGAAGGGGCGATTCTATCCATTATTTGTCGCTGTTCCCACGTAAGCAAAGACTCAAAAATTTCATTTAAATTAATCCGCTGTAGGTCTTTTTTATTGCTAATTCCAATTAAATGAGGTCCTAACCATATATCTATTTCCTTTAATAGTGCTTCATCCGATATATCCGGCCATGTACAATCTATGTTATTGAGAAAAATAAGCCGTTCCTGAAATCGCCGTGCTGCTTTTGTCCATGGCAGTATTTCTAATCCTTCGGACTTAATTCCCTGCACTAACTCTTTCTGCACATCAACTGAGTTAGTATTTGAAACTGGCTCTTCCTTAAGACATATGCTTCCCAGGCATATTTGACGACGCGCGCGTACACTTTGAGATGCTTTATCCCATTTAACAGTTATATCTACTTCCAGCTGATCACTAAAATAGTTTAGTATATTCTCTAAATCAATTTGAGCAGCCCTATGAATGTAACCTTCTTCGCCTTTATCATCCAGTTCTATGACAACTATATATGCCGCCTCAGAAAGGAGCTGAATACTCCCTAGCCTAGCGCCTCGACCATTGCGCATTAAAAATCTTCCATTACCTCTATTTTGAGCTATTCGGTCTGGATACGCAAACGCAAGTAAAATACCTGATGCACCTGTATCATGTTTATTATTGTTTTCACTTATCCCTAAACACATTTGCCAATATTTGATTTCTTTTCCAATTCGGCGATATAACGATAATTCGATACTTTGCTTCTGATTATATCCACTTAAGTTGTTACGCAGTGCTTCAATACGCAGTCCTATATCAGCATCATATGTCTGACCACGCAGAATATCTCGTTCGCCTAGTATGGCAGCAATTTCACACGCTAACTGTCCTAAACCAATCTCTGCTGATTTAATCAGCATATGGGCAAGACGAGGATGGCATCCTAAAGCGGCCATATCCCGCCCATGCTTTGTTATTAGCCCATTCTTATCTAAAGCGCCTAGTTGATAAAGCAGTTCTCTGCCTTGATTATATGCAGCTAAAGGTGGATCATCCAGCCAGCGTAATTCTTTTGGATCAACCGTTCCCCACGCTGCTAATTCAAGAGCTAATGGTGTCATATCCGTATCATATATTTCGGGGGTATTGCTTTGGACGAAACCTGCTTCTTCTTGTTTTGTCCACAATCGGTAGCAAATCCCCGGCCCCTGTCTCCCTGCACGGCCCCGACGCTGCTCGGCTGCAGCTTGCGACACCCGAATTGTCTCGAGACGAGTCATTGCCGTACGAGGTGAGAATCTAGATACACGCATTAGTCCGCTGTCGATAACAACTTGGACACCTTCTACGGTTAAACTTGTCTCAGCAATAGATGTGGCTAAAACTACTTTTCTTGAACCCGACGCTGATGGCTTGAGTGCAGCATCCTGTTCATCAAAAGTTTGACTGCCATATAGGGGCAATACTTTTACATTACAGCCAAGATTAGCTTGCGAGAGACGCTGTTCCACCCTCCTGATTTCGCGTATACCTGGCAGAAAAACCAATATGTCACCCTCATAGTTTTTTAACGCTTCATTAACTTTAATCAAAACAATAGATTCAATATTTCCCTCTAGCCTGGATGAAAGGTGAAAAGTTTCGACCGGATATGATCGACCTTCACTTTTAAGCACTGCACAATTCCCAATCATAGCAGCTATTGGTTCTACATCCAGAGTTGCTGACATTATAACAAGTTTTAAATCTTCCCTAAAAAGATCTTGCGATTGCAAACATAGGGCCAGACCTAAATCAGCATGTATACTACGTTCATGAAATTCATCAAAAATTACCATGCCGATATTTTCAAGCGCGGCATCGTCTTGCAGCAGCCTAGTAAGAATACCTTCGGTAATTATTTCTATTTTAGTGTCAGGACCTGCTTTTGTATCAAGCCTTACACGATAGCCAACTGTTGATCCAACTTCTTCGCCAATTAAACTTGCCATATAGCGAGCTGCTGATCTAGCAGCAATTCGCCGAGGCTCTAGCACTAAAATTTTTCGTCCTTTGAGCCAAGGCTCGTTCATTAATGCTAGTGGAACTTGTGTTGTTTTACCCGCCCCAGGTGGTGCAACAAGTACAACCTTCGAATAACTATTAAGAGTATCCTTTAATTGTGGCAATAAATTTATTATTGGGAAATGGGTCATAAATCGACACCTCATTGTATATTTCCGGGAAATAGTTTATAAAATCAGACTAATTTGGGTGGAGTTTTAACCCCGCTCTTTACTACTTTGAACCTTTGGACGCGAAATTAGTACCTATAGCATAAATTACATATTTTGGGTAATACTAATATTCCTTGGCATAATTACTCTTTCCAGAATAGCAGCATAACAAAAACAGAAAAGTTAAATTGGCTCGACTTGCGCCGAGCCTCATGCTAAAATATCTTACTTTTTGCTTGCTAATATGTAGTACTTGGCAGCAATTAAGGCGCCTGTTATAGTGAACACCACATCTAAGACTGTTTGCAGAGTATCTCCCCAAGGCCACTGACGATTATATAGGTGAACAACTACGATAACCGCAAACAGAATATCATTAAATTTACTTGTTTTATTCATATAATGCCGAAGTGATGTTGATATCACTTCTTTTCGTCACCCCCATTTTATTATAACATTATAAATAATAGTTACATATAATTTAATACGTCTTACGTCGTTTTCTATGTGATTATATTCAAAAGTCCTTTTGTCAGGACTATATGACCAAATTTAAGGAGAGATACATGAAAACAGCTTTCGTTAGCATCTTTTTAGCGTTTTATGGCGCAATAAACTACTACATAGGTCTTCGAACCTGGGATTCTCTAGGACACTTTTTTCCATTTTCAAATACAGTCTTTTGGTCTTTGCTATTTGTTTTGGCAATGTCCTATTACATAAATAAAGCCTGGGCTTCTCGTTTTCCAGAAAAACCAATACACCTTTTGGCTTTAATAGGTTCCTATTGGCTGGCTATTACTTATTTTGCATTCTTCTTTTGGTTATTAGCTGATTTTCTTACAGTTATAAATTATTGGCTAATTTGGGTTCCGGCACATATTAGCAGTCATTTTATAACTGGTTTTGCTGTATGGATCGGCGTTTTTTTACTACTTTTCTATGGCACCTGGAACGCAACACACCCGATAACGAGCCGCTACAATATTAAAATCGACAAATCTGCAGGAAATCTTTCAAGACTGCATGCAGTCTTTGTTTCCGATATACACTTAGGTCCGCTGGTTGGCACAGACCGTTTAAGAAAGCTAGTTCAATCAATAAACAGTTTAGATCCGGATATCGTGTTTTTAGGCGGCGATATAATCGACGAAAACGTAGTGTTTTTTGCAAATAACCATATGCCAGAAATACTCGGTCAAATTAAATCTAAATTTGGTGTTTATGCAATACTGGGAAACCATGAATACATAGGCGGACAAGGTGAACAAGCTGTAGAATTTCTCACTAAAGCTAACGCCACAGTACTTCGCGACAATTACATAAAAATCGCTGACAGCTTTATTTTAGCAGGTCGCGATGATCGCAGCAGTCCGTACTTTAATAAAGTAAATCGCGCTACTGCAGCTAAGCTTTTCGAGGGAGTAGATTCCTCACTGCCGATAATTTTACTAGACCATCAGCCGTCTAATCTTGATGAGGCTAAAGAGCAAGGCGTGGATTTGCAGTTGTCTGGTCATACCCACCGTGGGCAATTCTTCCCCAATAACTTAATAACTAAGTCGGTATTTGAAATCGACTGGGGCTATTTGAAAAAAGGCAATCTAAACGTAATTGTATCATCCGGGTATGCGACCTGGGGTCCGCCAATTCGTATCGGCACCAAACCAGAACTCGTCGATATATTAATTGAATTCAAAACTTAATTTATCCATGTATTTTAATAAAGCAATACTTTTTTCTCGTCAAAAAACTCAGGTAGTATTTGAACTATCTGAGTTTTTTTATATTTATTTCTTATATGCTGTTCCTTTTAGCGGCAAATCGTATCTGTGTTGTTTATCAAAGTTGTAATAAGCAGAGGCTACTGCTGGAGCTATTGGTATAGCAGCAATCTCCCCTACACCCTTAGCTCCATATGCCAGTTCAGAAGGGCTTTTCTCTATTATAATAGTCTCAATTTCAGGCATATCGATCGATCTAAATAAACCTAAGGTTCCATATTTCACCTGAGGAACACTATTCTTTAAGGGAAAATCTTCTTTCAGCGCATATCCAAGCCCCATTGCGATTGCACCTTCGATCTGTCCTTCAATTGCTTTAGGATTGATAGCCTTTCCAACATCATGGGCAGCCGTAACTTTTTTAACTTTGCCCTTTTCATTCAATATCACAACATGAGTTGCATAACTATATGCTACGTGGCTTATTGGGTTGGTTTTTTTTGAGTCTAGCCGATCAGTACTTCCCAAAAACTCACCATAAAACACTTGACCTTCAAGCTCCAACAATGTTTTGTCAGCTACAGCCTTCCGGAGAGCTAAAGCAGCTTGCCGAGCGGCTTCTCCGGTAAATAGTGTTTGCCTGGACGCTGTTGTTGTTCCTGCATCAGGTGTCTGCCAAGTATCTGGTGCCGCTACTTCTATTAAATTTAATGGTACACCCGACGTCTCACAAACTATCTGAGACACAATAGTCGCTAATCCCTGGCCAATGCAGGCGGCACTAGTCAGCACAGTAACTTTTCCATTATTCACTTGTAGTTTAACTCTGGATATATCGGACAGACCTACCCCAATACCCGTATTTTTCATAGCACAAGCTATTCCAGCATAACTCGCATTCTCAAATTCTTCCTTTACGGCTAGAAGAGTTTCCTTGATTGCAGTTCCAGCATCACAAATTTGCCCGGTAGCATTAACCACTCCTGGTTCAAGTGCATTTCGATAACGCATCTCCCAAGGAGATATCCCTGCCTCACGGGCCAAAAAATCCATGTTTAACTCACAAGCAAAAGCAGCCTGAGTAACTCCAAAGCCTCTGAACGCACCAGCAGGAGGATTGTTTGTATAAACACATAAACCTTCAATGTCAATATTAGCTACAGCATACGGTCCGGCAATATGGGTACAAGCCCGTTGCAGTACTGCTGGTCCAAGCGATGCATAGGCTCCTGTATCGGCAATAATACGAGCAATTACTGCTGTAATCATTCCGTCTTTATCACAGGCTGTAGTTAATTCTAATTCCATTGCATGTCGTTTAGGATGGACAAGTATACTTTCTTGGCGACTTAGCGTAAGTTTAACTGGTTTTCCTGTCTTTTGAGCCAGCAAAGCGGCATGATGCTGAACGCTCAGATCTTCTTTTCCGCCAAAGCCGCCGCCTACTAGCTTACTCACCACTCGCACCTTATCAGCAGGAAGTCCTAGAATAGCCATAATGCCGTGCTGATCCTCATAAACGCTTTGACTGCCTACATAAACAGTAAGACAGCCCTCCTTTTCCGGTACAGCTACCGCACTTTCCGGCTCCATGAATGCATGCTCGCTAAAGGGTGTGGTGTACCGCTTACTGACAACGTGCGCCGCTTTTTTCAAAGCTTGCTTAGTATCACCGCGGCGAATTTCAGTTTTACTAAGTAAATTTCCGTTAGGATGAATGCTATATGCTCCTTGGGTTAAGGCCTCAGAAGGTGAGGTGAGAGGTTCAAGTTCCTCATATATAACGTCAATCAAATCTGCAGCCTGCCTAGCTAAACTTTTTGATTTAGCAGCAACCAAGGCAATTGCATCACCAATGTAGCGAGTTTCTTCACCGACTGCTACTAGTGCAGGCCAGTCTTTCGCAATAAAGCCCCAATATCGCTGTCCAGGAATGTCCTCCGCTGTAATAACAGCTTCAACTCCCGGAGCAGCCTTAGCTGCACTGATATCTATCTTTTTGACTAAAGCTCTAGGAAACTTTGTCCTTAGAACTGCCCCATATAACATACCTTCTATATACATATCATCGACATACTGACCTGTTCCAAGTGTTTTTTCAACTGCATCCACACGTTGTACACTTATGCCCACGCCACACTTATTTAAGGGTTGGGCCGATATTTCTCCTCTCAGTCGCTGCGCTGCTAAAAGAATAGCTTGCTCAATTTTCACGTACCCTGTACAACGGCAGATATTACCTCGTATTGCCTCTTTGATATCCTTATTTGTCGGATTACTTTTCTGGTCTAATAATGCTTTGGCGCTTATTACCATACCAGGAATGCAAAATCCGCATTGTACTGCTCCAGCCTCGGCAAAAGCCCAGGAATAAATTTCCTTTTCGCGCTCAGCCAATCCTTCAACAGTAAGGATCTTTTTTTCGTTCAATTTGGCTGTTGTAAGTAAACAAGCCCGTTGAGCTTTTCCGTTAACTATTACCATACAAGCTCCGCAAGCCCCTTCACCGCAGCCATTCTTTAGTGAGGTAATCTGAAGTTCGTCCCTCAAATACTCAAGCAGATTGATATCTTTGTCAATTCGGTATTCCAGACCGTTAATAGTTAATACAGACATAGGAGCGCCCCCTTAAAGATTTAAAAAGGTCTGCGCATTGCTAATAGTCGTTAATAGAGATTAGGACGTAAGTTTGCCTAAGTTTAATTCAAACCTACGTCCCAGCATGTTATTAGGGGTAAATATGAGTACCGGCTTGTTCTGCCAGCGCGGCTTCTAAACTCTCCGGGTTAGTTATAATAGCTTTTTTCCCGCCCTTTTCAAGGAAACATATAACTGCCTGAATTTTTGGAAGCATACTTCCGGGAGCAAAATGATTCTCAGTGACATATTGTTTGAGCTGAGCCAGTGTTACTCTATCCAATGCAAGCTCATCATGTTTTCCATAGTTTAAAAAGACTTTAGGAACACCTGTTGAAATAATAAGAACGTCAGCATCTACCTGGGTAGCTAGTAAACTTGAAGCAAAGTCTTTATCAATAACCGCATCTACTCCAACTAGTGTGCCATCAGCTTGGCGAACGACGGGGATACCACCTCCGCCGACACTAACTACGCAGTATCCCTGATTGGTTAATAATTTTACAGCCTCTGTTTCGACTATCTCCTGCGGTACGGGCGATGGAACTACCCGGCGATATCCTCGCCCTGCGTCATTAACCAATACCCAATCCGGATTGGTTTGTGCAAGCATTTTTGCCTGATCTTGGGTGAAAAATGAGCCGATAGGTTTAGTAGGATTGCTAAAAGCAGGATCAGCAGCAGAGACAACAACCTGTGTTACGATGGTTACGGCAGCTTTTGCAATACCACGTTTTTTAAACTCATTATCCATAGCTTGCTGAATTTGGTAACCAATTGCCCCTTGAGTATCTGCTCCACAATTTACAAGAGGTACATGATGCATTCTAGCAACTTCGCTGGCTATTTCCGACCGTCGGAGGATGAAGCCTACCTGTGGACCATTCCCATGGGTAATGATGACCTCATATCCTTGTTCAATCATACTGGTAATATGTTTTGCTGTTTCACAAACAGCATCATATTGATCCTGCACCGTTTGGTGGACGTTGTCGCGGATAAGCGAGTTTCCGCCTATAGCTACAACCGCCAGCTTATTCATACTTATCGACCACCCATCAATAAAGTCATAACGCCTTTAGCAGTGTGAAGGCGGTTTTCAGCCTCGTCATATACAATTGAATGGGGACCATCAATAACAGAATCCTCGACTTCGTTATTTCTATCAGCCGGTAGAGCGTGCATATACATTACGTCTTTATCTGCTATTGCCATCTTAGCCTCAGTACATTTCCAGCTTCTGTTGGCTATTAGCTTATCATCAATTACTTTTGTGGCCCCGGAAAGTGCTGCCCCAGTCTGGTCAGTTACCCAGTTGCCCCAATTTTTAGGAATTACGATGTGAGCTCCCCGATACGCTTCTTCCTCATTATCAGTGATCGTTACAGTACCGCCATAGCGGGCAGCGTTAGCTTTAGCCTTTTCAATTACCCAATCTGGCAGCTCCCAGCCCTTAGGATGAGCTAATGTTACATCCATTCCATACCGAGGAAATAGCAGGACCTGGGATACTGGAACTGAAATTGGCTTTTTATGACTTTCCGCATAGGCCCAAATTATAGATACTTTAACTCTTTTTAGATCGCCAATTTTTTCTTTCATTGTCATCAGATCGGCTAAAGCCTGGAATGGATGATATAAATCGCACTGAAGATTCATAATAGGCACTGTTGACCACTGAGCCATTTCATTTAAATATTTGTTACCGCGTTCCCAGTTGCAATAACGGCAGGCAATTGCGTGGCCAAAGCGGGAAAGAATTATTGCTGTATCTTTAGCACTTTCACCATGGGCAATCTGCATGCTGCTAGAATCTAGAAATCCAGCATGACCACCTAGCTGAGCTAAGCCTGCTTCCATTGAATTGCGAGTGCGTGTAGATTGCTCAAAAAACATCATAAACATCGTCTGAGATTGAAGATATGGAGTAGGCACACCCATAGCAAACTTCTTTTTAAGGTCAAAAGACGCTTCTAACATTGTGTCTACTTCTTCTTTGTTAAAATCCTCAAGATCGATGAAGTGTTTACCCCGAAATACTGAATGCACTGTAAAGTCCCCCTTAATTTATAATAAATATCTTTGGCTTATATCTAACTTGGAGCTATTTAACTAAATTAGCTGTGCTTTCTGGCATTTTGGCAGCGTATTGCTTTACATATATCAATGGAATTACAGCATACATAGCTGTTGCATCAACTAATTCTTTTTTCCAAGTACGCTCATTTGGTGCATGAGCCTGATCTTCATGACCAGGTCCAAAACCAATACAAGGAATACCATAACGCCCCATTATTGAGACACCATTTGTCGAAAAGGTCCATTTATCAACAACTGGAGAACGATCAAACAGACCCTGATAAGCATCCTCTAGCGTAGAGCATACAGGATGACCCTCTTCAATAAGCCAGGTTGGGAAGTAGGCATCTGTGGGATAAACCAAGCCAGTATAGGACGGGCGTTCGTAGGTATACATTTCAACCTTTGCGTCAGCTGCCTTTACACTAGGCAAGTTTCGTATCTGACTTAGTGCAAGTTCAGCATCTTCGCCGTCAGTCAAACGCCTATCAATGGATATCCAGCAGCTATCTGCAACCGCACAGCGCGACGGCGATGTATGGAAAATTTCTGAAACTGTAAGACTTCCTTTTCCCAGAAACTCATGATGTTGAAGATTCTCATGCAAGGCACGCAGTTCACTTAGTATTGGTGCCATTTTATAGATAGCATTATCGCCGCGTTCTGGAGCAGAGCCATGGCAGCTAACGCCTTTTGCGGCCACTTTAATTTCCATACGCCCTCTTTGTCCGCGATAAATCTTTCCATCTGTTGGCTCAGTAATCACAACAAAATCCGGGCGCAATTTATCTTCATTGATTATGTACTGCCAGCAAAGACCATCGCAGTCTTCCTCTTGAACTGAACCGACAATCACCAGCGTGTAATCATCTTCAAGACCTAATTCTTTAATGATTTTTCCGGCATATACCATGGAAGCCATACCGCCCAACTGATCGCTGGCTCCCCGTCCGATAATAATTTCGTCATCCTCATAGCCTTCATAGGGGTGATATTCCCAATTAGCAATATTACCAATACCGACCGTGTCAATATGAGCATCCATAGCGATAACATTCTTACCGGAACCGATATAGCCTAATATGTTGCCCATCGGATCAATTTCGATATGATCGAAACCAACCTTTTCCATTTCTTCCTTAATGCGTAACACGACTTGACTTTCACCGCAGCTTTCGCCAGGTATTGAAATTAAATCTCGTAAAAACCTCGATATATCCGGCTTATATTTTTCTGCCATTTTAAGCACCTGTGAAAATGTCTGTTCCAAAGTTTAGATCCCCTTCCTCTTAAAGATTTGTAGGTCAAAACCTTATAAAGTAAGACTTGATTCAGATGGAGTTGCCAGTGCCCTTTGGGTATAACTCCATCTGAATCTTAGTCGCTCTGATCCAGGGACTTAGCCGCTCGCCTGTGCCCTTTGGGTATAGAGCGGGTTAGTCATCGGATAATTTTGTTTTAACGCCTAATTTAGCGTTTCACTACTAGCCTTAGCAGACTGTTCTGTTCCATTTAATACTGCGTTTAATACTATTGCAGCAATACTTCCTGCTGTAATTCCGCTGTGCAAGATAACTTGAGCCCAGCTTGGGAAGCTATGATAGAAACTTGGGACCGCGAGTGTTATCATGCCTATTCCAATACTAATTGCTACGACCATGATATTGTGGGTGCCGTCGAATTGAACTTTAGATAGGGTTTTTATGCCGCTGGCAGCTACCATGCCAAACATTGCAATGCCCGCTCCACCAAGTACAGGACTAGGGATAGAAGCAATTATCGCCGCTAATTTAGGAAATAACCCTAAAACAACCAATATTGCGCCGGCGGCAGCAACAACATAACGGCTCTTAACTCTTGTCAAACCAACGAGTCCGACGTTTTGAGCAAAGGCGGTGTATGGGAAACTATTTAAAATACCCCCAAGCATTGTCGAAAAACCATCAGCTCTTAAGCATCTGCTTAAATCATCTTGAGTTATAGGTTTCTCGATTATTTCACCAATGGCGATACAATCGCCGGTCGTTTCGGTCATAACAACCAACATTACTAAAACCATCGCAACAATTGATGCAAAATCAAAGGTCGGCATCCCAAATGCAAAAGGTGTAGTAATACCTATCCACGCGGCAGTCGGCACTTGTGAGAAGTTAACTACCCCAAAAGGAATTGCAATGATTGTGCCGCAAATTAGACCTAAAAGAACGGCAATGTTACTTAAAAATCCTTTAAAGCGGCGGTAAAAGAATAAAACCAACACAAGAGTTATAAGTGCCAGAACAATATAATTGGCGCTTGCAAAATCCTTTGCTGCTGGATTTCCGCCCCCGGCCCATCTAACAGCGACAGGCATCAGCGTAATACCGATTATCGTTATAATTGTTCCGGTTACAACAGGTGGGAAAAACCTTAGCAGGCGGCTGAAATAAGGAGCAATCAAGAAAGTAACAATACCGGCGACAATGATTGAGCCGTAAATCCCTGTTAAGCCATGAGTCTTACCGATAATTATCATCGGTGTAACAGCAGCAAAAGTTACCCCCTGAATGATTGGTATTCTAATCCCCATCTTCCAGAACCCCAGTGTTTGAATAAGTGTAGCTATCCCGCAGGTAAATAGATCCGCATTAATAAGATAAATAAGTTGCTCATGTGACAAACCAAGGGCGTTTGCAACTATAAGCGGAACTGCTACAGCTCCAGCATACATTGCTAAAACGTGTTGTAAGCCATAGGTAAACAATTGGCCAAATGGGAGCATCTCATCAACCGGGTGGCGAAATTCCTGATCATGCATTTTTCTCACCTCTTTTTACTTTTAGGGCACCCGTGGCATAGTCGAAAACCTCTATGTTACTCTTTACGCTTCACAAATATCTTCTATTGCAAAATTTATGCCAGAGAATAGGTTGTCAGCACACCAAAATTACGTCAAATTCAGAGAAAACCCGTCTTTCATCGCGCAATAAAATTTCTAGTTTATTCATGCTTATAAAAATGCAGGCGTTCTTTCGCAACCAAGGCTAGATAAAGGCATTATTATAAGCGTAAGTCAGCGCTAGCGTTGGAGCATTAATTATGCATTTACCTAGCCTGTTCAACTAATAAAGAAAATGCGACTTGCACCGAGTCTAGCGAACATCGAAGGCCAATACTCAATACTTATCTTTGTTTTTAAGAATGTTATTTTTTTCTGATAGAATAAAAAAAGCGATGCCGCCTAGGGAATAATTCCTAGATTGCATCGTTTTCGTTATTTCAGAGTTTCGCCTATTCTCAAAATGCTACAAACGTCTCATTAATCAAACTCATAATTCACTGTTATATTTGGACGTTTTTAGCATCAATCTCAATTTGATACAAAGGTCGCTTTATGAAAAAAACTTGCGTTCAGCAATATTATATTCTTTAATTTTGCGATACAGAGTTGCCCGGCTGATTCCCAGAAGTTTCGCTGCAATATCCTTATTCCCTTCCGCCGCTGCCGCTTCCAAAGCTTTAGTAATCAACTCTCGTTCTATTGCTTTTATATTAAGGCTGCCTGATACTAACGTACTTGGCTCTTCCTTTTTAATTCTTTTTGGCAGTACTTCAGCACTAATATATTCTCCGCTTACCATTGTTACTGAGTACTCAATGACATTTGCTAATTCGCGTACATTACCAGGCCACGGGTAACGGCTAAGAATTGCCGCTGCATCAGGCGTGAAACCCTGCACCTTCTTCCCAATTACGGCGCAATAATGCTGAAGATAATAGGAGAAAAGCAGCGGTATATCTTCCTTGCGCTCTCTAAGGGGCGGTATAACTAGTGGTATCACATTAAGACGATAGTAAAGATCTTCCCGAAATTCACCCGAAGAAACCATTTTTTCTAAATTACGGTGGGTTGCAGCTATAACACGAACATCAACGCCGGTAGCACGTGAGCTGCCTATTCTTTCTACTTTCCTTTCCTGCAGTACCCTTAATAACTTCACTTGCAAATGCAACGGCATGTCGCCAATCTCATCAAGAAAAATGGTACCGTTATTAGCAAGTTCAAATTTACCTAGTTTTCCGCCTCGTTTTGCACCAGTAAATGCTCCCTCTTCATAACCAAACAATTCACTTTCTAGAAGACTCTCAGGTATCGCCCCACAGTTAATGGCAATAAATGTATTGCTTTTCCTTTTGCTGCTATCATGGATTGCACGCGCTAAGAGCTCCTTACCAGTACCACTCTCTCCTTGAATCAAGAGCGTTGAATTGGTCGATGCCACCCTGTAAGCCAATTCTTTAAGTTCACGTATTTTGCCGCAATTACCGATGATCTGCGAAAACTCTGTTGCAATATCACTTACTGTGGCATCATTTACAAGTCGCTTAATTTCCTGCACATCCTTAAGTGTAATTACCGCCCCTTCTAAAACACCGCTCTTAATAATCGGAAAAGCATCACAATACCAGTGGGCAGATACACGTCGTCCTTTTACCTCGCCTGAAAACTTTTCACCCTTTTCAATAGACTTCCACAGCCTTTTATCATCCATTATCTGAGGTAAGGCCACACTCTGACCTTCGGCAATATCAACCATACTAGCACTAAGGTTATTGTTGTGAATTACCGTTTTATCCGAGCTCACTACTAAGATACCGTCGTGGAGCAGATTGAGTACTGTTACCAATTGTCGTCCTAGTGTTTCTCTCTCCCGACCTTCAGTGTACTCAGTTATTTTACTTGTTAATAGCTCAGCCATCTTTTCTAGAAAACGCAGCAGTGAATCTTTTCGCTCACGCAGACGTTCGGCTTGATTGATATCAAGACAAATCAGACCAATAACACCTAGTATTCGCCCTCTTATCCCAATTGGCACAGCAACTTCGGCTGCTTCAGGACAATTATCCTTGGCAGTGCAAGGCTGACATAACTCATGATAGCCTGGACGATCAATTATCACCGGCCCGCCAGTATTAATAACATGCCGATAGACAAAGCCATCTTCCAAAACCTTGCCGCACTGACCTCGATACCTCCCTGTACCAGCGATGCGTATTAAGTCACGGTCAGCTATCTCTACCTCCATAACGAGTGCTTCCGCAATAGCATCGGCAGTCTGTTGTACTGTTTCTCGGATGTCCCGCAGCGAATACATAAGTCTCACCCCTGCATCAATGAACTGAGGCTGTTAATAACATTTTAGCAGTCATAGCATATTAACTTGCCCATATTATTTGATATTCAGTTAACGCTGGATAAGACCTAATTATTCTTGCCATCCCATACTATATCCAGATACTTTTCTGGGTCAGTATTACCTTCAGTACTAACTAAAAGAATGGTTGAATCAGCATTCAGGCCAAGTGCAGACTTGGCTTTTTCGCTATCTTTATTTGTCATTAAATAATAAAGCAGTCCTAGTGTAACAGCTCCCGATTCACCTGAAATTATTCGCTGATCATTACCATTTGGATTACCTAGAACTCTCATACCCCTCGCGGCTATAGAATCAGAGCAGGACACGAAAACCTCACTGTAATCGCGTAAAAAATTCCACCCGATCGAATTCGGTTCACCGCAGGCCAGGCCAGCCATAATTGTCTTCATATCGCCACCGACATTTCTTGGCTTTCCATCGCCAGCTAGTACCGACTGATAGAAACAGTCAGCCTGATTTGATTCCACAATGGTCACCTTAGGCCGCTCATCCTTAAATAAGTCGGTTAAATACGCCTGCATCGAGCCAGCTAAAGAACCTACGCCTGCTTGCATAAATATATGGCTGGGCTTTTCTACATTAAACGTCTCAAGCTGTTCAAACGCTTCTGCTGTTAGTGTACCGTACCCCTGCATAATCCAAGTTGGAATGTCTTCATAACCGCCCCAAGCCGTGTCTTGTACAACTACCCACCCCTTTTTACAGGCCTGCTCTGCCGTCAGCCTTACTGTATCGTCATAATTAAAGTTAGTAATGGTCGCGATTGCTCCTTCATTTCTAATTGCCTGAAGCCTTTCATAAGATGACCCTTTAGGCATATAGACATTCGCCTGCTGCTTAAGCTGTTTCGCAGTCCAGGCAACCCCTCTGCCATGATTGCCGTCGGTAGTTGTCGCAAAGGTAAGATTCCCAATCAATTCTCTGATCTTAGGTGAAATCAGGACATCATATGGTAAATCACTAATATCGAACTGCAGTTTTTCGGCAATGTATCTTGCCATTGCATAAGAACCTCCTAAAACTTTAAAGGCATTTAAGCCGAAGCGCTTAGATTCATCTTTAATATAAATCCCAGCAACGCCAAGTCTCCGGGCTAAGCACGGCAAGGTATACAGTGGCGTTGGATTGTATTGAGGAAAACTTTTATGAAACTCTTGAACCTTCTTAATTTCATTTTTACTGAAAAGCGCTGTGGAAACTCCCATTTTAGCGTTTTTTATCATAGTGTTTGTTTTCCACTGGATAGCTTCAGTCATGTGTATTCCTCCTTTTAATTACAGAAAGCTCTGGCCTTGGGTGACGGCAAAGCGGAGTATCACCACTTATTAAGGCAAAATTTTCGCTTTCAGATCACACTAGAAATAACACATGCAAAACACGCGCCAGTTAAATAAGCATAGTCAGTAATTTTTTTGAGAAAAAGCCTTAATTCATCTAAATATGGCATAGTTTTTGCATCTAAAAATTGGCAATCAGCAATATTTATTATTAGAGCTTATTTACTTAATCCAAAAACCAAACAAATGCGATTATTAAAACATTAGGCATATTTATTAACTCGAGATTGAAATTACTCAAACCAACGAATTATAGGGGGAACGAAAATGGGAGATATAATGCGGCCACTGCCTTTTAGAGAAATCATTGCAAGAATGTTTCAAGAGTTTTCAGTCCAGCGTTCTATATTCTCACTGCCAGAGTCTAGTTTTTTCAGGAAAAAATCAGCTAAAACAGTAAATTTCTTTGGCGAATGCTGTGAGACTCCAGTCGGCCCTGCAGCAGGCCCACATACTCAGCTAGCCCAAAATATAATAACAGCCTATTTAGCGGGGAGCCGCTTCATGGAGTTAAAAACAGTTCAAGAACATGAACCTCCACTGGAAAAACCTTGCATTGATGCCGAGGATGAGGGCTTTAATACCGAGTGGTCATCTGAATATAAGGTAGAAAAGGCCTATGATGAATATATAAAAGCTTGGATTTTGCTGCATCTGTTGGAAGAGGTTTTTGAACTTAAAACTGGAGCTCAGCGCTCATTTATTTTTAATATGAGTGTTGGCTATAACATGCAAGGCATCAAGTCTCCTCGCATGGATAGTTATATAAATAATCTTATGGATGCTTCGAAACATCCATCGTTTAAAAACTATCTTAACGAATTATCATTAGTGTTAAAAGACGGAAGCCTACTTACTAAAAATGGTTTAGGTCATCGCCTGCCTCATGTAAAAGATTTACCTGACCGAATTTCCCCTGCTGTCTGCAAGTCAGTAACTTTATCAACAATGCACGGCTGTCCACCCGCTGAAATTGAAAAAATCTGTGCCTACTTGCTTACAGATAAAAAGCTTGAAACCTATGTAAAGCTTAACCCCACTCTGCTGTCTTATCAGACTGTTCGTCAGATATTAGATAATCTTAACTTCGACTACATACGACTTTCTGAAGAATCTTTTGCTCATGACCTGCAATATAAAGATGCCATTCCTCTTTTGACCCGACTTAAGGAGCTGGCTAAAAACAACAATCGTTTCTTTGGCGTTAAATTAACCAATACTTTAGGTACCGTCAATTTCAAAAATAGACTCCCTGGCGGCGAAATGTATATGTCTGGGCGAGCCCTTTTTCCTCTTGCCATAAACGTTGCAGCAAAGATTTGTCAGGAATTTAAAGGCGAGCTGCCCATTTCTTTCTCAGCTGGTATCAGCGAACATAATGTTGGTGAAGTCTTTTCCTCAGGTATTAAACCAATTACCTTAGCAACCGAATTATTAAAACCTGGTGGATACAACAGGTTGTCAGCGATTTCAACTAAGCTTGAAGATATGGATGGATGGGATAAGAAAGAAATTGATGTCCAAAAAGTAACTGCTTTGGCTGAAAAGTCTTTAACAGTAAACTACGCTAATAAATATTATCGCGGTACTAATAGTGTTAACATTCCAGGTAATCTGCCACTTTTCGACTGTGCCGAAGCACCCTGTAAAATTGCTTGTCCAATAAATCAAGATATTCCTGAATATATAAAGCTAGTTGCCGAAGAACGTTATGCTGAAGCATTAGCACTAATTTACGAAAAAAATGCTTTACCTTCAATTACCTCGCACATATGTGATCATGCTTGTCAATATAACTGTACCCGTATGGACTATGAGGGCTGTATATTAATAAGAGAAGTAAAGCGAATTGCTTTCAAAAAAGGCTTTGCAGAGTATAAGAAGCGATATGCCTTTCCTAACTGTAAAAACAATATCAAAGCCGCCATTATCGGGGCTGGTCCAGCAGGCTTATCCGCAGCTTTTTTCCTAGCACGCGAAGGTTTTAGCGTGACAGTTTTTGATAACAAGTCTGCAGCAGGCGGAACAGTAAGGCATATAATTCCCCGCTTCCGAATCAGCGATGAGGAAATAGATAATGATGTCAACTTCATTAAAGAGCACGGAGTGGAATTTGTCTTTAACTGTCAACCAGATATAACACCAAGTTTATTGCAGGAGCAAGGCTATAAATATGTCATTGCAGCTATTGGTGCCGGAGCTGAAAAGAGTTTTAAAGTTTTAGAAAACACACATGCTCCAAGAGTTATCTCCGCTCTTGAATTTCTTGAACAGTATAACAGCCAGCCTGATAACCTATCGCTTGGTGAGCATGTAGCTGTTATCGGAGCAGGCAATACCGCAATGGATGCCAGTCGAACCGCCCTTAGAGTTCCAGGAGTAAAAACTTCGAGTATTATTTACCGCCGTACCGAAAAAGAAATGCCAGCATATCGCGAGGAATACGAACTGGCTTTAGCCGATAATGTAAAATTCCATTTTCTCCTCAATCCTGAGTCTTTTGCAAATGATAACACCCTTATGTGCCGTATTATGAAACTTGGTCAGCCTGATTCTAGCGGCCGAAGAAAGCCAGAGGCCACAGACCAACTTCAAAATATCAAAGTTGATACCGTTATAACAGCAATCGGTGAAGATGTTAATTATAAAGAAGTTAATCGGCTTGGTTTGCAGCCGGATCAATTCAATCAATCAAATAACGTATTCTTAGTCGGTGATGCTTGCAGCGGTCCATCCTCTATTGTTAAATGTATCGCAGATGGACGTAAAGCAGCCGATGCAATCTGCTTATCAGAAAACAGTTCTTGGCAACGCAAAATCTTTACACCCAAAAAAGCAACTGCTGAACAGCATAGACAAATAGACCAGAAAAAACTCGGTCTAAGCTGGCAGTCCGATGTCCCGGTTGAGGGATGTGCCACAGTAGATACAGCTGTAGGTCAACATGAATTCCAGCGTTGTTTAGAGTGCAATTATGTCTGCAACAAATGCGTTGAGGTATGTCCCAATAGAGCTAATATAGCCATCCCAATTGAATCCTTCCGTAATCACTATCAAATTGTCCATCTTGACGCCTACTGTAATGAATGCGGAAATTGTGCTACCTTCTGTCCGTGGGATGGTAAACCATATACCGATAAGATAACTGTTTTTAGTACTAAAGCGGACTTCGACAACAGCAGTAATTATGGTTTTTTCCTTGAAGGTGACTTAGTCCAAATTAGATTCAATAAAGAAATCTATGAAATAAATTTAACTGAAACAGCTGTAAGTTCAGCATCTGACGAACTTAGAGAAATGTTATTAGTTTTAAATGAGCTTCGGACTAAGAGACCGTCTATCTTCGGTCCAGTATATGAATAGAGGTGCGATATGCTTATATTAAAAAACGCTATGATCGTTGAGTTTAGCCCGCCAGCAGTAAGAAACGGCATTGATATCGTTATTGAAGGAACTAATATCATCGAAGTTAGCCCTGGTGCAGCTGAAAAATATAAGGCTGAAACAATAATTGATTTGAAAGGTTCATTGGTGATGCCAGGTATAGTCTGCAGCCATAATCATTTTTACTCCGGTCTTGCTAGAGGTATTATGGCTAATATTAAGCCATCACCTGATTTTATCTCTATTTTGCAAAACTTATGGTGGCGGTTGGATAGGGCAATCGATGAGGAGATACTTTATTACAGCGGATTAGTATGCTCACTTGAGGCTATCCGCTGCGGAACTACAGCAGTAATTGACCACCACGCCTCTCCAGCCTATATCAAAGGCTCGCTTCGAGTTCTCAAACAGGCCTTTGAAGAAACAGGTCTGCGGGGAATAACCTGCTATGAGACTACTAACCGCAACGGCGGTATGACCGAAGTCGAAGCAGGAATTGAGGAAAATGTTGAGTTTGCCGTATTGTGCGACAAAGATAAACGTGACTCAAATAATACCCATCTCGTTGAAACGATGATTGGCGGTCACGCCCCTGTAACAATACCTGACGATGCTCTTCTGTTAATGAAGGAGGCAATTGATGAAACAGGACGCGGTATCCATATCCATGCAGCAGAAGATCGTTATGACGTATCGTACTCCCATCACGTATACGGAAAAGATGTAATACAGCGATTAGCTGATTTTGGCTTGATAAATGAGAAAGCGCTTATCGCCCATGGTGTTTTTCTTTCCGACAACGATATTGAACTTTTAAATAAAAGCGATGCCTACCTTGTACACAATGCTCGATCTAACATGAATAACAATGTAGGCTATAATACTAAAATTCCACAATATAAGAACTTCGCTCTCGGCACTGACGGCATAGGCAGCGATATGCTGGAAGAATTTAAATTTGCCTACTTTAAACATAAGGATATAGGCGGCCCGCTTTGGCCTGATAGTTATCTGCAATTTCTTTTTAGCGGTAATAACCTGCTTGAGCGTTACTTTGGTGCTAACTTTGGTAAAGTTGCTAAAGGCTATAAAGCAGATCTAACTATTTTTGACTACAACTCTCCTACTCCGCTGCTTGAGCAAAACATAGGCGGACATATTGCCTTCGGCCTCGACTCACGCGATGTCGACACCGTCATTATTAATGGTAAAGTAGTGCTAAAAAACCGCCAATTCACCTTTGACGTAAAACCGATATATGACAACGCCCGTAAAGCCGCCCAACGCCTATGGGATAAAATGGACACATAGAACAGCAAGGCGAGGAGGCGCGCTCCTCGCTTAAACTGCATTAAGAATCACTTGCTTAAGGAGTGAGTTTATGCAAATCATCGGCACAAGTGTCCCTCGTATAGATGGGCTTAGTAAAGTGTGCGGCAAAATCCAATATGTTGACGATCTTTATCTACGTGATATGCTTTACGCAAAAATTTACCGCAGTACAATAGCCAATGGGCGGGTTAAAGCTATAGACGTAAGTGAGGCTAAACGACTGCCAGGAGTTGAAGCAGTTATAACTTTTGAAGATGTTCCAGCTCATACCTTCCCCACAGCTGGTCATCCTTTTAGCCTAGACCCCACCCATCAGGATGTTGCCGACCATAGCATCTTAACTGGTCGTATCCGCTACTGGGGTGACGAAATAGCCGCAGTAGTCGCCGTAGATGAACTAACGGCCGAAAAAGCTCTTAAGCTGATTAAGGTCGAGTATGACGAATATCCCTCGGTATTAACACTATCTGATGCATTAGATGAATCGGCAGTCGAAATTCACCAGGGAAGTAATAATATTATCAAAACTACCAGTTATAAATTCGGTGAATTAGAGCAATCTTTTGTGGAATGTGATTATATTTTAGAAGGCCAATATAAAACAAGTATAGTTCAGCACTGTGCCATGGAAAACCATAGCGCGTTTGCCTACACTGACCAGAGAGGCCGAATCATAATTTACTCTTCAACCCAAATACCCCATATCTGCCGGCGCATTGTCGGTCAGGCACTTGGTATGCCCTGGGGTATGATTCGAGTTGTTAAACCTTATGTTGGTGGCGGATTTGGCAGTAAACAAGATGTAATTGTTGAACCAATTGCTGCCTTTCTTAGTACAAAAGTCGCTGGGCGTCCAGTGAAACTTGAGTTAACTCGCGAAGAAACTTTTATTGCGACCAGGACCAGACACGCGATGGAATATACTCTCAAATCAGGTGTAGCTAAAGACGGCACACTGCTAGCCCGTAAGGCGAACATTTTTTCAATAAATGGAGCATATGCATCACACGGTCATTCGATAGCCAGCAAATGCGCTGCAACCATTCGTGTGCAGTATAAGCAGCCAGCCATCGAATGCAGCGCAACAACGGTTTATGCTAACCTGCCTGCCGCTGGTGCGATGAGAGGCTATGGTATTCCACAGGTAAATTTCGCTTTAGAGTGTCATATGGATGACTTAGCTTATGAACTTGGTATTGATCCAATTGACATTCGCTTAAAAAACCTGCATGAGGCAGGGTTTGTTGACCCATTATCTGGAGTCAAAGCACACACCAACGGCGTAAGAGAATGTATCCGAAAAGGAAGAGAACTTATCAATTGGACTAACAAACGTTCTTGTTATAAAGAGCAGTCTGGTAATAAACGGCGCGGTGTAGGCATGGCCTGCTTTTATTACGGAACAGCTACGTACCCAGTAGGCCAGGAGATTGCTGGAGCAAGAATAGTGTTAAATCAAGACGGTTCTGTTCAACTGCAGATTGGCGCTACCGAAATTGGGCAAGGAAGTGACACCGTATTCGCCCAAATGGCTGCAGAAACTATCGGTATTACTTTTGATAAGGTCCATATTATTACTGAGCAGGATACCGACATTACCCCTTTTGATACCGGTTCTTATGCCTCGCGTCAAACTTATGTTTCCGGCGCCGCAGTTAAAAAAGCAGCGGAAGAAATAAAGGCAAAAATTCTTCAGCGAGCATCTTCTATGACTGATATTCCACTCCAAACGCTAGATACCGATATGGACTGGATTGTTTATAAACACAGCAGAGAGAAAATTAAACCACTGTCAGATGTAGCACTAGACAGCTACTATAACTTAAAGACTGCTGCTCCTATTACAGCTGACGTTTCTAATCTCACTCGAACTAATGCTTTTGCCTATGGCTGTACCTTTGCCGAAGTTGAGGTAGATATCTTAACCGGAAAGGTTGCTGTCATGGAGCTGTATAACATCCATGACTCAGGTAAAATCATTAACCCTCAACTCGCCGAAGGGCAAGTTCACGGCGGCGTCAGCATGGGTTTAGGTTATGCCTTATATGAACAACTGCTATTTGACTCAAAAAGCGGTAAGCCGCTAAATAATAACCTGCTCGACTACAAACTAATGACAGCGTCTGACACACCTGAGATCGGGGTCGCGTTTGTTGAAACCTATGATCCAACTGCTCCATTCGGCAATAAAGCACTCGGCGAACCGCCAGCAATCTCCCCCGCCCCCGCAATACGTAATGCAATCCTTAATGCCACAGGAGTTAAAATAAACGAAGTTCCCATGACGCCACAGCGGCTTTTCGAAGCCTTTAAAGAAGCTGGACTGATATAAAAAAATGCCTGTAGACAAATGGTCTGCAGGCATTTTTAGTTGTTTGCTAGTATATTCTCTTAGAAAGGTTAGTTTTGTACCATAAGTGGGAGGGTTATAGAATGAACATCGTTAGTGATAAAATCATCCAACGTGCAAAAGAATTAGGAGCAGATTTATGTGGGATTGCATCAATAGAACGTTTTACTGATGCTCCCTTGGGATTTCACCCTACTGATGTCCTCAAAGACTGTAAAAGCGTGATCGTACTGGCGGCACGATTTCCACTTAGCACCCTTTCAACTCCTTCGCCAGCTGCCTATACTTTTGTAAGGCACAGGCTGGTAGATAAAATTGATACAATTACATTTCAATTGTCTTCTGAACTGGAAAACATAGGAGCTTGCGCTGTACCTATTCCATCTTCCGATCCTTATGATTATTGGGATGAAACTAGAAAACACGGACAAGGCATACTTTCCTTAAAACATGCAGCAGTAAGAGCAGGTTTAGGGAAACTAGGCAAAAATACGCTGCTTATTAATGATAAATACGGAAATATGATTTGGCTGGGTGGAATCGTTATAGATATAGAGCTTGCCCCTAGTTCTTTCGCTGATTACCAAGCCTGTATTCAAGATTGCCATATATGCCTGGATGCTTGTCCTAGTAAGGCCCTGGACGGTATCACAATAATCCAGAGTAAGTGCCGCAGCATCTCAGGTAAATGTACCGATGGCGGGGGCTTTGTCTATGCCTGTAATCTGTGCCGAAAACTTTGCCCGAATCATAAGGGCATCCTATAGAAACAAGCCTGCAAATCAATCGATCTGCAGGCTTGTTTCTATAATAAATGAGTTATAATAACTGATACCTTTTTCTTAAAAACTGCAAAATTGGCTCCACTTAAAGATTTTTATTCCCGCTCATTATTAGAATTATCAAAGCCACAATTAGAGTAATAGATAGATCTCGTCTATTCTGTAATTGTAGATTGTTTAAGCTCGGGAAGAATTTGCCAACCACCTCGTTATCTTTATTTCGGATTATAAAATGGGTTGGTCTTTCAAATCTGAAGTCGAAAACTAGTAATTTATATAGATTTGAAAACAAATCACTTTCGGAAAGTTGTTTCTCTCTGGCAATTTGATACATTGTAGTACTATCTAAGTTTTTTATACTAACTAGCGAATTTATAAACTCTATGCAGCCGATATGTTCCTTGTCTTTTATTACTTTGTATGATCCATTGCCTTCAGAATAAACTTCTATAATTTTATCTTGGTAAAAAAGTCTAATATAGCTGTCTCGCCCAGAAGGTTCATGTTCTGCAATCGCAATTGTTTCTTCAACGCTATTTACTTCATATTTCATAACCGCATCAGTGCATTCTAATCTTTTAATATCGATTTCAAAAGTATCGTTTACTAATTTTTGGGTCGGTTTATTTGCCGTATTAAATATTTTATAGATTATAAAAGTTATACCCACTATTATTAGAACAGCAATATCTGTGCTATACCAGATAACATCGACAAGTCTCGGTGTATATTTGTAGCCCAAATATATTACTCCCATAATACTAGTTAGCAAAATAATGTATTTAATAACTTTAAGTCACCCCCAATTATTTCTTTTTTACCATTATTAACCTTATTTTACAACAATTTATTATTTAGATAAAAACGCCTGCAAATCAACCGATTTGCAGGCATTTCTTTATACCGAAACTGAAACAATTTTAGATTTATTAACATCGACCAGCCCTAAATCTGTCAGCTTTAACGCCGGTATTACCGGCAGGCTTAAGAAGGCTAACGTCATAACGGGATCATATTCTTCCTTCACACCCAGCGATCTTGCAATACTTTTTATAGTAGCTAATTCGGCTTCGACATCGTGAACTTCTTGGTCAGACATTAGTCCAGCTATGGGGAGAGGTAATGATTTAAGGACCTCACCATTATTTACAATGGCTACACCGCCTTGAATTCTATTAACCTCCTTAATTGCCAGCATAATGTCCTCGTCACTAGCACCAACAACGATAAGGTTATGCGAATCATGAGCTATTGTTGTTGCAATTGCTCCGCTTTTTAGCCCAAAGCCATGTACTAAACCTACTCCAACATTACCTGTATAATTATGTCTTTCTATAATGGCAATTTTTAAAATATCGTCGCGAAAGTCTGGTCTAAATTCATTGTCAATAATTCTAACAGGCAAACTTAACTCTTTAGTAATAATTTGATTTGGTATTAAACCTATGACCCTAGCATTATTAGATACTGCTGGAATTTTTAACTGATCTATGGACACCTGACCTAAGCGCATTGTATTACGCACGACCTTATCTGATGAGCTAGTTGGCGAAAATAGTGCTTTGTTATGCTCAGCAACTAGCTTACCGTCCTTAAACACAATACTTGGAGCCCAATTAACAAGGTCATCGAAGACTAAAAGATCAGCTTTATAACCAGGTGCGATTGCCCCTATATCACGCAATCCGAAATATTGAGCTGCGTTTACAGTTGCTAGCTGCAAGACTGTAGCTAGATCATAACCGGCATCAACCGCAATTTTAACCATGCTGTTAATGTGCCCTTTAGATATAAGATCTCCTGGGTGACGGTCATCGGTAACAAATAAACAGCGGCGAGCTGTATACTGATTAACTACTGGCATCAAGTCTAAAAGGTTCTTAACGGCAGAGCCTTCTCTAATCATAATGTGCATTCCAGCAGTCAGGCGATCCATCGCTTCTTGTGCAGTAACGCATTCGTGATCAGATTTTATGCCAGCTGCAGCATAGGCCATTAAATCTTCTCCAAAAATCCCAGGTGCATGACCATCAATTATTTTATTACTCGCCAGCCTAATTTTTGCTAGGATAGATTCTTCGCCTTCTAACACGCTCGGAAAGCTCATCACCTCCCCAAGTCCAAGAACTCGCGGATGATTGATAAATTCAGCCAGTTTGGCAGCATCTAGGCTGGCTCCAGAACTCTCCAAATAACTAGCCGGCACACATGATGGCAGCATAATATAAACATTCAGCGGTAAAGTTTCCGTCGATTCTAAGATGTATTTTATCCCTTCGACACCAGCAACATTGGCAATTTCATGAGGATCGGCAATAACTGTGGTAGTTCCACACGGAACTATCGCTTTAGCAAAATTCAGCGGACTTACCATTGAGCTTTCAATATGAACATGCCCGTCAATAAACCCAGGTGTGACGTACTTACCCGTTAAATCAATTTCTAGGTGGCCACGATAACTGCCGACCCCTGCAATATATCCGTCTATAACAGCAATATCGCCACAGATAAACCTTCCTGTAAATACATCAAAAACCGTTGCATTCTTTAATACTAAATCAGCTTTAAGTTTGCCTTTGGCTGCTTCAATTAAATTTTTAACAGGCTTCATCTTCATCACACCTTATCAGCGTTCTAATCAATGAAGCCGCATATAAAAGTTTGCTAAAAAAGCAAGTGAAACCAGCCACATAATTAAGCTTACATCTTTAGCACGACCAGCAATAGTCTTTATAAAGGTGTAACTGATAAAACCAAAAGCAAAGCCGTTAGCAATACTAAAGGTTAAAGGCATCATTATAATTGTCAGGAAAGCAGGTATCCCTTCTGTGAAATCAGAAAAGCTCACATGGGCTATTTCTGCCATCATCAAAGCACCAACTAGGATAAGTGCTGGCGCTGTAGCAAAGCCAGGAACAATTCCAACTAAAGGCGCAAAAACTAGTGAGATCAAAAATAGTGCTGCTACGGTCAAAGAAGTCAGCCCTGTCTTTCCTCCTTCGGCAATCCCAGCAGCGCTTTCAATATATGAAGTAACGGTCGATGTACCAAATCCAGCGCTAATTACAGTGCCAACGGCGTCGGTTGTAAGAGCTTTATCTAGATTTTGTATTTCACCTTTATCATCCATAAGCTTAGCTTTACGAGTCAGACCAATTAAGGTTCCCATATTGTCAAATAGTTCAACAATGGTAAAGGTAAAGATTATCGAGAATATACCATACTCCCAAGCACCCCTTACGTCAAGCTGCATAAAAGTTGGGCTGACATCAGGCAGTTTAAAGCTCATTATATCCCCAATACCTTTTGGCACGGGAACAACACCAAAAAGCATGCCTAAAATCGTTGTTACCAGAATACCTATTAGAATAGAACCTTTTACACTACGAGCCATTAGCGCCGCCGTAATGATTAAGCCAATAAAGGCAAGCAGCGGTTCAGGAGCTGTCAGATTACCCACACTCACAAAGGTGGCCTTGTTAGCGACAATAATACCAGAGTTTTTCAAGCCGATAAAGGCGATAAATAAGCCAATACCGACACCAATAGCACATTTGAGATTCATAGGTACGGCTTTAATAATTGCTTGCCGTATGCCGCCAAAGGTCAATATTAGAAATAGTATCCCCGAAAGAAATACAGCGCCAAGTGCAACCTGCCAAGAAAGGTGAAGAGCACCCACTACATAGTAAGCAAAAAAGGCATTAAGTCCCATTCCCGGTGCTACAGCAATAGGGAAGTTTGCCCATAAAGCCATTAATGCTGTAGCTACAGCTGTTGCATAAATAGTTGATGCTATCGCCGCTTCTTTAGGTATGCCAGCATCCGCTAAAATGTTGGGGTTAACAAAAATTATATAGGCTAGAGCAACAAACGTTGTAAGCCCAGCCAATAACTCAGTTTTTACGGTTGTTCCTTTTTCTGTTAGCTTAAATATTCTTTCCAGCGTATCTTGCTTAGCAGCCATTTCCTATCCCTCCTCAATTAAGTGGATCTCAGTGAGTCGACCGATTATAGTGTACATGCGTAATTCAACTCCCCCTTCCACAAAAATTAATCTGGAATAAAGATAGAACCTAACCATTTACCTGTTTTTCTATGAATATACTACCGTAAAGCACTAATTAGACCCGATTACTCAAACGCCGCTCCTATAATTAATGTTTGCAAATAACGTGCCATGTTTTTTTGCTTTATTCATAAGACTTAGCCCGCTGTTATTCTTAAGCAATCTCATTTTGATACGGCTGACAGAAAGGAATAACGAAATCATTTAAACCCCAAACCTTAAATCTCATTAATCTAGGGCACGAAAAGCCTAAAACATAGAAAGCCTTGTTAAAAGTTTATATAATTAAAATATATCTAAGAAATAAACTATAATCTCATATTGAGAATTTCATCAAGGATTTCTCAATTGCCCTGCTTATTAATTTAGTCTATTTTGTTCTTTATTCTTTAGATATTAAAACATTTACAGGATAGACTGGCATGATTTTTGCAGTCAAGTATATTAATGAATAACAACTAATCAGGAGGCCTTCTGTGAAAACTTTACTAATTAAAAACGCTCAAGCCATTGTTACTATGGACGATTTCAACACAGTACTCGAAAACACAAATATATTTATTGAAAACAATGTTATTACCTATATAGGAGAAAAAGAATTTGCGGCTGACGAAATAATTGACGCCTCTCACCATTACGTTTATCCAGGGCTTGTTAATACACATCACCATCTTTACCAGACCTTCACCCGCAATTTACCGCAAGTGCAAAAACTAGAGCTCTTTGATTGGCTTACAACTTTATATGAGATATGGCGTGGCATAACACCCGAAGTTGTCTATTATAGTTCGCTGACAGGAATGGGTGAACTCCTCAAATATGGCTGTACTACTTGCTTTGACCACCATTACGTTTTTCCGAGCAGTTTTGCTGGTGAATTAATCGATAGGCAGTTTGCCGCTGCAGCTGAGCTAGGCATTCGCTTTCATGCTTCACGAGGTAGTATGTCTAGAGGAAAAAACGACGGCGGACTCCCTCCCAATGATTTAGTACAGTCAGTTGACCAGATTCTAGATGACAGTCTGCGGTTAGTCGAGAAATATCATAATCCTGATAGCTTCTCAATGCAGCAAGTAGTTTTAGCACCTTGTTCCCCCTTCAGCGTTACCAGTGATTTAATGGTTAAAACCGCCGAATTGGCCAGACAAAAAAACGTCCGATTACACACCCACCTGGCGGAAACTAAAGATGAAGAAGACTATTGTATTGAAAAGTTTGGCATGAGACCGCTTGCGTATATGGAGAGCTTAGGCTGGATAGGCCCAGATGTCTGGTATGCTCATGGTATCCATTTTACCGATGACGAACTGAAAAAGCTGGCAGAAACACAGACTGGTGTTGCTCATTGCCCAGTCTCAAATCAAAAGCTCTCCTCTGGTATAGCCCAGATTCCGCGCATGCTGGAATTAGGTGTTCCTGTTGGCTTAGCAGTTGACGGCAGTGCAAGCAACGACTGCTCAAATCTCCTGGCAGAACTGCGTGTAGCTTATTTGCTGCATAGACTTAACTCGAGCGAAAGTTCACCTGAAGGCAATGCGATACTGCGATTAGCCACAAGAGGCGGAGCTAAGTTGCTGGGGCGTGACGATATCGGCAGCATTGAATTAGGAAAAGCCGCTGATTTATTTCTAATCGATATTAATCGTGTCGAGTATGTAGGTACCCAGTTTGATCCTCAATCATTACTGGCAACAGTCGGGGTGAACCGTCCTACAGCTTATACAATTGTAAACGGAAGAGTTGTGTCAAAAGCCGGAGAGCTTTGTTTGGTTGACGAACACGCCGTTGTCCAGGAGGCTAATAGGCAGGTAACTCATTTACTTAAAAGACTTTAGTTTTTTGAAGGCAACCTGGTTATAGGTTTTTAACATAAACTGCTCTAACAAGGCGGGGTGAAAACATGTCCAAAATCGGGACCAATTCTTTGAGAGTGGATGCTAATAGTAAAGTTCGCGGTAAAACCCAGTATGTAGATGATATCTTTATTAGAAATATGCTGCACGCTAAAATTTTACGAAGCTCCATTGCTCACGGCCGAGTAAAGCATATTGATACCTCAAAAGCCCTTAAACTTCCAGGAGTAGAATTAATACTAACATATGAAGATGTTCCTAAGCACACTTTTCCGACAGCTGGTCATCCCTACGCGCTTGACGCTAGCCACCGCGATGTCTCCGACCGTAATATTCTAACAGGACATATTCGTTATTGGGGTGACGAAATTGCCGCAGTTGCCGCAGTTGACGAGCATACAGCTGAAAAAGCACTCGCACTTATTGAGGTTGAGTACGAAGAGTATATTCCTATTCTTCAAGCTGAAGCGGCGCTGCAGAAAGATGCAGTTGAAATTCATGAGGGTACTGGTAATATAATTGGCTGCCACGAATATAACTCTGGCGAAATGGAGCAAGCTCTTGCCTCAGCCGATTTTATTTTTGAGCAAGAATATAACACAAGTATTGTTCAGCATTGTGCTATGGAAAACCACAGCGCCTTTGCTTATATAGTTTCCAACGATAGAATTATTATCTATTCTTCTACCCAGATTCCTCATATTTGCAGGCGGATAGTCGGTCAAGCATTGGGACTGCCGTGGGGGCGGATACGGGTGGTTAAACCTTATATCGGTGGTGGTTTTGGCAGTAAACAGGATGTAGTTGTTGAACCGCTGGCTGCGATCTTAAGCTTAAAGCTGCAAGGTCGCCCTGTTAAGGTTGAACTTTCCCGCGAAGAAACTTTTATTGCTACGAGAACAAGACATGCCATAAAATCACTCCTTAAGTCTGGAGTGACTAGCGAAGGACTCTTTACAGCCAGATCGGGCAGCATTATATCAACCAACGGTGCCTACGCCTCTCATGGTCATTCAATTGCCGGAAAGTGCGGTGATACTTTCTGCGTGCAATATACTCAAAGAGCAATTCACTTTGATGCAGTTACCGTCTATACCAATCTCCCTACAGCTGGAGCCATGCGGGCTTATGGCGGCCCTCAAATGCTTTTTGCTATGGAATGTCATATGGATGACCTTGCAAAAAAGCTTGGGCTTGATGGTATAGAGTTCAGACTAAGAAACCTGCCTGAGCCTGGCTTTACAAATGAACTGGCAGGAATTACTGACTATAGCAATGGTCTTAGAGAATGTGCAGCAAAAGGAAAACAGTTAATTGGCTGGGATGAAAAAAAAGCCCGTTACTTCGGGCAGACAGGATCAATGCGCCGTGGTCTAGGTACAGCATTTTTCCACTATCCGGCTGGAACCTATCCTCATGGTCAGGAACTAGCATCTGCACGCATCATCGTCAACCAGGACGGTTCGGTTCAACTGCAAGTTGGCGCTACCGAAATCGGCCAAGGCAGCGATACCGTATTTGCCCAAATGGCCGCCGAAACCATAGGCATACCACTAAATAATGTACATATTATCAGCGAGCAAGACACTGATGTGACTCCGTTCGATACAGGATCTTACGCCTCACGCCAATCTTATGTATCGGGAATGGCCGTAAAAAAAGCAGCACTTGAAGTTAAAGCTAAGCTGCTCGAGCGCTGCTGTATTATGACTAATCTCCCTATTCACTCACTAGATACAGCCGATGGTTGGGTAGTATTTAAACACAATCAAGAGAAACTGCTGCCTATTGCAGATGTTGCACTAGACAGCTACTATAACCTCAAGACGGCCGCACCGATTACTGCTGATATTTCGCACAATACGCGGATTACTACCATTTCATATGGATGTACCTTTGTAGAAGTTGAGGTAGATATCCTTACAGGCAAGGTTGCAATAATCGAACTATATAATATTCACGACTCAGGCAAAATTATAAATCACATCCTCGCCCAAGGCCAAGTCCACGGAGGTGTCAGCATGGGATTAGGCTACGCACTGTATGAACAGCTGCTTTTTGATACTAAATCAGGTAAGCCGCTTAATAATAACCTGCTGGATTATAAACTTATGACTGCTACTGACACACCTGAGATAGAGGCGTTATTTGTTGAAACGTTCGATCCTACTGCCCCTTATGGCAACAAACCACTTGGTGAACCTCCGGCGATAGGCCCTGCTCCTGCCATTCGCAATGCAATTCTCGACGCAACAGGAGTACATATTAATGAATTACCCCTCACCCCGCAACGTCTATTTGAAAAATTCGTACAATCAGGCTTAATTAGAATGGAGGCTCGTGAAAATGTTTGATATAGCCTGTTATGAAGAAGCCCAGTCTGTTGAGCATGCTATAGAGCTTATGCTGGCAAAGCCCAAAGCCAGACTTATTGCTGGAGGAACTGACTTACTTCTGCACATACGTGAAGGCAAACTTCCTGACGCAGAGCTTATAAGCCTCCACGACCTGACTGAGCTTAAAGGTATCGAGTTGGAGCAAGACGGCACAATAGTAATTAAACCGGTTACCACTTTTAGCGAAGTTTCATCCCATCCACTTATTAAACAGCATCTGCCCTTTCTTGGTGAAGCCGTCGACACTGTAGGCGGTCCGCAAACTCGCCATGCCGGAACGATAGGTGGTAATATCTGCAATGGAGCAACTTCTGCTGACAGTGCTTCTACTCTTTTTGCTCTTAATGCACAGCTCCAGATTGCCGGTCCGTCAGGTATTAGGGTAAGCTCTATCTTGGATTTTTACAAAGGTCCGGGCAAGGTTAATTTGGCTGCTGGTGAAATCCTGACGGCTATCAGAATATCTTCAGAAAACTATCGCGGCTTCGGCGGACATTATATAAAATTCGCAATGCGTAATGCAATGGATATAGCAACATTAGGCTGTTCGGTTATTTGCAAAGTGAGGGACGGCAATATTATAGATGATTTTCGTTTAGCCTTAGGCGTAGCTGCACCGACCCCCATGCGCTGTTTTAAATCTGAATCAGCTGTCAATGGGCAGCCTTTCAGCGAGGAGCTATTATTAAAAACTGGCCAACTAGCAATAACGGAAGTTAACCCGCGTACATCTTGGCGTGCATCTAAAGAGTATCGATTGAAATTAGTAGAGGAATTGAGTAAACGAGCCTTCCGAGAAGCTTACCAAAAAGCAGGGGGATTGTAAGATGCAAACAAAAAAAATAACTTTTACTGTAAATGGGCGCGAAGTAACCTTGGAGGTTGATATTCGAGAATCACTCCTAGAAACGCTCAGAAATAGACTACAGCTAATCGGCACTAAAAAAGGCTGCGGAGTTGGCGAATGTGGAGCATGTACTGTGCTAATAGATGGCGAAACAATTGACACCTGCATCTATCTCGCCGTCTGGGCAGATGGCAAAGAAATCCGAACTATTGAAGGCGAAGCAGTTGATGGCAAGCTGTCCAAAGCTCAGCAGGCAATGCTGGATGAAGGAGCGGTACAATGTGGCTTTTGCACTCCAGGTTTTGTAATGTCGATCACCTCGATGGTTGAAAGCGGAAAGCAGTATACCCGCGAAGAAATAAAAAAGGAAATCTCCGGTAATATGTGCCGATGCACAGGCTATCAGAATATCGTAAATGCCGCTGAGCGAGCTTTGAAGTAGTAGCTGCAAAAAACAAAACCAACTCCGCCTGAAAGCTGAGTTGGTTTTTGTTTTTTACATTCTGAATGTTTTAATGGCTCCTTGGAGTTGTTCTGCCATTTGAGCTAAACTTTGGCTTGATGCTGCAATTTCTTCAAGCGCGGCAGATTGCTCTTCCGTTGAAGCTGAAACGGTCTGCGTCTGACCAGCAGTGTTTTTACTAACTGTCTCTATAGTTTTTACTGCGGTTACGATCCGCAGACTATCCTCCGAAATGTTCTTAATAGCTGCTGTTACATCGGCAATTTGCTCAGAAGTCCGCTCAATCTCCGTTGAGATACGTGAAAATGCTTCACCTGCCTTGTTCACAATCACTGTACCGTTCTTAGTCTCTTGAGTTCCCTGAACCATTGATTCAACTGCTTTTTCGGTTTCAGCTTGCACTTCGCTAATCAAATTAGTTATTTGATCGGCGGCTGCTTCAGCCTGTTCTGCTAGTTTTCGGACTTCCTCTGCTACGACTGAAAAGCCGCGTCCATGCTCACCAGCTCTTGCCGCCTCAATTGCAGCATTTAAAGCTAGTAGATTGGTTTGCCCCGCAATATTTGTAATTGTGCCTACGATTTGCCCAATTTTGACGGAACGTTCATTCAATTTAGCAATTACTTGAGCAGAATCCGCGACCGAATGCTCTATTATATTCATTTGACGGACTGCATTTTGGATTGCCTGTCCTCCTGAATTTGCAGCTATAGCAGTTTCATTAGATGCCGCCATCATCGACTGCGCGCTTAACGAAATCTTACTTATCCCAATAGACATATTAGCTACAACTGCTGATGTTTCGGCTATAGCGTTAGCCTGTTCACGCGCTCCATCGGATACTTCCGTTATAATCGCAGCTACTTCATTAACCGCTGTTGCCGATTCGTCAGCACTTGCAGTTAACTGCTGTGCCGATGCGGCGACTGTATCGGCCGAATCAGATGTATTATTAATAAATACACGGATTTGCTCTGTAACCTTATTTAATGAGTTTGCTAAATCGCCAAACTCATCTTTTGTATTTATATCAATAGCTTTAATAGATACATTTCCATTGCTATCTGTTTGAATGCTGTTTTGAATTAATCCTAACTGGCTTGTCATAGATCTAATAATAATAACTCCGATTAATGCACACATTCCTAATCCACAAAGCAAGGTAACAAGAAATATTAACTGCATTTTTTGGTATGCGGCTTGCGCATTTGAATACTCCTGTTGCGCGATACTAAGCTGAAGTTCAACAAGTTCTGAAACTTTTGCTGAAATTGGATCAATATTTTGATACAATTCATTAACCGTATAGCTAGCTAAAGCCTCTTTGTCCTGTTTTTGTAATATTCCTTCCAACTTAACTAATGAGGAATTTGCCTTATTCATCTCTTGCTCTGTTTCGTCTACCAACTTGTTTTCCTGCGGAACTAAATAGGTTGAGGTATACTGCCGCCACTCATTATCTATAGTGCTCTTAGCCTCATTATACTGTTTCATAGCTTCCTGCCAGGATATATTTCCATTTCTAGCCTTATGAGATGCGTCAACAATGTTAACAGCATACATATCTGCAACAACCTTTAGCTGCTTAAGACATACTACTCTATCTTCATAAACAGTACGTAGACTATCATTAGAACTTCTAACACCTATTAAACCAACGAAACCGACTATTATTGCTAGCAATGCGGCTACTGACATAAGTAAAATAAGCTTACTTTTGACCTTTAAATCGTATAGTATTTGCATTATGAACTTCTCCCTATGTAACCGTTTTTTAAGATTATATCATTTTAAAAAACAGTCTATCAAGATAATAATTATATTTTAAGAATCCATATCTGGCGTAATAAGTTATTCTTCATCATTAAAATAAACCTTGTAAAAATACATACCCTTTTGCTCATCAAAGCCTCGTTCAATAAATTCATCGGCAGTAACTTCAGCGGCAGCGGTTTTTATTCTTATCTCAATTTCGGTATCTAATTTGATTAGATTATTAAACTTACGTCTAACTGTTTTAACGGCTGGTCCTGATATGCTAAAACTTTCAGCCTGATCAATTCCCTGATTTATATCATATAGCTGCTTGTGTTCTTTAAATTGTTCAATAAGCTCCGGCTTTTTTACAACATTATGAGCAAAATCTTCAAGATTGAATTCATTATTATTACTAAAATAAGAAATTGCTTCATTCATAAATACTACCCGATCTTTCTTATCAGCCTGATAAACTGGCCCGTAGATGGTATCGGCAAAGTCCTGGCACATATCCAAGCAGTTTTTGGTATGAAAGTAATTATTCTGTACATCAGATAGGCGGAGAAATTCTTCCTTCCAATATAAAGCTTCATTATTTCCACCTTTATTTACGTTATCCACTATTGCAACTCTAAAGCCGTCTACTGATTCTGAGTTGAAAATAATACAGCCTTTATCTAATTTTTTAATATTAATGCCTATATCTGATCCGACACTGAATGAGTTTCGGCTATTTGCAATCTTTAGGTAATTTTCTTTTCTTTCAGTCTTAAAGATTCCAATTGCATCAGTTTGCTGCTCATTTATAACACATCCACTGAAATAAACTACATAAAATTCCCCTCCCTTTATCTGCGGGTGTGAGGACTTTTCATAGAGATGTTTTAACATATTTATTGATTGGCTATAAAAGGTATCGGGGCTAATAAAAGCTTGGGCCGCATACATATATATTTCATTTAGATGGATATCTGTTTCGTGAAAAAACTTATATAAAACCTTTTCGCGGAAAGACGACAAAAAATATTTCATAAGCAGTTCTTCGACATCACCGTCTGTAATTTGGTATAATTCCGGAGAAATTACAATTCCCTCGTCTTTTAACTTATTACCTACCTTATGAATGACTAACTGCTCCATTTTCAGCTTTGATACATCAAACATCGGTTACTCCCTTTCTTGTACAACCATAATTCTTACACTAACTCCCAAAGTTATATTGTAACAGATGCAGGCTGTAGTGTGGAGTAAATTCTAAAAATAAGAAAGGAGAAGGTTTCCCTTCTCCTTTCTGAAACAGCACATCCTTATAGCATTTTGATATATGGCACTCTTGAAAAACCTCACTCAAACGAACCTGATCATAATTTTAGTCGGGACGGCTCACAAATTTTACTTACATAAACAATCTTGTCACTACTTACTTACTTACTTACTTACTTACTTACTTACTTACTTACTACTTGCTTACTTACTACTTACTTACCGCTTATCCTAAAACTGTAAAACAAAAAACACAACCTGATAGACTAGCAATCATCGTCGCAATAACTTGGAACTAAAATCCCTGCATCTTGCTTACTGATATAATCTGAGTCGCTATAAGGAAAGTGCTTACTTAGATAATAGCACATCATCCCTATTTATGCAATAGTCAAAATATTGTAATTATAATATTTTTTTTAATGTTGGCAGGTCGGGCAATAAAAAGCATTTCTACCGCCTACCTTTTCCGTTTTGATTATGTCTGAGCAAACAAAACACTGCTCACCGGTACGATAAGCAACTTGCAGCTTTGGTTCAAATCCGCCAGTCAAAACATCATCTGACGTAAACTTTTCCTCATATACTCCACCAAGCTGTATTGCTCTGTTTAATAAGTCTTCGAGGCAATAAAATAACCTAGTTTGCTCTTGTTCGCTTATCTGAGAAGTTTTTCGCGTGGGTAAAATCCCACTGCAAAATAGTACCTCATTAGAATAAACATTGCCAATACCAGCTATAAACTGCTGGTCCATCAGAAGCGGCTTAATCATACCTTTTCGCTGACTTAATAAGCTTAAAAAATCTTCAAGCTTAAATTCAGGATCTAGCGGTTCTGGCCCTAACCCTTCCAATTCAGGCATGACTTTTAAATTAGTAGTATTAACCAAATGAATATATCCAAGATTTATCTTAAAAAACGCTAAGTTTTCACCAGTGTCTAAACTAAGAATAAGCGATGGTCGGCCAACTAATTCTTCGTTGGCGTAAAATAGCCGGACATAGCCCTCCAGCATAAAGTGAACAATTATAGATTTTGCATTGTTCAAGCTCATGATTATTTGTTTTGCTCTTCGTCGTACAGAACTAACCTCTTGGTTGATCACACTATTAGCAAAAACTTCAATTGGCACGTTAAGAGCCTTATCTCGGTTAACTATAACATGCTTTATTGTTTTACCCTGCACATGTTTTTCTAAATGATATCTAACAGTCTCTATTTCAGGAATTTCTGGCATGATATCCCCCCAATAGCTTAGTCAACTTATTAAAGAACTATTTTACCTTCTTCTAATCTATTATTCCGCAGCACCGGCAATTGTAGTATCTGCAGGAATAACTTTCTCAGATATACGTTCTCTAAAAAAGCTGATTACGCTGGCAATAACAATTATCGAAAGTACAGAGGATAGTCCTTTGAAAAAGCCTACGCTATAGACGCCTGACATAACTATTAAAAAATCAAACGCGAAAGTTATTTTACCAACGTCCCATTTGAGTTTTTGATGCAAATACAACACTAAAATAGTAACTCCACCAAGAGAAGCACCATTCAAAAACAACACTGATAACCCACAACCCACAAACAGACCACCGATAATCGCCCCCAGCCAGTCTGGAAGCCAAAAATAGGGAAGCAAGTGATCCAACGAAGTAAGCAGGGATAAAGTGTTAACAGCCAGGAGTGTATACAGCGTAAATTGCCAGCCCATACGAATAAAAGAAAGCACGTAAAAAGGTACATTTATCCAAAAAAATGAAGCAGCAAATGACAAACCTGTGATATAGGAAAGACTAAGTGCCAGGCCAGGAGTACCGCCTGTGACCAAATGTGAATGCCGTAGAATTACTACCCCGATACTCGCCAACAAACATCCCAAAAATATATTTAATAACTTATTTAAAATAAAAATCCACGTCCTTTAAAACCTTAAAACTCACAACCACCATTATAAGCTACTCTATATAGTCTTAGTCAATATAAAAGGGTCATAATTCGAATTAATGGCCCTTTTATATATTATGTAGTTTGAGGCTCCATGCTAGACCTCCGAGTGGCAAGATATACACCCGTGATTATCCATAAACCGCCGACAATCTCACGCCAGCCGATATGCTCCTGAAGAAAGGCCACTGAAAGAATCATTCCAGCTACAGGTATTACATTAGAAAATATCGCGGTTCTATTTGGTCCCACACTAGAAACACCTTCGTTCCACCAATTAAACGCAAGGATACCACTCCCTATTATCATATAGGCCATAGATAGCCATGCAAAATTTGAAAGCTGAAATGTAACACCAGTTCCTTGGTACAACACCGCTATAACCATAAAAAAGGTTCCTGCAACCCCTGCCCAAGCGGTGGTTGCCATTGGTGAGAGATCTTCCATTACCCCTCTTCCCAACACTGAGTAAATCGCCCAGCTTATCTGACTGGCTAAAAAGAGAATATCGCCTCTGTTAAACGACAGATTCTTTATAACCTCTAATGATCCATGAGCAATTAGATAGATAACTCCAAGGAAGGATATTAATATCCCAAGCCATTGCCTTAGTTTTAGCTTTTCATGGAGAAAAACGACTGCCAATACAGCAGTTACCGCCGGACTAAGTGCAGCTACCAACGAGCAGTTAACAGCAGAAGAGTATTGCAGTCCTGTAAATTGCAGGCCATTATTTAGACCAACACCAGTAAACCCCATGAGGATTAGCGTCGGTACATGCTTTCGGGGCGGCAGGGCAGCCTTTCCGTACTTATAAAACATAAAGAATAATAAAATCATGCTTATGCCTAAAAATCTTAGAAGAACTATCATGGTAGGCGACATCTCGCCCAGCATACCTTTCACAGCAACCGGGTTTCCTCCCCAGAGTACCGCGGTCATAGCTAGAAAGAAATATATCTTCTGCGAGCCTTGCTGCATTATTAAACCATCTCCTGTAATTATAAAGAAAACACGGCTTGCGCCGAGCCTTAGCGACAGCGGAAGTCGATGTTGCCCTTATGCATGTAAGAAAGTTTTATACTTTCTTATCGTATGAAAATATTATAAATCTTTAGATCCAGGCAATGTAAACCCACGCCCCATAACCTCAGCTGCATCACTAACAATCATGAATGCACTGGGATCGGCTTCCTGAACCAATAGCTTAATTTTTGCTATTTGGGTTAAGCTTACAACAACAAAAATAACTTGCTTTCTTTGCCGCGTATAAGCTCCTTCACCTTGCAAAATAGTTACCCCTCGTCCAACTTCCTTCAATATAGCCTCAACAATTTCCTGCGTCTTATAAGAAACAATATGTATTGTCTTTCTCCTGTTAAAGCCTTCCACGACCTTATCGGTAATATTTGCGCCAACAAACATAGCTATCAGGGTCAATACAGCTAGTTTTAAACCAAACAGTGCTGCTGATAAAAGCATAATTATAAAATTGATGGAAAATCCAACTGCGCCAAAGTTTAAAGAATAATATTTTTTAACTATTGCCGCAATAATATCTAAACCACCACCGCTGCCGTTGACTCTAAAAATAATACCTGATCCCAAACCGCTAACCAAACCACCTGTTAGTGCTGCTAGGATTGGTTCATCAAGCAAATTAAATTTGGTCAAAAACTGCGTTGCATCAACTGCTGCTGAGAACATGATTGTGCCGAAAATAGTTGTAATTGTATAATCTCTGCCTAAAAATTTGTAAGCAGCATAAATCAGAGGTATATTCATGATAAGTATCTGTAACCCGATTGGAAACCCAAATAAAAAATAAGAAATAATAGCAAGTCCGCTAACACCTCCGCTTAGCAAGTGGTGTGGAACGAGAAAAAGATTTATTGAGGCACCGCAAATCAAACAGCCAAGTGCGACCCAAAAATACTGCAATAATCTATTTTTCAATTTATTCCCTCATCTCATTTCGAATGCTTAAATCAGATATTTTAAGGTGTATTCGGTAAGCTGGTAATAATAATGCGGCTCACATACCCCTCACTCATATCAAAAATCAGTCGCTTTTCAGGCGAAGAGTCAGTTTTGTATATAAAGTATCGATGTCCTTTAATTGTCTGACGTTCAGGGTCACCGTACTCTTTAATTACTTTGTAACTTGTGCCTCCGACTCTAATACCGCGCTTAGTTTGAAATTGATCATTATCAACTAAAATAAAGGCAATTTTGTTTGTGTCAATAAAAGTCCAGACACGCAATCCAGGATAAGTAAGATAATTTAACGGTGGCTCACCTTTTTCATCACTCGTCTGCCTTTTTGGAGGGCCGAGCTTAACCAATACTTCTTCATAGGTATTATTGATAAAATCAATTTCGTTAATCAAGAAGTCTTCATTTGGTATACCGGCACTGCATGTAGAGTGGGTAAAAAATAACACAGCTAAAAGTAATAAGAAGAATTGTTTTTTCATAACTACTCCATTGTTATCACATTATTAAATTCTAAACCAATACTTTATCCTATATACAGAAGCAAATTTCCTTCTTGCAAAAAAAAAAATAGTTTCTCGTTAAAGAAACTAAAAAGAGGGTACAACTTATGAAGCTTATATAGAAGATTGTTTGCTCTAAGATTTTATCATACATATTATGGAAAATTCAATAATAATATTTCATCAAAATCATAGTTATGTCAACACTATTCGACACAAAAATGAAGGGCTACTTTACAGCAGCCCTATTCTTGTCATTATTAAAATAATCTACAGTAGTGAAAAAAGGATTCCTAAGTTTCTGATCTTTTTTAACCGAGCTATAGAGCTCCAATAAATTTTCTAACTCCCTGAGATAAGGAGAATTACTCTTCATATTAGTAGGAATTCTATCTAGCTCTTCTAAAACATACGCAATCCTAGCAATAAGATTATCTGTTGACAAATTTTCCAATCCCTTCCATGGAATATTATCATAAGAATAATAAATTTTACAAATATTGTCAAGTAAAATTAAGATATGACTTTTTTCTTGGGAATTAGAGTTACTCGGACAACATTATCGTCTTCATCTAAGTCGATTTTTAGTATTTTACTTGCATTCTCTTCAATACTAACTCGATATCCCCTTTCATCTAGCCAATATTCCTCCGTAGAAGCTATTTGTCCAAAATCACTGTTTTGCTTACTGCCTCCGTCACCATCTGACATCGCCCGACCTCCTAGTATCATCTTCCTCTCTAATACTTTTTCCATTTATTGAAATTACAAACTCACTTGTAAAGAAAAAAAAGCTAAATGGATTATATCCATCAGCTTTAAAAATTTAAATTATTTTTATGCAATTAACTCTGCAATCTAATTTCAGCTTGGCGAGTGCTTCGGCTAAAGAATTATTTATAGGTTGATTATCAGTATTAGTCTGGGATTTCAGGTATTTTGCAACATCACGTTTACTAAGTTTGTCACTTTCTTTCTTTTTGCGCTCATTGAAAGCCGTAAGCTTTTCACGGTGACCACAGCCGCAGACAAATAACCGTCCATCTCCTTCACCACGCAACTCAAGCTTTTTATGGCAGTTCGGGCAGCGAGAATTTGTGACTTTCGCCAAACCCTTTCGATATCCGCACTCTCGATCCTGACATACTAACATTTTTCCTTTTTTACCGTTTACTTCTAGTAGATATTTACCACACTCCGGACATTTACTACGAGTCATATTATCATGTTTAAACTGTTCGCTGCTGTTTTTTATTTCATGAACAACTTCTTTTGCATAACGTCTCATCTCTGCAATAAAATCATTCTTAGCCAGCTTCCCTTTTGCTATCTCACTTAGTTTTTGCTCCCACTCCGCTGTCAAAGCCGGGGACTTTAAGTCTTCAGGTACTAACTCCAGCAATTGCTTGCCCTTAGAAGTTATGAAAATATCCTTATTCTTTTTTTCAATTAGAAAGCTACTGAAGAGTTTTTCTATAATGTCAGCCCTAGTCGCAACAGTGCCCAGCCCACCAGTTTCGCTAATTGTTTTCCTTAGATCTCCGCTTACATCCGCCATATATTTTTGCGGACTTTCCATAGCAGTAAGCAGCGTAGCTTCAGTAAAAGGGGCTGGCGGTTTAGTCTCACCCTTGGTAATACTTAGTTGTGAGATTTTCAGTGTGTCGCCTTTACTGATTGCCGGCAGCAGCTGTTCAGCAGGCTGATCACTCACTTCATCATCTTCTTGGCTGCCTTGATAAACTTCTTTCCATCCTTGTGATATTACTGTCTTGCCTTTTGCTGAAAAGCGTTCGTCTCCAATTTCAGCGATAATAGTAGTCTGCTCATACTCAAATGGCGGATAAAGTACAGCTAAAAACCGTTTGACAACTAAATCATATATTTTTCGTTCCTTATCGCTTAGAGCAGAAAAATTAACATATTGCTCAGTTGGAATAATCGCATGATGATCTGAAACTTTACTGTCGTCGACAAAATGCTTATTTGCTTTAATCGGGCTTTTACCAGCCTTAAAAGCTAGTTTAGTATAAGGTCCGCTGCCGCAAGCAGTTAAACGGTCTTTTAAAGTGTCAACTAAATCGGATGATAAGTACCTGGAATCAGTTCTTGGATATGTTAGAATTTTATGAGTCTCATATAATTTCTGCATTATTGAAAGTGTCTCTTTAGCCGAGAAACCAAATATCTTATTGGCGTCACGCTGCAATTCTGTCAAATCATACAACTGGGGTGCGTAAGCTTTTTTAGCTGCCTTGGTAACATCAATAACACTAGCACTTTTATTGCCTAGAGCTTTAACAATATCTTCGCAATTAGCTTTATCAAAGGTCTTAAAATCCTTGGTCTTTTTATCTTGCCAAAAGAGCTTTAATTTATCAACTAAAGCTGTTATTCCATAATAGGACTGCGGTTTAAAGTTTCTAATCTCTTCTTCTCTTTTTGCTATGATAGCAAGTGTTGGCGTTTGTACCCTGCCACAAGATAGCTGAGCATTGTACTTACAGGTTAACGCTCTTGTGGCGTTTATTCCTACCAGCCAATCAGCTTCTGCTCGGGCAACCGCTGATGCATATAAATTCTCATATTCTCTGCCCGGCTTAAGCTTACTAAAACCATCTTTTATAGCCTTATCTGTAACCGACGATATCCAGAGACGCTTTACCGCCTTTCTAGCATGCGCTTTCTCAATAATCCATCTCGCTACAAGCTCGCCTTCCCGCCCAGCATCAGTAGCAATTATTATTTCACTGATATCTTTTCGGTTAAGCAGCTCTTTAACTGTATTAAACTGTCTTGCAGTCTGTTTAATGGCAACAAGCTTCAATTCAGCAGGCAGCATCGGCAAATCTTCAAGCCGCCAACTTTTGTAACTTTCTCCATACACTTCAGGATCAGCCAAAGTTACAAGATGCCCTAACGCCCACGTTACTATGTATTTATCACCTTCAAAATAGCCGTTTCCATTCTTGCCACAATTTAAAACGCGCGCTAAATCACGACCGACCGAAGGTTTCTCTGCTAAAACTAATGCTTTACTCATGTCGATATCCTCTCAGAAAAAAGTAGTATTAATATAGTATCACAGATTTTAAGAAAACTTAAATAAACTAACAACAATCCCCCTCCTGCATCTATGAATTTAGCAATTATTCTCAGGCTATACTATGCTTATCTTGATTGTTTTTGAGGAGGGCGCAATGAATAATTACCATAATTTAATCCGGCATCACGGTGTCGAGCCGCTCTTTCACGCTATTGAAATGTCAGTTACTGCAATCTGCAATGACCATCCACTCCATCTACATACTGAGGGTCTAAGAGGTACGGGTAAAACCACAGCTCTGCGGGCCGCGAGAGATATATTGCCGCCTATTACCAGAATAAAAGACTGTGTGTACAATTGCTTCCCTTCTGCCCCTCATTGTCCTTTGCATCGTAATCTATCACAAGATGAAATTACTAAACTAGGAACAGAAATTGTTCCTCGCCCTTTTTTAGAAATCTCTCACTCAGCCAAGCCAGGCTCTATTGTTGGCTGTATTGATCTAGCAAAATTAACAGACCCTGCTAATTCAGTTGCTGCACTCTTGCCCGGCACTATACCGCAAGCACATCGGGGAATAATTTTCATTGATGAAATAAATAGATTAGCAGATACCTCACCGGAAATAGCGGATATATTGCTTGACGTTATGGGTACTAAACCAGGCCGAATACAAATTGAGGAGCCAGGACTACCTACAGTTGAAATAAATGTTTGCATAAGTATTTGGGCAGCATCCAATCCGGACGAGGAGCCTGGACAGCTGCGTCAAATTCGCCGCCAATTATCTGATCGTTTCGATTTAACAGTACCCGTAAGCCAGCCAACTGACCAAGACTCAATTGTTAATATACTAAAAGGAACTCCGCCAAACCACTTAATTAGCAATAACAAGCCCTTTCCGATTTCTTCAACAGATACGATTACTATTACTGATAACATTCGAAGTATCCTTGCTGATATATATGTAAAATTCAAATTGGAGAGTTTACGCGCAATTAAGGCCGTAGAGACTTCAGCTTGTCTTGAAGCAGTGTTATCACTACATAATTGTGTCACAATTGACCATATCATACGTGTTATACCAAACACTTTAGGACACCGCGCAGACGAAAAAACCATTAATGAAATACTCAAATACTTAACAGACTTGAAGAATGGCTCTTTACGTACAACCAGCGCCGCAGCCTTACCAGTAAATTCTATAGAAAACAAGATAACTCTGCCGCGTGAAGCCTGGTGGAAAAAATGGCTTCGTGCATTTGCTTCAAAATTAAAAATCAATCACTTCAATCAGGAAGCAAACAGTTCTTCCTATTCAAATAAAGAATCTCAGGCAAACAACATGAAGGTTGTTAAACCAGCTGAAACCACTATAACAGCACCGCCAACAACAGCAGCACCCTTAAGCAGCTTAGCTGACGAAAAACTGATAACTTATCCAACTAAACATGATGATTAATATCGACTATACTGTTATACCGCCTGATAGAGTAATTAGCCCTACCGAACAACTTATTAGTGCTTTCAATAGTAACCAAGGCTGTAGAGTTGGTGAATGTACAGTTGCCAGCAGAAAGATGCATATTTATAATGTACAAAATCCAGGTGAAATCCAAATTCTAAAAAACGTTGATGCCGGGCGGCTATTTTATAACAAAAGTGATTGTGATAAAATTGTTCACTTGGATATTTTTCACGAATGCGGACCTGTTGATCACCGTCTAGTTGCCGCAGCAATTACAGACTCAATTATTCATTTTAATTCTACCATTACTGGCAGTGAACAAGTAAATTCAAACCTAATTGACATCCAGACAAGTACAGGCGGGGGACGGATTACAGGGAACTTAACATTCGGGCAAAAACGCTCCTTACAACAAGCTCACCAAAATCATGTTCATGTGGCTGCTATGTTACTTGATAATAGTCTTTCGAGCATATTTTATATTACGCTCGCCGTTGAAGCTGCCATCTTACAATGCGGGTTGGAACTAAGACGAATTGATACAATAACTCCCTTGTTCAGCAGCGGCGAGCAGTTAATGGACTTATCTGATTTTACTGACCAAAACGACTCATTGCTAAAAGAAAGCGAGCCCGACTTAAATCCGGTAATTTCTCAGCAAACTTCTGATATTACTAGTAATGATGAACAAACTTACGCTATAAGCAACGCAAAGCAAAATTCCGGTCTAAGTAAAATCAATGCTCAAAAGAACTCGGTAGAAGGAAGCTGCAATCAACAATGCCTTTTATCTCTAGGTGATAATAACTCTGCCTCAATATTACAATATCTTACATATAAAAATACCAACCCTAATCTTGCGTATAAACACCTTTCTAATATTGAGCGTCATATTCGCAGGCTGTTGAAAAATTTCTTTAAAGGCAACATATCTACTTCGCGACGTTATAGCACCTACGCAAGCTCCGGCACTTTGCAAACTATAAGTAAACTTTCTTCGAACGACTATTCTTCTGGAATATTAGACATTAGCGCAACAGTTCAAGCTGCGGCTGTAAGAACAATTAGTGCTAATAATACTAGTTTAGCTATTAGCTGTGGTGACTTAAATTTCAAGAAACTAATCCCTTCAAAAAAGATTGATATATGCTTCATTCTCGACGCTAGTGCCAGTATGGAAGGCCCCAGAATACAAATTGCGAAAGCACTGATTCTGCGCCTGCTTAATACTACCGCTGCCCGAATCAGCCTAATATCATTTCAAGATAATGAAGCTGTTGTTAAAACAACACTCACCCGCAGTAAAGAGAAAATTAAAATAGGTTTAGCATCTATCAATCCTTATGGCGCAACGCCGCTTGCCCTTGGACTTAAAACCTGTTTAACCCATCTAAAAGAAAATAAAGCTAGCAATCCGCTCTTAGTACTAATTACCGACGGTCTGCCAAGCTATGCATCAGGTATTACTGATGATCCTCTTAATGACGCCCTGAAGATTGCCGATGAAATAAGATCTTCTAACTATAAATTTACTTGTATTGGTTTGGATTCGAGTCAAGATTATTTAAGTACACTTGCATATATTGCAGGCGGATGCGTATATTACTGCAAATAAACCGTTAAAGCCTCTCTATAAGCTTTATTGCTTTATAGAGAGGCTTTAAAATTTAAATGTCTTATATTATCCCCTGTTTAACCAACGTTGGTAACTATAATGAATGATGGAGTCAATTTCATAAAGTTTACCGCCTTGTTTAATATGACTAAGTACTGGCGATAATGCATGACCGACTGTTCCCTTTAATTCTTGCTCAGTAGGATCATGTCCCAATTTTTCCGATAGAACGGCTCTCGCCTCGTCAATTATATTACTAATAAGCAGACTCATATTACGAACCCCCAGCTAACATAAACTATATATTTCAATTGTATTCTGGAGGTTACGTAATTATACTATTAATTTTTAAATAGAGTAATCCATATCGTCTGCTTCTAAAGTACCAATGTAACGAATTGTTCTAAACTTCGAGAAATCAAGCCATTTATTAGCTTGCAATGCTGACTTCTTGTTTTCCCAGTTAGTCAGCAACTCTAGGTCATGTTTGAAATTAACATAGTCATCATTGGAAGCTATTTTGATATAAGACCCCTTTGAATCAATCACAGGTACTGACTCGAAGGTGTATTCGCTTAACGGAACCAAATCTTGCAGTTTGAAATTCCTAATCTTAGCTGCAAGTTTTGCTTTTAAATCAAAAACATCAAAGTTTTCGGGATAGTCGTATGTTTTGCCTGCAGTCGGTATAACATCTCCAACCTTGAAGATTCTCGGCCGAGCTTCTATTCTTCTGATAGATCCTTCAGAAAGAATAAAGTAATACTCGTCAAAACAGTTAGCAGTTATTTTTAATTCATTATTTATAAACTGGGTGGTAGTTTGGATTTCAGTGACTAGACCAGAAACTATCCCCCCGCCGCTGACATCATAGCCATCTACTAATACAAACCGGCCGGTAACTTGATTATTTTTGAATTCATCAAAACTAATCGGACGTTTGGTCTTGATTATTACCTCTGCAACATCATTTGTTTTAACTTGACTTGCATTTTCTACTGTTTCTAAATTTGTTGCATCAATTACCTTGCTGATAGCGTGAATTTCACACTCAACTTCCTGAGTAACTAATTTAAGCTTATATTCCTTGTTCTTAACTAGTTCCTTCTTCCCCATCCAAAAAAGATTGGCCTTAAACGTATCTGATACTAATGGTGCAGCAGTAGGGTGAACTATAAATTCACCTCGTTGATTAAAAAACTCATCTTCAACAGTAATCCCGACAGACATTCCGGCATAAACACTGTCAGTCTGGTCTTTGTCAGCCCAGTATTCGATGCTTTTAACCTTTGTAGTTTTATTGCTTGGCGAAATTAGAACTTCATCACCCTTTTTAAGTGTGCCTGTTTCAATTCGACCAGCAATAATTCTGCGATTATCAAACTTATATACATCCTGGATCGGAAACCTTAAAGCTCTACCTTCTAACCCTTTTTCCTTCTCAAATAGATCTATTGCTGTAAGTACAGGCTCGCCTTTGTACCAAGGCATTTTGTCTGATTTTACTATCATATTCTCGCCAAAGAAAGCAGAGATAGGGATATATTTTAATGGAAATACATTTAGATTATTTAAAAATTCGTTCATATCATTGCGAATTTCATTAAATTTATCTTCAGAATAGTCGATTAGATCCATCTTATTAACTAACACATAAGCCTTCTGAATTCCTAGCAATGACAAAATGTAGCCATGTCTTTTGGACTGCTCCTGAATGCCCTCATTTGCATCAATTATCAGCAGGGCCGCTTCGGCGCTTGCCGCCCCGGAAATCATGTTTTTTAGAAATTCTTTGTGTCCCGGTGCGTCAATAATTACATAATCCCGTTTATCGGTACGGAATTGCAACTGGGTAGTGTCGATGGTAATACCCTGCTTTTGCTCTTCCTCGAAGGCATCCAGCAAATAAGCATACTCAAAGGGCTTACCCTTTTCCTTTGAAATCCTCTTTACTCTGTCAATCGCACCCTCAGGCAATGATTTTGTATCATATAATAATCTGCCAATCACCGTTGACTTACCGTGATCGACATGGCCTACTACAACTATATTAAGAACTTCTCTAGCTGCATCCATTCTAATTCTCCTCCCCATATGTTAATTATAAAAAAACAACGATTAACCGCGGAGTACGCGGAGACCGCGAAGGGTTGCTTACGCAAGTATTTTATATTTTAATGCGTGATAGCATCGCGCCATTCCTTCCGTAAACCCTCTGCGTACTCTGCGTACTCTGCGGTTAAAAATCGTCCCTACGGTTTACATGTACCCGTCTTTACGTAGTTTTTGCATTGCATAGGAATCCTCTTGGTCCTGGGCTCTGCCTGCCCGTTCGCTTACTTTGGTATTTTTTAATTCTTCAATAATGTCTGCAACAGTTGTTGCGTTAGAATCGATTTGTCCCGTGCAAGGCGCACAGCCCAAACTACGATAGCGTTTGCCGTTTTTAGCAAAATATAAATCTACTAACGGAATATTCTCGCGCTCGATATACGCCCAAATATCAATTTCGTTCCAATGGAGAATTGGGTGGACGCGGATATGGTTGCCTTTAGGAAAATCAGTTTTAAATTGATTCCATAGTTCTGGCGGCTGATTTGTATAATCCCATTCAGAATCCTTAGTTCTTTCACTGAAAACTCGCTCCTTAGAACGTGAGCCTTCTTCATCACGCCTTATTCCTAAGATTAGTCCTTCAAATTCATAATTAGTAACAACTTGCTGCAGCCCATCCGTTTTTAAAGCTTTGCAGCAAACTAGGCGGCCTTTATCTGGACCCATTCCCTCATCGATTGCTGGCTGGTTTGTGTGGACAATCAAATCAAGCTTATATTCTTTAGCCATTCTGTCGCGGAACTCAATCATTTCGGGAATTTTATATTTGGTGTCGACATGGATAAACGGAAATGGGCAATGCCCGAAAAAGGCTTTCTTAGCAAGCCATAAGAGTACTGTAGAATCTTTGCCAATCGACCACAACATTCCCAGCTTGCCAAATTTCTTATAGGCTTCACGCAAAATATATATACTCTGGGCTTCTAATCTATCTAAACGATCCATATCCAATACCTCCTAATATGCATTAGCTTGACTTTTATCTATGGAAATAACTTTTTCTGTTCCGTCTGGAGCTACGATAATCCAATGCAGCAGATTGCCCTCTTGTTTTGTATACATAAAGCTGCCTCTGCCACCAATATCAGCCCCTAGATAGTATTTAATTGCATTAAAATTGCATTCTTTGACACATGATGTACAGCCCCAGCAGTCCTTAGGAAACTTTATTTCAGTTTTTCCTTTAGAGTTTTTATAAAGTAGGCTGCCTGGACAAACCTCTCGGCATTTTCCACATCCGTTGCATTTTTGTGTATCAATGAGTATGCTCATAGATTTCATCCCTCTTTACCAAATCTCGCAGGATTAAGTTAACTTCACCATTTACAAAACGTGAGTTAACATATTTAAGCCAATTAGTGTCGTCTTTATCTGGATAATCAGCATTCTCCTGGAATGAATGCCATCTGGTCTCTTTCCTGGCTGCCAAATGCTCTATCAGCACTTTACATACATATAGCCTATCAATAACTTCATAGATACTCATTAATTCATGCAAGTCTTTAGCCTTAAGCGAGTTACTTAACTTAATCAATTCATCAATACGTTCCCGAGCAACCTTAAGTTTTGGCAAGTTATAGGTATAGCCTGATGAAATACCGCCAGCATAGTCATCCATTACTTTTTGCATAGCGTCTTCGACATCTTCTATATTGTAAATGCCCTGTTCACCTGATAAATAATTATCAATACTTGCTTTGCTCTCTTCAACTTCGGCATTGCTAGGCCACTCGTTAGTTTTTTCTTCTATATATTCTAATGCTGATAGTGCCGCAATCTCACCCTCAGCAAAACAGCCTGTTACATATTTTTGAGGACATCCACCGGCTACATCACCAGCTGCATAAAGCCCTGGGATAGTAGAAGCCCGACGCGTATCTACCCAATAGCCGCTGGCAGTATGGCCTCCTACGATATAAGGCTCAGTACCCTCAATTTCTACATCGGCTTCAGCCGGCCCACAGCCGTTTTCAAACCAACGCAAGGTCTGGGCCGGAGCCATATTTAGATAAGCTTTAAAAAGTTCACTCTCTTGATTCGCGGTAATTCCTACTGTATTCAAATAACAAGGTCCCTTACCATTTTTGTTTTCCATAACTGTCGAGTATAAACGATTACAGGTCTTGGGACTGCCATAGTTTTTTTCGTATTCTTCACCTAAACTGTTGATCTGTTGGGCTCCTACCCCTTGCGCAATCGTCCCTGTAGGGGCAATTGTATCCTTACACCTGAGGGCGATAAAGCGCATCTCAAAGGTGGTCATTTCAGCACCAGCCCTGATTCCCATTGCATATCCAGCTCCAGTATTAAAGGGACTATACCACATTTTATGTCTTGATAAGCCTGGATTGTTAGGTCGATAAAGCCCAGCCGCTCCTCCAGTTGCACAGATAACTGATTTTGCCGATATTACATAAAAGTCGGCTGAATCTAAGGAAAACCCATAAGCACCGATTATCTTGCCTTCTTTAATAATGTAGTCAGTAATGTTAACTCGATTTAAAACTTTAATATTAGGTTTCTGAGTAACCGCATCAGCCAAAATAGTTTTTATGTTCTCACCATTTATTTTGATGTTCCTATTACCTCTGGCAACATATTCACCATTATTGTCTTTTTGAATAACTAGACCAAGCTCTTCAACCTTTTTAGTCACTTGGTTTAACCTTGCTGCCATCGAAAGAACAAGATCTTCACGTATTAAGCCTTCTGCATCATTCTTTACATACTCTAAGTAACTTTCAGGAGTCTGGCCTGGCACAATATACGCATTTAGAGCATTCACACCTGCCGCAAGACAGCCGCTGCGTTTAATATTAGCCTTCTCAGCGATAAGCACAGTAACTTCTGCTTGTCGTTCAGCTATAGTTAATGCAGCATAACAACCTGCCGTTCCGCCTCCAATAATAAGAATATCGGTTTCTATTTTTTGTGCCGCTAGTTTCATAACTGCTCACACCCTTTCCAACCAGATGGTACTTTGTTATGCTCGATCTAAACCCCATCTGCGTCTGATGTTAACTTCAATTCTGCCAAATATCAGCTTATCTACTGTAACCCCTAAAACAACAATAACTATCATAACTGCCACTACCTGGCTAATATCAGCTAAATCACGCCCTACCATCAGCACTTGACCAAGACCTTTAGTGGCAAATAGCATCTCTCCAGCCATCAACGCCCGCCATGCAAATGACCAGCCTTGTTTTAACCCGCTAACAACTGTCGGTAAACTAGCCGGGATGATAACATTCCAGTAAACCTTTAAACCACCTGCACCCATGGTTTTAGCTGCTCTCAAGTATAGTGGATTAACATTTTTTATGCCGGATTCTATTGCAATAGAGACGGCAAAAGCGGAACCAATAGCGATTACAAATATAATTGCACTTTCATTAAGACCGTACCAAAGTATAGCAAAAGGCAGCCAGCAAATACTTGGAAGGGTTTGAAGCCCCAGGATAAGCGGGCTTAGATTTTCATCTAGCGTCTTGAATCTTACTATAGCAAACCCGACTATTGCTCCGATTAGGATGGAAATAGCATATCCGATGACAATGCGTTTAGCACTTGCTAATACCGCAATACCCAGTGTGCTATCAGCTATCAAGTCAAGCATTGTTTTAAAAACTGTTATTGGAGAAGGAAAAACATATGGTTTCCATAGCCGTAAGTAGTCAACACCTAGTTTATAAGCCAATTCCCATATTGCTATCAGTATCAGATAAAAGGCTATCTTTTTTAACAGTCCAGTCATTGTCGAATTCAGCTTTAGCAACCTTCTCCACCTCCTCTTTAAGTTCTTTCATAATCCCTGCAGCCAAGTACGCTAAATCAACATTCTCAGGCTCGCGTGGTCTGGCCAGCTGAATTTTGAACTCTTTCTTAACCTTTCCAGGGTTAGCCGCCATAACAATTACTCTATCTGCCAGTAAAACGGCTTCCTCAACACTATGAGTAATAAAAATTATTGTCTTTTGCGTTTCCAACCATATTTGCTGCAGTTCTGCCTGCAGTATTCCTTTAGTTTGACTATCCAGTGCCGCAAACGGCTCATCCATCAGCAGTATTTCCGAGTCAAGAGTTAATGCTCTTGCTAGAGCTACCCGCTGTTTCATTCCACCGGATAGTTCATGAATATAAGAATTTTGAAATCTAGATAGATGAACCATCTTCAAATATTTAAGCGCTTTTTCATGTCGTTCATCTTTCGGAACTCCGGCCATTTTCATGCCAAATTCTACATTGTCAATTACTTTTAGCCAAGGAAATAACGCTGATTCCTGGAACATAACTACACGATCCGGCCCAGCACCTTTAACCTCGTGACCATTAAGTATAACGCGCCCTTCGGTCGCATCCTCAAGTCCGGCAATAATGTTGAGTAGAGTTGATTTGCCACAACCTGAAGGTCCTAAAACGCAGATAAATTCACCTTTATTAAACTCGAGATTGATATTATCAAGCGTCTGAACGCTATTCTGCTTACTATTAAAACTTTTGCTTACTTTCTCAATGAGTAGACTCAACATTAACACCTCTATTCCTAGATTTAACTATTTTAAATATATTGAAAAGCCAGCTTATGCTGTTTGAGCACAAGCTCTTGGGCTATCATTTATTGAATTTCGTTAAGTCCTTTTTCTTTTAGAACTTTATTAAGCAGCTTCAAGTTAAATAGACCTTTTAAATCAGGCTTTTCCTTGATGAAGCCAGCCTTTAGCGATAGATCAGTAAAATCTACTACAGAATCTTTTTCTGGATCATAAGTTACTTTAAGTCTTCCAAATGCCGCCTTTAGTACATCAGCAGGTATTGGCTTACCAGTAAGATCTTTAATTTGCGCATTTACTGTTGCACTAGCTTGTTCTGGATTCTTATTGATATAATCAGTCAGTTCAACATGAGCTTTAAGAAACTTCTCAACTACATCAGGATGATTCTCGATAAATTCTGTCCTAGCAATAACAACTGCTGTTGTATATTTGCCCTCACGCCATACTTGATCATAATCCAATAGAACATTAGCTTTTACTTCGTTGATAAGTCTCGATCCCCAAGGCTCAGGTACAATTGCTGCATCTATTTCACCTTTATCTAGTAAAGTTTTGATATCTGGATTGTCGGCCTGTCTTATTTCTACAGATCCGCCTTTAGTTGTATCTTTAAGTCCGTGTTGCTGAAGTATATGTCTTAAGGACAAGTCTTGCGTGTTACCGAATTGAGGAACGGCAATTTTCTTTCCACTAAGTTCTTCAACATTGTTAAGTACTAGATCTTTTCTTGTTACCAAAATAGCTCCCGCATCGGTCGCACCAGCAATTATTTGAATATCACCTCTAGATTTGGCATAGCCAGTGATTGCCGGGCCTGGTCCTATGTAACCAAGATCCACTTCTCCGGCAAAGAATGCTTCAATTTCAGCCGGTCCAGCATTAAATGATTTCCATTCAACTGTTGTTGCGTCTCCTAGTCCCTTTTGAAACTGGCCTTCAGCACGGCCAATAAGAGCTTGCGAATGGGTTATGTTAGGGAAATGTGCAACTCTTACTTTTGAAACAGGTCCACCAACACTTTTAGTGTCTGTTGAGCAACCAAGTATACCTAACGATGCACTCATAATTACTAGGGATAAAATGATCAACTTAATACTTTTCATTTTTTGGCCTCCTTAACAATTTAGATCTTGGGAGGATTAGTCTAGCTTTTTTAACAAACAAAAAAGGCCTAGACTTTTCCCAATTTAGGAAATTGTCTTAGCCTTTGGTTTTTCCAATCAGCACTCGTTATTTAATTATTCAGTAGTTTATCATTATATTTTTCATGTGTCAATAAAAATCATGTATAGAAACTACTTTCATACTATTGTACAATATTTTAATTTTAGTCCACTATAGCAATACATAATCGTAAAATTGAATCATAATTATAAACAAGCATAGGCACCAATTCCTTATGGACGGTGCCTATGTTTTTATAATCTAACCACTTACTTGCTGGATCAATATAGAAGCGTTGGCGTTGATTTGGGTTCCGCCTGCTAGAGTTTGTAAAGTTACTGCTGCCGAACTTGTATGGTTTCTCACCGTTAACACATCACCAGCGGCAGCAGTGATGATTACCATACCAGGATTTGGCTGCGTCCCGGCCCCGGAACCGTAAGTTGCACCAGCAACGGGAGCACCATTTTGGTAGAGTGTGAACTGGTTCGGCTCTACACCTGCGGCATTGAACCATATTGCATAGTCACCAGCACTACCAAGCGAGATCGTAGTTGTTCCCGGCGCATGGGTAATGTCGCCTACAATGACACCGTTATCACTAAAATTTATATCAGCTTCTAATGCTACAACTTGAGCAGCTAAATTATAAATATAGGCATATGCGGCTAATCCGGTCCCAGTAGCACCAGTTGCTCCTGTCGCCCCTGCATCACCTGTTGCACCTGTGGCTCCAGTTGCTCCTACCGCCCCTGCATCGCCTGTTGCACCTGTAGCTCCAGTTGCTCCTACCGCCCCTGCATCGCCTGTTGCACCTGTGGCTCCAGTTGCTCCTGCCGCCCCTGCATCACCTGTTGCACCTGTGGCTCCAGTTGCTCCTACCGCCCCTGCTTCGCCTGTTGCACCTGTGGCTCCAGTAGCTCCTACCGCCCCTGCATCACCTGTTGCACCTGTGGCTCCAGTTGCTCCTGCCGCCCCTGCATCGCCTGTTGCACCTGTGGCTCCAGTTGCTCCTGCCGCCCCTGCAGCGCCTGTAGCTCCTGAAGGACCTGTTGGACCTGTTGGGCCAGTTGCTCCTGCTCCTGTTGCTCCAGTAGCTCCTGAAGGACCTGTCGGGCCTGTCGGACCTGTTGCTCCTGTCGCCCCAGTTGCTCCTGTAGCTCCTGAAGGACCTGTTGCTCCTGTCGCCCCAGTTGCCCCTGTAGCTCCTGAAGGACCTGTCGGACCTGTTGCTCCTGTAGCCCCAGTTGCCCCTGTAGCTCCTGAAGGACCTGTCGGACCTGTTGCTCCTGTAGCCCCAGTTGCCCCTGTAGCTCCTGAAGGACCTGTCGGACCTGTTGCTCCTGTCGCCCCAGTTGCTCCTGTAGCTCCTGAAGGACCTGTCGGGCCTGTTGCTCCTGTCGCCCCAGTTGCTCCTGTAGCTCCTGAAGGACCTGTCGGGCCCGTTGCCCCAGTTGCCCCAGTTGCTCCTGTTGGGCCAGTAGGGCCGCCTGCGGGACCAGTAGGACCAGTAGGTCCAGTGATTCCAGTAGGTCCCGAAGGACCAGTTACTCCAGTAGCTCCAGTTGTTCCAGTAATACCTGTAGGACCCGTAGGACCGGTAGGTCCAGTGGGACCAGTAGGTCCTGTGATTCCAGTTGCGCCAGTTGTCCCAGTTATGCCAGTTGGGCCAACCGGCCCGGTAATTCCAACAAAGCAACATGGATTAGGCACACATTTACAATCACATCCACAATTGCAATTATTATGTTTGTGATAATATCTTAAGTCTCGATCCATTGAAAAGCCTCCTTGCTAGTTACTATGTAATATATTATGTAGTAACTAGCTAAAGGGGGACATTGTTAGTCATACCGTTAAATAAACTATCTCTTAAAGATCAATACGAATTTGTTAACAACTTAGGAAAACTAATCTTTTATGTTCAAAAAACAAAAAAAGCCAAGATTCCATCTATAAAAAGATTGGATTCTCTTAGCCCTTAATGGTCATCTCAGCATAAATATCAGAATTTAGCTGTCCGATTAAAGAAGTAAACGCCATTTTCTCTCCTTTTCTCACTATGCATGTTATCCTTAGTCTTAAGCCATGACCCATGTTTTCGCTTAATGAGCTTTATTCTTTCTAATAATCAAATTACTATTAAATTCTTTATTAACCTTTGCTAACATCTCAGCTAAATCATAAATATGCCGGAAGGATACACAATTTTTCATCTCATTCACTCTCCTAATTTAATATTTTCCCCTTAGATTATTAAGCCCAATTGAAAGGATGTAAGATTTTTGGACCAAAATCAGAAAAGGCCAAGACCTCATCCAAATTGGATTAAGCCTTGACCTCCGGTGGTCTATTTTTAGGGATTTATATTATAATAATACTACAACATACACATCTGTATTGTCAACATAAATATTTTTGTAACTTTACGTGTTTTTTCAACTACTAAACCATGTGCTTTTGTAAACATTCATTTGATTACATTCTCGCCAAAATATTACTAATACTTATTTCAAAATTCTGGTCATCTTCACCTGTTCTTTTCTTAGGACCTTTGGTTCTGCCTCCTCCGCGGCGGTATTTAGCTTTAACTTCTCGAACTTCCAATAAAAACGCAATATCATCGGAACGGTATTCTCTACCCGATGGACTCAAGCATATAGCCTGCTTTCCTAAAACCATTGCGGCTAGGCCCCAATCCTGAGTAACGACTAAGTCGCCTTTTTCGGTTAAGTTGATTATTTTTATATCCGTTTCTTGGGAATCACTTCCTACTACTATATGATAATCTGATGAAATATTATGGTTAAAGCTGGCTACCGTCCAAATTGGAATGTTATAACTACGTCCAACCTGGAAACATAATTGTAACACTGTTTTAGGACAAGCATCGGCATCTATTAAAATTTTCATATTACCTTCCTTAGATATATTCATGATGGAGCTTTTTCTATAATTTTAATTAAAGAAAACTAAAGTAAGTCCTTCATTTCTTATTAGTAAAGAGCACTTAATTTGTTAAGTTTGCCAAATTAATATACAATAAAGTAAAATCATTAAAATGGGAGCATGATATTTATGACTAACGATAACATTAATGAGTTTTATGGGCAGCTTGGATTTGAGCAGATAGAGGTTGAAGACAGACTAACAGCTCTATTTATCGAAGTCAGTCCTGATGGCGAATATGCTTTAGTAACAGATGATAATGGCGTAATGCCTGAAACCCTTAAGCAGACAGTAGTTTTCGCTTGCTACACTTCTGAAGGTGCTTTTCTGTGGAGCACAAGCTTTAAAAACTCCTATCTATTAAGAGATGCTTGGTCTGAAAATCAACCTATTGAAGAAAAATTCCTAGCTGTAAAAAATAAGCGAAAAGAATAACTCAAATACTTTTGTGCCGCTCTAAATTATATCGTAAGGATATTAGGGCGGCTGATTATTGTGCAAATTTAGTCCATTTGATGCAATGCAAGCAGAAGGATAAGCCAATTACAACAGTGTAATAATAAAGTAAACACGGCTTGTGTCGAGCTTCGCGATGACAGAAGCCGATACTTATCTCCTTATGCATGTAAGAAAGTTTTACTTTCTTATCGTATAAAGTAAACACGGCTTGTGTTCAGCTTCGCGACGGCAAAGCCGATACTTATCTCTTATGCATTAAGAAAGTTTTACTTTTCTTATCGTACAAAGAAAAATACGGCTGTGCCGATTAATAGCACCTGTTTTTTAGGTCTCTTAAAAAAACACTATAATATTCTACTTACTTCGATAATATTTATAATTTAAAACTTTTAAAAGCCAAAACACATCATTAAGTAAACAAATTAAAGGGAGACTAACATGACAGAAAGCGAACGGGAATACGAAATTGCCAGACTAAAGCGGACACTTGAGGAGATTAGCTGGCAGTTAGCTAAGGCAAATAACAAGTGCGAAGATTCTCGAGTCGAACTACAGACTAACTTAGCTGATTATTGGGAGAATTATGGCGGCAACGCCTTGGATGAAGCTCAGATGATAGAAGCGCTTGAACGCCAGCGCGGCATTTCAGCTGTCATCCATAAGGGGCAGCAGACACTTCAAAAGGCTGCCGTTTCACCTTATTTTGGCAGAATTGATTTTATTGAGGAATGGTCTGGCGAAACTACTCCAGATGAAATATATATAGGGATTACTACTTTAACAGACCATCAGACCGATGATCTGCTGGTTTACGACTGGCGGGCACCAGTGTCAGGAATGTACTATGACTTTGAACGCGGGAAAGCCTGGTATAAGGCTCCAATCGGCACAGTTACAGGTACAATTACGCTTAAACGCCAATACAAAATCATCAATGGTCAGATTAAATATATGTTTGATTCAGACATAAAAATTGATGATGAGATATTACAGGAAATCCTTAGCAAAAGCGCTGATGATAAAATGCATACCATTGTCACAAGCATCCAGCGTGAACAAAACCAAATTATCCGCAATGAAGAGAATAAACTTCTGCTCGTTCAAGGTCCTGCCGGCAGCGGCAAGACCTCGATTGCTCTGCACCGCATTGCTTATCTACTCTACCGCGATAAAGCCTCTATAAACTCTAAAAATATTTTAATATTTTCACCAAATCATATTTTCAGCGACTATATTTCAAATGTACTGCCCGAAATGGGAGAGGAAAATGTCCTGCAAACCACTTTCCACGACTATACACTACCTTTCAAAGAAATCCTTCCTGTTGAAATTGAAGATAGAACTACCCAACTAGAATTTATTCTTTCTAATTTAGATAGTAGAGAATTTAACACACGGGTGGCATCTATTTACTACAAAACATCAGCTCATTTTGAGCAAGTTATTGAAAATTATCTAGCCTATTTTGAAACAGAACTAATAAACGATTACCCAGATATTCAGTTTAATGGTCAAACTATTTTCGCCTCAGAAGAATGGAAATCATATTATTTAAACGAACTTGCTTTTCTGCCTCCGGCCCGGCGTCTTGCTAAAATTCGCGAGATCATTAATATCAGAATTCGACCTATTACCCACGAAATACGCCGCAAGAAGGAAAAAGAAATTGATGAAAGAGCCGAAGAAGTTAATAAAAAAACTATTAAAGCCATGGCGAGAATTGCTGCAAGACAAGAGCTTGGTGACTTAATTAATCACATAGAGAAATTAACCAGATTAAATCCTTTTGTACTTTATCGCAAACTTTTTGATAATCCTGAGATATTTCAGCGATTTTCTTCTAGTACTGTTGTTCCTAAAGAGTGGCAGTACATTCGCAAACAAACTATTTCCTCTATTGCCCGTGGAACCTTACCCTACGAAGATTCGTTCGCCTTTTTATATTTCCAAGGGCGATTGGAAGGCTTTCAGCCGCGGAATAGTATTAAGCATTTAGTCATTGACGAAGCACAGGACTATACAACGCTTCAGTATAAGATACTAACTCGTCTTTTCCCCAAATGTTCCTGGACTATCTTAGGAGACCCGGTGCAAAGAGTTCATCCTTATATCCAAGGAGCTTGCTTTGACTCGTTAAACAAGATTATAAATCTTGAAAATCCTCGAATAATTAAGTTAACGCGAAGCTATCGTTCAACACTAGAGATACAGGCTTTTTGTAACTCTCTTTTACCTAGTAGCGAACCTGCTGTATATATTAACCGGAGCGGAACACTACCACTGCTTGTAAAATCTGCTACCCTTAAATTGGCTCATGAATATATCAATAAGGCAATTGCTGAACTAAAGTCCGAAGGCTGCCGCTCAATAGCGATAATATGCAAGACTATAAGAGAATCAGTGATACTGCGTGATGCCTTGCAAAATCCAGATATCAGCCTCATTATCAGTGAAACTGCCGAATTCAGGCGAGGAATAGTTATTATGCCTGCATTCTTAGCAAAAGGTCTGGAATTTGACGGAGTAATAGTCGCAAACGTAAATGCAAATTCCTACCGGCGTGAAGCAGAAAGAAATATTCTCTATACTGTATGTACTAGAGCACTACATCGGCTAGTACTCTGCTATCATGACGAAATATCTCCATTTATTCAGTCAATTTCTCCGGCATTATATAATTCTATTGAATCCTAAAATAATGCCCTCACTATGCAATTTCAAAGTTATTCTGGAGGCAATTAATGAAGGAAAAACTGCAGTCATTAAGCTACTATCGCTGGCTTATTTTCGGCGTTACTGTCCTAGGAACGTTTATGGCAACACTTGATGCGAGTATAGTAAACGTTGCACTTCCAATAATTTCTGGCGAACTAGGCAGTCAGCTTACTACCGTACAATGGGTGGTCACAGCCTACCTTCTGGCTATATCGAGTTTACTGCCGCTATTTGGCCGTGCTGGTGATGTATATGGGCGTAAGAAAATATTTACAAACGGTTTTTTAATATTTACAATCGGTTCAGCACTGTGTGGAATCTCAACCGACATAAAGCTATTAATAGCCTCTAGAGTTATCCAGGCAATAGGAGCCTCAATGATAATGGCTAACACGCAAGCTCTTGTCGGCGCAGCCTTCCCTGGAAAAGACCGCGGACGCGCCTTAGGAATAGTTGGCACTGTAGTAGCTTTAGGCTCAATGACCGGTCCAAGTTTGGGCGGTATATTGGTAGGCACTGTAGGGTGGTCTTCTATCTTTTGGATAAACTTGCCTATAGGCATAATTGCATATATATTAGGACAGATTGTACTGCCAACAGGCGAAAATAGACGTGATGAAAGTTTTGACTTCTTTGGCGCCTTCTTATTTTCCGTAGGTATGATTAGTTTGCTGTTAGTACTAAGCGAAGGACATGAATGGGGCTGGCGTTCTTACACGACTATAAGCACCCTGCTCATAAGTGCTGTCACATTAGCATGGTTTGTCAATTATGAAGGAAAGCTCAAATACCCCATGATCGATCTAACATTATTTCATCGCTGGCCCTTCTTAGCTGGTACATTATCAGGTTTATTTTCATTTATGGCTATGTTTTCGAACAATATGCTAATGCCTTTCTATTTGGATAATGTCCGCAACTTAGCGCCAACCCATATTGGGCTGTTAATAACTCCATTTCCGCTCATGATGGCTGTCGTTGCACCTATTAGCGGCTACTTATCTGAACGAGTAAATCTCAAGCTGCTTACTGTAGGCGGTTTATCAATAACGATTACAGGGCTATTATACTTATCCGGCATTGCTCCTGAAACCGAATTGTGGAAAATTGCCCTTTGCCAGGCATGTCTTGGTATTGGTACTGGCTTATTTCAATCACCAAACAATAACAGTATCTTAAGTTCAGTCTCAGCAGAAAAGTTGGGAGTTGCCGGCGGTATAAATGCGCTTATTAGAAATGTCGGTATGGTTAGCGGTACTGCTGCTGCAGTGTCAATTTTTGAATTCAAACGACGAATTTTCCTTGAAAACATAGCAGTACCCACATCTACTCAGCTGACTGAGGCTTTTTTATCAGGTTACCATATTGCACTGTTAGCCGGGGCATGCTTTGCTGCAATATCTGCTATTATATCTTTAAACAGACAAAGCCATATTAGATAAGCAGCAAGATAATTTTAAAATAGTAATAACATAAAATAAGCTTTTTGAAAAAAATAAATACCTAGGCTTTTGAGAAAGGTGCGCTTAGTAAATGGGCCTTGTAGGGAAGCCTGCACATAATATAACCCTTGTGAATAAACTATTTACTGGGGTGATTCTTATGAAACCAGTAATACTCTATCCTCCTACTATTGACTGGGATTATCTTCATCAACGGCCTCAGCAGCTATTAAAAGCACTTTCGTCATTAGGCTGTGTTTGCATTTTCTGTAACCCTAATCTCCACAAACAACGTATACGTGGTATACAATATTTATCTGAGAGCATTATACTTGCAAATGAAGTAAGCTACGATACAGCACTTCAATGGGCAAGAGATAGTTTTCCAAGCACTCCAATAGCCGCGTATTTTACATATCCCCAGCATATAACTTATATTGCTCAATCAAAAGTTGACCTTATTATTTTTGATTCAGTAGACAAACCTGTGGACGAGTTTGCGGTTTGGAACACACATTATAAGTACGCAGTACAAAACTCTGATATTCGGTCAGCCTCTGCCCTTTCGCTGGTTAAACGGGCAAGTACATATACGGATGCACCAATTCATTATATACCTAATGGCTGTGACTTCGAACATTTTAAAAAAGCACAAATACATCAGCAGTTAAATGGCAAGCCTTTTTCCTCCGGCAAATCGATAATTGGCTATATTGGCGCTATCGCTCCTTGGGTAGATTGGCAGCTAGTTAATTATATGGCTCATTGTCTTCCAAGCTATGAATTTGTTTTTATTGGTTCGGCGCTGCTGCAAAAAGGTATCTGCATGACTAATAGCAATATGCATTACTTAGGACATAAGGATTATTCTGAACTTCCTGTATATATGAGTAATTTCGATTTCTGTCTTCTGCCATTTAAAATCACGGACATGACAAGAGGAGTTAATCCGATAAAATTCTGGGAGTATCTAGCTAGTGGTAAGCCAATATTGAGTACTGCCTTGCCAGAAATCCCTCCGGCCCATGTATCTATTATTAATGAAGATCTCTTCCCCGGCTATCAGCCAAACTTGGACGTTGCTGGGCGTGAGTCTAGAATAGAACTTGCCCGAAATAATTCCTGGAAAGAACGAGCGGCAAAACTTTTGCAAGTTATATATGAAACATTAGAATGTGGTTAGCGTAAGGCTGCCGATAAAGGCTCATTTGCGTCCCTCAACCTCAAACCCATTGCTTGCGTACACCGTGTACTCGGTGCTGCTGGGTTTTGCGGTACCATTAGCAACTGAACTTTCTCAACAGCCTGGATAGGTTTGTCAACAGACATGGTCCACGTTAGAAAGGATGAGATTATACTGAACAATATTATTACAGCTCAAGCCCTCGGGAAAAGTTATGGCGGATTTCGAGCACTAAAAGGAATTTCCTTTAACATTAAAGAAGGCGAGTGTTTTGGCTTTTTAGGTCATAACGGGGCTGGAAAATCAACAACAATGAGAATGATTTATGGACTCTCCACAGTTGACGAGGGAACACTTTCAATGTTTGGTCAAAAGATAATACTTACGCCCCCCGAGATAAAAAGCAAACTAGGAATAGTCCCTCAAGAAGATAATCTAGACCCAGACTTAACTGTAATCGAAAACTTAGAGGTTTACGGCGCTTTGTTCGGACTTGATGGCAGTAAGTTGCGCGAAAGAAGCAAAGAACTACTTATATCAATGGGCCTGCAGGATAAAGAAAACTCATCAGTAGAAAGTTTATCCGGTGGATTAAAGCGCCGCTTAGTTATTGCTCGTGCTTTAATAAATGCCCCAAAAATTGTTGTCCTCGACGAACCAACTACAGGTTTAGACCCGCAGGCCCGCCATTTAGTATGGCAAAAACTGCGTAGTCTAAAAAGCATTGGTGTTACCTTGATTCTAACTACACACTACATGGAAGAAGCCATGCAAATATGCGACCGACTTGTAGTAATGCATGAAGGAGAAATTTTGGCCGAAGGAAGTCCGCGAGAATTGATAGCTCGCTGCGTACTTCCTTATGTAATTGAATTGCACATGCCTGCTGACTCTGTTCCAAGCGACCTACGCGAAAAAGTTGAAAAAGCTAATGGTGAAATCCTCCAAGTTGCTGATGGCATATTTTTGTATTGCGAAAATGGACAACTGCTTTGGGAAAAGCTAAAAGACTGGGGTATTCCCCAGCATGCCTGCCTATTGCGCCCATCAAATTTAGAAGATGTCTTTTTAAAGCTTACCGGTAAAGGAGAAGAAGAATGAAGGGTGCATTTAAAATACTTAATAGACATCTAAAAGTTTTCGCGCGAACCTGGCAGCATAACTTAATGTTCAATGTAATTGAGCCACTATTATATCTTTCTGCTATGGGCTTTGGCCTAGGTGCCTTTGTACAGCAAATTGACGGTATGAGCTATATTCAGTTTATTGCCCCTGGAATGGTTGCGCTTTCATCAATGTATTCGGCAACCTTTGAATGTACCTATGGTACCTTTGTCCGCCTGCACTACCAAAAAGCTTTTCAGGCCTTGCTGGCAGGGCCAGTTACAGTAAAAGATGTCGTAATTGGTGAAATATTATATGCCACTTTTAAAAGCGTTGTTTTTGGTGCAGTAATATTACTTGTTGTAACGGCCTTAGGGCAAATAAAATCTATATACGCTCTATTAATACCGTTATTCTTAATACTTCCCGGCATCTTATTTTCCACTATGGCATTATGCTACACAGGAGTTACCAGCAATATTGATTACATAAATTACTATATAACTCTAGCCATAATGCCGTTTTTCCTCTTTGGCGGACTCTACTTTCCAGTTAGCGCCCTACCGGTATGGGTGCAGAAAGCAAACTTGATAAATCCCCTTTTCCATAGTGTTGAAGTATGCCGAGCGTTAGCTCTAGGGCAATTGTCAGACACCCTTTGGTTACATGTACTCACTCTTGCTGTCTTTGCAATAATTTTACTGCCTTTACCAATAAAACTAATGACTAAAAAATTAATTTCATAAAGAAAACACGGCTTGCGCCGAGCCTTAGCGACAGCGGAAGTCGATACTTATCTCCTTATGCATGTAAGAAAGTTTTATACTTTCTTATCGTATAACAAAAAACCGGCAGAGCAATTTTGCTCTGCCGGTTACCTTTTTAAGTCATGTAGTCGGGGCTGAATTCAGCAAGACACATCCATGCTTGCTCAATCGCTTCCAAATCATCTGGGTTTAGACGATGCAGAACTGCCCCAATATTTTCGTTAAAATGGGAGAAACCCTCAGTTTGATCTTTTACCTCAGGAATTGATGGTGCAATAAAATGTGTCATTAAAAACGCCCCTCCTTAAAGGCAAAAAACTCCCTCGCATTAATTTGCGGGGAGCTTCTTTGCTCATTTTTATTATTTATTTATATTGTATGTTATTTAATAATAAATTGCAACATGTCCCCACGTTTTTTAGATTATATTTATTATAAGTCAAAAACGGATTAGCTATTCATAGCTAATCCGTTCAGTTTAAAATGAAAAATTTCCATTTTTAAATACAGCAATCTCTTTTCCGTCTGCTGTAATTCCAACTATTTCAAGATCAGAAGTACCTATCATAAAATCCTCGTGAACTAACGAGTCATTCACGCCATTTTCTAACAATTCCTCTTTACTCATCTTCTCACTATCTTTTATACAAACAGGATATGCTTTACCTATTGCCAAATGACATGAGGCATTTTCATCAAAAAGTGTATTATAGAAAAGAATATTCAAACGAGAAATCGGCGAGTTAAATGGAACTAGTGCAACTTCCCCGAGATAGCAGGAGCCTTCATCGGTTTCTACAAGGTTCTTTAATACTTCATAACCTTTTTTAGCCGTATATTCAACAATCTTTCCATCTTTGAACTCTAAAGTAAATTCGTCAATAAGATTGCCATTATAATTTAGAGGCTTGGAGCTGACTACCTTCCCATTTACCCCTGTCTTTTTAGGAAGTGTAAATACTTCTTCAGTTGGCATGTTGGCAATAAACTCTAATCCCTCTGGTGTTGCCTCAGCTCCACCAAGCCAGATATGGTCTTCAGGGAGCTCAATTTTCAAATCCGTACCTGCAGCATTTTTATATTGAAGATATTTGAAACTATGCGAATTCAAGAGGTCCATGCTCTTCTTTAAATTAGTTTTATGTTCTTCCCATGCAGCGACTGGGTCGACACTAGTTACTCTTACCACTTCAAAAATCGCTTCCCATAGCTTAGCAATTGCTTCGCCCTCTGGAAGATTGGGGAATACTTTCTTGGCCCACGATTTAGTTGGAATAGAAATAACGCACCAGGCGTTTTTGTTGCTCATAAGTTTTTCACGATATTCTTGCAACGCTATACTGCCAGTTTTTTGGGCTTTAGCTACTCTGTCGGGATTAACATCTTTCAGCAGTTCTGGATCTGAGGCTGAAATACTCAAAAATGCCGCCCCTTTATGTAAATAACTTAAATAGAATTGTCTTTGCCATTCAGGAAATTCTTCAAACACTTCTTCGGGAGCTTGAAGAAAACGTATTTTCGAAAACAACTCATCTTTCCAATTTATAACAACATCTCTTGCTCCTTCTTGGTAAGCCGTTTGAGCTATTAGGCGAGTGAACTCGGCACATTCAATCGGTGCATTTATTACTAAAATTTGATCCTTTTGAATATTAACTCCTGTTTTAACTATTAGGCGAGCATATTTTTCAAGTAAATTTTGATTCATTTAAGAACTCCTTTCATATACAATGCCTACACTTACCTTTAACTATATATAACATATTTAGAGAAATTTATTCATTCTTTATTGAGCATATTCCTGCCCAATGATTTACCTGATAGCCTTCCATATATAGTTCCAGGTCTATCCAAAAACCTTTAGTCTCTCCACTGAAAACATTAGTCCATTTTTACGAATATATACTTACATTTATAATGATTTTTTGTGTATTATTATTGCATTAATCTATTTCAAGTGTTAATATTGGTTTGTATTCATTGTACACATTCCTTTAGCTAAACAAATTGTATTTTATAACGTTTGTTAAAAGGCTTAGGAATAGTTCGTTTGAGACCAATTTATTTAGGAGGGTTACTGTGAATATACCTTTATTAATAGTGATAGCATATATTGTAGTTTTATATGCGGTGTCCTGGTATTCAACTAAACTCAACAAAGGCGGGTACTTAGGGTATCTTTTGGCCGGAAGAGGTTTTACAACAAGTATCATATCAACAATGGTCGCAGGTTTGGCTATCGGCGGTGCTTCAACAATCGGAGTTGCGGAGCAGGCCTATAAAGTTGGTATATCTGCCGGCTGGTATAATGGTGCATGGGCAGCAGGCGCGGTGGTTGTTGGTTTGGTAATGGCTTCAAAGCTTCGTTCCCTTGAAGTAACAACAATCCCTGAACTGTTTGAGCGATATTTTGACACTTCAGGACGGATAGTCGGTGTTTTCGGACAGGTAGTTATTCAAATGGTTATTACCGCACTTCAATACGTTGCTGGGGGAGCTATTCTAGCCGCATTAATGCCTGAGTTTTTCACCTTCAAATCAGGTATGCTAGTTAGTGCTGTAACCTTTATCGGTATAACACTAGTTGGCGGCTACTGGGCTGCAGGCTTGAGCAATTTTATAAATGTTATTGTTATATATATCGGCATAGTCACCGGAGCGATCTTGTCCATATCAAAAGTTGGCGGTTTTTCCGGTTTGTCAGCAAGTCTGCCTGCTAATGGTCCTTGGTTTTCAATGTTTGAAGGCGTAGGTATGGCTATGATAATCGCCTGGTTTACAGTAATGATAACTCAGGCATGTTCTAATCAAGCGGTGACTCAAATTGCTTTTGCTGCAAAAGATGGTAAAAGCGCCAAAATGGGCTTTATCATCGGTGGGCTGATTATATTTCCAATAGGCTTTTTAAGTGCAATATTGGGAATAGTTGCAGCCGCAAAATATCCGAACATTGCTCCAGCAATGGCATTGCCAAAAGTTATTTTAGATCTTGATCCTGTTTCAGCAGGCTTGGCATTATCAGGTCTATGGGCTGCTGACGTTTCAACTGCTGTTGGACTGCTGCTAGGAAGTTCAACACTCATTGTAAACGATATCTGGAAGCGCTTTATCCAGCCCGACATGAGCGAAAAGAGACAATTGATGATTTCCCGGGGTATTGTACTGGTAATAAGCCTATTAACGTATTGGATGGCTACTTCAGTATTAGGAATTATTAAGACCTTATTAATTGGTCTCACTTTGACAACATCATATACAACTGTACTTTTATTCGCGCTATTCGCTCCAAGTCTATGCAAAAAGGGTTCTGCTTTCTGGACAGTATTAGTAGGTATCCTTTTCCTAGTGGCATGGCAGTTTGTACCTGCTATCCGCGTAGTTTCTCATCCGATATATCTAGCATGGCCGATAAGCGTATTAACCTTTGCTATTGTTTATATCTTGGACCCCCGTCCAGCTAAGATACCATCTATTAACGAAAAGACTAATAGTGTGCCAGAGGCAGCTGTCGGGTAATATAAAAAATGAGCATCACCGCTTTCATTAGCGAGGATGCTCATTTTTCATTCGACATCACTTTTATTATCTGATTTAAAATCTGCGGTAAAACCGCCGCAGCTTGTTTTTCGTGCATCACAGTCTTCACAACAATTACAGGTAACGAATGTACAGACCCTTCTGTGGCAATCACGGCACTGGCACCCATCACAAATAATCAATTGTTTCATCCCCTCCTACTTTAGTAATAAATTTATAATTTAATTAGAATAATTATATTATTTTGAAATCTAAATATCACAACTAAACTTTAAAATAATCTTGATATCTCTTCTATATGCAATTTAGATTCCCTTTTATGTTTTAAGAATTTTCTTAATATTTATATTTGTTTTTTCAATTACATAATACTTGCTTGACAGCTAACTATATAGTAAGTATACTATCATTAACAGTATATTTCGCAAGGGGAGTAACCGTTACAGCACAGTCGTCAATACGGAGCAATTTATTGCCCCGGCTCTGCTGGCATTAATTTGTTGGTAAGACCTTGCTTATATGAGTAATCATATAGGCAAGGTCTATTTTATTTTAATTTTGGCAAAATAACTGCAAGGGGTGAGTAAATCTAAATCTAATTATTCCCTGCCAATAACTGAAATGGAGGATTAATCATGTCAGAAAGAATGAGTTTACAAGATATTCTTCGGGAATACGGTGTGCCTCTAACAACTCTCAGTGTTGTTGCGTCTAAAGAAGATTGCTTAAGTCTTCGCGAACGTCTGATTGCAATTAGAGATTTAAGCCAAGGTAAAGAACAGGGCTTTATGGAAGTTACCTGTAGCTTCTATATTGATGTGCATGATATTGATCGTTACCTGTCTGGTGAGCTTCCTAACCTTGCCGAGATATACACCTTTCCAGAAGATATAAAAACATTCAAGGAGGTATAAATAATGAAAAAACTTTTAATTTTAACTTTGGTATTTGCTTTTGCTTTCAGTTCAATAGGGTTTGCAGCTAAAAGCAGTTCAAAACCAAGAATGTCCGCACCGGCTCCTAAAGCTTCTACATCACAGACAGCACCAAGCAACTCCTCGGATTATAAACCTTCGGCACCTGCCAACAGTTACAGCGACAAAGCTCCTGCTGCTAAATCAGCAACCCCTCAAAGCACTCCACAACAAGCAAATACCGGAAGCAGCTTTATGCGCAACGTAGGTCTGTTAGGCGGCGGTATGCTTCTAGGCAGTATGCTTGGCAGCATGTTTGGCTTTGGCAATTCAGAGCTCTTTGCTTCTATCTTTGGCATGCTGTTTAATGTCATGATAGCAGCTGGTGTTTTCATGGCAGGACGCTTCTTGTGGAATAAGTTTAAAAATAAGAACAAAGAAGAAAAGCGAGATACACGCGATCTCTAAACCTTATAATACACACAACGAGTTCCTTTTGGGACAAGTTATCGATTCAAAAACTGCCCTCATTTATCTTTTAGTAAAGAAAACTATCGCGCTCGAACCTTTGGCGTAAGCTAAAGTCGACGTTGCACTTTGGAAAATTTAAAATGACTATGCAAAAAACTGCGAGGCCACCGGCCTCGCAGTTTTCTAGTTGTACTTAATTAGTCACTGCATTTATTTTTAAGCAGACAATAGATTCTGCCTGAAACAAAGCAAAAAACAATAGCTTGAGTTGCTACGATTATTTCAAAAAGCTGCAAGTAGTTTGAATTCTGCCTTATTTGAGGAATAAAAAGTAATGGTATAATCATTAAAATTGCAATAGGCATAAAAGTAAAAACACACTGCTTGTATCCTATATTTAAAGCGAACTTTAGCATAATTCACCTCCTTCTATACAACGTGACTATTTTAACATAAGTCATTATGTAAACTCAAGAGGGTTTTAGAACCTCATCATAATTTTGTTAAGTGCTGATACTTTCAGGCGAAAACGGAGAAAATATTGCCATATCTTGTATTTGTCCGATGACTAACCCGCTCTTCAAGTCTTTACTTTATCATATGAGTGTTATAATATTTGGTATATTAAATAGAAACAGCTTTCATAGCTGCCGAAAGAAGGCTTCATTTTGAAATCTTTTAGTACTTATATAATTAGCGAAGAACACAATGGCTTCACTGTCGAAAACTATCTAAAACAAGTTTTACAGTGTTCTGGCCGTAAAATACAAAAGCTTACCCGCCTAAAAGGTATTCGCTTAAACGGTAAGCCGGTTTTTCTGCAAAGAACTTTAAAAAGTGGCAGTTCTTTGCAAGTTATGAATTTAGAAGATACTTCTTATGGCGTTATTCCTGAACCAGGCAATGTGGATATCCTATATGAAGATAGCTATATGCTCATCTTAAACAAACCAGCCCGCCAGCTGGTTCATCCGACAGGCCAAACGCAAAGCGGAACCTTAGCAAATCATTTAGCGTATTTTCTACAAAACCGCGGTACTCTAACTACAATCAGAGCAATCCACAGGCTTGATCGTGATACTTCGGGATGTGTAATATTTGCTAAAGATTCAAAAAGTCAATCCATTCTCGAACAGCAGCTAAAATCAAATACACTTAAGCGAACTTATATCGCGTTAGTCAAAAGCTTCATTACTCCTCCATCAGGAATAATAGATGCTCCTATTGGCCCTCATCCAACAATGCCTAACAGACGAGCGGTAGCCGAAAACGGCGAACCGGCAGTTACACACTATAAGACAATACGTACCTTAAACGAGGCGTCTTTACTTGAACTGCAGCTTGATACCGGACGTACACATCAAATTCGTTTGCACCTTGCATATCAAGATTGTCCGATTATTGGTGATGGAATGTATGGTGTTCGTTCGCCAGCAATTTCACGTCAGGCTTTACATGCTTCAGCTGTTACTTTTAATAACCTAAAAGATCATGGTGAAATTACTATCGAAGCACCTTTACCTCCCGATTTTATAAATGCCTTAAGCAAACTGTGAGAAGATCCAATTTATTTACTAAGCCTCATTCCATTATTTTCGAGATACATTAATACACCCTCGCGTTTTGACTGTTCACCCAGTGAATATAACTTTTTCTCTTGATAATAGAAAACATCCTGTTTCACTCGTCGATTCATTTTGAATGGCTTGTCTTCTATATAATCAAAATGGCTTGTCTTCAGTTTGGCGGAGGAATAGTAAGGATCAAAAATATATACATAATCCTCATCTATTGCTGTAACAAGTACATAATGATCCGCTTTTTCTAGACTTACACATGCCAGCATTACTCCATCACGTTCAAGACAATGAGTTATTCTTTCACTAGTAGGCGTTATCTCTTCGCCTTCTAAAAACTCACAAATTAAACCAAATTTTTCTTTTCTGCTATACTGATTGATCCACTCCACAAGGGACCTAACTCCTACTTTTGAAGTTCCGCATCTGCCGGGATGACCGTCGTTGTCAGGATTATCCATTGAAAAACTATATATTGCTTTGATAAGTTCCGGCCTAATTTCCGCCCGCTCAAAAAGATAACTTAGTCCATTCAGGAATGTTACTGGCACACAATCGTAATCAGACCTTTGATAATTAAGTGGTATTTTCAAAGTATCTCTCCTTTAGGTATACTTAAAAACCGCCAAATTATTATTGACCGAGACATCTGAATTTATTACCTCCCTCAATAAGCATACTGCACTAAAAAAATACACCCTACTAGGGTGTATCTCACAAGCTGTCGATAAAGGCCCATTTGCGTTGTTGCTCCTCAAACCCATTGCTTGCGTACGAACGCAGTACGCGGCGCTGCTTGGTTCTGCGGTGCGCCTAGCAGCTGAACCTTTCTCGACAGCCTAAATAATAGGTTTTCAGCATACCAAAAAATACACCCTGTTAGGGTGTATTTCATTTTCTAAACTATTTAACTTGTACATTATTTTTGCTTGGAATTATAATTTCCTCACAGTCCGTTATCGCCTTCGACATACTTACCTTTTCCAGATCAGCATTAAGCCCTGGCCCGCCAGCTGCATTAATTGCATCCGCTATATTTGAATCGCCAGGCATTTTATATACCCCTGGTTTCATTACATATCCTTTTACATAAACAACTACAGGATCAGGTTGAGCAATTACTATTGGTTGTGCTGGTCGCGAAAAGCCTACAAGAGGAAATATAACCAGCGCAAAAATCAGCATGCAAGCATAGCTCAATTTTTCCCAAGATTTAAAAACGGCTTCTTTTCGCCTTGCAGTTTTACCCTTAAAACGAAACCTGCTACTACCTTTAGAAACTGACACTTCAATACGACGCCAAGGCGTTGTCATTACCTTAAGACTGTCTTTATCTGAAGAGTTGTACTTTACCTCAGAAATATCGAATTCGAAACCTGGTGCAACGGTATCAAGAACAGAACTAAATTGCTGATTTATTATATTTATTATTGTTTCATCAGAAGTTTCAACTTTTAGGTTGTCTCTTTCTAACCAACTTGCCAAAACTGTGCTATCCCGCGCAATCAAAGCGTGTATTGTATCACCCTCGCTATAATCTGGCATAGTGGCTGCAATGTTATTTAGAACTTCCAGCAAATAATTGGATTCATTATTAATTAACATCGCTACACGTCATTCTCCTTGTACTTCAAAGTCATATATTATCTATTCTTGAAAAAAATTGTAATACCTTCAATAAATTGTAATTTTTTATCATATTTAATTATACTAGTTCGCTCATTTTAGTCTCACTTTTTTGATCCGGCTTTAAGCTGCAAAGTTGTGATACAAGCATCCCGACCATCATTAGTATACAGCCAAAAATCTCACGTGCACCTAGATATTCATTAATAATAAGCCATCCGCCTATTGCTGCAAAAACCGTTTCCATACTAAGAATAATTGCAGCATGCGACGGCGAGGCTTTTTTCTGGCCAACTATCTGTAATGTATAAGCAATACCGACGGAACAAATACCGCCGTATAGTATCGGAATACCAGCTTGAAGAATATCGTTTATAACTAAACTTTCAAAAATTAAAGCTGTAGCTAGACTAAAGATCGCACAAGTTACAAATTGAAAAAAGGCTAACTTAAGAGTATCAATTTGCTTAGAAAACTTATCTATTACTAAAATGTGCGCAGTCCAAAAAAAAGCGCCAACTAATTCAAGCAAGTCACCATACGAAATAGTTAAACTTTCTTTGACACACAGAAAATACAAGCCGATAACGGCTAAGACTGATCCTATCCAAGTACTGCCCGGAATACGCTGATTTAAGAAAATACCAACCATAGGTACAAGCACGATATATAAGCAAGTTATAAATGCCGCTTTACCTGCCGTCGTGTATATTAAACCAATTTGCTGGAGGGAAGCAGCAATAAATAGAATTGTTCCAGCAAGAATGCCGACTTTTAATGAGCTTTTAACACACTTAGGCGATTCACATCTGTCTATCTCCTTTGAATCCTCCTTAAAAAAGAACATCAGCGGTAACAACGACAGACTTCCCAGGGCAAATCTTATACCATTAAAGGTAAATGGTCCAACATGCTCCATTCCTACTCTTTGAGCAACAAATGCGAACCCCCAGATTGCCGCTGCTAGCAATAGCAGCATATTATACTTAAGTTTCATCTCTGGACTCCTTTGATCACACTTAGAATATTGTGATTGTAAACTATTAGAATTTTTAAGTCAATAACTTTCGACTTGTGTAAACTTGAATTATGCTAACAACAAAGAAAAACTCAGTAGAATTATTGTAAACTTCCCAATAAATTCAACTGAGATCTCACGGTCATATTTATTTTTAATTCTACAGCTATTTTTTACTTATATCAAAAAAATTGCTAATAACGTCATCGCCAAGAATCCTGATATTACTGGTATTAAGTTTCGCCTTGCAAGTTCAAATGGACTTACATTACAGATTGCCGCTACAGCTATTAAACTCCAGGGTATCAAGGTTCCTCCGCCTGTAAATATACCTGCAATTTGCCCTAATGCTGTAAGTGTTGCGATTCCAGAACCGGTGGAAACGGAAAATAACTTAGCTAAGGAGCCAACTAGTGATATACCAGAAAATCCTGAGCCATCTAGCCCCGTTATGACACCCACAATAGTCATTGTAAATGCGCCAATTACAGCATTTATCGGCACACTATTTGCCATAGCTATACCTAAATCATTAACTAATCCGCTAGAACCTGCCGGAAGAACTTTGCCATAGATAGCTGTAAAACCACTATCTCCTAGATAGAAGAAAGCGGCAATAGGAATAATTGGTCCAAAAACTGTAATACCAAATTTAAAACCCTCTACTAGATAAGTCGTTGTCTTCTCAAGTACTTTAGTTCTATGTACCACCAATGTAATTACTATTAGTATTAAAATCGCAGTTCCTCCTATGAGTGCTGTTGCATCACCACCTCTTAGCTCTAGTAGATACATTACCAGCACATCGACAGCGAATAAAATAGGCACCATTGCAGCTAATATCTTTTTCGCAGTTTCAGATAAAGAGGCATCTTCTTCATTTCTTTCTACAGTAATAATATCTGGTAAAGCGGTGTCAGGCTCCACAGATAATTTACCAAAGGCAATATCACGCTGAAGCATCCAATAAGCAACACTCACCGTTACTATACCCATCACAAAAAGCAATGGAATACTGGCATTTACTACGTCTTGCACTGGTATGCCAGCAGCTCCGGCTGTCAGTTTTGGAGCAGCTTGAATAACCCAGTCACCCGATAAAGCAATTCCATGACCGAATAAATTCATGGCCATTGCCACACCGATAGCCGGTAAACCGACCCTACGGCCTACTGGAAGCAGAACGGCCCCCATAAGGGCTGCCGCTGGTGACGGCCAAAAAAACCATGAAATAACCATCATAAATATCCCGATAACCCAATACGCAGCTTTTTGCGATCTAATAATTCGAGCAAATGGTGCGACCATATACTCATTTACACCCGTTATTGCTAACGCTGTGCTCATTGCAACAATAAGAGAAATAACTAGAATTGTCCCAGCCAATTCATTAATTGCGTAAATAAAACTGTTAAAGATTCCAATTATAGCTTGACTTAAGCTTCCTTTAGCAAAAAATCCGATTAATAATATTCCAATAATGCAGACTAAACTGCTGTCTCTACGCATTACCATTGCGGCAATAATCAGTAGAATAAACATTGAAAACGTCCAATGCAGCAAGGTAATTTCAATATTCATTGATATCCCTCCCCTTTCAAGAAGTTTATTCTCCATGACATTTTATGATAAGGAAACTTAAAGGAGACACCCCGAAAATAAAAAAACTCTAGAATTAGGATAATACCTCTTTCTAGAGTTTTCAAGCTATTTATTTAGGCTGTTCAGTTTTAGCAAAGCCTTTACCAGGACCGTCAGGTAAAGCACAATCCTCTGGAGCTATATCATTACTATCAGTACGTGCAAAACCTTTTCCTGCAGTACTGCAATCACGCTTTCCGTTAATACCGCATGCTTGCCCTATTTCTTCATCAGCATCGGTTCTAGCAAACCCTTTTCCTTGTCCCGATGGTAGTGGGCAATTTTCTGCCACTATATCATTATCTTCTGTCCGTGCAAAACCTTTACCAGCACTGCTGCAATCATTAACTATAGTTTCTTTTTCTTTAACCTCAGACATTCTTAACACCCTCCTAAAATTTTTTTAGTTTTAAACATATTAACCACTATGTATTAAATGGTTCTTTCACCTGGCTGCCAGTCGATTGGGCAAAGACCGCCTGTCTGGAGTGCCTGCAGAACACGAAGTGTTTCTTCAATACTTCTTCCTACACTTAAGTCTGTAACGACTTGATAACGCAGTATTCCGTCAGGATCTATTATATACAGCCCACGAAGCGCTATTCCTTCTTCTTCAATTAGAACACCATAGTCACGCGCTACCTGCTTTGTAATATCTGATGCTAGAGGATAATCTAGTCCGCCTAGACCACCTTCATCGCGTGATGTTTTTACCCATGCTCTATGTGAATAAACACTATCAGTACTTACTCCCAGTACTTCCGCCCCAAGTTGTGTAAACTCGGCAATCCGTGAATTAAAGCCCCTTATTTCTGTTGGGCAAACAAATGTAAAGTCGAGAGGATAGAAGAAAAGAACAAGCCACTTACCTTGATAATCCGAAAGACTTACTACATGATCAAGCGACTCAAGATTTTTTGTAGTCGACATTGAAAAATCTGGTGCTTTTTTACCCACTTTAAGCATTATATTCTAACCCCTTCCATTGATAATTATTATTAATTAAATAATATTATCAATTTATTTGTTTGTCAATATTTTTTTAATAAAAATTACCAATTTTTTTAAAATTTTGTATATAAAAAATACTATGGCATATTAAAAGAATTTATTCTTTTTTTTAAAACAGTCAGTTTAAATTACCAGGAATCATAGGGCTTAAGAAAAGAAAAACTATTATTAAGTGCTAGCTTTTTGACATTAAAAATTGGAGGGATTCAAAATGGAGAAAAAATCAGCTAAAAATAAGCAGCTACGCCGCAAATCAAAACGTGCAGCAGCAGCTTTTGCCGTTGCTGCAATTATGGCTGGAGCTGCTTTACCTGGAATTCCAATGGCTCAAGCATCTGCCGCTGAAGCTCCTCCTGTCACCGTGAAACATGTTAAATCTGATAAAGCCGAAAAATCCAAACCACCAGGACGAGGCTGGCATGAACACAAGCACGGCTGGCCTAGCTCAGACGAAAATCAAGGCTGGTATGAAGATGGACGAATATATTATCGCAGTGACAATTATAACCATCACACTAATTGGCGTTTGGCTCACCAATACTTTAACCCAATTTCGTTTGTAAAAGATGCTGGTTATAAATATGGTTTTGATCGATACAGAGATTCCTTTACTCTAGTATCACAATCCCGTGATAGTGCTACAGTTATGGTAGAAAAAAACCTAACTGGTGAAAAATATATTGTCGACTTAGATCGAGACTATTATAATGATTGGAGTGTCGAAGACGTAAAACGAATTAAGTAGTTTTCAACAATTTGTATGAATGAGTATTACAACGTATAACTAAGCTAGATCGTAGCAAAATATAAAAACTAATAAAGATGGCCGATAGGAAAGATTGAGCAGACTCAACTTATGTGATATCATAGCTTTTACTTTAAATCATGTGGCCTGCGATACGCGTCAACTAAATATGTCCAACCTACTTTATTATATAGGGAATTTGATGATATGCAGCTGTCGCGCCTCCTAAGCGTGGATGACAAAAACATATCTTATAATACCCACCTGCGAGCAGCAGGTTTGGACATATAAAGAAGACGGTATTGCGGGCTTTCTTATTAAAAGAAGGGATTTACCAAAATGGTAAATCCCTTCTTTTAATAAGAAATAAGTCCTTTTTTTAGGCTTATGTATTAGAAATTAGTAAAGATTGACAGGCAAACACTGTAGGAATATACTTATAGTGTAAATATTCTAACTTTAGGGGGGCAATTATGAAAGCCGTATTTCTTAATGCCGCAAAATTGGATTTTGATAACAAATTAGATTTTTCACCACTTACTACTTTAACTACTTTAACTAATTATGACTCCAGCGAAAATGATGAGATTTTAGCAAGGGTTCAAGATCAAGATATTATTATTACCAAAGAGCTGCCAGTAGGCAGAGATGTAATTTCTCAGTTTCCTCCCTCAGTTAAGCTTATCTGCGAAGCAGGCACCGGTTACAATAATATTGATATCGTTGCCGCTAGAGAAAAAAATATTGATGTCTGCAATATACCAAGTTATAGTACTGAAGCAGTCGCTCAGTTAGCTATTACTTTTGTGTTAAATTTAAGTGCTTCATTACCTCAACAGCATCATATGTTATCGCGCAAAGATTTCAGTAATTTTACTAATTTCTTGAGCGTTCCGCATTTCGAGCTGCAAGGGAAGACACTTGGGGTTATAGGCGCTGGCGCTATCGGCCGAAACACTGTACGGCTTGGTCTAGCTCTCGGAATGAATGTCATTATATATGATCCGTTTCCAAAAACTTTTGGAGAAGACGTTAAGTTCGTTTCAATAGAAGAAGTGCTTAAGCAAAGTGATTTTATCTCTTTGCACTGCCCACTGACTGCCGATACAAAACATATCATTAATAAAGAAAGACTCAGCTTAATGAAGCCTTCTGCTTACATAGTTAATACATCAAGAGGAGCACTTATTAATGAAGCGGATTTAATTGAAGCTCTCCGCAACGGCCAAATCGCAGGAGCTGGACTTGATGTTCAAGAAATTGAGCCGCCATCTACGGATAATCCTCTTTTTGAGATGGAAAATGTTATAATGACACCTCATATTGGCTGGCGCCGTTATGAGTCCAGACAAAGACTAGTTAATTTGATGGGTGATAATATTAATGCTTTCATCGAAGGCAGCCCGATTAATGTTGTAAATAAATAGTTGTTGATTTCAAATATAAAGATAAAAGTGCGTACTAATAGGCACTTTTATCTTTTTTCTTTAGAATAATCTTCTGGATTTAACCACTCACCATTACCACGAGTTTCAAAGCTAATTTTTGCTTCATGGGTCAATTGTCGTAAAATACTTGGCAAGTCTCTTAGTAGTTCTTCTATTTCTTCCTCAGTTAGCTTTATATCAAAGTCGTTACTCATAAAACCTCCGCCAAATATGTAATATAGTTCTTTATAGTTGCTTTATTTTATTTAAATGTAACATAAGTTTTTAATATATATGTTAAAACAAAGTTAATTTAAGATAATGATTTCCCTAAATTTAAGTTTAAATATTCGTTAAGTGACTTAATCGTTACCTACCAAATCAGCTGACTACTCTAAAAACAGAAGGATTTAGCAAATGCTAGACCCTTCTGTTTTACGGTACCATAATATTACATGATAGTAATTTAACCAACAACATCAATTAATAATGCCCTAGCTGGCGCTGCTTCAGCTCCAGCAATATTAATTGGCGCTGCTACAAGTAAATATTCTCCTTCCTTGACTGAGCTAAGCCTAAGCCCCTCAATTATTACAATATCTGCACCGAATAACAACTTGTGAGTATCATGGTCTGCTTGGTTCCGTTCAATTCCTAATGCATCAATCCCTACGCCCTTAATGCATTTTTTTACCAAATATTCAGCTCCTGATTTGTCTAAATAAACAAAATCACCTTCAAGCAAGTTTTCAAAAGAATTCTTAGTCTTCAACAATATAAAATCACACTCTTGAATATTTTGGTCTATCAAGTGATCTTTTGTAATTTTCTCTTGAATAGCCTGTAAATCTAAGACCTTACACTTAGTTACAACCTTATCTAGCGGTAATTTATCAATTGTATATCCATTCAAAAGCATATGAAGCGGGGCGTCTACGTGTGTTCCTGTATGCAGATTCATTTCAATTTTACTTTCATACACCGAGTTAACGATAAAATCACTTTCAGTCTTTAGCGCAGGTCTTTTAGTGTTTTTACCTTTATACACTGGCATATCGTAATGAACACTCATAGATACGTCAAATATTTTCAATTACCTCTCCTCCTGTCAATCCCACCACTTACGGCCGTCACACTCTATTAGCTCGTTAGCTTGCCTTGGCCCCATAGTACCGGCTTGATAATTAGGATATTCAAGGTTCTTCTGCTTTTGATGCTCTATAATTTTATCGATAAAACCCCAAGCCGCTTCTACCTCATCCCATCGTGAAAACAAAGTATTGTCACCGCGCAATATGTCTAAAATGAGCCTTTCGTAAGCTTCAGGTGTATTCCCAGTGGTACTGCATGCATTACCTGTATCCATTCTAGTTGATATTATTTCTCCTGTTGTTCCGAATTTTCTGGTATTAAATTGAAAGCAAACTCCAACCTCCGGCTGTATTTTTATTACGAGAACGTTAGCATGATGATCAAATTTGTCCTTGAAGTATAGAAGCGGTGGAGCTGCTTTAAACTGAATAACAATCTTTCCCTCGTTACTTCCTAATCGTTTCCCTGTACGTATGTAAAACGGTGTACCAGCCCAGCGAAAATTTTGAACAAACAATTTCATGGCAACAAATGTTTCGGTTGTTGATGATGCTGAAATTTTCTCTTCTTCTTTATATCCAGAAACTGCTTTGCCTTCCACTAGTCCGCTGCCATATTGCCCAAAAACTATATTGTGGTCAATTGAATTAGACGAAAATGGCTCAATGGCTTGAATTACTTTCAGCTTTTCAGTTCTTATTGAGTCAGGGGTAAGTTGTACAGGTGGTTCCATAGCAACTAAGGAAAGCGTCTGAAGCACATGATTCTGTACCATATCTCTCATGGCGCCGGAAGTCTCATAATATCCGCCCCGACTTCCAACACCTGCTTTTTCACTTAATAGTATTTGGATATTGTCAATATACTTGTTATTCCACACAGATTCAAAAACAGAATTGCAAAACCTGAGTACCATAATATTTTGAATCATTTCTTTGCCAAGGTAATGATCAATTCGATAGATATTCTTTTCACTGAAGGCACCGCTTAATTTATCATTAAGGCTTTTTGCACTTTTTAAATCCTTTCCAAAAGGTTTCTCTATAACAAGTCTCTGCCAAGAACCGCTTCTTTTAGCAAGTTCATAACAGTGCAGCCCATTAACAATTGGCTCAAAATATTCAGGTGCTACAGCAAGGTAGAATGTCCTATTACCAGCTGTATTGTGTTTTTCATCTATTGATTCTAAATATGCCTGTAATCTCACGTATCCAGCCGAATCCAAAAAGTCAAATTGCAAATAATAAATCAAACTGCTCAATTTATCCCAAATATCTTTAGCTATTTTGTTACGGGAATACTTATTAATAGCTTGGAATGCCTCTTGCCGATATTGTTCAACAGTTTTTTCTTTTCTACCAATTGCGACTACTGCAAAACTTTCAGGCAGTAAGCTTTCACTGACAAGATTGTATAATGCTGGCAGCAGTTTTCTGTTAGTCAGATCACCAGTGCCGCCAAAAATGACAAGGATAGATGATATTTCTTTATCACTACTCACTAACACAGTTGTTTTCACCCCCTAGAAAGATTCCTAGAGAAATTAATACTCCTTCTAGAATATGTAGGGATTAGCTAAAAGTGTTTGTTCGTTGTTTTAAAAAAGAAAAACCGCCCAAAGAGGGCGGCGTAGTAGCAAAACAAGGTTAATTAGTTGTAGTCGTAGCGCGAGTTACTTTGACCTTTAATAAACTAATTACACTTGATAGTACAGCAATAGATAAAACAGAATATAAACCTTGTACTAGCCCCACAGCATAACTTCCCGATAGCACGACAGCAAAATCTATTACAAAGTTAACCTTTCCAGGATCCCAGTTAAATTCTCGCTGTAAATATAATGTTAGAATATTAGCCCCTCCAAGCGATGATCCATTTGAGAAAAGAAAGGCTACACCTGCCCCTATCATTACGCCACCTAAGATCGCACTTAAGAATGGATGGATAGCAAAACTAGTTATCCAACGATCCATTTCTGTCATAAACGATAAACTTACCACCGAAAAGATGGTCGAAAGAGTAAAGTTTACTCCCATCCGCATAATTGAAAGAATGTAAAACGGAATGTTTACCAATATAAACACAGTAGAAAAAGGTATTTGCCAGAAGTAAGAAGCGCTTAGGGCTAATCCCGCTGTTCCACCAGTTACTAGTTGCGCATGATGCATAATCAAGATGCCTACGCTCACAATTAAGCAACCTATAAGCATCTTAGTTACCTTCACCAAATTATTTAATGTCAAAAGTTTGACCATCATTATCATTCACCTCTCTCATCTATCAAAAATAAATCTTTATAATAAAAAAAGCCTATGCAGTTAATGCATAGGCCACATTGCCTTATCCAAATACTTGAACGAACGATCAAGTTTTTTGAAGCGTATTTCTTATATGGCCTTAATAATAACAGGAAAAAGACTATTTTGCAATATAAAATAAATTCCAATAACAAATAAAATATATTATTTAATATCTCTTCTATAGTATATGTTGCTACTTAATTTATTGACAAATCACTTCTGCCATCTTAACCTAAAATTATATTAGAAGTTGGATTTTTGAAAAATAATACTAAATTCAAAGGATTATCTGCTAAAATTTCTACAGAAACAAATTAGCATCTACGCATGTGACAATATATACTTTCTTACATGCATAAAAAGACAGCTCTAGGATAAGCTGCCTTTTTGAGTGAAATATTTTTATAGGCCTAACTGCTGAAAGCCATAATCCAAAAGTTTAGCCGCATCAGACCATCGATAATCGCTGTTAAGAATTACTGCAACTAGCTGAACATTTTTCCTTGTCGCCGATGCCACTAAACATTCGCCAGCCGCATTAGTAAAGCCAGTTTTTACTCCGTTTGCGCCTTTATATGTTTTTAGAAGCTTGTTAGTATTTGTCACATGACTGACAGCACCACTAGTAAAACGAACATCATGTTCACGGCTTGCAACAATTTGGGCAAATAGCGGATTTGACATTCCGTAAGACGTAATCAGCGCCAAGTCATAAGCAGTAGTAAAATGATTTATCGGGTCTGGCAAACCATGCGGGTTTGTGAAATGAGTGCGGGTTGCCCCAATTGCTTCAGCCTTATCATTCATCTTTTGGACAAACTGTGGCACTGAGCCAGCAACGTTTTCGGCGATGACTTCCGCTGCATCATTTCCGGAAACCAACATCATTCCATACAACGCTTCCTGCAAAGTTAACTTGTCGCCCGCTTTTAATTCTAGACTAGACCCGTCACACAAAGCGGCTTGTGGGCTTGCCACTACAACACTGTTGAGGTTACCTTCTTCAATTGCGGTAATAAGCGTAACTATCTTTGTAGTACTTGCTGGATACATAATGTCATTTGCTTTTTTGTCAAATAGTACTTGGAGATCATCTGCCTTCATTAAAACAGCCGCCTCAGCTTCTATTTTAGGTGGTGATGATGCAGATACGAGATTGGCAATAACCACAACAAGAACTATCGACAGTAATATAATCCGTTTTAGCATTAGCTCTTTCTCCCGAAAATAGTATTTTTATTAAGATCTACTTTCGATCAGAGCATCTTATTTTCCTTTTTTTTACTTTTATAGTAGTCTTGTTAAATTTTACTAAAAAGTAAAGCGTTTAAGTAAGGTCTGCAATTCACCAGCCATCAAGGATAAGGATTGACTAGAAGCAGCAATCTCTTCCATTGATGCAGATTGTTCCTCGCCCGCTGCAGAAACAGTAAGTGTCTGATCGGCCGTATCTCTGCTAATTCTATCTACTGCCCTAACTGATGAGACTATTTGTTGGCTTCCTGACGCCATTTGTTGGATAGCTGCCGAAATATCTCGAATTTGTTCCGACACCTGCCCTATTTGTGTTTGAATTTCAACAAAAGCTTGGCCTGCGTTATTAACTACCTCTGCACCAACCTTAGCTTCTTTAGTGCCTTCACTCATGGCAAAAACCGCTTGCTCAGTATCAACTTGCACGGCACTAATAAGATCGGCGATTTGCTTTGCTGCCTGTTGCGACTGTTCAGCCAGCTTCCTTACTTCTTCCGCAACAACTGCAAATCCACGACCTTGTTCGCCCGCCCGTGCGGCTTCAATCGCTGCATTTAACGCCAAGAGATTAGTTTGTCCCGCAATCCCTGAAATCGTCTCAACAATTTGTCCAATTTCTTTAGAGCTTTCCCCTAGTTTAGCAACAACATCTGCTGAGCGAGTAACAGTTAATTCTATGCTCTGCATTTGATTAATAGCTTTTTCCACTGTTTTTCGCCCATTAGCAGCAGCGTTATTGGCATTATCTGAAACAACAGCTACATTATTAGAGTTTGCAGCAACCTGCTGTATACTTGCCGACATCTGCTCTATAACCGCAACTGCTTCGTTGATAGCTTCTACTTGTTGCTGCGTTCCTTGAGAAATCTCTGTAACAGTTGAGGCTACTTGGTTTACAGCCTGTGCTGACTGTTCTGCACCCATTTTCAATTCACCCGATGAAATATTGACTTGCTCAGCTGCATTTGAAACTTGACTAATTAGATTTCTTAGATTTGCTGCCATAGTATCAAACGCCGTAATTAGCGCCTGGATTTCATCATTACCATTATAGGAAATTTGCTTCACTGTTAAATTCCCGCCGGCAATTGCTGCTGCCACTGAAACTACTTCTTTCAATGGTTTAGCAATACGGCGCGAAAACCAAATACCTAACACAATAGAAATAATTATTACTAAACAAGAGATACCTATAATCAGGTTTTCAATTGACTGCTCAGCTTCTTGACTTTGCTTAACCCTTAGATCCATCCGTTCTGTTAGAAAAATAGCAAAATCTTGGAGCTTTGCTTCTGCGTCAAAACTCGACTGAGCAGCTGTAGCTACGTAGCTGAGGGCCTCCTGTTGACCCTTTTGTTTATATATTTCAATAGTTTTATCGGTTACTTTATGATAATTGCTTAATGCTGCTTTGGTCTCAGCAACTTTTTGTTTTCCTTCTGGGGTAGTCAGGTTTTTCTCTAAAGACGCGAAGTACTTATCCATTTTTCTCCGAGATTCTTCATACTGCTGAAGATAAGTAGGGTTGCCTGATAATAAATAACCCCTTGCTTGATATCCTTGATTCTTCAGTTCGACTGTTACATCTTTAACATCAAAAACCAAAGGAGCACTGCGTTGCACTAGACCTACATAACCTTTTTGAACTTCATCATTTTTAATTTTGCTGTAAATAGTTAACCCTGAAAAGATTGTGGTAATAAATAGAATAAGAATGATGATTTTTGCCCCAATAGTCAACTGAAACTTACTTTTACTTAACACTTGCTCAATTACCCCCATAAATTTGATTAGATAAAAAACAAAAAATGCAGCCATGGCATACTCCCCCGACTACATTTTAACTAAAAGTTACTACAAAATGCAGTCTGGCAGTCATAAGGCATCAGCCTCTTAGACCCATAACTTTGCGTCATTACCTTTCGATAATTTTGCCAAATATTTAGTTTTTGTGACAAATTTTTGCACAACGTTACAAATTATACCAGGTGTAAAGTTGTCTGTCTACTATTTAGTTTATTAGTTGTCCTAATACTTATAATTAATTTAAATTAACTACTATTTACTTTGAATATAAAATAGCTTCAATAAACAAAAGATGAGCCAATACATGTTTGTTTTGGCCCATCTTTATTTAGATTGCGCAGTAAATTCAAAACAAATTTCCATCGACTGCAGCCTTAACGTCCTGAATTAGCTGTTCTCTTTCAATATACAATATTTCCGCTTCTTTCAAAGATATTTCTTGAAATACTATTAGACTTTCCGGCTTAAGCTGGCCTATTACAGCTATATCGACATTAGCGGCTTGGGCTATCTTAGGATATCCGCCCACTGTCTGACGATCAGCTAATAGTATGATAGGGCTACCATCAGGAGGTACTTGAATAGTACCTAGCGAGACGGCTTCTGAGATCATCTCTAGAGATTCCTTAAGTCTTAAGAGTTCACCAGACAACCTATACCCCATTCTGTCTGATTGAATTGTAACTTTGAATTCTCTATTAAAAAAGTTATATATGCTTTCTTCAGAAAAGTAATCAAATTGGATGCCGCGAATAACCCTAATCACTACAGCTTTCCCCTCCTGTGGAAGGTGGTTTCTACCAAAGAACCAGGAAGATGTCAAAAAGGCTTTACTTGTGCTTGCCATTGATAACTGCTTAATTAGACGGCTAGATTTTTTACTAATGGTATTTGTTGTAATTATATCACCTTTAGCTATGGCCCGCCCTTGAAAACCGCCAATTCCTGCCCGCAGATATGTACTTTTACTGTTCATTACCTCATATACATTGAATCCGCCAGCAACAGCGAGATAAGCGCGGCAGCCTTGTGTGCAGGCGCCAAATTCCAAAATACTGCCTCGTTTAATAAGGACAGGACGCCACATTGGTATTGACTCGCCGTCAACAATAGGGGATAAATCGCCACCAGTAATTGCTATTAATTTATCTTCACTAAATTTGAGTGCCGGTCCCATTATAGTAATTTCCAGTGCTGCTTCACCTTCGTCATTACCTATCAAGATATTGGCGATTCGCATGGAAAAGGTGTCCATTGCCCCACCGACTATAACTCCATGTTTTTGGTAGCCATACCTGCCTAAATCTTGAATCGACGATTGCAGACCCGGTCTAATAACTTCTATACTCATTGTTTTCCCTCCCTAAGCTTTTCATACTCTTTAAGAGAAATAGGGCGAAAACGAACAATGTCTCCTGCTTGAAGCAAACTAGGAGGATCTTCAGTGGGACGGAATAATTCCACTGGTGTACTGCCGATCAGCTGCCACCCTCCTGGTGTTGTTATGGGATATATTCCTGTCTGCATACCAGCAATACCGACAGATCTAGCCGGAATAGCAGTACGCGGAGATTGACGGCGCGGCGCGGCAATTCTTTCAGACATCCCCCCTAAGTAAGGAAAGCCTGGTGCAAAACCGATCATATATACTAGATATTCACCGCTTGAATGAATTTCGATCACTTCATCTATATTAAGCTTATTCTGCTCAGCTACATACGGCAAATCCGGTCCAAACTCACCACCATAACAAACCGGAATTTCAACTACTTTAGGATTACTTTTAAAAGAGCTCCCCAATTTCCCAACCGCTTCTTTCAAAATACCTGTCACTATCTGATGTGCCATACTATATTTGAGTCCTATCGCTTGTTTGCAATTCTTCATTACCACTAAAGGATTATAAAACACAGTTACACTAGAAAACGCTGAAACATATTCAATCATACCCGGGAAGGAATTTCTCTCAAGATATTCTCCTAAAGATTTAACTTTACTATTGATTTCTGGGCTGATACTTTTACCAAACTCAACCAAAACCGCCGTTTCACTTAGCGGTAGAAATTGAATGTCGATATTATTTTCTTTATTTACCTGATCCAAAAATATCACCTCTTTAGCTGCGAATAAGAATACTTTTGTTAATAAGTTCTGTCAGCAGCATTAGAAGGCTGACGGCAAATACTTTTATGTATTGTTCTTGCCGTCAGCCACACCTTTATTGCTCTATAGAACTCCAAGCTGTTCGTCGCGAACATCTGTTATAAACATATGCCCTGGAGCGTGGGTAATCATAAGCTCCGGTTTTACATGCATAGCTACTGCTTGCGGAGTTGCACCACATGCCCAGAAAACAGGAACTTCCCCAGGTTTAATTGTAACAGAATCTCCAAAGTCAGGTTTATATATATCCTTAATTCCAATACTTTCGGGATTACCGATATGTATTGGCGCTCCATGAACAGCTGGGAAACGTGAGGTAACCTGTACAGCACGAACTACATCTCTTTCAGGAATGGGTCGCATACTAACCACCATTGGTCCTTCAAATCTTCCTGCTTTGACACAAGAAATGTTGGTTTTGAACATAGGGACATTGCAATCTTCCTCAATATGACGAACTGAAATTCCATTATTCATTAACGGATGTTCAAACGTAAAGCTGCAGCCGAGAAGAAAGGCAACCATATCATCTTCCCAATAATCAATAATATCAGAAACTTCTTCGGCTAATTCGCCTTGCCGATAAATTCTGTATTTCGGAATGTCTGTTCTTAGATCGGCTTGTGGAGCTACAATTCTAGGAATAGGGCAACCTGGTTCAGTCACATCAAGAACAGGGCAGGGTTTGGGATTACGCTGACAAAATAAGAGAAATTCAAAAGCCAAATCTTTTTTAAGAATAGCGAGATTTGCTTGGGTAAAACCCTTAGCCATCCCTGAAGTTGGCTTTATCAATTCGTTATTTCGAATTAATGCACGTACCTGTGCTGACCTCATATTGGCAAGGTCTCTCATACCTTCACCTCTGCTATTAATTTTAAATTTATCTATTTAAATAATTTAGGAAGCTCATTTATTAATGTGTATCCGCCCATATAGGTCATAATCACTACAACGAAAATACCGAATATAGTCATCCAGATAGGATGCTTATACGCACCGACAATCTTTTTATTATGTGCCGCCAGTAAAATAGTACCTAGTGTTATAGGAAGAATAAGTCCATTTAGCGCACCCACCATTACTAATACTTTGACCGGTCTGCCAATTATTGCGAAAACTAGTGTCGAAATAATTATAAATCCGATAATAATGAAACGATAATTCGACTCCAATTTAGGATGGAAAGTACGGATGAAAGAAACAGATGTATAAGCGGCTCCAATAACTGAGGTAATTGCTGCTGCCCACATAACTATGCCAAATACTTTATAACCTGCAGCTCCAGCTGCCAGTTTGAATACGGATGCTGGTGGATTTGCTGCATCTATTGCTAAACCTTGGGAAACAACTCCAAGTGCCGCTAAAAATAATACAACACGCATAACTCCAGTAACTAAGATTCCTGTTACCGAACTTTTAGTTACTTCAGGTAAAGCATTAACACCTGTAACACCTGCATCCAATAGTCGGTGACCGCCAGCAAATGTTATATAGCCGCCCACAGTACCACCTACAAGCGTAACAATTGCCATCATATCAATCTGATCAGGAATTATACTTTTAACCATTGCTTCACCTACCGGCGGAGCAGATGTTATAGCTACATAGACAGTAAGAGCAATCATTACAAAACCAGCAACCTGGGTAAATCTGTCCATAGCTTTTCCAGCCTCTTTAACAAGGAAAATTGCAATTGCAACAACCGCACTAAAGATTGCACCATGTATTGGTGAAACACCAAGTATAACGTTTACACCAAGCCCCGCTCCAGCTATGTTCCCAATATTAAAAGCTAGGCCTCCCATTACAATCAAAAGTGCTACAAAATACCCTAGACCCGGAAGAACGCCATTTGCAATATCTTGACCGCGTTTGCCTGAAACAGCAATTATTCGCCAAACATTCATTTGCGCCCCGATATCTAGTATTATTGACATCAAGATAACGAACCCAAAGCTTGCTGCTAGCTTTTGTGTAAATACCGTAGTTTGAGTTAGGAAGCCTGGGCCTATGGCGGACGTCGCCATTAAAAAAGCCGCTCCTAATAGTAGATCCCAATTTGATTTTACGGTCATCGTCGGTTTAGTATCGTTTGCACTCCTTTTTACTGGTTCCATAATATTTCCTCCCTTAATTATTCAAAATTTACTTTCCTATAGCCTGTACAGCTACACTTGATTCGAGCAAATGCTCACGAATCTTACGAGCAAATTCCAGTGCATGGATTCCATCACCGTGTATACAGACTGTATCAGCCTTTATCGCAATTTCCTGGTCTTGCTGGGTCATTACCGTACTTTCCTTAACCATACGAATGACCTGACTTATAGCTTGATTATCATCCGTAATCAAAGCATTTGGTTGATTCCTGGGAGTAAGAGTTCCATCAATTTGATATGTTCTGTCGGCAAAAACTTCATGCGCCGTTCTTAGGCCAATCCGCTCGGCAGCACTAACTGAATGACTGCTGGAGAGACCAAATAAAATCAGCTCCGGGTCAACCTTGTATACAGCTTCGGCAATTGCCTCAGATAGAACCAGGCTTTTCGCGGCCATATTATATAGGGCTCCATGTGGCTTCACATGCTGCATTCTGCCCCCTTCTGCTTTTACAAAGGCAGCCAATGCCCCTACCTGATAAACAACCATATCATAGGCTTCTTTCGGAGAAATATCCATATTACGTCTGCCAAAGCCTGCTAAATCAGGCAAACCTGGGTGAGCTCCAATTGCAACATTATTTGCGAGAGCAGCCTTAACTGTCTTATTCATTACGCCCGGATCTCCGGCATGAAAGCCACAGGCAATATTTGCAGATGTAACAAACTTCATAATCTCTTGGTCTGACCCGATTGTATAAGCTCCAAAACTTTCTCCTAAATCACAATTTAAATCAACTCGATACAATGTCCATTCTCCTTCCTATGTAGCTCTTTGATTTTACTGCCTTCTATTTCAACCACCTCCGAATAGATGCAATAGCACTAGTTAAAAATTCACCTTGATTTTAGGGTAAAAAAATGCACTCCAAACAAAGATAATATTTGTTCGAAGCGCCTTTGCTTCAAATTACTATTTGTAGTGAATGCTTTACTGTCACTAATCATAGCATTGAAACTAGCTAGCGTAAAATTGAAATTTTCAATAAGCCCATTCAATTTTATTGAAACTGTTACTTTTGTCTATTAACATTACACATTTCTACTATTTTAGCATAACAATGTTGTTCATTTCTCAGAACTTCAACAGCCGCATCTTCGGTGACAGGTTTAAACCGCACTACATCTCCGGGCCTAGCCTGTCCTAACTTAGGCAAATCCCCCCAAATAACCCAGCCTATTTTGGCAAAGCCTCCAGTAGTCTGATGGTCAGCACCCATGATAAAAGGTAAACCGTTGGCAGCTATTTGAATAGCACCTTTACACATGGCATCAGACACTATATCTGCTTTGCCAATTGGAAAAACTTTAGGTCCTTTTAGGCTGTATCCAAGTCGATCGGACTTTTCTGTAATCTTATAACTGCTCGTAAACAAGATATTTATGGCTTTATCAGAAAACATATTCTCCTGCGGTCCAAGTATTACTCGCAGTTCAATCTGGTCAGCATATAGCGGAACATACTGGCTATCCATTATATGTGGGTGGACTTCATAAAAAATATCCCGTCCAATGCGTAAAACATCGCCCTGCCGTAAAGCTCTACCTTCATGCCCGCCCACTACAGCCCTGGAACACGTTGCCCTGCTTCCAAGCACTTTAGGTACGTCTATCCCCCCACGAATAGAAAAATAGCATCGATAGCCTGCTTGCGCTTGCCCAAATTTTAACTCACTGTTTTTAGGTACCAAAAACGAGGACCAGTTATGTATTGGCTTGCCATTAAGAGTTGCTTGCATATCGGCACCACAAATGGCTGCGATATTATCGCTATCGAATTTAAATACACCGCCAACTGCCGTCATCTCCATAACGGCGGCATTCGATGAATTTCCCACCAACATGTTAGAAACTCGATAAGCATACCTATCCATAGCTCCTGCGATAGGCATACCGTAAGCTTGATAACCCCATCGTCCTTCATCTTGGATTGTTGTAAAAACCCCTTGTTGAATGGTTGTAATCATTCGAATCACCGTCCTGCAAATAACTGACTTCAAGCTGATATGTTCCAGCTTCAATAGCTCGACGAATAATAAAATATTCTTCAATTGTAATCTCTGTGAAATGAAGATAATCTCCTGCCGAAACTAAAAATGGGTTAGGACTTAGAGGATTAAAAGCCTTTATTGGGGTCCGACCAATTAGCCACCATTCGCCAGGACTTTCAATTGTATAGAACCCAGTTTGATTGCCTCCAATACCGACTGAGCCTGCTGGAATCTTTGTCCGCGGTTTTTCCTGCCTAGGGACTGATATTTGCTCAGGTAATCCTCCAAGATACGGAAACCCAGGAGTAAAGCCAAGCATATACACAAGGTATGGTTTAGATGTATGCAGCTTTACTACTTCATTGGGTAATAGACCAGTATAACGGGCTACAAACTCTAAGTCTGGTCCCATTACTCCAGAATAGCACACCGGTACGTAAACAACCCTCGATGGTAAGCTTTCCTTGAAGTGTTTTATTCCGCTTAGAATTTCCGATACGTAATTAGAAAGCTGCGGACGGGTAATTATGAGAGGATCAAAATAGACAGTTACTGACCTATAAGTAGGAACAACCTCTATTAAACCCTTTAGTTGCTGATCATTTAGGTATTTAGTAAGCTGTTTCACAATTTGATTGATATCCGCACAAATAATATCTGCAAACTCTACTACAAGGCCATGGTCTCCTGCAGTTCGAAACTTAACCTTAGTTGTCCAATCGTTCATGTACCACAACTCGCTTTTTACGTGCTTCACACATTATTTTTTAGCAAACGCTCTTCCGTTAGTTTAATAAAAGACTTAATAGTATTAGAAAGCCATTTTTCTTTATGGTAAACCAGGTAAGCATCTGTCTTTAAGTCGATTCCCTGCCAAGGAAGTGCCGCCAAAGTCCCTTCAGCTAGTTCATTTTTTACTGCAGCCTCAGGGAGAACGGTAATACCCAATTTACTTATAACAAATTGCTTGATGGTCTGAATCTGACATATTTCTAAAACGGTTCGAGGTTTTACTCCTGCTTTAGCCAAACCTTCTTCCAATACTGCGCGATATCCACTGCCTGATTCAATAAAAATCAGTGTTTGATCTTTTAAATCTTTTGGCTGAACAATTTCTTTTTGTGCAATTTCATGTTCTGGCGAAGCTACTATAACTATTGGCTCCGGCCATAAAAAGTTAGTAATCAGATCAGCATCCCGAATATCTTTTTCAAGGAAAAATGCAACATCCATCATGTTTTTACGCAAAAGATTGCGGAAATCGCTGCTAATGCCAAACTTTAGTTTAATTTCAACATCAGGATAAAGCAGACTATATTCTTTTAGCAAGTCAGTTAAGTGATATACGCATAGTGATTCAGGCATACCGATAGTCAAAGATCCGCATGGCACAGCAAAATTACCAAGTTCGTTCTTTGCATCTTCGGAAATCCTAAGTATCCTTTCGGCATAATCATATAGCCTTTCACCATCAGTCGTAAGCATTAGCTGATGACCAAACCTTTCAAAAAGAACAGTATTTAATTCTTTTTCTAATAACTGAATATGGGTAGTAACTGAAGATTGTGTATAGCCAAGATACTGGGCAGCATGAGAGAAGTTGCCTAATTTTACAATACTCAAAAATGTTTTCAATTGGCGAATTTCCAAAAAAACAACCCCCAAAACAGTGCTTCGCTGCATTGCTAGTTTACATTATTAGTATAATTATACAGAAGTATGACTAAAAATACTATAATTTCAAAATTGTATTACTATATTCAAAAGAGCACTGACAGTTATAACCTATCTAGTGCCCTTGTTAATTATACGATATGTGCTTCATCGGGATTAAACGCTAAACTAATTTTGTTATACTGTTTTATAAAGCCTTCAACCTGACCACGAGGCAATCTTGCTGTTATTATTTGTTCACTTATCTTAACTATTACTCGGTAAGCTCCGATATCAGGTATTACTCTATCTACTATACCTTCTAACCTTACCCATTTATCATTCTGTTTTTCATTATCGGAGATTAAAAAAGCATCTCCTGGTATACAACACGTGTGCTCCTCACCTTTTACTTCTGCACTGTGAATAAATTGCCAGCTGTTAGCAATGCATATTATCATTCTTCCATCTTGGCCTTTGCTGACTTTACACGGCATAATATTGTCTACCCCAACTAATTTGGCGACATCTTTATTAATAGGCCTACGCATAAGTATTTCCGGCTTGTCGTCTTGAATTATGCAGCCATTCAACATTGCAATTGCCCGTTCAGCAAACAACAATACATCCGTAAAATTATGACTTACTAACAAAACTGCTATTTTTCGCTCTTTAGCCAATTGTCTGATTTCTTCAATCATATTACGGCTTGAATCTGCATCCAGAGCAGAAAAAGGCTCATCTAGCAGTAGTAATTGAGGATTAGTTACCAAAGCCCGAGCAATACTGACACGCTGGGTTTCTCCCCCTGAAAGCAGGCGGGCTGGGCGATCTGCCAGGTGGTCACAGCGAAAATCCTTTAAAGCTTGGTATGTAAGTTTTTTAATATCGCCGCCAGATATGCCGCGAAATTTTAATGCCAAAGCAACATTATCAAATACTGACCCTTCAAGCAGTATAGGCTCTTGAAAGACCATTGCTGACCGACGGCGCAATTGCGTTTTATTTGCTTGTCTTACAGTCTGCCCAAACAAACTAATTTGTCCCATGGCGTCATTTAGAAGATTAACAGTCTGTAGTAACGTGCTTTTTCCTGCCCCATTCGGACCAATCACAGCCGCAAGCTCCCCGTATCGCAGAGAAAACCGATCTATATTTAGAACTTTATTCCTATTTCCTCGCTCTAAGGAAATATTTTTCATATCTAATAAATTATCACTCATCTTACACTCTTTCCGCCATGCTGCAAATAAGTCAGCAATACTACAATACTATAGGCAGCTACAAGTAAAATAAAGCTGATCGCCATAGCCATATCGTAATTCCCCTTACCGACCTCCATGACAGTTGCTGTCGTCAGTACTCTTGTTTGACCTTTAATATTTCCGCCAACCATCATAGATGCTCCAACTTCAGATACAACACGTCCAAAACCGGCAATTACTGCGGCCATTAAACCTAATCGCGCCTCTTTAACAAGCAACCAGCAGGCTTGAAGTGGTGTCGCCCCAAGTGATAACAGCTGCCAACGAAACTTTGGGGTTATACTTAGAATTGCCGCAAAGGTAAGCCCAGCAACAATCGGCATAGCAATAACTGCTTGCGCAATAACCATTGCTGCCGGTGTATACATTAGCCCGAGCCCACCTAGAGGACCATATCGCCACAATAGCAAACTAACTACCAAACCGACCACAACTGGCGGTAATCCCATACCAAAGTTCACCAAACTGCTGAAAATATGCTTGCTGCCAAAATCCCTAAAGGCCAGCCATAACCCAAAAGGTACGCCAAACAGTACACTAATGGCAGTTGCTGATAGTGATACTTTTAGAGTAAGCAAAGCTACCTCAAAAATTTCGCTGTCAGCACTTGCAAGCAATTGATATGCACTTATAACGCCCTGTCCTATCATATCCATAAGCTTAATCCCTATAGTCCAATATCTTTCTCCGTTTTTCCGCCATCAGCAAAAAATAGTGGCTGGCCAAACTTATCTTTTCCAAAAGTGCTTATTAGGGACTGACCTTCGGCCGAAAGTAAGAAATCAATGAATGCTTTAGCTCCCGCGTTATTGGCCTTGGAAAATTTAGCAGGATTTACTTCCATTACATGATATATGTTTAATAGTTTTGCATCACCTTCAACTAATACCTCTAACGAAAGATTTTTCTTTTGAGCTAAGTATGTCGCTCTATCACTTAAAGTATATGCCTGTTTTTCATCGGCAATTTTTAGTGTCTGGCCCATACCTGCTCCAGCTTCCTTATACCATGGGCTGGCTGGTGTAATATTTATCCGCTTCCATAAACTTTTTTCCATTTTATGTGTCCCTGAATCATCACCACGGGATATGAAAGATGCTTGTATTTTGGCTAGTGCAGTTAAAGCTTCGGTAACATTCTTCCCTTTAATTAAGGCAGCATCATTCGGTGGCCCAACCAGAATAAAATCATTATGCATAACAAGCTTCCTATTAACAGCCGATCCGGCTGCGACGACTTTCTTTTCAGCATCGGGAGCATGTACCAGTAAAATATCCGCTTCACCCTTTTCTCCCATTGCTAAAGCTTGCCCTGTACCAACTGCAATAGTTTTTATTTTATAGCCTGTTTTGCTTTCAAAAACCGGGAGCAAAACATCCAAGAGGCCGCTGTCTTGAGTGCTTGTTGTGGTTGCCAGAATAATATCTTTATTTGCTGGTGCTGGAGGATTTGTCTTACCTTGTTGTGAAGTGCTCATAGCACAGCCAGAAAAAACAATAAGCATTAGCATTAAAACTAAACTACATAGTTTACGCACTAAAATCCCCTCCTCATCTGATATCTAAAAGCTCAAAAATATTTAATTCTGTATCAAAATACAAAAGACGCTGTCTAAGTATTTCACCCACTCCGGTCAAAACTTTTATTACTTCTTGGACCTGAATCGCAGCGGCAAAAGCTGGAGTAGCAGCTGGGTTCCCTAATGCAGTTTCTATTCCCTTATCAGAGCCTGCAGTAACTTTATATATCGATTCTAATCCAGCATCTTGAGGCAATAAAGTAGTAACTTGTCCGGTAAAGCCTGCAATTGCGCCATGAACTAAGGGGATGCCTAGTTGCCTGGCTGTTTTCGACACTAGTAACCTACAGCTTATATTATCTAAAGCATCAATAACGACATCAACCTCCGCCAGCAGCTCTAATGCGTTTTCAGCATCCAGCATCTTCGACACAGCCTCAACATGCACGTCCGAATTTACTTCAGCAATACGATCAGCGGCTGCTAATGCTTTGTTGACACCTAGGTTACTCTCTGTCGCAAGCAATTGACGATTAAGGTTATGAGGCGCAAAAACATCCCCGTCAATTACCCGGATATGCCCAACTCCCTGACGAGCTAATAATTCAATAACATTTCCCCCTAAGCCCCCAGCTCCGATAACTGCCACCCTTGCTTTCAGCAAACGAAGCTGACCATCAATACCGATTGTACCAATATTTCTTAAATACTTTTCTGGAACTAAGCCGGCTGATAGCATCTCGATTGAATCCTTACTGCTCATCAGCCGCCTCCAACTGGGGGAAACAGCCCAACTCTATCACCTTCGCTGAGAATACGATCAAGTTCTGCACTGGCCCCATTAACCATTAAGAGATGCACGTCCGAAGGTGATATTCCTATTGCTGACAGTAACCCTTTTACAGAACTATCTTCAGGCAGAGTTAATGTAAAAACCCCTGCCGTTGAAGCCTCGGGGGAAAACCTCCTCAAGGTAGCATAAAGTCGAACTTCTATCACCAATAAAATCCCTCCACTCATGTCGATTGTTTTAATCTTTTTTCTGCACAAAGCCGAGAAGCACTCGGTACGGTCCTGGTGTTCCAGGAGGGACAAGGGCAACACGGTCTCCAGGTATTATTTCAGCCTGACAAGGCAGAAATACTTTACCATTAATAAACAATATTTCTACTTTATCCTTTGTTATATTTAATCTGAGAAGCAGTTCTTCACCCGATATTTTTTCTTCCAATTCCCAAAAAAGCGGCATTGGCCATTTCCTGTCTTTAAAAATATCTGCAATGCCCATAAACCCTCGGAGTTCGATTGTACTCATATACTCCCTCCTAAAGAAACTGACTATCTTTACTGCAAGTAATTACCCTACCAGCATCACTCAAATCATAACCGCCTAATGCTTCAACCTCATTGCGAAATTCTGGAGATTTAAGAATTTCTAAAATAATATCTTGTGCTTGATCGTTAGATTCAAAATTTAGAATTATATCATACTGCTCCTGAGCAATAGGAATAAAATCTAAGTTTAAAGCGTTTGCAGCCGCTTCAACCCCAATAGCAGCATCCGCTGCACCTGCCAAAATGGAAGCAGCTGCAGCCATATGTGTTCCAACTTCCTTTTCATAACCATATATTTCGCTTGGAGAAATATTCATCTTCCCTAGTTCAAAATCAAGCAGCATTCGAGTGCCCGATCCTCTTTGTCTATTAACGAATGTTACATCAGGTCTTGATAAATCAATTAGGCTATGTATATTTTTAGGATTGCCTAATGCTACTATGAGACCTTGTTGACGCATAGCGAGATGAACTAATTGCCATGTATTGCTTCTGTTTGCTAATAATTTTTGGGCAAATGATAAATTGTAAATCCCTGTTTTGTCATCAAGCAAGTGTATACCAGCAATATGAGCCTCATTATTCCTTATAGCCATGATGCCAGCCATACTGCCGACATTAGCACAAGACAGCGAGCTATTTTCCGCCCTCCTGCGTAAAAATGATCCCAAAATCTCAAGAGCCATATCATGACTTCCAACTGCTAAAAGGTTATTAATCGGCTGGTTACCCCTTAGCAATTTTACAGGTACCACCGTTCCGGCACTAATGCCCGCACAGCTCTGTTCTAAACGTACAAGCCCTTGCGCCTTGGTAAGCGAAGATATTATACCAGCACCCCTGTTTAGCGGAACTGCCACCAGCCTGCCCTGTATATTTCCCACCGATACTCTAATAAATTCCTCTACGCCAATATTTGATACCAGTTGCTTAGTTAAAACAGCTTCAGTTTTTACTTCATCTAACACTTGCATTTTATGCTTAGCTAATATTATTTCACGAACAAATAAGTCAGCCGTCAGCATAGCTGAAACCGGATAGCCTGGCAATCCAATAACAGGCTTCCCTTGACATATCGCCAGTACTACCGGCTTGCCAGGTTTAATTGCTACACCATGAACTATCACTTCGCCTAACTCCGCAAGGACCGCAGAGGTAAAGTCCTCCGTTCCAGCCGAAGTGCCAGCATTTATTATGATCACATCAAACTCTTGCAAACAGTTAGAAACAGCTTGCTTAAGGGCCTCTCGCTTATCCTTAACGATTGGCATTCGTACTGGCTTTCCACCCCATTCAGTCACTGCCGCCGCCAGCATGTGAGAATTAACATCTAAAATAGTTCCTGGCTTAAGTTCGGCGTGGGTAGCCACAATCTCATCACCGGTAGGTATAACAGCAACTTTGGGCTGCTGCACCACAGGTATATGTTCAATTCCCGCTGACAGTAGTGCAGCAATATCAACAGGAGTAATTTTGTGATATTCCGGTAATACAATTTCGTTTGCTGCTATATCTTCGCCAATAATTCGCACATGCTGCCAGGGTGCTGCCGCAGAAATAACTTCTGCTGTGTTACCATCTAGATGAACGTCTTCTATCATAACTACTGCATTTGTCCTCGCTGGGATAACATCACCCGTATCAACAATATAGCAACCGCCAGGAACATATTGTTCGCCTTTCTCTAACAACCTAAGATGCCTCGGCGAAGTTTCTGTGGCCCCATAAGTATCCTCTGCACAAACAGCAATACCATCCATTGCCGATCCGTTATAATGAGGAACAGACTGTTTTGCATAAATAGAGGCTGCTGTTACTCTTCCAAGTGAAGTTTCTGATAACACAGTTTCTATTCGAGGATTCTCAAAAAATCCGTACTTTACTAGCTTTTGCTGCCAAAGTGCTTGGGCCTGCTGACGCTGAACACAATTTAGATATGATTTATTTCCACGCAAACTCTCACCCCATCAATCAGCATCTTTCATGAGAATGACCTCAACCATTTCATCGCTGTACAATCCACTTTTTTCGGATGGAATGTGCACTACACCATTGGTCTGAACCATAATGCTGATTAGGCCCGATTTCCCTAATATTGGTTCAGCTGTTATTTTATCTGCGTTCTTAGCAATTCGTACATTAACAAAATCGTCCCGTCCCGGTGCCGAAGCAAAACTGCGGACGAATTGAGCTTGGATAACATAAGGTTTAACTTTTTCATCTTGTCCGTAAAGTTTACGTACAGCAGGTTTAACTAGCTGTTCACAGACAGTCATAGCCGCCGCTGGATGTCCAGGAAGTCCAAAAATCGGTACATTACGAATAATACCGAAAATCGTTGGCTTACCCGGTTTTATTGCCACACCGTGGAAAAGCACTCCAGGAGTACCAAGCGCACCTATCGCCTTTACCGTGTAATCACGAGTGCCAACTGAACTCCCTCCTGAAATTACAACAAGCTCGCAATTGGATATCGCGTTTGCCAAAACATCTAGGAGATTCTGGTAGCTATCTCGGACAATGCCAAATCGTGCCACATTGCAGCCCATGTCTTCAAGCATAGCACCGACTGCATACGAGTTAATATCTCTAATTTGTCCAAAGCCTAATGGCTCATCAATGTCGGCAAGTTCATCGCCTGTCGAGATTACACCGACTGTCGGTCGCTTTCGTACTAGTAAGCTGGAACAGCCGCAAGCAGCAAGTGCGCCTAAATGTTGCGGCTTGAGTTTTTCTCCGGTTTGCACTACTATATCTCCAGACCTAAGATCTTCTCCTTTAAATACGAGGTTTTCTCCGGGAGGCGCAGACCTCAGTATCAAAAGAGTATCTGTATCAGGCTGTTCGGTATGCTCTATCATAACTACCGCATCAGCTCCTGCCGGCAGCATAGCACCAGTAGGTATAACGACTGCTTGACCTGGCAAGAGTTCTAATGTCGTCGCTTCCCCCATAACTACTTCTCCGATAATTTCAAAGAGAGCTGGTGCTGTTTCGCTTGCCCCGAAAGTATCGCAACTGCGCACGGCGAAACCATCGACAGTAGAACGGGTAAACGGCGGCAAGTCTTCCTGGGCTAAAATATTTTCTGCAGCAACTCTGCCTAGCGCGTTACTTAATCGAACGGTTTCACTACCCGTCATACAGCCATTAAGACTATCCGCAATTAATGCTCGCGCCTTTTCAAGAGATACATATTCAAAGAACTCCATCAGACTACCCTCATTTCTATCGCCTGCAGACTCCGTATTGACAATCGCCTGGCTAGGTTATTCCCAGCCAGGCTTTTGTCTTAAATATAACTTTCTTAAATCAGGAAGAGCTACTTTGACTTTAGCCCCTAATAAACATTCTAAAAGGTAATACCCACTAGAAATTATATACTTTATCCAATTCTTCTTTTGGAATGTCAAATATTACATCATGCGGGGATAAAGGTTCAGTGCGGAAAAATTCAGGAAGTTCATCTGCTCCATCACCAATTCCGGCTGATTTATTAAATCCTCTCTCATCTCTTAGTACCTGTTTGCCCATTTCGAGATAATCCTCGATTGTCTTATTCCAACCAAAGCGGGCATTACACATTTCCACAATACCCTCTAACCCTTCAGCAATGTCAAGTATCGCAAAAGCAACGAACAGACACAAGCCTGTGCTATCAATGAAAGCTGTCGCAATCTGCAGATTGCGTGATAGATCTACTTGCCCTTCAGGTTTAAGAGGATCAACTTTTCCGCCAACACCTAAAATATTTGCGGTAACCGAATAGCCAGCAGTATGATCAGCCCCCATAGTAGTAGTCGCATAGGTTACACCAACGCCCTTTACTGCCCGAGGATCATATGCCGGAATTGCCTGACCCTTAACTGTTGGAACTCGGCGTACCCCAAATACTTTGCCGGTAACTTCGGCCCCTGCCCCAAGAATTCGCCCAAGCGGAGTAGCCTTACCCATTTCGTGAAGCAGATTAATTGCAGCCTGGCTATCACCAAATTTAGCAACGCCTGCTTCCATAGCAACACCTATTGTAACTCCCATTTCAATACTATCTACCCCGTAATCATCGCAGAGACGATTCATTAGAGCGATATCATCTAGATTATTAATGCCGAGATGAGCTCCTAACGACCAGCAGCTCTCATATTCGAACCCGCCTGTTAGAACCTCTCCTTTTTTATCCTTGTAAATTTGCGAACAGCGGATAATACAACCTGGCGAACAGGAGTGACCTGTCTTTCCGCCCCGTTCTTTGATTACAGCCGCTAACGTTTCTCCACCAATATCATTAGCCCCTTCAAATCTGCCCGTGCTAAAGTTTCTTGTAGGCAAGCCGCCTGCCTCACTGAGAATGTTAACTAGGACGTCTGTACCGTATGCAGGCAAAGCCTGGCTGGTAACAGGATGGGTAAGAAGCGCGTTTGCAAGCTTCTTCGCACCTGCTCTGAAAGCTGCTTCATCAGCAAATGATACCATTTTGGTTCCACTGTCATCAGCAACTATAGCCTTTATCTTCTTGCTGCCCATTACAGCTCCTAAGCCCCCGCGACCGGCTTGACGAGTTGGTGCCCCTTCCATGTCAGTAAAACCGACACAAGCTGATACCATTTTATTTTCACCAGCTGTACCAATACAGCCTATAGCAACCTTTGTTCCAAAAACTTCCTGAAGTTTGGCGACAGTATCATAAATGTTCAATCCTTGCAAAGCTGGCATTTCTTCAACAAATAGACCTTCGGTAGAAACTCGTAAGATATAAGCAGTATCTTTTTGCGGCAAACCTTCAACAATTATCCCTCTAATTCCCAATCTTCCGAGCTTTGTCCCCATTGCTCCGCCAACATTACTCTCTTTAACTGTGCCAGTTAAAGGACTCTTAGCACCTAAAGACATTCTGCCTGCATTAGGAGCTCCAGTTCCCGACAACAGGCCGGTAACAAATACCAGCTTATTATTTTCGCCAAGCGGATGCGCATTTGCCGTAACCTCCTCAGCAACAATTCGAGAACTAAGCGCACGACCGCCTAAACCCTGATATTTTACCCCTTCATCCTTAGTTACTGCTAAATTAGCCATGTCAACACGATAAAACATTTTTTCTCCTCCTCACCACATTCGGATATGTTTTAGCCGCCTACCTGAAACATGCGCCTGGTCAAATCATCCTCCTCCCGTCCTTCGCTTAACCGATGCCGGCCTGGTTTTTCTTGTAGCGCTTTTAAAAATAGCTCATAAAGCTCTATATCGCTTCCACCGCCGCGCATGCAAGCTTTTATATCTATCTCGTTATTTAATAATAAGCATGATTTTATCTTACCATCAGCTGTTAAGCGAAGCCGGTTACAGCTAGGACAAAAATGTTCAGATATTGGCGTAATAAAGCCAATAACACCTTGCGCTTTGGGCAGCCTGAAATATTTGGCTGGTCCATTACCTTTAACAGCATCATCCTCTTGTAAACAGCCATAACCAGCTTTATTTATAATATTTTTTATGGCAGCAACATCTAACCCCGGTTTTATTCCAAGTCTTCCGATAGGCATATATTCAATAAATCTAACTGCAATCGGGCTGTTATAAGTCTGCTCGACTAAATAAAGCAAGTCATCTTCCCATAAAGCTTCCGTTAGTACAACATTTAATTTAACAGGCGTTAATTGAGCCTCAACCGCCCGTCTAATACCTGCCAACACTTCGGTAAGATGTTTTCTTCCTGTAATGTCGGCAAATCGTTCATGGTTGACTGTATCTACACTAACGTTTACGCGATCCAGCCCGGCAGCTTTTAGCTGATCGGCCATACCACTTAACAAACTTCCGTTAGTTGTCATAGCTAAATCTTTAACGCTTTCAATTTTACGGACATTCCGAATAAATTCTACTATTCCTTTGCGAACAAGAGGTTCTCCCCCAGTAATGCGAATCTTGCTTACACCATGCTGACCAAGCAGGCGAACAACTCGGAGTATCTCCTCATAAGAAAGTATTTCATCATGCGCGAGTAAACTGACACCTTCAGGCGGCATACAGTAAACGCAGCGAAAATTACATCGATCAGTGACAGAAATTCTTAAGTAATCAATTATGCGACCATAACCGTCCCGCATCATATTCACCTCACAACATTATATTTTGTTAAGTACATTGTAAGTACGGATTTCATAATAATACTTGAGTTTTAACCATTATAAAGAATTTTCTTCAACTGCTTTCATTATCCCTGCCACTTTATAATCTTGAAAAGCATATTCTTACAAACTAATAGAACATAGCAATTTTTTACTATCTTTAAGTGCATAATGAAGGTTAAACTAAACAGCCCACAATCTTCGCATGAAGACTGTGGGCTGTTTAGTTTAACCTATTCCGCTTACCTAATATAATTGACTACGTTTTGCTTCCGAGAAGGAGCATTTATTGCCTCAACTTTTTTATAGCCTAATGTTACCGAGTGGAAAGGCTTATATCCTTCCGGTATACCTAGTTGTTTTTTATATTGATCCCCTTTATCCCCTGAAAAAGCAAATAATATAAGATCAACCCAGCAGCACCCCAAACCGATAGATTCTGCTGCCAGTAGCATATTTTGGGTAGCTGCGGCACAGTCAGCCTCTATCATCAGACCGTCTTCTTTACCAGATATGACAATTACAGTTGGGGCACCGTGAAAAATATTATACTGCTCATTCTTCGCCATCTTACTAATATGTTCATTATCAATGTTTACAGCTGTTAATTTAGCACTTTTGTTTATATCCGCTAGTATTGCCTGGTCTTGGATAACTGTAAAATGCCAACTCTGCTGATTACCTGCACTGGGTGCGTATATACCAGCTTCCAGTATTGCTTGTAAATCTTCCTGAGATATTTGCTTATCGAGATAGCTTCTTGTGCTCCTTCGCTTCTTAATCGTCTCCAGTACAAGATTATTCACCACTATAAAACCCTCCATACTTAAAATAAAATTTCATATTTATGAACTAATGCTTTCAATAGCTTCTCTAGCCCATTGAGAATTTTGCAGGACTGCTCTTCCTACACCAATAAGATCGGCCTTGCCCTCCTCAATAAGCCTTTCAGCTATATGTACATCTGTAATTCCCCCTGTTAGAATAACGGGAATATCTACTACGTTCTTAATAGCTAAACTTAGCTGAGCGAAATACCCTTGTTCACTATTCTCAGGGTTAATATATCCAGAAAACCCTCCTGAAATGTCAAGTATGTTTACACCAGCTTTTACAAATTCTTGAGCGGCAAATTGACTGTCAGCTATTGTCGTCCCACCTTCTGTAAAGTCACAAACGCCTAAACGTAATAGAATAGGAAATTCTGCACCGACAGTCTTCCGAACTGCCTGTATGACTTCAAGGTGTATGCGAATTCTATTCTTTAAGCTGCCACCATATTCATCACTTCGTTTATTTGTTAGGGGTGAAAAGAATTGATTTAGAAAATAACCATGAGCTGAGTGTATTTCTACACCGTCAAAACCAGCATCTTTGGTTCGCCGCGCAGCTTCACCAAATGCCGCTACAATATGTTGAATTTCCTTCTTAGTCAGTTCACGGGGCTTTCCCCCGCGACGCGGATTCGCAACTGCCGATGGACCTACTATATCCATACCTGTTATTTCGGAAGAAGTTGCGCTCCCGGCATGGTTAATTTGCATTACCGCTTTTGCACCATTACCATGAATAACTTTTACTAGCTGCCCAAGTCCAGTAATAACGCTGTCATTTTCAATCGAAAGCTGGTTTTCACTAGCTTTCCCTGCCTTTTGTATGTAACTATGTTCAATAATAATTAGGGATAACCCTCCAGCTGATTTCTCGCGATAATAATCTAAAATAGCAGAGTTAACGTTGCCATCTGCATCGGCTTTGGCTGTAGCCATTGGCGGCATTACTAGTCTATTAGCCAAGTCTAGATTGCCAACTTTTAATGCTTGCAGTACATATTTCATAGAACCCCTCCTCATAACCCAATACCCTGATTATTTCTGTATATAATGCTAAACAACAAATTGCCGCTCCGCAAGAACTTACTTAATAGTACTATAGTATCCAATTTAATACTTAAGAACACCGACATATAATGTTTTTTCAACGACTATATTAAGAATATTCCATATCACCTTACAGGTTTGTAAGTTATATCTGTACACCATTTGTAGGATTATCACTTGTAAGCGATTTTTTTTATTTTTTTGAAAATTCCTTCCTATTTTCGACATTTTATTTAATATTATTTACCTATAATGATGTCAGCTTATACAATGTAAATCGGAGGGCTTTTATGTTAAAAATTGATGTTGAAACCGCGGAAAGCATTGTAAATTTTATTTACACTAATTCAAATTATCACGCTATAATCTGTGATGAAAATGGCGTCATAATCGGAGACTCAGCTAAAACCAGGCTTGGAGTTACCCATGCCGGTGCCAAAAAAATTCTTACTACAAACATTGATCGAATCGTTGTTACAGAAGAAGAAGCCAAAAAGTTGGGTGGTACTGTTAAGGCTGGTACAAACTTAGCAGTAAAGGATGGAACCATTAAAATTGGCAACTTTGGTATAACCGGCGATCCTTTACACACTGAGGCTCTCGCCAATATTGCATCAGGCCTTGTGATATCAAGACTAAAAGAAAAAGAAAACAATGCTTTATTACATCGATGTGCTACCGATGTTGCATCCTTTATTGAAAAAGCCGCCCTTAGTATACAGCAGCTCTCTGCAAGCTCCCAACAACTAGCCTCATCAAGCGAAGAAGCCTCCCATGTTACCAAAATAGTAACTCAAGATATTAATAGCACACATGACATCATTAAATTTATTCAACAAGTCGCAGCTCAAACAAACCTGCTTGGCCTTAACGCTGCAATTGAAGCAGCCCGAGCTGGTGAACACGGTAGAGGATTTGCGGTTGTCGCGGAGGAAGTTAGAAAGCTGTCAGATGACAGCAGGAAGTCTGCCTCTACAATTAACGAAATGCTGAATAAATTCCGAAATTCTATTGATGATGTACTCAAAGTAATACAGACAAATAACAAAATTGCGCAGCATCAAGCATCGTCTATCCAGGAAATTGCATCCACAGTTGAAGAGGTTAGAGTTATTGGTGCTTCCTTAGTACAAATGGCCCAAAGATACTAAATACAAAAACAGGTAAATCTATGATTGAAGTGACCCCTTATGTTAGACAAGATAGTATAATGTCTAACATAAGGGGTGTTTATTATGCCAAAAGGAAAACCAAATGCAAGGTACACAGGTGAATTCAAACAAGCAGTTGTTGAAGATATGAGAAACAATGGCCTTAGTCAGAATGCTACGGCAGACAAGTATGCTGTAGCGCTATCCGTAGTACAAAGATGGGAACGAATCTATTTGGAAGATGGACCAGGAGGTCTGTATATTGAACGTCGAGGCCGTGCTAATGCCGCAATAGGTATTAACAAAGGCCGACCACCAAAACTAGATAAAAAAGTTGAAGGAGACCTCATAGCAGAAAATCAAAGACTTAGGATGGAAATAGACTATTTAAAAAAATTACATGCCTTAGTACGGAAGGAAGAGCAAGCGATAAGCAAAAAGCTCAGGTGATCTACGAACTGGCATAAATATAAGGTCACCGAATTAATTCAAGTGGCGGGATAGCCCGCAGTACCTACTACTACCAGATTAAAAGAATTGATGGACCTGATAAATATGCTAAGATAAAAGAAATAATTTTCACTATCTTTGAGGATCACAAACATCGTTATGGCTACAGACGCATCACACTGGAACTGCATAACCAAGGGTATTGTATCAATCACAAGACAGTGCAGCGACTAATGCGAGAGCTAGGATTGTTTTGTCTCGTAAGAATGAAGAAGTACAAGTCTTATAAAGGCACGATTGGGAAGATATCTCCTAACCGATTAGAACGGAATTTTAAGGCGGAAAAACCTAATCATAAATGGGTTACTGATGTCACGGAGTTCGCTCTTTTGGGTCAGAAACTTTATCTGTCGCCTATTCTCGATCTGTATAATGGCGAGATCGTTGCCTATAATATCAGAGAACGTCCAAATTTTGCACAGACTATGGACATGTTGAACAAGGCTTTTAGTAAAAGACCAAACTTGAAAGGTCTGATTTTTCATTCGAATCAGGGCTGGCAATATCAGATGAAAAAATACCAACATAGGCTTAAAGCGAAAGGTATTCTGCAAAGTATGAGCCGAAAAGGAAACTGTTTAGATAATGCTGTCATGGAAAACTTCTTGGGACATTTAAAAAACGAATTGCTCTACTTGAAGGATTTTCCCTCTATAGACCAGTTTAAATTCGAGCTAATAGATTATCTTGATTATTACAATAACCGGCGAATCAAAAGTAAACTTGGCGGTCGATCGCCTGTTCAATACAGACTGCTAGCAGCATAAAAAACAAGGCAGCCGGCTTGACCGACTACCTTGGTAAAAACGATTCTCTTTTTGTCTAACTTTTTGGGGTCACTTCAGATAGATATACCTGTTTTTTATATTTTCTATTTCTTACCCACTTAGCATACCGTCAACTTTTTATGTAACTTTTATATTATAGAAGAATATAATGTAATATATTGCGAACGGAGGTTTATGCTAATGGGTTTAAGACGCACGGACTTTTCAACTACTTGGCTGCCAATTCCCTCAGGATTCCTGCTAGCAGACAAAAATGCCTACTTTTGGGTTTTGCCCTATAAAGCTGATTCCTCTAAAGAAATAATAATCCAAGGTAGATATCCTTTATGCAGATATATTTCTTTTTCAGCACACACAGGTGCAAATTCAATAACTACAGCTTACGACCAAATAATTATGCCTGATTTAGGATGTACAAATCCTTTTTTGCCTAATGCGGACTTTAACGCAACTAATAGAGACTACACTTTGAAGATTAGTTTTACAGATCCACCCGATAAAAACCATCCCTATACGCCATCTCCCGAAAACAATACACTTTATGTCGGTTCCTCCACAACACTGCCTGACAACATCGGTTTTATTGTATATCGGTTATATGTACCCAGCGATAAAACAAATGATACCGGTGGCGTAGGGCTGCCCACTGTGCTTATTCAAGACCTGACAAGTCGCGAACTACATCCTATAACATCAATCAATGAAGTATTACTTGGTTTTCAAATAGAGAATAGCTCTATTTTAAAAAACATTGAATTATTTCATCCCCCATCGATGATACAGATTACGCAAGAAGAGATGCCTTTAGGCTTCAATGATCTTAATTGGAGCATTCAGCCACAAGGTGTTGTACCAGTGAAAAGTCTATTATCTGTATATATATATACTTTTATAAGAAATGATCCTACCATGCTTTTATATATCAAATGGAAAACACCGACCTTTCCCGACACGTTTCACAAAAAAGATATTTCAGGTACTGAAAATATGCGATATTGGGGGCTGTCCTTCGGAACATTGCTGAATCAGACAACTCATTATTCTATAGCTGATTATGAAGTAACTACATTAGACAACATTGCGAAGGTAGTCGTCAGCTTCGGGGCTTCCCGCCCTAGCTTTGTAACACCCGAAAATGGATTTACCTGGATTGACCTTAGCGGATTAAATCCCGATCTCCTAATCTATCGCAATTCACTTTCTGGAGGCTTCCCTTTTACGTCCAGCGGATTACCTGAAAGCAGCCCAGTAGGGCACTCGCTTGGATCTTATCTCCCGATTGGCAAATATTTGCCGGCGAAAGCCATATTCCATGAAGATTTCAGCTAAAAAAGTAAAGTAGAACCGTTGGTTCTACTTTACTTTTTTTATTGAGCTTTATGCTGCTCTATATACCATTTTTTAACTATAGCTGCTTCTATCGATGTGAAAAGCGTGGTTTTAGCTAAAGAAAACACAAGTAGCGCCAACCAGATAAACCCAAATGAAACCATATGAATAAGAGTGAACGCTTCATGATACAGAAATATTCCTAACAATAGCCCTATACTTGGGGAAACATACTGGATGAATCCCAGTAAAGACAACGGCAGCTTATTAGCACTGCTAGAAAACAAAAGCAGCGGAACTGCCGTAACGATGCCAGTTCCTATTAGATAACCGGTAGTTACAGATATCGTCAATGGAAAACCATTGCCTTGATAATGTATATAGGCTAAATAAATACCAGCAAATGGTGCAATGATAAGTGTTTCAAGCGTAATACTAGTGATTGCCGCTAAGCCTGCCTTCTTTTTGCACAATCCATATATTCCAAAAGATATGGCAAGCACTAAGGCTACCCAGGGTAACGATCCAAGATTTAACGCCATGTTCACTACTCCAAGCGCGGCTAAACACACTGAAATTAATTGCCAAAACGATAATCTCTCGTGCAAAACAACAATGCCGATAATTACGTTAAATAATGGGTTTATATAATAACCTAAGCTGGTCTCAATAACCCGATTATCATTAACAGCCCAAATATAGATAAACCAATTTAGACTTATAAGCACTGCTCCCAGTACTACCCAAGCAAGCTTTTTCTTCTTAGCTAATAAGTCCCTAAATTCGGCGATAAAGTCATTGCCCTTATTGAGCGCAAGAATTATACAAGCCATAAATACAAACGACCAAAAAATTCGATGCGCCAAAACTTCATGGGCTGGAACCTCAGAAACAAGCTTCCAATAAATCGGCAGTATCCCCCAAATAACATAAGCACCAAGAGCGGAAAAAATTCCGCCAGCCATATTTTTCGAACTTTTAATCTGTCCCAAAGCAAATACCTCTAATTATTGATAATCCCATTCTAGACCTTTTTAGGGGATGATTCAATAAATTTTTAATATCCTTATACTCTTGCGACAGGAATTAATATGGTAACTTTAGTTCCTCGGCCCAGTTCACTCTTTACTATTATTCTGCCGCCGTGACGTACGACAATCCATTTTGCTATTGCTAACCCCAGTCCCGTTCCACCGCTGTCACGCGATCGCGACTTATCCTCACGAAAAAAACGATCAAATATACGTGGCAGATTTTCTGGTGCTATACCGACCCCTGAATCTTGAACACTTATCAAGATTTGCTTATCTTGTTTAAGACAGGCAATATTAATGGTCCCGCCAGCAGGTGTGTATTTAAAAGCATTGTCTAATATTATTACAAGCAACTGATGAATACGATCTTTATCCGCCATTATTTCTATATTTGCTTGGATATCACTTGTTAGGCTGATATTGTTCAATTCCTCCATGGCCTTAAACCGCTCTACAACTACCTCTATAAGCTCACTTATATCTATAGTCTCAAGCTGTAATTCAGCCTGATTAGCGTCAGCTCGGGCCAAAGTAAGGAGACTAGATATTAGTTTAGTCATCCGTTTTGATTCTTTCATAATTGTATTTACTCTGTGGCTTTCTTGCTCAACAGTATGATCCGGGTGTCTGAGCATCAATTCAGCATTGCTGTAGATTCCTGTTATTGGAGATCTTAATTCATGAGAGGCATCAGAAACAAATTGCTGCTGCTTTTCCCATGCTTCTTGAATCGGAATCATTGCACGTTTAGCTAAAAAATAGCCTGCAAATAATATGCTGATTACCCCCAAGATACCGCCGCCAACTGTTATCCAAAACAGATTGTTAAGCAATTGAATTTCAGAATCTACAATACTTACTGCGATTACTTCTGATATCAAGAAACTAGGATCGTTTTTGAGTCTTTTTTCCTCATATTTATATGGAACACTGATAATCCGGTAATAATGATCTTCATAACTTTTTGTTTGTATTTTATCTGTCTTTATGGTTGCAGCTATTTCTTGCAGATTGCTTGCCTCATCAGCCCGAAATGGATTCGGGTTTAAAATTCGGCCGTCTTCACTGCGCAGTAAAATAAAAATCCGTGGATCAAAAAGTACCCGCAGGCCTCCTCCTCCTATTCTAGGAGTCTGCAGCCTAAATGAGGAAGCTTGGTGCATCATGGCATCATCTACTCGATCAAATAAACGGAAAGATAAATAACCGTATAAAGTTGAGGTAAAAGCAACAAAAATCAGTAGAAATACGAGGGAGTTTAATGCTGTTAACATGCGAAGCGTATTATTAAACATTATTACTTCTCCCTCAAAATAAAGCCAGCCCCACGCACTGTCTGTACAAGGGTATCACATCCTACAGGAACAAGCTTCTTACGTAGATAGTGAATATATAAATCAACAATGCTAATGGCAGCATCAGAATCATATCCCCAAATACGATCGAAAATCTGATCTCTGGTGAGGATTTGTTCCTTGTTTAAAATGAAAAACTCCAACATATCATATTCTTTGCCGCCTAACCCCAACGGCTGTCCCCCCACCAAACCATCTCGCACCTTACTATTTAAAGTAATACCACCATAGCTCAAGGCCCCTTCCAAGACAATATTACCTTTTCGTCTCATTAAAGCCTTTATTCTTGCAAGTAATTCTCTGATCGCAAAAGGTTTCACAAGATAGTCGTCAGCACCCGACTCTAATCCAACAACACGGTCATCAACACTATCTCGTGCAGTTAGCAATAATATAGGTATAGTACAATTATTAGCTCTTAGTTTTTTTACAATCTCTAAACCATTTATCTCAGGCAGCATAATATCTAATATAATTAAGTCATGAATGCCTTGTTCGGCAGCATATAGGCCTTCGTCACCTGACGCAGCTTCATCTACGATATAATGTTCTTCTTTAAGAAGGCTTACAACAGCTTCTCTAAGCACATTATCATCTTCAACAACTAAAATTCTCATTGTATATCCTCCTTCACCCATAGCAACATAAATATTCTGCCAGTACTTATAAATCTTAATACTCGTCATTTTGATTATTTACTACTGTTAAATATACTATATTGCCCTCATTTAAACCTTGTAAAAATTCCTTTCTGTCACTACTAACTTATATTGTCTAAATAAAACATTTATCATTTCAATCTGATAACCTCTGATAACCTCTGATAAAGGTATCTGTTACACTTATTATAACAAGGCTTCTTTTAATTTTTCTTTTGAAAATGACTTCTACTGCTAATATTCAATTAATAATTGAAATAAAATTCGCGGTGATCTAAGTCAGATCACCGCGTTTGCGCTTCCATATTTCACCTTTGACTTTGTCTCAATCGGTGCCTTTCTGCACTATCTACTCTAAAAATTATGTTTAGTAATGAAGAAAAGTAATAACATAGTATTACACAAACAACCGAAACAATAAGGTATTTTACCCCAACGGGATATATCAGTTTTTGCGCAATATAAGTTATTGGCAGCACAATTAATTGATGAATATAGTAGATAATGTACGAGTTGCCAGAATGATTTTTCCATGGATAAACATCGGTGTTAAGGTACTTTTTAAAAAAGGCTAAAAGACTAAAAACAGCCGTTAAGCAGAAAAGAGAATGAAGAGCGGCATGGCCTGCTTTTAATTCTATTGAAGCAGGACTTATATATGTAATCCGATAATAAGTAAACATTATGATAGTTATCAAAAATGCAATACTCCATCGTCCGAGATGCGGGCTGTACCCCAAATCAGTAAACCACCGATGTCGCCAAGCATAAATGCCTAACAAGAAATAACTGAAATTAATAAAAAGTCGTGTCGGTTGAAATGAGATAACATATAGTCTGCTATACCAAGCATCTGCATGAAAAAAGAGATTCGGAATAAAAAATGCTGCTGCAGTAACCACACTAAACCAGATAAACAAAGTAATAGAGGGCTTCCTGCCTTCGGTCTTTATATGAAGATATGCTGGATATGCTTTAACCGCAATTGCAAGTCCCATAAAAAACCACATTAAATCACCTAAGAACCAATAGTGTGCGTGATTAAAGGTTCCGGCAGTGAAGAATATCGTCTTTAAATAAAAAAGATAATTCGGAGGAGTATCGGTACGGCTGTACCATATCATGTAAGTTATTGCCGGCGCAAAAATTAATACTCCAGCTATCCATGGAAGGCCAATACGCAGTAGTTTTCCTATTAAGAAATCTGAAGTACCTTTGCGCTTAAGCACTGGCAACGCAAAATATCCTGCTATGAGAAACATAATTGGCATGATAAACACGTCGGTATTCATCACAAAAATATTAAATAGCTGGCTCTTTTGTGTGTCCACTACATACCACCACTGTGGTGCCGGATCCATAAAGCCAATCGCAACATGAAATACTATTACTAACAAAATAATAAACGCCCTTATATTATCTAAAAAATGAACTCTAGTGCTATAATTCATTTTAGTGATTACTGGACTATCTTTCATGCTTACACCTCTAACCACAGATTTCATTACCTTATTTTATCTTACATCAACCAGTAATAAACTTTTTGTCTAAAGGGGCAGTTTGTTAATTTTATTCTATTGTTCAACAAAATTTCAATATATTGTAATTATAAAAGGACTAATATAAGTTAGTCCTTTTAATTACTAAAATTTTCTATATGGAAAACTTTCGGATGTTAAATTGCAATTCTTCAGCCATATTTGCTAGTGCCTGACTTGACGCTGCTATTTCTTGAGTCGAAGCAGCTTGTTCTTGTGTAGCTGCTGAAACAGTTTCAGTATGTTCCGCAGTTCTTTTACTTATTTCTCCGATTGTTGCAACAGCTTGAACAACCTTATTACTACCAACTGACATTTGCTTAGTTGCAACTGCAATCTCATCAACATTGGATGAGACTTGCTCAACCAATAAAGAAATATTGCTAAAGGACTTAGCGGCATAGTCAACTACTTCATTTCCAAGCATAACTTCACGAGTCCCCTCCGCCATTGCTAAAACTGCGTTGCTTGTATCTGTTTGGATTTCATTTATTAAGCCTGTGATTTGCTGCGCTGCCTGTCTTGATTGTTCGGCTAGCTTTCTTACCTCTTCTGCTACAACTGCGAATCCCCGGCCCTGTTCTCCTGCACGGGCAGCTTCGATAGCAGCATTTAGAGCTAAGAGATTTGTTTGTCCAGCTATCCCAGAAATAGTATCGACTATTTGACCAATCTCTTTAGAACTTTCGCCAAGTTTTGTCACAACAAAACCAGATGATTCAACTTTTTGCTTAATGTTATCCATCTGCTTGATAGCTTTTTCCACTGCTACGCTTCCATCTAAGGCTGCAGTGGAAGTCTTCTGAAACATCGCTACCAATTGCTCAGAGTTCAATGCAACCTGCCGAATATTTTTCGACATTTCCGCTACCGATAAACTCGCCTCATCAATAGCCTGCACTTGAGATGTACTACCTTGAGCAACATCTGTTATTACAACAGCAACTTGGTTAGATGCCTGAGCCGACTGCTCTGCTCCAGCAGTTAACTCCTCGGACGATGCCGCTAACTGTTCAGCTGAACTTGCAACTTGCTGAATTAATTTCGTTAAATTCGCCTTCATTGTATTGAAAGCGAAAGCAAGCTGTCCAATCTCATCAGATTTATTATAATTAATATCCTCTTGAGCTAAATCACCTTGGGCTATTTGTGAAGCCATAGTTGCGATCTGCTTTGTGGGATTAGCAATGCTGCGGCTAACAGCCAGACCCAGAATTATAGCGATAACAGCTACTACAATATTTACAATTAATAGTATATTTTGGGTAGTATTCGCATTTTCTAATTGCTTATTTTGTTCATGATGAACTAGTTCTTTTACTAACTCAACCAAACTTAGTGAGGCACCCATAGCCTTCTTATAAGGTTTACCAGCTTCGTTCATATATCGGCTGACTTGATCAAGTTTGTTTGCTTTTTTTGCTTCAATTGACATTGCAGCAATGTCTTCATACTCGCTTTTTTCTTTTTTCATTACTTGCATAACAGCTTTAGCTTTGTCCGTTGTGAAAACCTGCTCTAATTCTTTAAGCTTTTTATCAGAGTCATTTTTGTATTGGTTAAAAACTTCAATATCCGCCAGATCACCTGTAAAGTTAAATCTTCTCATAGCCACAGCTTCATTCGCTAAATCTGTAGCAAAGCCTTGAGCTAGTTCGACCTTTTTGAGACTTATGTCGGTAAGATGTTCTGCATCTTCATTTAATCGTCCTATCTTACTATATGTAAATAAACTCATGATACCAAATAAAACAATTACAATTAAAAATCCACCTGTAATTTTGCGGCCAATTGTTAAATTCATTACTACATCTCCTTTTAAAACGCTGTGCTTTTTTATTTAATTCTACATTTTTCGACAAATTTCCTGTTTACATATTATTGAATATTTATTAATTATTGTTAATATAGTTTATTTTCTTATTTAATTCTAAACCCTATCGCACTTTATTGTCAACGGATAACGATTATTAGTTGTGTCTATTTTGTATTATTTTTTAGCTTCATATAAAGAAGGAACATAACTCAATAATAGAGTTTATGTTCCTTCTTTATCCAAATTATTTATTGTTTATAGACCCAAAAGTTTCTCGATATCTTTAGTCATACTCAAGGGAGACGTAGTTGGCTCATATCTACCTATTACATTACCTTGGCGATCAACTAGGAATTTTGTAAAATTCCATTTGACATCATTACCTTCTAGTAATTCTGGAAATTTCTCATTTAAAACAGAATTCAATTTTTCACTGATAGGGTGGTTCAAATCAAAGCCTTTAAATGGTACTTTGTCAGTTAAATATTCAAACAAGGGATGTGCTGTCTTGCCTCGTACATCGGTTTTCTCAAATAGCTGAAAGCTGACACCATAGTTAATTTTGCAAAAGTTCTGAACTTCTTCATTGCTGCCAGGTTCTTGCTCGGCGAACTGGTTACTAGGAAAACCAAGAATTTCTAAGCCTTCAGCCTGATATTTCTTATATAATTCCTGAAGTTCCTCATATTGGGGAGTAAATCCGCATTTACTCGCCGTATTGACGATAATTAAAACCTTACCTTTGTATTGAGACATCGAAATTTCTTGACCCTGGATTGACTTGAGCTTGAAATCATATATACTCATGCAACTCACTCCTTATTAATTGTCAATATTTAGTATTATTTTAAAACTTTGCAGATATACTATGATTTTATCAATTCTTTGTAATAACTATCTAGAATAGTTTAATAAGCTAGATGATAAGGTATCAGCCAAACTGCCCTCAGTCACTTGGCTGAAGGCAGTCTATTAAGGACCTTATGAATTTGTTCACGTAAAGATATCGCTTCGTCAATACTCATTTGGGTACTGCAAAAGGCTTTTTGAGGTATATCATATGCCTGCTTTTTTAATTCTTTGCCTTTGTCAGTCAATTTAACAATTAGGCTTCTTTCGTCTTCCTTGCTTCGCTGCCTGCTTATCAAGCCCGCAGTTTCCATTTTTTTGAGTAAAGGGGTTAGTGTCCCTGAATCCAAGTAGAGTCTTTCACCTAACTCCTTTAGCGTAATTTCAGGTGTTTCCCATAGAACTAAGAGCGTAATATATTGAGTATAGGTAATTCCTAACTCTTCTAAAAAAGGCCTATATATCCTCGTTATTTCCTTGGAACAGGCATATATTGCAAAACACAACTGATTATCAAGCTTTAACATTTCATCTTTATCCATACTATCAGCAACACTTTCATATTTTTTTGTAATGAATTATAAAGTAACTATAACTTATTCCTTGAGGCAATTATTTCTCCAACCGAAACTTTGGGATGGTGATATCGCTTCCTGCCAATTGTTTTCTTGCCAAACTCTATACATTTATCAGGACAGAAATGCAGGCATGCCAGGCACTCTTGGCAATCTTTCCCCCATTTAGGCTTGCCGCTTTCCATAAATATATTATCAGTTGGGCAAACCTTTTTACATATACCACAAGAAGTGCAGGCTTGTGAAACCGAAAACTTTTTTGGTGCTTTACTTAGAAGATTTTTTAACCAATATTTATTTATTACTCTCGAAAGAAGACGTAAAAACTCAGCACTAACCTTCTTTTCCTTACTAGAAATAGTATTGGCAATGTCAGCTATTTTTTTATCGGCGTCAGCCAATCTCTTTTCCGTTTTGTCCGCTGGCGGAATATCTGAGAGTGGTATATAACTTGAGACCATCTCCAAATGAAAACCAGCATCCAATTTGCTGTTTTTTTCCTTTAGAACCTTGTCGACCTGGTTTAAAGAACTATTTATGTGGCGAAAGCCACAAGATGCGACAGCAAAAACATACTTTGCTTGTTGTAGCTTAAGCTTCTTTATAAATTCAAGGACGACAGGCGGAGCGCCGAAATAATGCGTTGGAAAAACAAAACCAATCCCTTCTGTATCGGCAACAGGCTTTTGCGAATTACTCGTCATAGATACCAATCTGCACTCTGGCAGCTTTTCAGCAAGTTTTTTGGCTGCATGCAAAGAATTACCCGTGTTTGAATAATAATAGATTGTAAAAAGCATAATATTTTCCCTTCTATTTCCTAAAATTTAATTGTATTAAATTTAATTTTACAAAATCATTATATCAATTCTCTTAATTATGTCAAGTTTATTAGCTATAATAATAAAAGCAGCAACCTAAGTCCCATACTAGAACTAGTTGCTGCTTACTTATTCACTAACTTAAATATGCGTCTACTACCTTAGCTACATAGTCATCTTGGCCAGATCTAGCTAAAACTACAATGTCTAGACTATTGTCTCCTGATATTTTGGCAGTATATCCGCGAGCTCCATTTTTATCTAAGCTGTGTTCTCTAATAACATTTATGTCACTTTTGTTCGCAACTTCATAATATAGCAGGATCCCAGCAACTCTCCTTTTGATCGCCGTTGTAGGGCATTCGAGTGCTCGTATCCTATCAAGTGCATCTTCGATATTTGGCATAAAATACTCCCCCCGCTAAAAATTATTTATTCTTATTATTTCCGTTCGAGCTTCTTTAATGCTCCTAATCAATCCCCGTCATAATTTAAACAAAAAAGGTGATTGAACGTGAATAAGTCTGAAACTTCCTGGTGTATAGAAGCGCGTGCCTTTAAAATAGCCTATACTCCATTTACGCATAACTTCTGGGTACTTGTTGATCAAAAAAAGAAAATAGTTGAACAAATCCACGGTTTAGCGGTTAATCCTATAACTGGTTTAACTAAAGCTGTCGGCTGCTCGTCCGATCTTCTGCAAGTAGTTCATGGGTCGAATATTTTGTGGTCTATACAGGAAAACCAACCGAAAGTTTCTTGCATAACTAATGATACTAAAAGAGTGTGGCAGGCAGCACTTAAATCAATTCCGGAAATTAACTCCCTAAGGCTTCCTTATCCTGATCTGTGGCAGCATTTTTACTGCATGAATAGTAATACGATATTTAATACCATTGGGCAAATTATGGGAGTTATTAAGCCTGCCAATCTATTATGCACCTTAGCTCCTGGGGTACGCCGAGTAATTTCCCAGGACATAATTGAAAAATATCGCTATTCATCTGACAAATGATGATGCATTTACCACTTTTAAATATATTTTGACAACTAGACAAATAGATATAAAACTGCTATTTTACTGTCCTATGTTATTATAAGCTAGTACTAACTTGTGAAAGGATTGGTAAAATGAAGAACATTGTGATTCTTGGGACAGGTGGAACCATTGCTGGTGTATCCCAATCATCAACCGTAACAACCAGCTACAACTCTGCCATTTTGCCAATTGATGATATAGTTGCTAAACTCGGACCGATAAAGAATATTGCAAATATAAAAACTGAACAAATAACGCAAATAGATAGTGCCGATATGACACATGAAATTTGGCTAAAACTTGCTAAGAGAGTAGCTGCGCTCTTAAATCAGCCTGATATTGATGGTGTTGTAATAACTCATGGAACAGATACACTTGAGGAGACCGCCTATTTCTTAAACTTAGTCTTACATAGCACTAAACCAGTAGTTCTTGTAGGTGCAATGCGCCCAGCGACCGCGGTAAGCTCGGATGGCCCTATGAATCTTTACAACGCGATCATACTAGCGTCTAGTCCTTCAGCTCAAGGTAAAGGAGTTCTAGTTGCCCTGAATAATACGATAAACTGCAGTCGTGATGTAACTAAAACTAACACTGCGCTCCAAGATACCTTTAAAGCCCCTGAACTAGGATATCTCGGCTATATTGTTGATGACTATTCCCATTTCTACCGCATGCCGACAAGAAAGCACACATATATGACTGAATTTGATATTAATACCATTTCTGAATTACCTCAAGTTGATATTATCTATGGATACGTCGGTGATCGCGGTACATTGGTCGAATCAGCAGCAGCAAACGGTACGTCTGGCATTATCTATGCGGGACTAGGAAACGGTAATATGTCTAATAACATAAAAGAGATTTTTAAGAGAGTGCAAGATAACGGAGTAGTTATTGTTCGCAGCACTAGGGTCGGCAACGGTTTAGTTACAAGAAACGGGGCCGTAAATGATGACCTCTATAAATTCATTGCTAGCGATACGCTAAACCCCCAGAAAGCCAGAATACTATTAATGCTTGCATTGACTAAAACTAAGGACGTTAAGAAAATACAAGATATATTTTGGACTTATTAAAACAGAAAAAACTCAATATATAAAGAATGTGGCCGGTTTAAAGTAAGTTTAATTAGCGTTAAAAATGTTAAACAAAAATGACCTTAGTCCCAATAGACTAAGGTCATTTCCATTTTCATTTTATTGGTTAGCTATTGGGCTAAAACCAAGTTTTCTCAGCACTTCTGTTAGTTTTACTGTATCGACAGGTTTAGCAGCATATGCTTCACAACCGATTTCAAACGAATTTTTAACATATTCAGTCTCGGCAAGGGCAGTAATCATAATGACTTTTGCCTTTTTCTCATCAGGGACTGCTTTTTGTTTCTCATAATCACGTATCGTTTTTAGTACCTTTACACCATCGACTTTGGGCATCATGATATCTAAACAAATTAAATCATATGGTTCGCCTTCACGTAGTGCAAGAAGGTAAGCATCTAAAGCCTCTAGTCCATCAACTGTGACATCACATTCCCCATATTGTGATAAAAATTTCAACAAAAATTTTCGACTAACCAAATCATCTTCTGCAATTAGAATCCTCATTATACTCCCCTCCTTAATTAAAGCATTTTAGAATATAGAACTCATTATCGAAATAAACTTCTTAGCCTGTACCATGTTGCCTCGACGAGCCGCCAGTTCTACCTTGAAAGCTTGGTCTTTCAACTCGTCCAACCCTGCCTTATTTGCAAAGTTTTTAATATGATGTGCTGTACTCTCTATCATGTCAATATCATCTGCTGTAGCTGCGGACACCATCTTAGCTAATAGTTCTCCTAGCTTACCTGCCTGATGGGTATCCTCACTCCGATTAACCCCATTGAAGTCAACATACGGATTGCCATTATGGTCAAATCGTATCAAAGAATCATTTGTCAGCAAGGCATTAGTAATATATTCGATCTTATGAAATAGTACATTAATATCAACCGGCTTAGAAATGTATTCATCGATGCCCAGCCCCATAAAACGCTCACGATCTCCCTGCATAGCATACGCAGTTACAGCTATTATCGGGATTCGTGGTCCTCCAAAAGCTTCTAGGCTTCTAATGCACTTAGTAGTTTCAATACCGTCCAAGACTGGCATTTGAATATCCATGAGGATAAGATCATACGACGACATTTTTAGCTTTTCTAAAGCCTCTAGACCGTGTATTGCAGAATCCGCAAAATGCCCCATTCCTTGAACCATTCTAACAATAAGTGCACGGTTAACTTCATTATCTTCGACAACTAAAATATTTTTAGGGTTGCTGGTTTTGGCTTTTATATAAGCAGGTTCTAATTTTTCGTATGTTTGAACACCTATATCACAGCGAATAGTGAAATAAAAAGTACTCCCTTTACCATATTCGCTTTCCATCCATATTTTTCCTCCCATCATCTCGACAAGCTGTTTAGAGATGGCAAGACCGAGACCAGTACCTCCGAACTTTCTAGTAATAGTACCATCAACTTGGCTAAAAGTCAGGAATAATTTGTTCATATCCTCTTTTCTTATGCCGATTCCAGAATCAGTAACTGCGCACAAAAGTTCAATTCCCTCGCCTCTTTGCTTACACATTTCTACGGATAGGTTCACTTCGCCACTTTCAGTAAACTTTATACCGTTGCTAAGCAAGTTATTAAAAACTTGGCGCAGGCGGGTAGGATCACCAAGAAGTACTGTCGGTATTGCGGAGGATAACATGTAGTTAAACTCCAATCCTTTCGCAGCCGCTTGCGGCGAATTAGTCCTAACAACTTCTTGAATAAGATCCTTAATACTAAAGTTAATTTTTTCGAGTCTGAGTTTCCCAGCTTCGATCTTTGAAAAATCTAAAATATCACTCACTACCGCCAGCAGAGAATCAGCACATGATTTAGCTGTGACAAGGTTATCTCTTTGTTCTCTGTCTAGAATGGTCATAAGGGTCAAATCAATCATACCCATGATCCCATTAATAGGTGTGCGAATTTCATGGCTCATATTAGCTAAAAATTCACTTTTAGTTCGGCTGGCAGACTCTGCTGCTTCTATCGCTCTATTAATCTCGGCTTCAGCACGTTTTCTTTCAGAAATATCGTTAAGTATAAAAGCGAAGTAGCCTTTCTCCGGGCTATATATAGACATTGAAAACCATTTCTGAGAAATCTTTGAGTAGTGCTCGATCTCCCGACTGTCTGAGCCTAAGGCAACTTCTTTACAAATATTTATTCGATCTTGATAAACCCTTAAATACTCAGGAAATGCTTCCGAAAAGCGCTTGCCTATAAGATGCTCTTTTCGTGTTCCCATCAGTGTCTCATAGGCCGTATTCACTTCTAGATACTCGTAATCTATATAGTCCTTGTTTTCCAAGCAGATTCGGCAATAGGCAAAGCCGCTATTCATATTTTGGAAAAGCGATTTATACTGAGCTTTGCTGTCAATGATGAGTTTTTCAGCCTTTTTTCTTTCACTTATATCCCGTACTACACTAAGCAGTATGCTATTTTCGCCCGTACCTATCCCCCTAGAACTAACCTCAGTTGGAAAACATGAGCCATTTTTTCGATAATGATTTACTTCAAAAGTTATACCATTACGTCGTGCCTCATTCATATGTTCCTCTACTTTATTATCTGACCTCCGTAGGTTGCGAACATTGAGTGAAATGAGTTCTTCGTAAGTATATCCGTACGCTTCAACAGCAGCCCGGTTTGCCTCTATTATATTGCCGTTGCCATCCATAAAAAGCATGATGTCACGCGTATGTTCTGAAAGAATTCTATAGCGCTGAAGAACTTCTGCCGCTCGATTTCGGTCTGTTATATCAACAGCCATCCCGATTAGTCCTTCCAACTTGCCATCGGGATTATAATACGGCCTAGTTATACAATGAAATGCCCCATAGGTACCCAACTTACTAAGTATCCTTATTTCATTCTCCTGGGTATTTTGCGTTTCTAGAACCGCATTTAATGACGTAACGTAAGATTCTCGGTCTTCAGGATGTATATAATCTAGCCACCCAATTCCTAATAATTTACTTACTGGATGCCCCGTAAAGTTATCCCAGTATGAATTAACATATAAGCCTTCATGATGCATACCAGTTCGCCATATAAGCGCCGGAAACTTATCAAAAATTCCGAAGAAAAAATCACGCGATTTCTCTGCTGTAATTTCTCGCTCCTTGTTGGCCGTTATATCAATAAAGGTTAAGACAATCTGCCTATCGCTGCCTACAACTATTGGCGTAGCTACTACTCTAAGCCAAATCTTCCGGAGAGAATTGCCTACCTTCTGTTCCTTCTCGCACTCAGCTTCTGGCCCTTGCCTGCCCCCGGCGGCTACTTTTATTGACTGTCTAACAATACATTCACTGCACTCTGGGCTAAAACCACATCCTCTAATATCTGTAAAACAGCTCGTACATCCGAAGGCATCACCAAACAGCTTATCTAATGACTCTTCCAACTTTCTATTCATCATTTGGAGCGCGGCATTATTAGCCCGCCTTATTTTTCCTCGACTGTCTAGAGTCATTACACCAATAGGCGCAGCATCAAATATACTTTGAAGACTCTGCTCTTGCTCCTTACACCTAAGCTCGTATGTTTTAAACCTTGTGACATCGCGAAATGTTAAGATTATGCCAATTCTTTTCCCATTATCCACTAATGGTGAACAACTTGCTGAAAGATATATAAGTTTTCCTTCTTTACTTATCATTCCAGAATTATCTTCAAGTCCCACTGTGCAATCGCTTTTAAGGGATTTTTCAATAATATTTCTGACTGGTACACCTGTATGCAAGTTTATAATATTAAGTACATCATAAAGGCCTTTCCCAATAGCAAAAACTTCGCTGGTCTCAGCAATTTTAGCACCTTGGTAATTTATAAATGATATTATCCCTTGAGTATCAGTTACGATGACACCATCACCTATTGAATTTAGGGTCGTCATAACGAACTGGTTTTTTAGATACTCTTTTATCATACATTTCCTCTTTCATCACTAAATAGCAGCTTAAATATCATTACTCTTGGGTAGGACGCGTTAATGAACAGATAAGCTCTGGGATTTTTGAAAGTGGTGCTTGACGCGCTACCGCTCCAATATTAAACGCACTCTTAGGCATACCATAGACAACAGATGACGCCTCATCTTGTCCAATAGTCTGTGCGCCTTGTTTGCGCATTGCAAGGAGACCTTTCGCCCCATCATAGCCCATTCCCGTAAGTATTACGCCAACTGATTCTCTACCGACCTCACGTGAAATCGAATCAAAAAGGACATCAACAGATGGGCAATGGCCGTTAACAGTACTTCCATCAAAACACTCTACTCGCAATATGCCGCCAACTTTAACTACCTTCATATGTTTATCGCCAGGAGCTAGTAAGACCTTACCTCTCTCGATGATATCACCGGTTTTAGCTTCACTTACGCTAAATGCAGTAGAATTATTTAACCGGTCTGCAAACATTTTGGAGAACACAGGGGGTATGTGTTGAACAATTACGATACCAGGCAGATTAGTTGGTAATGCTTTTAATATATTAAATATAGCTTCAGTGCCACCTGTAGAGGCCCCAATAGCTATAAGCTTTAGATTACTCTTACTCTCCGGAACAGTTTCTTTCTTAATCTCAAGCTTACTTTGCTTTACCTTCGCCAAACTCGCTGTTTTAACTTTAGCTGTAAATTCTTGCATAAACGATTCCACACTACTAGGAGACTGAATATTCGGCTTAGTAATAAAATCTACTGCTCCCGCCTGCAAGGCATCAAGCACTGCTTCACTAAGAGTACTAACAACGATAACTGGCATAGGATACTGTGGTATTAATCTTCTGAGAAATTCTATACCATTCATCCGCGGCATCTCAATATCAAGAGTCATAACGTCCGGGCGGTATTTTAATATCTTGTCTCTGGCATCAAAGGGGTCGGATGCAGTTGCAACCACCTCTATGCCATCGTCGGACGAAAGTATTCTAGATAATACTTCCCGAAACAGCATTGAGTCATCAACAATCAGTACACGCACAGGCTTCATCACTTATAATTCCTTTCGATATACTGCAGGCATTACGTACTTGAACCGAGTTTGATCTCTCGCTATTGATTCAGAATGCCCGATAAACAGGTAGCCCCCATTTTCAAGCAAATTATAAAATTTATCAATAAGCTCATTTTTTGTACGACTATCAAAGTAAATCATGACATTTCGGCAAAAAATTACGTGAAATTTCTTCTTAAAAGGGAAAATCTTGGTCATAAGATTAAATTTGCGAAAAATTATTTCGTTCTTAATCTCATGGCAAATTTCGCTAGTGTCAGTTGTAGTAGACCTGGAGTATTTTTGTTTGAAAAGAGTAGGCAGCGGTGCAAGTGATTCATTGCTGTAAATCCCCTTCTGAGCCACATCCAACACTTTAGATGACAGGTCAGTAGCCAAAAGCTTACGATCCCAGCGGTTCTTTTCCTCACCTAGAAATTCATCAATAATCATCGCAAGCGTATATGGTTCTTCACCAGATGAACAGCCTGCACTCCATAACCTAAGATCATAGTCTTTTATTGTTGCCTTAAGATAAGGCAATACAGTACCTCTAAAATAATTGAAATGATCAGTCTCCCGCATAAAAAAAGTATGATTTGTAGTGATGAGGTTTACTAGCGATATATCGGCACTACCCGATTTATCCGCCAGGATATATTCATAATACTGTGAGAAGTTTTTGAACTGCTTCTGTACAAGTAAGTTTCCAAGCCTTCCTACTATTAGTGCCTTCTTTTCTGGTCCTAGCTTGATACCATAGTTTGCATGAATATACTGAGTTAATTGGCTAAATTCATTATCTGTTATAGTGATCATAATTCTCACCCTTAAAATTGAGCCAGAAAGAGATATCCTCTTCCTGGCTCAAAGCCTAATTAGTACTTGCCGAAATCTCTGTCACTAAGATCAATTGTCCTCGCTGACACTGCTTCACTTCTCGAAACAGTCCTGCTTTTTTTTCCATCAATAACTTTGAGAACATCGGGATTAAGTCCGTTAATTTTTCCAACCTGTCCATTGGAATTAAGTTTGAAGCGACCTACCATCTCTCTGAGAACTTCTGATTGGCCAGAAAGTTCTTCGCTTGCTGCCGCGCTTTCTTCCGAGGTCGCAGAGTTGTTCTGTACAACCTGTGAAACCTGCATTATACCTTGGTTAATCTGAGCTATGCCCGCAGCCTGTTCATTTGATGCCTCAGCAATATTACCAACAAGTGTAGCAACTTCCGCAACACCTTCTACAATACTATTTAACGCAGCCGCTGTTCCATTGGCTATAGTTGTTCCATGCTCAACTTTCTTAATTGATCCTTCAATCATTGAAGTAGTTTCCTTTGCAGCGTTAGCTGAACGAGCAGCCAGATTGCGTACTTCCTCAGCAACAACCGCAAAGCCTTTTCCATGCTGACCAGCACGGGCTGCCTCTACTGCAGCATTTAAAGCTAAAATATTGGTTTGGAAGGCAATCTCATCAATAACCTTAATTATTTTGGAAATATTACCTGACGATTCATTAATATCCTTCATCGCTTTTAGCATTTCCTGCATTTCACCATTGCCTTTTACTGCGTTAGATCTAGCAGTCTCAGCTAGTTGATTTGCATTGCTGGCATGCTCTGCATTCTGCCTTGTTTGTACCGCAATTTCCTCAATTGATGCCGTTAATTCTTCAATAGAACTTGCCTGCTCTGTGGCCCCTTGAGAAAGCGCCATACTTGAACCTGATATCTGTTTTGCCCCTGCCGCTACCTGCTCAGATGCAGCACTGATATTTATCATAACTTCATTCATATTATCAGACATCTTTCTAAAGGTCTGCGCAAGGACTCCAATTTCGTCCTTACCTGAGGCTGTAATATTTACATTCAAATCTCCATCTGCAATCTTTTCAGCTGCAGCTACAATTTCTGAAACAGGTTTGCCAATTAGTCTAGACATGAACATTCCCAGGCCAAAAGCTGCTAACATTGCGCCAACTGCGATTGCCGCCATTAGATAAATAGTACGACTTGCGCTGGCACTTAATTCATCCGACCGTATTTGGCCTTGCTTGATATTATATGCAACGATTTGATCGATATTTTCAGCAATATCACCTGCTATCTGGCGTCCGTCACCAGTAAAGATCAGCAAATACGCCTGATCTTCCTGACCGCTAGCGGCTAGTGTCACGATTTTATCACGAATAGGCTTAAACTTTGCGAGATTTTCTTTAAGATCATTTACTAGCTTTTTTTCCTCGGGCGAGTTTAGTTTCTTTGCATATTTTTCTAGGTTTTCATTAACTATTTTATCATTTTGGTTTACTCCATCAACATATCTTTGCTTAAATTCCGGATTCTTATTTAATACAATATCACGCAAATTCACCCTTATCCGCTGATAACTCATAGCAACTAGACTTATATCACCAAGCGATGCGCCATAGTTCTCGTACAAGCCCGAAAATTCATTATCCATATTTTTAAGATTATATATACCAATTGCACCGACTAAACCCGCAATCAAGGCAACAGTCATAAAAGCGGCAATTAACTTTCCACCAAGCTTCAAATTATAAAACCATTTCATAGTTCCCTCTCCTTTATATCTCACTTAAGCTTCCGACTTCTTCTTCACTTAACAGTCTCTGGCAATCTAAGAGTAGTTTTACTTCATCTCCAACCTTACCTATGCCCTTAATGTATCGATTCTGGACTGTTTTTAAGTCGGGCGGCGGAACAATATTTGCTTCTGATATAGATAATACTTCTGCAACGCTGTCTACGATTAGGCCAACTGAAACATCCTTAATATCAACAACAATAACGCAAGTCCGATCAGTGTATTCGCGCGGAGGCTTTCGGAATCTCAGCCTAACATCCATAACAGGAATTATCTTCCCACGAAGATTAATAATACCTTTTACATAATTCGGCAATTCCGGAACTTCGGTAATAGGCTGAATCCCAATAATCTCGGTAACATTGGCAATCTCGATACCATAGAACTCATTTCCGATTGAGAAGGTTAAAAACTTTCCTCTTTGCGTATCCTCCTCCATTAAGTTCTCTTCACTAATTAATTCAGCCATAAACATTTCTCCTTTTTCCTGACCTTATGCAGAATATCCGAACCTCATAAGACCAACAACATCTAGAATTAAACTAATACTGCCATCTCCGAGTAAAGTACAGCCAGCTAAGCCATCCACTTTAGGGAATATTTTAAAGTAATTTGGCAGTGATTTAACAACGACTTGCTGTTCACCGATAAGTGCGTCTGCAAACAAAACTACCGATCTGTTTTCGTTTTCTACCACTACTAAAATTCCTTCACTAATCTCTTGAACTTCTGTTTTCACTCCAAAGTACTTATGCAAACGTAAAATTGGGTAACACTTTCCACGTATAAGAATCATCTCATTGCCGTCAACATCCTGAAATACGCTTTGTGGTGCAGCTCTGAAAGATTGCTTAATCGAGATAGTTGGAATTGTATACCGTGCACTGCCAACACCAATTGTCATTCCGTCAATTATTGCAAGCGTTAAAGGTATCTTTAAAGTTATGGTTGTTCCTTGTCCAGGGGTGCTGTTAATCTGTAATGTTCCGCCTATTGAGTTAATGTTTTTGGCGACAACATCCATCCCAACTCCACGGCCTGAGAATTCAGTTACCTGATCTTTTGTTGAGAAGCCTGGGCTTAAGATAAAGGCATAAATTTCCTGATCGGTCAGTTCATTTTCCGGCTTATAAACTAGATTGTTACGCTTGGCTTTTTCTAATATCTTCGTTTTATCAAGACCACGACCATCATCTTTGACGATTACTAAAACTTCGCTGCCGACATTCCTCGCTTCAAGCAACACCTTCCCATATGCCATTTTGCCTGCAGCTAATCTATCTTGACTAGTTTCGACTCCATGATCGATAGCGTTGCGAATAATATGCATAAGAGGATCTGATATATTTTCAATGATGTTTTTATCAACTTCGGTCTCTTCACCTAATAATTCCAGCTTTATTTCCTTATTAAGTTTCTTAGACATATCTCGAACTACACGATGCATCTTTTGGAAAGTATTCGAAAGCGGCACCATCCGAATTGACATAACTGTATCCTGTAATTCTCCCGTTATTTTACGAAGCTGCCTAGCTGCTTTTGAAAAATTATTTAGCGCTAATCCTTGAAGGTCAGGATTTTGGGTAACCATAGCTTCAGATATAACTAGCTCGCCTACTAAATCCATAAGCTTGTCCAACTTTGTGACACTAACACTGATTATACTTTGCTGGGTTGAGGACTTTTCTTCCTGAACTCTATCCTCTTTTTTGGTTAAAACCGAGGTATCTGGAGTATCTTCTAAAATAATTTCAATTTTTCTTGTTTGTGAACTTTTAAACTCACTTATATCGCTGATTTCTTGCAAATCGAAATTTTTCAGGAAAATTGTATCTTGAAAAAAAGCCTGCATCTCAGAGTATTCGCAATTTGTAGTACAAGCGATATGGAAGCCGCTATCACGAATTATTTCCGCTGAACTATCATCTTCAATTATGTCTTCAGGAAAATGGTATATCTCTTCAGCAAAAGCCTTTAAGTTATGTATTATGGTAAATGCTCTTATGTTTTCCATCTCGCAGCCTTCTTCAAAGAACACTGATGCCTTAAAAGACCTAGCTGCTGGTTGTGCTTGCGCTTTGCTTTGCGGAACATAATACTGCTGTTTTTTTTCCTTGTGCGGCTTGGCGCCGACAATTTTATTAGTTTCCTTAAGATGTGTTAGGAAAGCTTTTAATTGTTGAAGGAGCATTTCTGCACTTCCAACTGGCTGATTACCAGACTTTATCTGTTCGAGTTCGCTTTTAATAAAATCAACAGTGCTCAAGATTAGGTCTGATAACGAAGCACATTCAAGCTTAACATCCGGAAATTCCCGCAGGAAATAAAATACATCTTCTACTGCATGAGCGAGACTTGATACTTCGTTCACCAGCATCATCGCTGATGATCCTTTGATTGTGTGCATTATCCTAAATATCTCATCAATTGCCGACCTACTAAAGCAGTCCTCCTGCTCACTTTCCAATATGAGTTGCTCAAGCTGACCAACCAGCTGAGTAGTCTCAAATATAAACATTTCTAGCATTGGCTCATGTACTAAACCTGCCAATTACATCGCCTCTTTCTCAACTACCCTAATATCTTAGTTAAAGTTGATATAACCTGCTCTTCCTTAAATGGTTTTACAAGAAAATAACTAGCTCCATTTATGACAGCTTCTTTAACATGACTTTCCTGTCCCATTGCAGAAACCATAACTACTTTAGCATTGCGGTCTATCGTCTTTATCGCTTTGAGCGCGCCTATACCATCTACTTCTGGCATGGTTATATCCATCGTAACAAGATCAGGTTGATACTCTTTAAACTTTTGTATAGCGATTGCACCATTTTCAGCCTCAGCTACAACATCAAACCCATTTTTTTCGAGCATGTTTCGCAGCGCTAATCGAATAAAGGCCGCATCATCTACAATTAATACGCGTTTCATCTGAACACCTCATATTTATTCATGATTTGAACTAAAAGCCTGAAGAACAGTTCTTAATGTTAAAACAACCCTTTCCCTAAGAGAGAAGTTATTTTGTTGCATTCGCCAGTTAAAACAGATATTTCTAAATGACCCAATAATAATATGAAGTAGTATCTGACTGTCAACATCTTGCCTTAATTCACCGGACGCTTGAGCAGCTTCGATAATCTGCTTTATGGATTGAGCACGAAAATCGAGTATCTGATTCAACTTCTGTCCCAGCTCATCATCATGAGCTAAAAATTCATACAATTGCGGTATTGCTGTAATTGCCGGGTAATTCTCGTAATAGGATGCACACGAATCAGCCACGAACAAAAGTGCCTCAGATGGCTTTAAATTCTTTTTTGTACAGGATTCAAAAATATCTTTATCATATTTGGCGAAGTGATCTAATACTGAAAGGATAATTTCATTCTTGCTTCTAAAATGTTTAAATAACGTCCCCTCTGATATTCCTTGCCTTTTTGCTAATTCCTTAGTAGAAAGCCCCTGGATTCCAAGCTCATTTATTATGTCGATTGCAGTTAGGACTACGCTTTCTTTACGATGGAGAAAAACAATATTCATAAACACCCCCAGAGGTAGCGAGCGCTCGCTCACCTGTTCCCTATTTTTAATATAAATGGAATTAATTCCTATGTCAATATAAATCGAAATTTATATAAATTCAGAACATTTTGTAATAAAAGAGAGTATTTTGGTGTAATAATGAGGAAAACGACCTAAAACATTAGGTCGTTTTCCTCATTTACTCTACAAAAATTAATAATAATAATTTATTTCAAATTTTTTTTGGCTTTCTATCAAAATAATCACACCCCCACCTAAAGAAGGCAATAAATGATCGGGACATCAGGAAAGTTATAATCAAAGTGTAGAATGTTGTAAACCAAGTCCAATCTTTATATTTAATAAGATCTGTATATAATTCAAGAGGATATTCAACGGCAGTCATGGCAGCACTAAAAATAACCGCATATAAAACTATGCCCCATAGTCCCCTCTTCCTTGTCACCTGGTTATACCATACGCATAACACCGGAAAAATCCATAATTCAAAATATATACAGGTATCATAGTATCTCGGCAACAGTCTGACAGGATATTCAATTAGTTTCAAACTAACAACAGGGCTGCCCCAAACAAAGTCCAGTAAACCTTTAAATAACAACACAACAACCCAATCCCGAAAATATCGCCAATCTATAACAAATATTAAAATTAGCAAGTTTATTAGCGAGAAAACTACCATAATTATGTATTCAGTACTTATCATAGCTGCCTCTATTTCTCGAACGTATTTTATTCTTATTCTACTTTTTTTGGCGACATTTATCCCTTAATTTTTACGATTATCATTAAATCTTTGAGATTCATCCGTACACCCACTTTTGGGGCGATGTATACCTTATTCTGTAACACAGATCGCCGCAATTACATATTATATAGAAAACACGGCTTACGCCGAGCCTCAGCGACTGCGGAAGTCGATACTTACTCCTTATGCATGTAAGAAAGTTTATATTTTCGTATAAAAAAGCACTTAAAAGGAGGTTTACTTATGGATTATCGCTGTAAAAATTGCCCGGCATATCGATATATGAGAGATCATGACCCTGGATATTTTTATCCTTCCGAATGTTGCTGCCAAAAAAAGAATTATGGCAAACATCCTTATCATCATCCTTGGCATGACAAATGGCCAGGCTGGGGACATAATCACAACGCCTATACCCACCCTTGGAGCAGCGGCAAGTATTCTAGCTCAGATAAAAGCACTTGGCGCAAAGGCTGGTACTAATAAAATGAATAAATCCCCCAAATGGGGGATTTATTCATTTTGTTTGAAAAACCTATTATTTAGGCTGACGAGAAAGGTTTAGTTGCTAGGCGCACCGCATAACCCAGCAGCGCCGCGTACCAGTCGTACGCAAGTAATGGGTTTGAGGAGCAACAGGGCAAATGAGCCTTTATCGTCAGCCTGTCATTATCTAGTAGGAAGGTATAATAGCAATCTGTGCTGTCATATTCCAACGAAGCCGTTCATCCCAGCGATCAGGGGCAATTGTAACGGTATAAGTGATATCGCCTCGCTTTTTTTCACCAAAAGGCCGGATGAATTTTACTTTCCCAGGTATTTCCAATCCAGGTATCCCGTCAAAGGTTAAAATAGCTTGATCACCTACCCGAATCTTAGCTATTGATAATTCAGTCAAGTCATCACTGCGAATTTCCCACGAGTTTTCGTCGGCAAGCCTTATCAAGACTGTACCAATTGTTGCGTGCTCCCCGACCTTCACATCTAAGTATGCGACAGTACCATTAATAGGTGACTTTAGCTCAGTCTTTTCTAACTGACCACCTGCTTCGGTCAGCCTGCTCTGCTGTACTTTCATATCAGCGTCAGCCTGAGATAGAGCTGCCGTGCTGCGTTCAACTGCAGTCCGCGCCTGATCTAACTGTTGGCGCGACACCGCTCCGACAGCAGCTAATTGCTCTTGTCGTTTAAGCTCCCTCTCAGCATCTGCAAGATTTACTTTACTCTGTTCAATTAACGCCATAGCACGTGCCAAATCAGCGTTAGCACTTCCAACCCTTGCCTCATAGTCCTGACGGACAAGCTGGATAAGGGGCTGTCCAGAGCGCACCTTATCACCTTCTTTTACATTTATTGCACCAACCGTACCATCGACAGGCATGACCATTTGGGCATAATTAACCGGGAAGACTATACCTTCAGCCAGTACACGGTTGTCCGTTTTAACCGCAGGTATTTCCTTTTTATCACCCTGCTGACCGGCCATATACCACCATATACCGCTTGGTATCAAAAGCACTAGTAGTGTAATAAACCAATGTCTTATCATAAAATTCGCTAAGGATTTTAACATAACTGTTATCGCCACCTTCTTGTTTCCTTGCGGACTATTCATAACTTAATACCTCCCTGACACTTAACCTTGCAGCATTCCGGGCAGGCAGCAAGCTTGCCAGCACTGATAACAAAGCTGATAACATAAGCCATATCCCAACACCTAAAATACTGAAAGAAAAAGTTAGTGGCGTTTGTAGAAACAACATTCCAACTTGATAGCTTAATAAAAATGCTGCTGGCAATGCTAGAATCATACCTATTAGGCCACTAAGCATACCAATCGAAAGTGCCTCCAGAATGAATACCTTTGAAATAACCAGACTAGACGCACCAATAGCCCTCATCACTCCAATTTCCCTGGTGCGTTCCAGAACATTAATACTCATAGTTCCGGTCAAACCTAACGCTCCTACAACAGCTAAAAGAACCGCCATTATGAGCAGAAAGGTAGTTAGAATATCAAACTGAGACCTGATTCGCTCTTTTTGCTCCCAAGTAATATCAACATTCTGTATTCTCAAGTTGTTTTTCTTAAGATGCTCTTCTAACTGACGTCCTAGGGCCGTCTGTTCTTTAGGATCAACCGATTGCGTCACAATCTGCACCGTTCTTGCTCGTCCTGACTGTTGAATTGCACTAGTAGCCCATTCATAAGGAGCATATACAATAGGACCAGTCATAAGACTTTGAGCAATTCCTACTATTGTAAACTTGATTTTGCGACTACCTGTTTTTATTACTACCGTTTCTCCTACTTTTAAATGAGGACTGTCTTTTAATATCTCGGTATTGATTACCAATGCACTCTCGTCCTCACTCACTAGCCAACGTCCATCTATAATTTTAGGATTAATCATTTTTGTATCAACAGGTGGAGCTAGAATAAAGACATTTTTACTAGCCTCATCCTCTGATTCTTTGCGCTCATCTCTAAGGATGCGGCCAGAAGTCATTCCCCACGATTCAGCCGCTTTTACACCTGGTATCTTCATTACTTCCTGTTCAATACGACTTGCTCGGTAGTTTTGAGTAAAACCAACCGAGATGTCATATTGAAAATAGTCTAACGCCTGATCAAGTGTAGAGTACAATGATGCTCGCACAGAAAAAACTGCCATAAATACAGTTCCAGCAATTGTTAGCGTCAACATTGTTAATAGTAATCTTCCTTTGCGCCTAAATGTATTTCTTACTGATAAGCGCTCAGGACGTGAAATCCTTTGAAATCTGCTTAATAAATTCTCTAATAATCGATCTATCCTACCACTTCCCGCTAGGCCTTCAATTCCATAACTGCTTACCGCCTCGCGCACTGTTACGCCAGTCCCATACCAAATAGGCCAAAGTGACGCCGCTAAAGGAATAATTATGGCAACGGCAGCTTCCAGAATAAACACCTGCAGCGGCAGCTCAATACCTCCGGAATTAAAATTAAATACTTGCGCCATAAATCCAGTAACTGCACTTGCTGCAACAGCCCCTAGCGGCGCTGCAAATAGCAGAGACAATATACCATAAGCCCCAACCAAAGTCAGATACATCCTTAGAATCTGACCTCGCTGTCCGCCAATTGCCTTCATTATTCCTATTTGCCGCGTTTGTTGGGTTAGTATCGCCGACACAGTATTTACCAATAGAAATGTACTGAGAAATAACGAGAGTATCCCCAATACAGCCAACAGCATAATCAAAGCATTGATGGCGCTTTGCATTTGGTGTTCACCTGGTTTATTAACCTGCAGCCAAAATACAGTTGTATCCCCTTGCTCAAGTTTACTCCAAGCGCGCCGTCCAATAGCTTCAATCGGCGCGGTATCTTTACCCTGCAGTACTCCAGGCTGCACTACAAAGTTAACTTGATCCAGCTTCCGAGGTTCATCCAATTTCTCCAAAGTGTCCATATTTATATAACCATAAGATCGACCGCTGAATAAAGACGGAATTTGACTAGGATCATAAACAACACCTGTAACTTTTAAAGACCGTTTTTTTCCGGCAGGTGTTTCAACTATAATACTTTCTCCGGTTTTGATACCAAGTTCCTCTAGGGAAGAACGCTCGAGTAATACGTCCCCGTCTCCGGGAGGCCAAGCGCCGGACTGGGCTTTAACTATATTCACTTTTTGTTTTGAATAATCTGGAATGGCTGTCAAAAACATCTGCTTCCATTCATTATCTGATGTGCGAACTCGTAAATCTACATTTCGACGTCCTTCAGCTTCACTGACACCACGAAGGCTGCGCACACTATCAACTAATTCTTCGTCAAAAGGATCTGCATAAAGACTTGCACTTGCGGGTGCCGCTGAACCCCAGCTGTTCGCTAAATCTCTCTGGAACATTAAATAAGAACTATACACCATCCCTACTGAAAAAACGCCGACAGCAATTGATAGTACTACTAGTAGAGTCCTCAGTTTATTGCCCCATATGTCGGCCCATACCTTACGCCAGCGCGGTGACAACAAACTGAATTTAGTCATAAGCATCCCTTTCTGCATCTCCTGAAGCGGCGATCTGACCTTCAGTGACAGTTACTATACGATGACACCGCTGAGCTAAATCTTTGTCATGTGTCACCATTAAAATCGTTTTCCCGCCAAGAGCAAGTTCACTAAATAAATCAATCATTGCAGCAGCCGTGCGACTGTCCAAATTGCCAGTTGGTTCATCAGCAACCAAGAGCGGCGGATCATTTGCTAGTGACCGGGCAATAGCTACCCGCTGTTGCTGCCCGCCTGACAAATTTGCCGGAAGCTTATCAGCTTGGTCCTTCACCCCTACTAAATCCAGCAGAGTAAGTGCACGTTCTGGCCGTTCGCTGTAGTCATAAATGTTGCAAAAGTCCATCGGCAGCATAACGTTTTCCAATACTGTAAGGGTTGGAAGCAGTTGAAAAAACTGAAAAACAACCCCAACTGTTCGACCTCGCCACACAGCTATTTGATTCTCATTTAATGTATGTACTGGAGTACCAGCTACCCATAGTTCTCCTGTTGTTGGTCTATCGATACCGGTAATCATATTAATTAAAGTAGATTTTCCACTGCCTGATTTACCAACTACTGCTGCAAATTCCCCATTAGCAACTTCTAAATTAATTCCCTTAAGTGCCTCAAACTCTCCCGCCCCAGTTGTGTAAACCTTACGAACTGACTTAAGGCTTACCGCCGGAGCATCAGGTTTAGGTTGAGGCAAATCAACTGCTATAAGTCTTGAAAACCATTTTCCAATCATTGAAATCCCCCAAGTCGGCCTCAGCCTTACGATAACCTACATTCATTAATAATACTTTTCTTTGAAAAATCTTGTACTCCTGCCGAAGAGTTTCTAGCTGCATTTAAATAGTTGAAATAATTATTGAACCTAGTAATTTCTTTACCAAACTTCTAATAGTATTTAAAATATAAAATCGCAAAGAATATTGCTAGCTAATAATTCACTCAGTACTGAAGCGCCGTATATGACTGGTACAAAAGGTGTTACCGAGAACCCAAATGCCCCGAAACAAAAGAACTCCATGTTTTTGAGCCGCCAAAACATTCAACTAAACATTTTTAAAATAAGCTGGCTAAATATAAGCCAGCTTTCTCGTTATTTAGCATTGCTGTTTTTACAATTGAAAAAAAAGAAATACTTCCTGTTAGGACAAGAAAACCGACCTTCCCAAGGCCGGCTAAAAAACTTGCTTCTCATTTAAGTTAAAAATAAACTTTATTTCCGAGTCTGTAAATGTATATAAATATATCCACCAATTAAACAGGTCGTGAATATACCAGCTATCATGCCGCTTACGAAGCTGTACATATATAATTACCTCACTTTTATGTGTTAGTAATAACATTCGGTATCAAGTGAAGTATTCCTTAAGGCAAAGGTACCATTTCTAAGGGAGCCAAGTCCTAATTAAATAGTGCGTAAGTACTACTTGGAAATCATACTAGTCCTTTATAAACATTCCCATATCATAAAGAATGACCATTTAGTGATCTAAATGGTCATTTTATTACAAATTTAGTTTAAAGCATACTATTTAAAAAGGCTTGAGTGCGTGCCTGCTGAGGGTTATTAAAGATTTGTTCGGGAGTTCCTTGCTCTACTATATCACCATCATCCATAAAGATAACGCGATTTGCGACCTCGCGGGCGAAAGCCATTTCGTGTGTAACAACAAGCATAGTCATGTGTTCCTGAGCTAGCTGCCGCATAGCCTTTAATACCTCGCCAGTTAGTTCAGGATCTAAGGCCGAAGTGGGTTCATCAAACAGCATAATATCTGGTTTCATTGCCAATGCTCTAGCAATTGCAACACGCTGTTTTTGCCCACCTGACAGCCTCGACGGATAGTTATCCCGCTTCTCGAACAGCCCAACCTTTCTGAGTAGTTCTTCAGCCTCGGGAATAATAGTGTCTTTTTTTACACCCTTAACAAGCATCGGTGCTTCGATAACGTTTTCAATAACCGTCATATGCGGGAAGAGATTAAACTGCTGAAATACCATCCCCATCTTATGACAGATTTCTCGAGCTTTATCCTCTCTGACATATTGACATCGTCCATCTGGCCCTTCAGCGGCAAGAACTTCGCCCTCAATTTCGATAGTTCCGCCATCAATTATCTCCAGCCTGTTTAAACACCTTAAAAGAGTACTTTTCCCTGAGCCTGATGGTCCGATAATAGCAACAACTTCACCTTGCTGGACTTCTAGGTTAATACCTTTCAGAACCTCAAGGCTATTAAAGCTTTTCCGTATATTGGTTAAGTGTATCATTTTCATAAACTGTCACTCCTACTCATCATATGCCGCGTAGCGCTTTTCAAGCTTATTAAATATCCAAGTTAACACCAGCGTCATTGCTAAGTAAAATACAGCCGCTACTGCAAATGGAGTCATATCAAAATCACGCTGTACAATAGTTCTTGCCGTGCGCAGTAGATCATTCATCGCCAAAACATATATAAGTGAGGTATCTTTGACAAGGGTAATTGTTTCATTACTAACCGGCGGAAGTACTCGCTTAATCATTTGCGGCAGAATAATTCGTTTCATTGTTTGAATATAAGTCATACCTAAAGCTTTTCCTGCCTCATACTGACCACGTTCGATAGACTGAACACCCGCCCGGAAAATTTCCGCAAAATAAGCTGCATAATTCAACACAAAGGCTAGGACAGCCGCTGGGAAATCCGGCAGTTTTATTCCTATATAGGGGATGAGCGGTAAAGCATAGTAGACAAACAATAGCTGCAGCATCAGAGGCGTTCCACGCATCAGCCATATATAAGTCTCGACCAGAAAACTTAAAGGTTTATACTTTGATAGACGAGCCAATGCCAAAATCAAGCCTAGAGGTAATGATAGCAGTAATGTTATAAAAAACATTTGCAGCGTAACATTAGCTCCATCCATCATTGGCCCAAGCATTGCTGTTATTCCCATAATTATTTCTCCTCTTTTAAAACCTAGGACTCTACAAAATAGAAGGCTAATGGCAATTACCATCAGCCTCTATACTTACTTAACTATATCTGCTCCGAACCATTGTTTAGATATTTTTGCAGATGTACCATCTTTTTTCATTTCGTCTAATACTTTTTGGACTTTATCGCGTAGTTCTTTATCTTCTTTCCTAAAGCCAACTCCATATGTACCAACTTCACCTAAAGCTTGTTCAATAGCAATGAATTTACCCGGTTCTTTAGACATTAAGTAACGGCCAAGAATTTCATCTGTAACAACCGCATCTACTCTGCCTGTTTTAAGATCCATAAAAGCAGCTATAAAATCGGCATACTGTTTAAAATCTTTTAAAGAACTTTTGAGTTTAGTATCTTTTACTACTACTTCTTCACCAATGCTGGCCTGCTGAACACCTACTACCTTACCTGCTAAGTCAGCTGCACTTTTTATTGGTGATCCTGCTGGTACAAATATCAGCTGCTTGCTTTCCATATATGGCTCACTGAACAATACATTCTTTTTGCGTTCTTCAGTTATATTCATGCCATTCCAAAGAGCATCAATTCGCTTGCCATTCAATTCAGCTTCCTTACTGCTCCAGTCAATTGCCTTAAATTCTACTTCCATACCTAGTCTTTTAGCAGCTTCTTTAGCCATATCGATATCGAAACCTACAATATTATTTTTTTCATCTCTAAAGCCCATCGGCGGGAAGCTGTCATCCAAACCTATTACGATCTTCTTAGTGGATGTCGCCTTAGTAGCAGTACTTCCACAGCCTACTAATACTAACCCAGCCATCATTACCAGAAGTATAAATGCAACTATTTTCTTCATTTCTTAATCCCCCTCAGATAAATTCCTCTCGTAACTCCATGTCACTATTTTACTTTTATGCGCTAAAATATGAAAGTATTAAATTAGTGCAATTATACAGCTATAAAGGGCATTTTTCTTTCATAAGCTTTTTTTTGCTCAATAAATTGCTGTATTTCATTTTTTTATAGAAAACACGCTTGCAAGCCTTAGCGACGGCAAAAGTCGATAATTACACCTTATGTATTAAGAAGGTTTAAACTGGTAAGGCCAAAAGCAAAACCCTCCAGTCATACAAACTGAAGGGCATAGAATCATTGACCAGTAAAATTTGCTTTACGCTTTTGAACAAAGGCCGCCATGCCCTCTTTCTGATCTGATGTTGCAAAACACCGGCCAAACACCTCTGCCTCATAAGCAATGCCTGTGTCAAGGTCGGTCTCAATCCCTTTGTTGACTGCAGCTTTGCACATCTGTACGGCTAAAGGAGCGCAATTTATAATTTTCTCTGCCATCGTTATGGCAGCTGTCATTAGCTGCTCTGGCTCCACCACTTTGTTTACCAGCCCAATACGGTAGGCTTCCGCAGCATCTATCATCTCGCCAGTAAATAGTAATTCTTTGGCTCTCCCCTTACCGACAAGGCGCGGTAATCGCTGCGTGCCACCATAGCCGGGAGTAATTCCGAGAGATACTTCCGGCTGGGCAAACTTCGCTTTAGCAGAAGCAATACGTATATCACACGCCATTGCTAGTTCACAGCCTCCGCCTAGAGCGAAACCATTGACTGCTGCGATTACTGGTTTAGGCAGTTTTTCAATTTTACTAAATACACTCTGCCCTAATTTTGCCCATTCACATCCTTCTTCTACTGAAAGCGGCTGCATTTCACTTATATCCGCTCCTGCTACGAAAGATTTAGTTCCACTGCCTGTGATGATAATAGTTTTTACTGAATGATCTTTTTCAAGTTCATCCAAAAGATCATCAAGTTCCCTTAACATCGCTTCATTTAGGGCATTCAACGCTTTGGGTCGACTCAGAGTGATAGTAACAATACCACCACTAACTTCACATTGTAAGTTCTCGTAAGGAGTCATATGCTCCCTCCTTCTTTTGTTACATCAATGAGCAAAAACGTGCTCATTTAGAGTAGGTATAGAACCCTTTTCCGCTTTTGCGGCCAAGATAACCAGCCTGAACCATTTTTCTAAGAAGTGGACAAGGCCGATATTTAGGATCACCAAAACCGTTGTACAACACTTCCATAATGTATAAAACGGTATCATTACCAATTAGGTCAGAAAGAGCTAAAGGCCCCATTGGATGGTTAAAGCCAAGCTTTGCACAGTTATCAATATCCTCGGCAGTTGCCACACCCTCCATCAATGTATATACTGCCTCGTTAATCATAGGCATCATTATTCTGTTACCAACAAAACCTGGAGCATCAGATACCATAACAGGAGTCTTACCTAGTCTTATTGCAAGAGCCTTCACCGCATCGCTCGTCTCTTGGTTTGTTGCCAATCCATTAATAATTTCGACTAGTTTCATAATAGGGGCAGGGTTGAAAAAGTGCATTCCAACGAACTTATCAGGACGTTTGGTAAATGCAGCCAGGGCAGTAATAGGTACAGATGATGTATTGCTAGCTAAGATAGTATGAGCCGGGCAAAGATTGTCCAGCGTTTGAAAGATATTTCGCTTGATATCAACATTTTCAATAGCAGCTTCTACTACTAAATCAACATTGCAAGCATCTGAGTCTAATACTACAGCACCCGAGATTCTAGCCATGATATTATTTTTTTCGTCAGCCGTAAGTTTTCCTTTTTCAATACCTTTGAGCAAATTTTTCTCAATTGAGGCAATTCCTTTATCAACCAGATGCTGGCTGATATCATTAAGAATTACGGTAAGACCGCTTTGGGCCATAACATGAGCAATACCGCTCCCCATTTGCCCTGAACCTATTATCAGAACTTTGGTAAAGTCCATTTAGTTTTCCCCCTATACCCTTTCGATGATAGTTGCAACTCCTTGACCACCGCCAATGCAAAGGGTTGCAAGACCACGCTGCGCTCCTCGCTGCTGCATGGCATGAATTAAGGTAACTAATATTCGGGCACCGCTGGCACCAATTGGATGGCCTAGAGCAATAGCTCCGCCATTAACATTAACCTTTTCTTTGCTAAAGCCTAACTGCTGCCCAACTGCTAGAAACTGAGCGGCAAACGCCTCATTTGCTTCAATAAGATCAATATCTCCTATGTCTAGACCAGCCTTGCTAAGAGCTTTTTGCGTCGCAGGAACCGGTCCCATCCCCATGATCGCAGGGCTTACACCACCCGATGAATAGCTGACAATGCGTGCTAGAGGCTTTATGCCTAAACCTTGCGCTTTTTCGGCAGACATTATAACTAAGGCAGCGGCTCCGTCATTAATGCCGGAGGCATTGCCTGCTGTTACAGTGCCATCCTTTTTAAAGGCTGGCTTCAATTTTGTTAGTTTTTCAAGCGACGCGTCTGCCTTGGGGTATTCGTCAGTGTCAAATACGACATCAGCCTTTTTCCCTTTGATTGTTATTGGTACTATTTCATTGCGGAATGCACCATTAGCGATTGCCTGTACGGCTTTGATTTGAGATTCATAAGCAAGTTCGTCCTGCATATTCCGGCTAATAGTATATTTATCTGCTACATTCTCGGCAGTAATACCCATATGATAATCATCAAAAGCACACCACAAGCCATCAGTAATCATTACATCTGTTAGTTTGCCATTACCCATACGATAGCCCCACCTTGCTTTGCTATCAAGCAAATACGGTGACTGGCTCATATTTTCCATACCGCCTACAACAACAGTTTCGGCCTCACCAGCCATGATTGATAAGGCGGCAAGATTGACTGCTTTTAAGCCCGAACCACAAACTTTGTTTATTGTGTATGAAGGTATTTCAACAGGCAGCCCCGCCCTAATCGCAGCTTGTCGTGCAGGATTTTGCCCGAGACCGGCCTGAAGTACATTACCCATAATCACTTCATCAACCGTTTCAGCAGTTACACCAGCGCGATTAAGGGCTTCTTTTATCACAATACTACCTAACTCTACTGCACCAACATTAGCAAGTGCACCATTAAATGAGCCAATTGCCGAGCGGACTGCACTTACGATAACAGCTTGTTTCATTCTCCCACCACCTTAGTCTATAATTGGAATTGCCTTTGCCCCTTTTAGCTCCAGCCAACCCCACCATAAAACTTTCTTTAATGAAATTTGAATATGTGAATTACCTTCTTTTATACGAAGTTTCGTATTGTAAAATATTTGCACACCCTGACAACTAGCAACTATAAACCTCTCTTGATCTGACGATTGCGGTTGCCCCAGCGTTATCTCCGGTACGTAACTACCTGTTACGCTATTTTTTGAACAAGCTCAGCCACCGATAGCTGGATAAAATATAAGATCTATAGTAACGGCCTTGGTGCGCGTAATTATATAATGCTCAGCATCTTTGTCTATCTCAAACATTCTATCACCCTGCTTTTGTTAATCTAATATTACGTAAAATAGCAGCTAGATCATACGCCAAAGAGTTTTCAAAGACTATAAGCTCATCAGGTTGCAGCTGTTGGTCTTCACTAAATAGACCATCTATTATGCAAGAGCTTGCAGACTTTGCTAATCCTTCAAACCCTCCACTTTTAAACGCAGCCAAAAGCGTATCATTAAAAATCTTCTTATCATTAATATTGTAGTCGTAAACACTGCACCACTTTGTGAGCAGCTTCTGCTCATCAAGCTCAGTATTAGCCAATATTTCGTCACGATGACTCCCTAACAGTACAAGAAGAGCAGAAAGATACACTTTCATCACCGACAAAACTTTTACTTTCGAAAACTTGCTGGTTATTCTTGGTCGATACGCTTTCTCTAATGCTGGCCCTATTCCTAGCAGGCTGGCAATCGTCTCATCGGCAGCGGCTGCAGCAACAAACAGCATTCGTCGCTGTTGATTATTCGAGGATTGATTGGCCGCTCTTTGACAATATAGCTGGGTATGCCTTGCAACCTTGTAATAGTAGGATCCTCTGGCCTTAGCCACTATGTCTTTGATAAAAGTTATTATTGGCATAACCATCCTCCATCTTTATTAAATACCTGCTTTTTCGGATAATGCTGCCCGGAAATCCGGATGGGCTATGGCAATAAGCGCACGAGCTCTTTCTCTTAGGCTCTTGCCGCGAAGCTCAGCAACTCCATATTCGGTTACAACATAATGCACGTCATTTCGTGATGTTGATACAGCTGCACCACAGTCAAGCTCTGCTGCGATTCTTGATATCTTGCCATTTGCCGCAGTAGCTGGAAGGGCAATTATCGATTTGCCGCCCAGTGAACGACTTGCCCCTCGTACAAAGTCAACCTGTCCCCCAATACCGCTAAACTGCTTGGTTCCGATCATCTCAGCATTTACCTGCCCCATAAGGTCAACCTGTATGGCCGAATTGATTGAGATCATATTATCATGCTGACCTACTATATATGGATCATTAACATAATCAACAGAACGCATCTCAACTGCATGGTTGTTATTGACAAAGTCATAAAGCTTTTGTGTACCCATTAGGAAAGTTGCGATGAATTTTCCTGTATTTATATTTTTTTTCTGATTAGTTATTACTCCTGACTCAGCAAGAAAAACGACTCCATCACTAAACATCTCGGAATGGATTCCAAGGTTTTTCTTATCCCCTAAAAACAGCAGCACAGCGTCAGGTATTGCCCCAATACCAAGCTGTAGAGTAGCTCCATCAGGGATAAGACTTGCTACATGTTCACCAATTTTCCGCTCAATTTCCCCTATTTGCGGGGGCTTTAGTTCAATCAGCGGCTCAGTTTGTTCAACGATGTAGTTAATATTATCTAGGTGAATCTTAGCACCGCCTGTACAAGGAAGATTGCTGTTGATCTGACAAATTACTGTAGCCGCACTCTCGGCTGCAGGCTGAGTATAATCAACAGAAAGTCCGTAACTGCAATAGCCGTCTTGGTCCGGTGGTGTTATCTGCAACAAAGCAACATCTACCGGTAACAGCTTATCGCGAAAAAGACGCGGTACCTCGGAGAAAAAACACGGCGTATAGTCAGCCCGTTTTTCCTCTACTGCTTTTCTGGTTGAAGCACCCACAAATAGAGCATTATGACGAAAGCTTGCTTCCATTCCTGGTTGAGCATATTTAGCCTTTCCCATAGCTACCATATGAACTATTTCAACATCGTGCAGCTCAGGTGCACGCTTAACCATAGCTTCTACAAGAGTTTGCGGTTCGCCGCAGGCATGACCGATCACCACTCTGTCCCCAGATTTAACGATTTTTAACGCCTCATCGGCTCCCATAATTTTATGTTTATAGAGGTTTCTCCAGTTTTCCAAGGTAATCCCTCACTTTATTGATTACTATTGAGCTTAAACTCTTTTCACCAACTGCTAGATCATCAACACTTTCGCCAGCAATAAGTGCGGCGGGTTTGTCATATTCAATTCCTTGCCTAGCACAGCTTGCGGTGCAGCCGCTAATACATATAATAAAGTCCGCCTCAGTACTGTTATAGACTACCCTAACGCCGTGAGCGTTAAGGTAGTCTTCTATTTCTTTCGCCAGCCTTCTACGGTCAATCCTAGGGTTACAACCACCGCAAAATTTAATGCTCGTTAACATTTCTGTCATTATCCTTGCGCAATATCTTAAGTGCCATATCAATTAATTCATCATTCACCTGAAATACTGGCTGAACTCCTTTTATTTCAGGGCAGGCGTCCTTAATCTCACATTCAATAAATTCTGTAATGGTATGCTGGGCACCGGGGCATGTGCTGCATGCCCCAGTCAGCTTGATTTGCACAAAACCATCGCTAGTAACTCCAACTAATTCGATATCACCGTTATGAGCTTGAAGCGATGGCCTGATTTTTTCGTCGATTACTTTTGCTAATGAGTTCATAGAAATTAACCTTTTGCAGGAATACCGGCAATTGCCTTAGCCAGTTCTTTTTTCTGCGCAATATTACCTTGGCGGGCAATCATAATACGCTGAGCTTGCGGTGAGCCAGCGCCGTGCATTGACTCTGTACGATACCCTACAGCTGCTGTACCAAGAGTAATGTTTTCAATAAGACGTAAAATCCTCATACGATACTCGGTAGGTACCGAAGCAACACCTTTGAAGTATTTCTCTACAACCTTACCAATGACTGGGTGATGAAGATCCTTCTCTGACGGCATGGTCACCATTAGTCCACCAGCTATATCTTCAGCAAGCCTTGCAATCTCATAAGGGAATCGAGTAACGTTTTGCTTACAAACATTAGCTAACAGTAAATCAATTAGATACGTACCAGATGCCGTCTTATATCCTTCGGCTGAACAGGCAATACCGCACGCATACAGAGTTTCGTTGAGATGTACCATTTCGATAAGTTTATCTTTTAAGTGTGAAGCCTTCTGCGCACCATTATAGTCAGCGGCTAGGGCAGCGGCGCCAATAAGAACATCACCTACACCGACTTTACAGCCGCCATAACTTTGGCGATGATAGCCGGCAAAGCGTTCAACTAGCGCACCGCTGAACTCATATTCGCCGCACATGAACACGTTTTCCCAAGGAATAAAAACATTATCAAAGACCATTAGGGCTTCATGTCCGCCAAACTGTTTATTACCAACATCTATATCTCCGCCCTCAAGTTTACGAGTATCGCACGATTGACGTCCATATATATAGAAAATTCCCTCTGCGTCAGCTGGTGCTACGAACGAAACTGCATACTCGGCGTCTTCCTGCGTCATAGATATTGTTGGCATTACTAAAATCCAGTGAGAATTAAGAGCACCTGTCTGGTGGCATTTAGCGCCGCGAACAACTATACCATCGTCCCGTTTTTCCACAATTCGAACATACAAATCAGGGTCAGCCTGCTTACTTGGACCAAGACCGCGGTCACCTTTTGGATCGGTCATTGCTCCGTCTACAGTCCAATCTTCTTGCTGCATCTTAAGAAGAAAACTATTAAATCTATCATGATAATTTGTGCCAAGCTTTTTATCCATTTCGTACGTAACACTGTCAACGGCATTTATTGCGTCCATCCCAACACAGCGCTGGAAGCAGGCCGCAGTTTTCTGACCAAGCAGGCGCTGCATTTTTACCTTTTTAACCAAGTCTTCAGTACTCTGATGCAAATGACAGAAGCGGTTAATTTTATTACCAGTTAGATGAGAAACAGCAGTCATCAGGTCCTCATATTCAGGCATCTCTGCCAATTCATAAGTAGCTTTAACTGAGTTCATAGATGGTCTGATAATTGGATGGTCGACCGGGTTCTCTATTAGTTCTCCCTGTAAATAAACTTTAAAATTTAACTGACGCAAACTCTCCTCATATTGCACTGCAGTTTTCATTTCACTACCCCCTAAATTTTATAAATAAGCATTTTGCTTACTCTTCACCAATGCGGCTATTGAATACTGGGTCCTTGGTTTTATCGTATTTATTCCAATTGCGGAAGAAATCTTTACCGTAGATCAACGCACAAAGGACTATTCCAACCCCGAAGGCTGCTGCTGCTTCACGGGTAATAAGTACAGCGGCCACAATTCCAGCTACACCAAGATCATTGAAAGTACGGGCTTTCAATATTCCAACCCGCACGGCAACATAACCTTGAACAAGCATAGTCAAGGACAGAGCAATCGGCAAAATAGGTTTAACTAGTGTTACGATTGGCGAAAAGAAGTAACCAGTAAACGTTCCCCAGCGGAAGGAAGCTACTCCGCCGAACAAACTATCCATAGCTTCCGGACCATGTTTATATCGTTCACACTCAACTACCTGCATTGCAGCCCACATTGGTCCGCACATCGAGGCATCTGGACCAATCATTGACATTCCGATGTTGCGGATACCAACGATCATATTATTGCGATTAGCATCAAAATGGATATCTTCATCACCATGGCGAAATTCGCGGGCTTCGTCAATAAGTGCTTCAGCCTGGATTAATTCACCAAATAAGACTATGTATACGGCGAATACTAGCGGGGCGGCACTCATATAAAGACTAAAAGGCGGCCAGCCAATACGATCTGCAAAAGGAGTCCATTCAGTAAAAAGTGTATAGAATTGCGGAATGGTAAAACCCCATTGTATTGTCGGCCATGGAAGTTCTTTAACCAAAGGTGCAACAAAAATCGCCAATACTAAGGCCGGCATTAAGCCAAGATCGGAAAGATGCTTAAGTAACTTGCTTTTGTTGCGCAGCGTTTTAAAATGGTTCGAAAAGAGAATATAAAACGCAAAACCAATTGAGATAGTGATAGTCCACGGATAGAGGTCAAAACGTCCGCCATGCTGGAACACCAGACGTACAGCGGCAATACCTGCACCTAGCAAAATTCCCGACTTAAGTGCATCTGGTACAAGATCGACAAAACGCTTAGCCAATCCTGTCATACCCAATAGCAATGAGAATAGGCCCAGCTCGAGTTCAAAAGCAATGAGGGCATGCATCCTCGGAACTCCCTCAGGGAAAGTTTTAAGCCAAAGTAAGAGCAGCGGAATAGCTGGTGTAATCCAACCTGGAACAACTGGATCACCGAGATGAGCATGCCACAAATAGAAAAATCCATTGAGAATTACAATAGTAATGGCAATTTCAAACGGCATACCGAGATATTCTTGAAGCACCGGGATAATTCCAAGGCATACCGCACACATCAATAAACCTTGGATAAAGTCGGGTAGTTCAAAACGATAATGAATGAAGGGCAGTCTTAATTGAAACGGGCCAAATGGGATAAAAGGCTGAGGTTTTCCAAACTCACGCTTGTAAACAGGTCCTAACCAACTCATTTCAACTCACCTCTTTATTATTAATAGAACTCAGAAAAATTTGGGGCTCTAGTTCGGCACCTCATTTACTACTCCGATGTTCTACTAATCTATATTGCAAATTGCATGCCAACAGGATAAGCTCATACCATATCTACATTTATAAAAATTTATTAGCTATCAAACTGTTAAAAGCGTGTGCAGCTTTGCACACACTTTATCTTAAAAAACTGCTCGTACTGCTAAGCTTACGGGTGTGCAAAAATGCACTGTATAGTGCATTTTTGCACACCCGTCTATTTAATTGTTATTTGCAACTAATCCATATTTAACAGCTTTACGAAAACAAGTGCTGCGATCAATACCAAGTACATTCGCGGCCAGCTGTAAGGTTCCATATTCTTTTAGAGTAGAGGCAAGCAAATATTTCTCAGTCGACTCAACTGCCTCTCTAAGCTTTGCTCCAGGTTTAGGCAAAGTTTGCTTATTAGCTAGTGAAGCTGGCACTGCAGTACTATCAATTTCATCGCCAGGGGTAGTAACAACCAGTCTCTCGATAACGTTTTCAAGTTCTCTAACATTACCCGGCCAGGAGTACTCAGTTAATCTGTCGATCACGTCGGGGAGAATAGTTTTATAAAAACCAAAACGCTGATTAAACTTGTCCATAAAATGCACAACCAGCAGAGGTATATCTTCTGCTCTTTCGCGCAACGGCGAAATATGAATTGGAACAACCATTAATCTATAATAAAGATCTTCACGGAAATTCCCTTCCTTCACCATTTGAGCAAGGTTACGATGGGTTGCTGCGACAATCCGTACATCTATTTTTATTGGCTCAACACCGCCAACGCGAGTAATCGTTCTATCTTGTATTGCTCTTAGCAACTTAACCTGGAGAAAGGGTGGCATTTCCCCAATCTCGTCTAAAAACAGCGTACCATTATTGGCTAATTCAAATAGCCCTGGCTTACCCTCTTTTTTTGCTCCTGTAAAAGCGCCGCGATCATATCCAAACAGCTCGGATTCTAAAAGATTCTCCGGTATGGCGCCGCAGTTAATCTTAATAAACGGATACTTATCCCCTTTACCATGCTTGTGAATGAATTTAGCAACTAATTCTTTACCAGTTCCTGATTCGCCCGTAATTAGTACTGTTGAATTTACTTCGGCAACCTTTGCCGCTAACTCCAACACTGAAGCCATTGCCCTGCTCCGATAAATTAGATCAGATTCTTTTATATGAAGTGATCTTAGATGTGATACTTCAGTCTGGTATTTGAGCCTTTCTTCCCTTGTCTTACATAATCTCTTTTCCAGCTGGTTAAGCTCTGTCACATCACGCACATTTGTAACCACTCGAAATAGCCGCCCTCGTTCATTAAAGATTGGGTTACCTGTCACCAAAATTTGCTTATTGCTTCTCTGAACTGTTTGACTAATTGTTACACTTTCTCTTTTCTCCATAACAATAAGAGTGACGGACTGATCAAACACCCCTTCACTTACCAGACTAGCCATACTCTTGCCTATTACTTCGTTAGCTTTGATACCAGTAATTCGCTCATAAGCCTCGTTAACTCTAAGTACAATCCCGCCACCGTCCGTAATGAATATGCCGTCATAAGAAGAATTGATAATAGCCTCAAGTTCAGTGATCAATCCCCTTACAAAACCTATCTCAATTGACCGATCGGCTGTTTCTGATTGTTTCAAGTAACTTCACTCCCTTGCTTAAATTAAAAACCAAATTTCTGTCCAAGCATTTATACATATTTATTAGAGCTTGTACAAATTTATTACCATAAAAACTTGTTATGCAGCGCTGCATGCGAGCTAGGCCTAAAAATAATGCAAGTTTTGTTATGACGGCACAAAAAAAGGTAACTCGCACCTTAATGGTGAGTTACCTAAACATTTATCTTTTATTTAGCACCCGTATGTTAATACTTCATATTATATAGGGAATACGGCTCATGCCTAGCGTTGGTAAAGATAATGGGTTATAACCAGTAAAAGAAAATGATCTTTGCGAGGTGCGCTAATGCGTAAATCGGTAATTGTGGCGGTTACGCTTGTCCTATGCTTATTACTTCAGACTACATTTGTATTCGCTGCTTCTTGGAATATTGCTGCATCATCAAACAACCAAAATTGTTATTTTGATACTGAATCAGTTAGGTATATTAAGGTAAATCATGAAAAACATATCGAAGTCTGGGTTCATTTTGTCCTTCATCGACCTCTAAGTGATGGCACTAAAACTTATATCCAAAAACTATGGTATCAAACCGATACTAAAATGTTCTCGATAAAAGCCGAACATTTATATGATATCAACGGAACCCATCTGCGAAGCAATTCCTATCCTAATGTCTGGTATGACATTATACCAGGCACAATGGGTGAAACGATTTACGATAACATAAAGAGCTATTGTGAGAGGAATCGTTAGCCTTTAAAAATGTTAGCATCCCTTAGCAGCCATTTGTTAGTTAAGCCTGCCCCCTTGTCTGCATTTTACAAATTAAGCTTAATTTAGTTATGTCACTGATTTTAAGACACTTGAATATCATAACTAATAAAGAGACTTTTGTGGGGGGATCTATGGGTGGGACATTATATTAGGGTAGAAGCCAACGTAAAAATCTATGTAGAGGATCTGAACCCGGAAGGTAAAGAAACAATTTTATTTATTCACGGCTGGCCTGCAAATCATAAAATGTTTGAATATCAGTATAACCAATTATCTTGTATGGGCTATCGCTGCTTAGGATTAGATTGTCGAGGCTTTGGTAATTCGGATAAACCTGCCACAGGATACGATTATGACAGATTATCGGACGACATTCTTTGTGTAGTGCAGGCACTCGATTTACAGAATATAACTCTAGCTGGTCACTCTACAGGGGGAGCTATTGCAATTCGCTATATGGCTCGCCACAATGGCTATGGTGTTTCAAAACTTGCTTTGTTTGCAGCTGCAGCTCCTAGTCTTATAAAGCGCCCTTATTTTCCTTATGGAGTAGATAAGGACATTGTTCTAAAAATAATTCAGGGAACATATTCAGATCGTCCTAACATGTTGCAAGGCTTCGGAGACATTTTTTTCTTCCAGCATATTACCAAACCATTTTCAGATTGGTTTTTCCAATTGGGTCTGCAAGCTGCCGGCTGGGCTACAGCTGAGATCGCAAAAACATGGCTCGGCGAAGAACAATTGTTTGCCGACCTTGAAGAAATACATGTGCCAACATTAATACTACACGGCATACATGATAAAGTAGTTCCTTTCCAATTAGGCGAAGTCCAAAACCAGTGTATTAGGAACTCAAGACTTGTACCTTTCAGGTTTGGAGGTCATGGGTCATTTTACGACGAGCGTGAAAAATTTAATAATGAATTGATAAAGTTTATTGAAGAATAATAAAGAAAACACGGCTTGCGCCGAGCCTTAGCGACAGCGGAAGCCGATACTTACCCCTTATGCATGTAAGAAAGTCTATACTTTATTATCGTAAAAGAGGGAGTCAGATCCGCACTTTACCTGCGCAGATCTGACCCCCTCTTTTATATTCCCTCACCATTAAGACCATTTAGATCATCTGTATCATTTAGCTTATCAAGATTAAAAGGTGTGCCCTGATAGACATAATAGTTAAGCCAGTTTGAGAAGAGTAAATTCGCGGCACTGCGCCAGCGTACTACTGGCATCTGCTGAGGATCATCGTTAGGATAGTAATTCACTGGAATGTTAATTGGCAGACCTTGCGCAACGTCACGATCATACTCTGCTTTAAGGGTCAGGGGATCATACTCCGAATGTCCAGTTATAAATAATTGGCGGGATTTTTTAGCCACAACTGCATAGACACCTGATTCCTCTGACTCAGAAAGTATTGTCAACTGAGGTACTTTCTCGATATCTTCTCCTTTAACTTCTGTATGACGGGAATGTGGAACATAGAAGATATCATCAAAACCACGGAATAGCATCTTCTCTTTAATGTTGACTTTATGGGGAAATACACCAAAACATTTTTTCGGTAAATTATACTTTGGAACACCATAGTGGTAATATAACGCCGCTTGTGCTCCCCAACAAATATGAAGTGTGGAATAGACATTTTTCTTACTCCATTCCATAATTTCACATAGTTCATTCCAGTATACAACTTCTTCGAACGGTATTTGCTCTACTGGTGCGCCGGTAATTATCATGCCGTCATATTTACGAGTCTTAATTGAATCAAACGTCTCATAAAATTTGACCAAGTGCTCCTGAGGAGTATTTTTGGGTTCATAGGTTGCCGTATACAAAAAATCAAATTCCACCTGCAGCGGGGAATTGCCGAGTAAGCGAAGCAGCTGGGTCTCAGTAACTATTTTGGTCGGCATCAAATTAAGCAGCAATATGCGAAGTGGACGTATGTCTTGTGAATAAGCTCGATCCTCGTCCATTGTAAATATATTTTCCTTTTCGAGGATATTTACGGCGGGCAGATTATTAGGAATTTTTATTGGCATAAAATCCACTCCTTCAGCTTAAGTATACTTAAAAACGCATAGTCCTTCTAATAAACACTAATGTGTATACCCAAAAGGCTTTATTTGCCACGATAGACAAATAAAGCCTCGTATTTTACAATTATACTATTTACCTTACCAGATATTCAACTCATTTTTCATTAACGAGCGCGGCTTGCTCTTTTGCAATAAAAGCCGCTGCGCTCGCTAGGAATTAATTGGCTAACCTACTTTATTAACTTCTTACTTAAGTGGTTAGCTTTTTATCTTGTGGTCAAGCCTTTAGCCCGATTTTCTTCTTCAGCCAAAGCATCTGCAGCATCTTTAGAAGGTGGCAAGCCGAAAGCTGCTTCCATTATCTTTCTTGCAACCGGAGCAGCTGAATCTGAGCCGTAGCCGCCTTGTTCTACAATTGCGGCGATAGCAATTGTAGGGTTATCATATGGACCATACGCGACAAACCATCCATGGTCATCACCATGCGGATTTTCGGCTGTACTGGTTTTGCCGGCGATTTGAGCATTGAAGCCTTCGAAAATGTACCCAGCTGTACCGCCAGGCATAACAACCTCGCGCAAACCATTCCGAATAGCGTTGATATTTTTCTCAGTCATGGGTATTGTGCCTATTTCTTCTGGTGCAAAGTTTTTAATCGTCTCCCCATTCGGCGAAACGATTTGTCGTACTAGGTACGGACGATAACGGTGCCCGCCGTTTGCTATCTGACTTATAACTGACGCCATCTGCAGAGGTGTTGCCAGATGAAAACCTTGACCAATAGCTGCATCGAAGGTTTCGGATAAATACCAATCTTCACCATATACCTTTTCTTTATACTTGCGGTTAGCAACTAGCCCATCATCTTCGCCGTTCAAATCAATTCCAGTTGTTGCACCTAGTCCAAATTTCCGTGCCCACTGTTCTAGGTTATCTATTCCCAATCGATTACCCAATTCGTAAAAATAAACATTATTTGATTTGACCATGGCTTCATTAAAGCTTATATATCCTAGTGCCGCCCCATGAGCATTTCCTTTGGGTACAAGCCAATGTCGACCGGTGTCTAATATCTTTTCTTCAATACCTACTTTACCCATTTCTAGAGCAGCTGTGCCTGTTACAATCTTAAAGGCCGATCCAGGAGGATATGCAGCGCCGATAGCTCGGTTTTGCATCGGGTTAAAAGGGTTATCATTTATTGCTTTCCAGTCTTTTACTGAAATACCGCCGTTAAATAAATTTGGGTTAAAACCAGGACGGCTTACCATTGCTAATATCTCACCAGTTTTTGGATTCATAACCACTACAGCTGCACCCTTTGCATTGGGATTTCCCAGCCTTTTCTGTAAGTAGTTAAGCCTATCATCCAAGGCCTTCTCTGCGGCCTTCTGAATCTTTTCATCTATGGTAAGTATCAGACCATTACCAAGCGTTGGTTCCTTTTTACCTAGCATTCTGACAGGTCGTCCAGTTACATCAACCTCTACCTGAGCCCCGCCATTAACCCCACGAAGCTCTTTATCATAATATTTTTCTAGGCCAAATTTGCCAATAATATCGCCTGTTTTGTAACCTTCGGACTTCTTTTTTTCTAACTCAGCATCGCTGATTTCGCTCACATAGCCAAAAATATGCGCACCTAATTCATTATTAATATAATTGCGGACTGATTCAATCTCGATTACTACGCCTGGAAGTTCATAGCGGCGCTCCTCTATCTTAGTAACAATATCCTGCCCAACATCGCTTTTAATTCTTATTGGGGACAAGGGGTTATCCTGCTGCTTAATTTTGGCCTTAATATCAACCAATTTCATATCCAGAATGACCGACAGTCTTTCCAGTACATCATCAGGTATTGGGCCGGATATAGGAACTAAGGAGACCGAAAAACCTGGACGGTTGGATACTAGCAGCACACCATTTCGGTCAAAAAAACTGCCGCGCGGCGCCATCACAGGCATAAGTCTAATTCGATTGCTGTCTGCTTGCTGATGATACTCTGCTCCCTTAGCTATCTGTAAATACCCCATCCTGATTACAAGAGCGGCAATTACAAGCATAACGATATAACCTAATATATCCAATCTACGATTTCGATGTTTCCCAACCATCTCGCAGCAGCATCCCTTCATTATTATCTACTATAAAATTTCTCACAGGATGGTAACATAACGGGAATGGAGTAAGCTGCCAAACTTGACTCCTCCTGAGCTACCCACATTTCACTCTCTATAATTATACTACATTATGTTAACAATTTGGCTTAAAAATTTTCTTTTGCCCTTAGTTAAATTTATCCACTATATCTAGTCCTGCATAAAATAAACCTGGCTCAATACAGAAAGGCTGCCTAGATATGGTTAAATTAAAAATGGGACCATTAACTCCGACGATGAAGTTAACAGTCCCATATAGTAGCTTTATTTTAATTGTACCGTTACTTGCACATTCGCCCCTACAGTTACCTTACCCACTAGAATATTCGGCGGTGCAGCCGCATCCATATTTGCACTCTTTAACATCCTACTTTCCATTATAACTGGGTTATAGTAAACACCAGATTCATTTACCAGTGTTACTCCTGCAACCTTTTTATTTAGAGCGCTCGCAATTATATCAGCTTTGTTCAAAGCATCTTGGATAGCATCTTTCAAGGCGTCTTTTCTGCTTTCTGATTCATTTTCAGATTCAAATCTTACCCAGTTTATCTCAACGGCGCCAGCTTTAGTGACTTCGTTTACTACAATGCTTGCTTTATCTATAGCAGTAACGACTTCTAACCGCTCAGTTATACGGTAGCCTTTTAGCTTAGGCAAACGATCATCCTCATAGCTATATATTGGATTTACTTGATATGTATCTGTTTTAATTTTTTCTTCAGATACTCCTTGTTCTTTCAAAGAAGCTAGAACTTTGTTAACTGTTCTGTTATTTTCAATTTTAGCGTTTTCGATATTCGAATTAAATGTGTTAATCGCTATTGAAATCCTTGCAATATCAGGAGCAATTTCTTTCTGACTGCTGCCGCTAACCTGTACGACTGTTTTTGTAGCCTCGCTTGCAAAAGCCGGGGTAATAAGCATTAAACTCACTGCTACAAGCAATAGTATCTTTTTAAACATTTTTATAACCTCCAAAAAATAATTTATTTGTTTTGTTGCATCTATTAGGTAAAACGTAATACAACCTCAAAAGGTAACGGCTTGTATTACGTTTTTTATTTATTTTCAACCTTTTTTTCTATTAGAGAGCCAGCAATTTGCTGAAGCTCCTCTATTGGCCTTACCCCCTCTATCTTGAGAACATACTTCTCACGTTTGACTATAATAGCCTTCCTATCAGGATCGTTCAAAACAACAATATCTGATACCGATTTTTCTATCGTCGCTTGTTCTTTAGTTTTTTTCATATCCTGATCCAATTCGCGGGTTGTCTGAGTAATAATAATTTCGTCTTTTGTGCCCTGGTTGTATAACTGGCGAATAATCCCGTTATTTTTATCTATTGTTACTGAGTACGCTTCTTGATTTGGGATTACCATCATAATAATTGACTTGTTTTCAGCATCTTCGGACTTTGTTTCTAGCGGTAAATCACTTGCTATTCTGGCCATTAGAATATTTTCATTTTCTGTTTCACTTGAGTCTTGTTGCTTTCGCATAGCTACATAATTAGTCCTATCTTCAACTATCGGCTCTGAAATCACAGCTTTTTCAATTAATTGAGGAGTCTTACTAACTTTATTTTCCACGACCTCAGACTGAGACTTACTTGACGACGAATCAATAGTTTTTGCATATTCTTGCGAAGGCTGATCGGATACTTTTGACTCGTCTGCAATGGATATTTGCGGTGATATATCGTCAGCAGGCTGAGGTGGTAAAACGTGAACGAATGCAACTACAAATCCGGCGGCAACTGCCGCAGCAAAGCTGCCATAGAGCCAATGTTTTTTTCTTTTTGGCTTACGACCTCCTAATTCAAATGCTAGCTTGTCCGCCATTTCTCCGATAAGTTTAGTTGGTACGTCTTCGTCGGTATATGACTTCTTAACAACTGCCGCCACATCAATCAGTTCTTTTACATCAGCTGATTTGATGTTAGGATGTTTCCCTTGATTTAAGTCATCTAGACAATTTGACAGTTCTTCAATTTTCATGTTTTCTTTATTCATACTCAGTCCACCTCCTCATTTAACTATTCCGATATTCAAGCACATATTTCGCAAATTCTTTAATGCGCGCTGCTGAAGCATTTTGATAGCGGATTCAGTTTTATTCATCTTTATAGCTGCATCACGGATTGACAATCCTGAAATGACTCTTAATTGTATCGTTTGGCGCTGCTCGTCAGGCAGACTATCAACCAAATTAAATATTTGCTTTTCACCTTCAAGCCGAATTGTATATTCTTCCGGTTTTTCTGCCTTGTCCATTATTGCTTCGCTATACTCTGTTATATCCAATAACTGGGGCGAGCGGCCAGTTTTACGCCAAAAATCATTTACTAAATTCACAGCTATTTTAACTAAATAATGTTTAAAAGGTATGTTCAATATTTCGTAACGTGGTAAAGATCTGAATGCCTTCATAAATGTATCTTGGGTTATTTCCTTAGCGTCATCTTCATTGCCAAGTTTAGAGTATACAAGCCTGTAGATAGGCTGCCAATAGTACGATATTAAGGTATTTAAGGCCTCGCGATCTCCCGTTTGTGCTTTTGTTATAAGTAAATTCTCATCCTTCACTTAAGAAATCACTACCTCCCTTCTAGACTGCCTTATCATACTAAAATTCAGGTGTAATAAAAAGTTCACCTGCTCAAGTCTCACTTTATAAATAACGTTTAAATTCTTAAAAAGTAACGCTTCATCCTAATAATATATTACCTTAGCATGTTCTCAATGTACATTTAGTATTATGCTTTACGCATCGTAACATATAAAAAAAGCACTATTCATCTATCCGCTAGATAAATAGTGCTTTCGCTTTTTTAGGTCTAGTTTTGTGATTTAGTTGCTGCTGCTTTACTTAAGCCGCAAGCAGGAACATCAAGAGTTGCAAAATAGTCTGCTATTGTTTCAGCCCTGCGAATTAAATCCACTTTTCCGTTAGGTTTTAGCAGCAACTCAGCTGAGCGAAGTTTGCCGTTATAGTTAAAGCCCATTGCGAAACCATGTGCACCTGTGTCATGAATAACAACAGTATCACCAATGTCCATAACCGGAAGCTCACGATCAATAGCAAATTTATCGTTATTTTCGCACAAAGAGCCAGTGACATCATAGACATGGTCTAATGGAAGATCTTCTTTGCCAACTACAGTAATATGGTGATATGAACCATATAATGCAGGACGCATTAGGTTAGTCATACAAGCATCAAGTCCAACATAGTTTTTGTGAATTTGTTTTTTGTGAAGAACAGTTGCAACAAGATAACCATAAGGCCCGGTAATCATCCGTCCGCACTCCATCGCTATTCGTAATGGATGCAGACCGTTAGCGGTGATTTTTTCTTCATAGGCTTTCTTAATGCCTTGTCCGACATATTGTAGATCAACTGCTTGCTGCTCTGGCTTGTAAGGAATACCGATACCGCCGCCAAAATTAACAAATTCGATGGCGACGCCAACTTTTTGCTTAATTTCTACGATAAGATCAAACATCATATTTGCAGTTCCGATAAAACAGTCAGGGTTTAGTTCATTTGATATTACCATTGTATGAATACCAAAGTGTTTAACACCCTTCTCTTTCATAATACGGTATGCTTCAAAGATTTGCTCTTTAGTCAAACCATATTTCGCTTCTTCTGGATAGCCAATAATGGTATTACCATTTTTCATTAACGGACCAGGGTTGTAGCGGAAAGATATTGTTTCTGGAATACCTGTATGCTTTTCTAGATAATCGATATGACTTATATCGTCAAGATTGATAATAGCTCCCATTTTACGCGCGGCTTGGAACTCATCTGCTGGGGTATTATTAGAAGAAAACATTATGTTTTCACCAGTTATGCCAGCCATTTCAGCAAGCATAAGCTCAGGTAAGGAACTGCAGTCTGCGCCTATTCCTTCTTCTCGCAGAATTTTTAAAATTGTTGGATTTGGAGTAGCTTTGACGGCAAAGTACTCTTTAAACTGAGGCGCCCATGAAAAAGCTGCAATCAGTTGGCGGGCATTTTTACGTATTGCTTCTTCATCATAAATATGAAAAGGGGTAGGATACTGTTGGATAATTTCTTCTAATTGTGATTTTGTAAAAGGTAACTTTTTAGCCATTTGATTGCCTCCGGTAAATAAGATTTTTTATTTTACGAATATTAAAGCGGTTTGCGAACCGTCTCGCAAACCGCTAATAAAGAACATAATTATTCTAGCAGTGCAAGACAGCGCTCCATACACTTTCGCGTATGACAGTTCTGGATTTGTTCAACACAGAACCAGCATGGTTTTCAGCCAAAAAACCATTACTTCGGCGGCTAATCCTTCCTGTACCCATCATTGCTGGCAGCTCTAGGTACATACTCTTATTATGCCGCACCTCTATCTTAAGACCATATAATATTGGATTAAATTTTAAATCATTTGGCGTAGAATGTCAATGCCATAAATGCCAGTAATTTATAATCATTCTCAACTTGATGAAATAGTACTTTAGTTCATCCAATTATTAAAAGCTCCGCCCATATCTCAAATGCTCTCTTATTCGTTAAAAACGTATTCTTATACCATTATATTCTTAGCTTTAAAATCTTCCTCAGTATCACAAAAAGTTAATTTTCCATAACATCGTCGATTATCAATATACTGTGGTATACCCGCCTTACGCAAGTTATGACTAAATATTACATAATCATACCGACCGCTATTATCGATATAACTAGCATAATTAAGAACTTCTTTGCGCACCAAATAAGTACAGTGGATTACTTCAACCTCAATCAAGCCTTTTATTTTTTGCTGTAATATTTCAAAATATAAATTAGATGGTTTAAAGTAACCATTGCTGTCTGTAACAAAATGATAATTAGAATAATTGCTCAAGGGGTTATCACCGTTTCGAAGATAAGGTCCAATAACTGGCATTCCAGTTTTTAGAAGCACTTCAAGTGTATCTTCAGCTATAAAATTATCACAGTCTACAACAAAGTAATGAGTTCCCCTGGCTCTCGCCCATTCGATTGATTCCTGGCGTATCTTTATTAATACATTCAATTTTAACGCATTCCAGTCATGAGGATTATATTGCTGTACAGGTTCTGCCACATCGCTGGGGTCATAGTAAATTTCTGAATATCTATCCTTTACTTTTTCAATCCACTCTTCTAATACATTAGCTGAATTATCGCGGTTATTGTTTGTCCTTATATACAGCTTAATCTTAGAAGCAGGATATGTCTGATTTTCTATTTGCTTTAGATAAAAAGGTAAAACGTGTCCCTTATCTTTTGCCAGAATAGCAATTGTAACAAAATCATTTGATTCCATTTATAAAAAACACTCCTTATTTAAAGTTTAAGCTTTGACTTCATTCTTTAGAGCGGACAATATCAGCATCTACCATCATTTCTATTAATTCCTTAAGGGTTGTTCTCGCTTCCCAGCCAAGGATCTGTTTAACTTTTGCCGGGTTGCCAAGCAAGATATCAACCTCGGACGGACGATAGAATGCCGGATCAATAACAACGTAATCTTCATAATTAAGGCCTACATATTCGAATGCAATTTTACACATATCCCTGACGGTTGTTGTTCTTCCAGTCGCAACAACATAATCATCTGGTATATTCTGCTGAAGCATCAGCCACATGGCCTCAACATAATCTCCTGCAAACCCCCAATCACGTTTTGCATCAATATTACCTAGTCGCAATTCCTTCTGTTTTCCCAGCTTAATTTTAGCTACAGCGTCAGTTACTTTTCTTGTGACAAACTCAATACCTCGAATCGGTGACTCGTGATTAAAAAGAATTCCGCTGCAGGCAAACATATCAAAGCTTTCACGGTAGTTTACTGTCATCCAATGCCCAAATAACTTTGATACACCATAAGGACTTCGTGGATAAAAGGGTGTCGTCTCGGATTGAATTGGTTCTCTAACCCAACCAAACATTTCACTGCTTGATGCTTGGTAAAACTTTATAGCCTGGTCAGTTTGGCGAATTGCTTCTAATACATTTAGAACTCCAACTCCTGTTGTTTGGGCAGTTAATGTTGCCTGCTGCCAGGATGAGCCAACAAAGCTTTGTGCACCAAGATTATATACTTCACAAGGCTTCGCTGTATTTATCGCTCTAATTAAAGAAGCTATATCTGTAAGGTCACCATTAATAAGTTCTATCTCATTTTCAATCCCAAGATATTGTAATCGCCAAGTCGTTGGCGTTGCTCTGCGGGCAATAAGTCCATAGACCTTATAACCTTTACCTAAAAGAAGTTTAGCTAAGTATGCACCGTCTTGCCCGGTTATACCTGTAATTAATGCAGATTTCACCTAAACACCTCCAAGCGTTTATTACGCTCGCGCTTCGCATAATACGGCTGCTTTTATATAGTTAGTTCATGTAGGCTCAGCGAATACTTGCTCAACTACTAACCGTACGTAATATTGTATGCAAAAGCTCTGAATGTGTGTGCGAAGCCAATAGAAGAGTGCTAGTAGGCGGGGCTTTACAATACATATGAAAGAAGCTTCTATGGCGATCCCAGCCATAGAAGCTTCTTTTTAAAAATAGTTTTTTATTATGCTTAGGCTAAGTAAAAAATTAACTTAAATGTTGTTCCTTTAGGACCAGTAACTAAGTCAATTTTTGCGTTATGCCGCTCTGCAATTCTGTAGCAAACTGGTAATCCCAGCCCTGTTCCATTTTCCTTTGTTGTAACAAACGGAGTTCCTAGCTTTCTTACAACCTCTGGGGGAATCCCTGAACCATTATCTCGAATTGATAGCAGGATACTACCTTCACTATAGCTGGTGTGTATCATTACTTCACCGGACTCACTCATGGCTTCGAAAGCATTGCGTACCAAATTTAGCAAAATTTGTCTTATTTCATTTTCATTAAACTCGGTGTCCGGTATATAATTAATGTCAGTATAAATTTCATGACCTAATCGAAGTGCATCGGCTTTTAAAAGTGGTAGTAACGAACGTATTACGTTCATCAGGTTACCGCGTTTCATTTCCACAGCTTTATCTTTTGCAAGAGAGAGAAATTCGGTGATTATTGAATTTGCTCTATCGAGTTCTTCTATCATTGTATTAATTTGCTCATGATACTCGTAAAACTGCTCCCTCCTCTGAAATATTTGCAGATATCCACGCACAGTAGTCATTGGATTACGTACTTCATGGCCGATTCCAGCAGCAATTTCTCCGACTACGTTCAGACAGTCGTACCTTGCCATTTCCTTTTCCAATCTTGTCTTGTCGGTAATATCAGTTGCTACAACCAATACAAATTGAGTGTTATCAATTAAAATAGTATCGGTAGATACCATAATTTCGCGCGATTCACCGGAGACAGTTTGACAGTTCAATATATCGTTGTGAAGTTTTTCTCCAACGAGCGAATCTTGTCTAATGCCCCAATTAACTTTTTCATTATTATCCTCAAAAAACGATTGACGAATTATTTCCTGGCGTGAGATACCAACTAACTTAGCATAACATTCATTCACATCCACCACTTTACCATCAGGCGTTGTGATCATCATCATACTAGGATTCATGTGAAAAGCTTTATGAAAGCGATCTTCTGAGATTTGAAGTTTCTTGTATGGGAATATGATAAATGCAGCAACAACTGCTTTAAGAAAGAAAAAATAATAGGATATCTTAAGAATATGACCGAGTACATTATAAAAATCTGTAATAGTTGTAAAAATGGTAAAACATAATTCAGCTGGAATAGTAATAATAGTTGCCAATATCAAATATTCTTTTGTAATTATGTCTTCATGAAAGTGCCCTTTTTGGACTCTAAAAAGAAATAAAATAAACATGCTTATAATTATATACTCAATCGCTACTTTTAAAGGCTTTACACCTTCCGGTGTTATCAGTACTGGAAATATACCCGGCGTATAATAGAAATCAAAAGCGACAGTGGACGAAGCAATTATCGTTAAAGCTAACCCCAGCCATCTATGTATTGACAGTTTAACAATCGAAGTAGTACTGAGAATTAGAAACAATGCTTCAGCAAATCTGCCAGCTAACCAATATTTCGCGGACAAATCATAGTAGCTTCCTGGAAATAACCCTAACCCCTGCCAGAAGAAAGTGTGAAGAATATCAAAAATGGCCACGGCTAAGAAACCAAATCCTAATATAAGATTGGTTTTCCTGATTTCACTAACGCACCAAACAACAAAAAAGGAAGATACTGAAATAATAATACAAGAAATTTCTAAAACTGTGTGAATTACAGCATATGATTTTTGCCAATATGGAGCTAATAAAAAAGAGGCAGCTACTGCCATAATTACTGCCAAAGCAAATTTAATAAATATTCTTCTGACATCTCCGAGTATATTGCTAAAGGCTATCATAGTCACCTCGATAGCTCATACAATCTAAGAATGCATATATGCACAGGCAGTCACTTTGTATACTGGTGAAGTTAAACTTCATACTTTTCTACTTTACGATCGTTTCTGTATATATTTTCTCGTATTTTTGCTCAATCCCCTTCCTCAACGAAAACTATCATCTTGAATTAATAGTTTTACTTAATGAAGGATTGACAGAACCTTCTACAACAAGCTATCGTTTTAATAGAACATTTATATGTTGGAGGGAATTGAAGTGAAAGTATTGGCGTTTGTTGGCAGTCCTAGAGGTAACGGAAATACAGCTCGTATGGTAGATGCTGTATGCAAAGGAGCAGCGGCAGTTGGGCACGATATCGAGACTATTAATGTCACACGTCTTAACATACATGATTGTACTGCCTGCTGTGCCTGCAAAGTCGGTAAAGTTGAATATTGCGCACTAAATGATGATATGCAAAAGCTATATCCAAAAATCATAGAAGCAGATTGTATTGTTGTAGGAACACCGGTATATATGGGGCAAATGTCTGGTCAGTTAAAAAACTTTTTCGACCGGTGGTATACTTTCATGGATGCCAGCTATAAGATCCGGTATATTCCAGGTAAAAAATATATTACAGTTACTGCAAGCGGCGCACCGGCGGAAATTTTTCAATCATTAACAGATTATCTGAATCATTGGCTGGGAACTTTTTTCAAAATGGCTTTAATTAAAAATATAGTAGCTGGAGGCTTAGGCCCCCCTGATGCTATAGATGATCAGCCTGAAATTCTGGCAATGGCTGAGCAGACTGGTCGCGCACTTAGATAGATAATGCCCAATAGTTCAAATTAGCTGAACTATTGGGCATTTAATATAGTGAAATACCTTTATCCACTGCTAACTTATACATTTTATCTCTTAAAAATTCGATACTTTTTAACACCTTTGCATTCACAACCATCACCCCTTTATTTTTATTGTAAGGGATAATTATCTATTGCAAGTGTCTTTTATTAGGACTAAATTCCTGCACTAATTAAGGCAAAAACTCCAAATAAAACAATTATCACGCCAGAGATCTTGTTAATCCAATTCAGCCTATTTTGATCAAATTTTTCTCGAAGCATGTTCACGGCTGCACTCAATACCAGCCACCACAATATTGATCCGATGAAAACACCAATAACCATGAATGCTGCATTAGTATAATCACCACCTGTTGTACCTACACCTAATCCGGCAAAGACTGCAGCAAAAGACATTATTGTCATGGGATTGGTTAATGTCAGGAAAAATGTAGAAGTATATGCGCCCAGACCATCAACTCTACCAGGTAACTTAGCAGATTCCTCTGCAGGCGTAGATTGAAAGGTTTTATAACCTAAGTAAATAAGAAAAAGCCCTCCAAGTAATCTTATTATTAATTGATTACTTATTATCAGTGAAGATACCGCAGTTATCCCAAAAGCAGCTATGAAACCATAGACAGCGTCAGCTGACGCCGCCCCTAACCCGGAAAGGAAACCATTCATTACTCCATTGGTAAGAGTACGGTGAATGCAAAGCAGACCAATAGGTCCTACAGGGGCAGCTATCGAAAAACCTAGAATTATTCCTTTTATAAAGAAATATAGTGCCATAACACCATTCCCGTCCCTACAATATATGTAGATTACACTTATAGTTAGATTATTAATTTCTATGTAACATTAGCAATATTAGAATTTTTTCTCAAGCAGAACCTTGTACTCCTTTGACCGATAGGTATTGTCCCGCTTAATTTTAATATAATCCTCGTCATTCGAATTATCTATCATTACACCCTCCCCGGGCCGAATAAGTACATTAGGTGCTAATGTGATATCTCGATTTTTGTGTTTGATTGACATCGATTGCTTCTCAAGATCATCTTGCTGACTAGTAGTGGCTTTAACACGCTCAGGTGATAGCCTAATTTCACTATTTTCTGGTTCACTTGCTGCATCACTTTTTTTATCCGCATCCTTACCCTTCAAATCTACAGCATCTTTACTATTATTAGGTAATGGCGAAGGTACTTTGTTTTCAGGAGAGTTTCCGTTTTTAACTAAATAAATCCCAATTAACAAAAACAATAACAGAAAAAATATTACTATTAATCTTGATTTCATTTTAATATTCCTTTCTAACTTAAATTCCAGGAATGTATATTCGGAACAGATCATACTCTATTGTCTTTATATTTTTTCCAAAAGACAAATTCCCTCTAAAACGCTAATCTTTTTTAGGATAAAAACAGATAGTAGGCATACAACAACATAAATCCCCGTACAATTTTATAAACTTCTTATTTAAGAAATTAGGGGGCTTTTATGTGTATAAAACTAACCTACTTTATCAATCGACAGTGCTAAGCACCCTGACACGTATGGATACGCCCAATGGTCATAAAACTCATAAAAGCTACCCCATCGAAATAATCATGCTGAGCTTAACATCGCTTGAATATATAAGTAAATTCCCAATTCCAGTTGGAACTAAACTGCAAATAAATATCGCTGCCCAAGATCATGAACTCTGCTTAAAATCGATTGTGTCAAACAGCTTGTACAATCTAGACGGAAGATATAAAGTATATTGCGCCAATGATTTTCTACTTTGGAGCGCTAAGGATAAACTAACAAGCATAGAAAAAAGCTTAAAATATTCACTTTCCAAATACCTTAATTAATGAAAAAACTAATTAATATAATAACAAAGGCGCAAGTCACTTAATGTGGTTTGCGCCTTTGTTATTATATTAATTAAACCTTAACTCCTCATTACCTAGTTAGCTTCTAATCTAACAGGACAACCCTTCTCCATAAATAGAATTTGGTCGCCAAGCGCCTTGGCCTCCTCTATATCGTGAGTAACCAATATAAAGGGAATACTCCATATCTCATGCATTCGCTTTAACTCTGTTTGCAATTCAAGTCTAGTTGCGCGATCCAACGAAGACATCGGCTCATCCAATAATAGAATGCTTGGCTCAGCCATAAGCGCACGAGCCAAAGCTACTCGCTGTTTTTCTCCACCCGAAAGCTGATCAATAAACCGGCTTGCGAGGTGTTCTATTCTCAGCAAGTCCATTAATCTTTCATATAGTTCATTAGCCTTAGAATTTTTTTGTTTTACACCGTACCATATATTCTTTTTTACATTCATGTGAGGAAACAGTGCAAATTCTTGAAACATATATCCAACATTTCTTAGCATAGGGGGAACAAAAGTATTTGCCTCCGATGAGTAAAGCACCTTACCATCATGAATTATTACCCCTTCATCTGGTTCCAAAAGCCCAGCAATGCAACGTAACGTAGTTGTCTTTCCGCACCCTGAATCTCCGAATAGCACTAATATATTGCTTTCAACCGAAAACTGCATGTTTAAAGTAAAATCTGCCAGCTCCTTTTTAATGTCTACTTGCAACATTTAGAGCCCCCCCTGGATAACATATTCGTGCGTGATTTTGTCCATAAATTAAGCCAAAAGATCAACGAAAAAGTAATCACACTGATAATAAGAACATAAATGCCGGCAAGCGTTAAATCATTTGACTCTGCTGCGAAATAAATTGCAAGAGGAATAGTCTGTGTCTTTCCTGGTATATTTCCAGCCACCATTATAGTTGCACCAAATTCACCAAGTGCTCTGGCAAAAGAAAGAATCAAACCAGAGACCAAACCATGCCAAGCAAGAGGCAGCGTAATAGTTAAAAACACTCGCCATTCACTAGCACCAAGCGTACGAGCGGCATCTTCTAAATTACAGTCAATTGACTGAAATGCGGCTTTGGTACTCTGATACATTAAGGGGAATGAAACCACTGTACCTGCCAAAACAGCCGCAAAAGGCGTGAAAATAATTTGTATTTGTAATTGGTCGGATAAGAATCGGCCAATTGGACCTTGTTTACCAATTAACAATAACAGCAAAAACCCTGTTACAACTGGTGGAAGTACTAACGGAAGTGTGAACATAGCTTCAAGAGCCGTTTTGCCAGTAAATTCGTAATTTCGCATGACATGCGCAGCAGCTATGCCAAGCACACAGACAAAACAAAGTGAAATAAAGGCTACTTTTAGCGAAAGAATAATTGGCTGCCACTCTATCATGCGATCACTCCTTCCTCTTATGGACGCAAAATCATTTACTCATAGAGAAACCATATTTCTCAAAAATGGCCTTGCTTTCTGGTTCGAATAAATAATCAAGAAACTCTTCTGCTTCCTTAACGTGCTTGGTCGATGATACCAAAGCAATAGGATAAACAATTGGCTGATGGCTTCCCTCAGGTGCCTCAGCAACTACTTTGACTTTCTCACTCGCAAAAGCATCTGTCTTATAAACAATACCTGCTTCAACATTGCCTGTCTCAGTGTACGTTAGAACAGTTCGAACATCTTTGGCAAAAACAACTTTATCCTTTACTTCGAACCATATATTGAGTTTGTCTAAAACTTCTTTGGCATATTGACCGGCAGGCACTGTCCCAATCTCTCCTAAAGCAATTCTCTTAATATCTTGCTGGGTAACGTCTTCATATCTTTTAATATTTATCTTTAATTCTTTTGGTGTAACTACTACTAACTTGTTTTCTACAAGATTTTTTCTAGTTGCTGGGTTAATTAGATTTTTACCTTGCAACTCATCCATTTGTTTTGGAGCGGCTGAAATAAATATATCAGCGGGGGCACCCTGTTCGATCTGTTTCTGCAGCGCCCCGGAAGCTCCCAGGTTAAAGAGAAGTTTTATATTAGGATTCTTAGCCTGGTAACTTTTCTGTATCTCAGCCAATGCGTCTTTCATACTGACAGCCGCCGATACATACAACTCAACCTGTTGAGGGGCCGCCGGAGTACCATTGCCACTGCAGCCGCTAAGTATCACTGCAATAAATAGAAGCACCCCAATTGACGTTAAGATACTTCTCATAGAGACTCCCCCTATTTAATCATTAAATTATTATTAAATATAATAGCCACTCACCTGCAGCGACTTAATCATTTGGAATAACAAAAAAGTCAGCCTTGCCGTAATTACACATAACTACGTTAGCTGACACACCTTTGTATCAAGTTCGCTTGGCACAAAACAACTTAACTTATTAAGACTATTATGGTGTTATTATATAATTTGTTATACTATTAATGCAAGAAGTTTTACATATTACCTTATACCTAAACAACTAATCATAAGGAGCTGCTGCTATGAAACTAAGAACTGTTTTGCTAACTATTACGGCTATTTTCCTGTGTATACTGATTTCACCTTTAAAAACTGAGGCAGCTGTAACTGCCGCCCCCATTAATCATATAATGGCCAATTTTATTAGTGAAGAAGCCGGGTTCTACTCAGCAGATGAAATCTTTCCAATGTTTGAAATTCCTCATGAAAACACAATATTTGCTTTTGATACCCTTGATCAATTTGTTTTCCAACCTGGGGAATATGAATTAAAATGGCAGATTGTTTTTCAAGGTCAAGTAATTGATGGAGCAGGTCCTGTAAAAGTAACTGCAAACCAGACCGGCTATGTTTTTACTCAGCTGTTTCAGTGGAGAACAGATGCAATTAAAAGCGAGGGCTTATATGACATCCGGATTTTATCCAATAATCAAACCATTGCCAACTATCGCTTTCCGGTTTTTGATACAAGACACAACTAATAGCAAGCTGAAGTAACTTCCCATTTATTATAACTAAATGGGGAGTTATAACTTTATAATTGCTTTTTAAAGGGTGATACTGTGGATATTTTGATTGTAATAATACTTTTCATTATAAGCTTGCTCTTTTGCATATATAGCAAAATTTCAATATTGTATCCTCTTCTTCTGGGGCTGTCAGGCTTTATTGTTGTATCAATGAGCCGAGGTTATAATCTAAAAGATTTATTAAAAATGATGCTTAAGGGCTCAAGCAAGTCCTTGATAGTTATTAAGATTTTTATTTTGATAGGCATAATAACAGCCGTTTGGCGGGCATGCGGAACTATTGCCATAATAGTTTACTATGGAACAGCGCTACTTAGTGCAAAGTATTTTATACTATCAGCTTTTATATTGTGCTGCATAGTTTCATTCCTGCTAGGCACTTCTTTTGGGACAGTAGGAACTATTGGAGTTGTACTCATCGTAATGGCAAAGAGTGGAAATGTTGATATAAATGCAGTGGCTGGTGCAATTATTGCTGGAGCATATTTTGGTGACAGGTGCTCACCCATGTCCTCAAGTGCTAATCTTGTTGCGGCTTTGACAAATACAAACTTTTACATCAATTTCAAGAACATGGCTAAGACTTCTATCCTACCTTTTATAATTTCAGTAGCAGCCTATATATATGTATCTTACTTAAATCCTTTAACTTTTTATACTAATGATATAGGTAACGAGATCTTAAATATATTTAATATCAACTTTATCTTATTTGCACCCGCTATCATCATACTAGTCCTAGCGGCCTTTAAGGTTGATGTTAAACTATCGATGAGCATAAGTATTCTTTCGGGAATCATACTAGGCCTATTTGTACAAAACATAACCTTGGTCCAAATGCTTGAGTATATTATTGCTGGTTATAATATCGAAACGAATAGTTTCTTTGCGGAAATCATCAAGGGTGGAGGCTTATATTCCATGCTGAATGTTTCATGTATCGTTTTGATTTCGTCTTCCTTTTCAGGCATTTTTGAAGGTACGGGTTTGTTAGCAGAAATTGAAAAATTTATTGAAAGACTTAGTAAAAAATTTAGGATTTATCCTACTTTAATACTAACAAGTATTGCAACAGCAGCTTTTAGCTGTAACCAAACACTAGCAGTAATATTAACGCATCAATTACAACGTCGAATATACGAAAAAAATTGCCTTAGCAACTATAAACTAGCCCTTGACATGGAGAACACGGTAATCTTAATATCCGCCTTAATCCCTTGGAATATAGCTGGAGCTGTTCCAGCAGCAGCATTATCTGCGGATTCGGGTTTCATAATATATGCATTTTACCTTTTTCTTGTCCCTCTAACAAATTTATTTATGCAGCAAATACCAGTTTCCTCAGAAACGAAAATCAAAACAAGTCTTATTAATTAAAAAAGTAAGTACTCTCCCGTGAAACCACGAAGAGATTACTTACTTTTTGTTTTATAGATTCATTCTAATCTCATACTAATATCTGCGGCCTTAACTGAGTGAGTCAGAGCGCCGCTTGAAATAATATCTACCCCTGTTGCTGCAAGATCAGCAACTCTTTCCTCAGTTACATTACCGGATACTTCGACCAAAGTCCGACCCGCGATAATTTTTACAGACTCTTCAATCATTTCAAGTGCCATATTGTCTAACATTATAATATCAGTTCCTGCTTCAAGAGCCTCTTTTATTTGAGTTAAATTTTCGACTTCTACTTCAATTTTAATAAAAGGCGAAATTTTAGTGCGGGCTTTTGCTACCGCTTCAATTATACCGCCAGCAGCTTTGATATGGTTGTCTTTTATCATCACCATCGAGTTCAAACCATATCGATGATTTTTCCCACCCCCAACAGTAACAGCATATTTTTCTAACATACGCAAACCTGGTGTTGTTTTGCGAGTGTCCACAATTACTGCCTTATGGGCTGCGCAGGCCTCAACATATTGGCTTGTTGTTGAGGCTATTCCTGATAAACGCTGCAAAAAGTTTAGTGCTACCCTCTCTCCTGTCAAAAGAGAGCGAGTTGGTCCGGTTAATTTAGCAAACTTTTCTCCCTCGCTAATTCTAGCACCATCAGCATACAGTGGGACAACCTGCACTCTTTCATCTAGCAGCGAAAAGACACGCGTGAAAACATCCATTCCTGCTAATACCATATTTTGTTTAGCAAGCAGATATCCTTTGGAATGATGATCTTCTGTAAATATAGCTTCACTTGTAATATCACCGTTGCCTATATCTTCTACTAGGGCCCGTTTTAATACTTTGTCCAAAGCTAGCTTATTCATCAAAAACAGCCTCCTTTCCCCATTGGTGTAAAATGTGCTTGTATAAAAAATGTTCATCTTTATTCGGAAAGTCTAAACGGTAGTGACCCCCACGGCTTTCTTCCCTCAATAAAGTTGCTGTAAGCATTAATTCGGCTAGCTGAAAAGCATTACTCATATGATAGGTGTGAATATCCGCCTTAGTATCTTGGCTAGTATTTTTTCCCTTAATCCACCTTAATGTCTCTTTAAGCTCGCTTCCTGAGCGAATCACCCCAGCTGTTGAATCCAATTTTAATCGAAGTTTGTCAACATCAGAGTCACAATAGGCCCCTGAGACACCACTTGCAAAATTCGCATTTTTATTCTTTGCCTTAAATCCGACATTGATATGTGCTGCAACTCTGCGACCGAATACAATTCCCTCAAGCAGCGAATTGCTGGCAAGACGATTAGCTCCATGAACCCCGGTGGCGGCAGCCTCGCCACATGAGTATAAAGATGTTACATTAGATTTTCCCCAAAGATCTGTATTGATTCCGCCTATCGTATAATGAGCTGCTGGAGCAATAGGGATTATATCTTTTTCCATAAAAAAATTATTTTGAGCAAGTTCTGTGTAAACTTGCGGGAATCTGTCAGCCAAATATTCTCTACCAAGATGTCTTGCATCCAAATATATTTGGCTTCCTCCCTGCTTCGCTGATTCGCGCAAAATTGCTCTTGATACTTCGTCACGAGGAGCAAGTTCTGCACTAGCATGATAGTCTTGCATAAATCTTTCTCCAGCCGAGTTTAGTAATACCGCCCCTTCCCCCCGTAACGCCTCTGTTAACAAAAAGATATTACCACCTGTGGTAGAAAATGCTGTCGGATGAAATTGAACAAACTCCATATCGCTGATAACAGCTCCTGCGCGATATGCGGCAGCGATACCATCACCGCTTACCGAATCAGAGTTGGTAGAATGGGAAAACAAGCCGCTGTAACCACCTGTAGCAATAATGACGACTCCCGCTTGCAGATAAAGAAGTCTGCCTTCGTAAATAACTGCGCAACCACAGCAGTCATTTTCCACAGTTAAAATGTCTACGAGAAAACACCGATCATAAATATCAATATTATTACTTTTTTTAACTTCATCTGTTAATAATTCTGCAATATATTTACCAGTATAGTCATAGTAATGAACTACTCTATTACGCGAATGTCCCGCCTCCCTGGTCAATACTAAGCCCTTCTCATCATGGCAGAAATCCGCACCAAGTCCCTGTAGAAATTCTAACGCTAAAGGCCCTTCTCTAACTAATACATCAACTGCATCCTTACGGCATAGGCCTTGTCCCACCCTCAGAGTATCACTAATATGCTCTTCACAACTATCATCATGCCCCACAGCCACTGCCATACCGCCTTGAGCCTTATAAGTACTGCTTTTTGAAGGCTTTTCTTTGCTTATGAGTGCTACTTTAAGCTTACTGTCTAAAGATAAAGCCGCAGTCATGCCTGCTATACCAGCACCAACTACCACAACATCGTACTGTTTACTTATAGCATCAAGTCTATTGGGACATGCAACTAGATATCCGCGTGCTGTCATTGCGCTAACTCCAGCATTCGAGTAAGACTGCGTCTCGCCCCAGCTGCCAAATCCACGTCAACCTGGATTTCATATTGATTTTTTGCTAAAGCCTCATAAACACTTTGCAATCTTGTTTTCTTCATATTTGGACAGACTAATCCAGGATGCAGCAGGAAAAACTGTTTATCAGGCTGGGACGCCCTCAAATTGCATAGCACACCAACCTCTGTACCTATTATAAATACTTTTGCATCAGATTTTTCAGCATAGCGAATGATCTCTGAGGTACTTCCGACAAAATCGGCCTGTTCAACTACCGAAGGCGAACATTCCGGATGTATCAAAACCTTAGCACCGGGATACTTATCTTTAGCTTTGAGTACGTCTTCCGGCTTTACTTTAGCATGGGTAACACAGCAACCTGCCCATAAAATCAATTCCTTATCCGGAAGCTGTTTAGCCACATAATCTCCCAAATGACCGTCAGGAACAAAAATCACTTTGCGTCCTGGTAAAGAAGATATCACCTTAACAGCATTAGAAGACGTACAGCATACATCGCTCTCAGCCTTAACTTCTGTTGAAGAATTTATATAGCATACCACAGGTACACCAGGATGCTGGTTCTTTATATTACGAACGTCTTCATCAGTTATCATATCGGCCAATGGACAGCCTGCATCTATTTCAGGTAATAAAACAATCTTCTCGGGAGATAATATCTTCGCAGTTTCAGCCATAAAACGGACACCGCTAAAAACAATAACCTCACAGTCTATTTCTGCGGCAACTTTACTAAGATAGAATGAATCTCCAACATAATCTGCAACCTCTTGAACCTCGTCAAGCTGATAGTTGTGGGCAAGAATAATTGCATTACGCTCTTTTTTAAGCCGCATTATTTCTGCTTTCAAATCAGTCATGTCTTTGCTCCTCCCAAATGATTTACATCTATTATTTCTAAAAGTTACTTTTTATTTTAGTCCTGTAAAGCCAAGCTGTCAATACACCTGTAAAGACATTAACTGCTCGATCCATACATTAATAAGCCGACACTTTTTGAAGATCACGATTATTTTGAGAAAATATTTGAATTTATGGAAATAGTATGTATATTTTTCTAATATCTTCCATATAATTCAAACGTATCTTCACCTTATGTTTTTTAATATAAGGACAAGTTACGAGAGTGTTGTGTGTGGTGAAAAAAAGTTTTAGGGAGGACTTAAATGAAAAAGTTTGTAATGTTTATTCTATTTTCCTTTGTTCTATCCAGTGTAGCTTTAGCCAGCCCATTAACTGATTATTCAAAAGGAGCAGCAGCTTTAGATCTAAGTTATAGGGTTAGCCCTGACTTTGACGTAAATGCTAAGGTTAATGATTTTAATGTAACAGATGCTGCTAAGGATTTTGGCATACCGACTAATTTCGATGGTGACAGCAATCTTGAATGGGGATTAACTTATGGTATTGGGAACAATTGGGCATTACAATACCGCCAAGCAACCCCTAAAGGAAAACTTACACTTATCGATTATAGCTGGGATGATTACGCAGTTGAAAAGCCAGCTGCTTCCAAAGCAGTTATTAATGATTTACCTTTTTATTCGGCTAACCTAACCGTAGTAAATAAAACTAGAACAGAAGAATTTAATGTATTACATAAACTAGATAAAAACTTTTCCCTGTTTACTGGCTTAGTAAGAGCCACTCCTAGCATTCAGGTAAATGCAGGTGTAGAAGTTTATCCGGGGCAAGCTATAGGTGGCGATATTAGTTTCAATGGCCATGACAAAAACATTTGGCAAATCGGTATCGTTGCAGTCAAATCTTTAAATAATGATTTAACTGCTTTTGGCACCGCTTCATACGGAAACGATTATCGAAATTTTGAGGCCGGCCTTGGTTATAAAATCACCAAAAATATTGAGTTTAACGTAAACTATCGTGATATGAAGATTGAAGATATGAAATTAGCTAGCTTATATTTTACAGATAGCTCTGAAGTTCAGCCACTCTCTGCCTCTAGTGATACTACACGTTATGACTTGACTACTGATACTAGAATCAAGGGTTGGGGTTTCGGGGTAACATATAATTTCTAAATTTCAAAACCAATAAACACTCTCGGAAGCGCTCTATGGAGCGCTCTTTTTTTCGAGTATCATAGTGTCTATGCTGCTGACATAGTCTTGAAATTTTTAATGGAAGGAATATACATTTATTCTATTTCTCAAACTATCTGGTGCAACGTAGAGCCTTATTATTACTGTAACCATCTGGCTTTTTATTAAATAATGTAAACTAAGGCCAAAGACAAATAAAAACAGCCATCGGATATCACAATAATCCCGATGGCTGCTTCTAAACTTAATTATTGGCTTTTCGTTGATGTTACATCAACTGTTGGCTTGAGATTTGTTATATATCGAATGTATGTTATAACAATAACTGCCGTTATTGCTAAGCCTCCAGGGTAGGAAATTTTTGTCGGCAACCCAAAACCCTCTGGGGCTTGTAGTATATAGGTCATACTTACAGCAGTCATAAAAGCTGCAGGTATAGAAGCAATCCAGTGCAATTTCTTCTCTTGATAGAGGAAAGAAGCAGCCGCCCACAGCATAATCATAGCAGTTGTCTGGTTAGCCCATGAGAAATATCGCCAGATAAAGTTAAAATCAATAGTACTTATCAGAAAGCCCACAACAAACAATGGTACGGAAATTTTGAGTCGACTCACCATCTGAGCTTGATCCATATTTAGATAATCTGCAATCAATAGTCGAGCACCGCGGAAAGCCGTATCACCGGAAGTAATTGGCAATACAACAACCCCCAGAATTGCTAGTGTTCCGCCAACAGCTCCTAACATTGAAATTGAAACGTTTCTAACTACGCCTGCTGGCCCTCCCATAGTCGCAAGAGCTTTTTGCAATCCCGCCGAGCCATCGAAAAAGCTCATGGCAGCAGCAGCCCAAACCATAGCAATTGCAGCTTCGGCAATCATCATACCGTAAAATACCCGCCTGCCTTGACGTTCGTTAGCTACACAACGTGCCATCATTGGTGATTGAGTTGCGTGGAAACCAGAAATTGCCCCACAAGCGATAGTAATAAATACTAGTGGCCAGATTGGCAATCCTTTGGGATGCATGTTTGCAAATGTTAATTCTGGAATAGCATGATTTCCGAATATTAGACCGCCGCCAATCCCCACTGCCATAATTAATAAGATCGCACCAAATATGGGATAAAAGCGGCCAATAATTTTATCAATCGGTAACAAAGTAGCCAGGATATAATAAACGAAAATAATAGCGCTCCAAACGCCTACTGTCATCCAAGCAGGTGTCAGAGCGGCCAACAAACCGGCTGGACCAGCTACAAATACAACTCCAACGAGAACTAATAGCAATAACGCGAAGCCGTTAACAAACTTGCCCATAAAACTGCCTAAGTACTTTTCGACGATTTTCGGCAAACTAGCGCCATTATTACGGATGGATAACATACCCGAGAAGTAGTCATGTACTGCCCCTGCAAAAATTGCCCCTATTACAATCCAGACAAACGCGACTGGACCCCATAGTGCCCCGAGTATTGGTCCAAAAATGGGTCCAAGGCCGGCAATATTCAGCAATTGAATAAGCATAGCTTTTTTCTCCGGTATTTGGACATAGTCAACCCCATCTGCACGAGTTGTACAAGGCGTAGACCGGTTTTCATCAATACCGAATACTTTTTCGACAAAACGACCATAGATCACATAGCCTAAAATAAGTGCCAGCAAGCTAAGAATAAATGTAATCATGGATTTGCCACCTTTCTTATTTTATTTCCTAATAAAATTGTAATCCATCGAATGGCACCATAATCCAATTTTTGTCTAAAATGTCGTTTTCCATTTATAAATCGTCGTTTTTAATATTTAAATTGTGCTTATAATGACAAGACATCATATAGGGCCTTTACTTGACTCCTGCTCACTGGAATTACGGATTTGACCTCATCCTTCATAACCAGTTGATAAGCACCGTTAAACCAGGGGGTGATGGCCTCCACATAATTTAAATTGACTAAAAAACCACGGTGAGGCCGAAAGAATTGAAAATTTCTCAGCTTTTCTTCCAGTTCATGTAACGAATAGCTGCAGCGATATTTACCCCGGACTTTGCAGATCCAAACATCACGGTCCTCACGGAATATATAGACAATCTGTTCGGGATCTACAAAAAAAGTCTGGTTATCTTCCGTGACAGCAATACGTTTGCAATTTCCGCTTGAGTGCTTTTGCAGGGTCTTTATAGCATCCGACAAGACATCCATTGGCAAGCGCGCCTTTTCTAAATGCTTTCTCAACCTTTCGACAGTACCGTCAACTCGTTCCGGCGAAAACGGCTTCAAAAGATAATCAACCGCTTCAAGGGAAAACGCCTCAATTGCATGACAATCATAGGCTGTAGCAAAAACCAAATGTGGCGGTTTTTTGTGATTCATTATTTCTTTAGCCACAGTCAAGCCATCGACTTTTGGCATTTGAATGTCTAAAAAAACAACATCTGGCTCTAACCGGTTGATTTGATCCAAAACTTCACTACCATTAACAGCTTCGTCTACTATTACTATGTCATTATGACGTTCAAGCAAATAAATTAGTTCATCTCTAGCAAGCTCTTCATCATCAGCAACAATTACTCTCATCAGTACATTCATACCTCCATCTATTGGTTAATGCTGCTCAGGGTAATTTTCTGGGAAAGACTAGAGTTATCACCGTACCCTCTTGATTTTTAGACTTAACACTCACAGATGTGCTACTACCATATATACCTGTCATTCTTCTAATGACCGAGTATATTCCAAACCCATTTCCTTGCCCGGTGCTGGGATAAATATCCGAAAGGTTCATATTTGCAAAATAAGTATTTTCCATACCCACCCCATCATCGGTGACAGATATCGTTACATAACTTTCACTGGCAACTACTCTAATATCAATTTCACCTGGTCGGTTTAGCGGAGTAATACCGTGCTTTATGGCGTTTTCCACAAGCGGAAGTAGAATTAATGGAGGCATCAATGTGTTTAATGCACTTTCTTCAATATCGTAGTTTACCGAAAGCTTATCTCTAAATCTTACTGTCTCTATTGCTAAATAATCGCGGATATGATCCAGTTCATCCCCCAACGTCCTCCACCGCTGTTGTCCTGCATAAATATTTCTCCTGAGAAACTGTCCAAGCTGAATAGCAATTTGCCTAGCTAAAGGTGGTTCCTTGCGAATAAGTGCAACTATAGTGTTCAGTGCATTAAATAAGAAATGAGGATTAACCTGAGCTTGCAGCGCTTTTATTTCAGCTTCAATCAACAACCTTTGCTGCTCCTCTATGCGAGCCAATTCTAATTGTGTTGAAAACAAATTAGCTAACCCTGTCATCAATTCGATTTGGCTTGGAGTTATTTCTGCAGGAGTCTCAAAATATAGCTTGAGCGTACCAATTAGCTCATCACGCTGCCGCAGCGGCAGTACAATTGCGGCTCGCAGAGGACAGTCCTGATGTGAACAGCCAATGATTTTTTTATCTTCGGCTACATAAGGTTTTCCTTCTCTTATCACACTATGTGTTACATCTGTTTTTAAAGGAGTCCCGGCAATATGATGGTCCGCGCCTTTTCCGACAAATGCCAGGATCATTTTAGTGTCCGTAAGAGCTACTGCCGTTACCCTTGTCATCCGTTGTATGATGAGAGCTGTATTACGAGCGGAGTCTTCTGTTAGACCATGGCGAAAATGGGGCAGTGTCTGATGAGCTATTTCTAGTGCATTATGAGCAAAGTTTGCGACGGCTTCCTGTTCGCGCTGGGTAACGCTTCGCAAAATGGCAAAGAATACGGCTAAACCTATTGAGTTAGCTAAGATCATTGGTATTCCGATAATTTTAACAAGCAGCAGAGCCATATTATAAGGTTTAGCTACGGCTAAAATAATTAACATCTGGCTGATTTCGGCCATTATTCCAATTATAAACACCTGCCATACTGACAATTGCCTGCATTTAAACCAATAATGCGCAATTAACCCCGCAAGCAGACCTTCCCATATTGTCGCTAAAGCGCACGCCAAATCGGTAAAGCCACCAAGAGCATACCGATGCAGTCCGGCCAATAAACCAGAAGCTAACCCCATAGATGGGCCGCCTAATATCCCGGCAATAGCAACACCAAGCATTCGTGCATTAATAATTGCTTCGGTAGAACTCATCCCAACTACACTGCTTGCCGTTTGATTAGTACCGCCCGTATTTACAACAATGCCTGTATATGTTCCAATAATACCAATTAACCCAAAGAGTACTACGAATAGCAGCCGAGCTTTAAATTCAGACTTGTTAACTAAAAGTTCCCGAAACCATGTCCAGCGCGTTAATAAGAATGCGAGAGTTGCAATAACACTTACCCGTTCAATTAACAACCCAATATATGCTACTGTAGCGTCCATAATACTCACTCCTGGTTAAAGTTTACAGTCCATTTTTTACATTCGCCTGAAGCAACTTATTATCCTTGTAAAAAAGCTCTAAAAGTAAAACCATGAAATCACCTGCGTATATGCAAGTAAATTCATGGCTTTATAAGATGGATATTAAGTTTAGTAATTTAAATATCTATTATACTAAATTATCGACGCCTAATAAATTTAGCCTCCAAGGGACGCTTAGCCCTTGGCGGTTGAAGTATTTCGGCAAATATTACACCATTTAGAATCAACGCTGGTTTAAGACTTTTATTCCAATTTGACTCATTATTGCCTAAAGCCGGTTTCACAACCTTTGTTACTGATTCTTTCTCTGGTATATCACTAATAGTATCCTCTTGCCAATATTTTTCCATTATAATTGGCGGGGGTGTTGGAGCGGGCATATAGTCAAAAGTTGGTTCAGGCACATGCTGCTCTGGTATATTGGGAGTCTTTTTTCGTTTTTTGTAATTGCCAATTAAATCGGTTGCGTAATACAGCACCGCAATAATTATAAAAAACAGATCTAAATCCATGGGTTTATCACCTACTTCTCGGATCTACATTTTCTATTCCTCTTGACTTGCTGCCGGTCCTACCTTAGCGATAGTCTCTCTCATTTGTGTATCAGCAAGTACGTTATTCATATTGTAATAGTCCATAACTCCAAGATTTCCATCGCGTAAGGCTTGGGCTAGCGCTTTAGGAACTTCAGCTTGTGATTCTACTACTTTAGCCTGCATTTCCTGAGTATACGCCATCATCTCCTGCTCTTTAGCTACTGCCATAGCTCGGCGCTCTTCAGCCCGTGCTTGAGCTATACGCTTATCAGCGTCAGCCTGATCTGTCATAAGTTGTGCACCAATATTACGTCCGACATCAATATCTGCAATATCGATGGATAAGATTTCAAAAGCAGTACCCGCATCTAGGCCTTTAGAAAGTACAGTTTTGGAGATGTGGTCAGGATTTTCAAGAACATCTTTATGGTCTGCAGAAGAACCAACTGTAGTTACAATACCCTCACCAACACGAGCTATTATCGTTGCTTCACCAGCTCCACCAACGAGACGATCGATATTGGCGCGTACGGTAACCCGCGCTTTTACTTTTAACTCAATACCATTTTTAGCAACTGCAGATACCACTGGTGTCTCGATAACTTTGGGATTTACACTCATCTGTACAGCTTCAAGGACATTACGTCCAGCCAAGTCAATAGCAGCAGAGCGTTCGAAGGATAGTGGTATTTCAGCTCGATGAGCAGCAATTAGCGCATCAACAACCCTATCAACATCGCCACCCGCTAAATAATGAGCCTCTAGCTGGTTGACATTAACTTCTAAGCCAGCTTTGTTGGCTTTGATAAGAGGCAAAACGATTTTGGAAGGAGGCACGCGGCGTAAACGCATACCAACCAATGTAAAAATACCTACATTAACACCTGCTGCAATTGCAGAAATCCATAGACCTAGTGGAACGAAATGCAAGAATAGTGCTATGACCCCTACGACGACAACCATAGTAATTACCGGGAAAATTAATTGAAACATAGTGAACCTCCTAATTTTTATTCAATTGGACGCACAACAATTCGATTACCTTGGACGGCTATAACAATTACTTTTGTACCTGGTTTTATGAATATACCTTCAGAAACTACATCAAGTCTAGCGTCCTCAATAAGGACAGTTCCTGCAGGTCTTAAATAAGTTTCTGCCACACCAGTTTTATTCAAATATGTTTTATAGTCATTTGCACTAACATACCCAGCCTGAGTTGTTTCTGTTTCCTTTAATATAAACCGTGACCAAAACTTGCTATTCGGTAAGTGCTTAGCGATAAACAAGAATAAAATTACGGCCGCAATTAAACTTATAGACATGTTGCTAAAGGCTTGAACATCTCCGCCAAGAACCAGAAATATACTAACAAGAATTGCTATAAGACCAGCAATACCAAAAAAGCCTGCTCCTGGCACAAATAACTCGACAATTATGAGAATAATACCGCCAGCAAATAGAAGTATCTCAACAAAACCAGCGAGACCTGTCAACCACTGGCTGCCGAATAAAAGGGCTGCCGCCGCAATTGCTACAAATCCGGCTCCACTTAATCCTGCTGTTTTTATTTCAGTCATTATCGCTAAAAAAATTATAGATACAAGCGCCGATTGAACAGTGGGATTAGACAACAAGCCTGCAAGTTTTTCCGGCCACTCAGGCGTAAATTCTATAATTGGTGCATCTTGAAGACCGTAATGTTTCAATAAATTAGCTCTATCCTCAGCAACAACATCTGCATAACCGACTTGAATGGCTTGATAATCAGTCAAAGCTAATATCTGCCCAGGTTCGGCATACCCTGTCAAACCAAGAGACTTATCCACCATAGCCTCAGCAACACGGGGATTGCGCCCAGTCCGATTAGCAGTAGCTGCAAATTCTGCTTTTAGTGCCGCAACAGTTTTTTCTGTTGTCGGTATTGGCTCTGCCGCACCGATGCTTCCGCCTGGAGCAATAGCTATATGTTTATGTGAAAGAGCAATTAGAGCTCCTGCTGACCACGCTCGATTTTTGATATAACAAATAGTTTCCACTTGGGATTCTATCATTAGATCACGAATATTGACAGCTGAATTAACAAGTCCGCCGAAAGTATCAATTTCAACTATGACAGCTCTCGCTTGCTGACGTTTTGCTTCAAGCATAGCCCGATGCAGCAGCGCAGCCTGCCCACCATCTATTTCACCCTTAATTTGGACAACTACCACAGGTGAAGGAGTTGCACTGTAACCTATTAGAGTTGTAAATAAGATCAGTAAACAGCACATAAAGACGGATTTACGGAAAACACGACTGAAAAACACGCCATCACCTCGCATTCCTATTGCCGATATCTATTCGCCGCGGAATCGTTCTATTCCTGTACAATAAAAAAAGGCTTTTTCCTTTTTACCCCGAAAATAAGCAATACATTATTAACTTTCCCAGCATATCTTGCCATTATCACCATTCACTTACACCCTAGATTTCCAGGACTTCATACGCAGCAAAAAACCTAATACCAGCATATTTAAGAGTTTAGAATAACACAAGATGGATTGGCGTCCAGCCAATCCATCTTGTGTCTTAAACGCACCCCGGATCTACGGCCAAAATGCTGCAATCTAATTACCCGTCACCATACGTATCTTTAGCGGCTTTTTGATATTTAACAATTAATTCATCTATTTCCTGGCTTAAAAGTATAACTTCTTGATCTAGCAACCGCTCTTTTTTCTCATGAACAAGTCGCTGAAGTTTCTGACGCAGAATTTCAATTTCTTGTGATACTTCTTCTTTTAAAAGCTTTTGCAGATTATACAAAATTATCCTCTTTTCTAAGAAACAATTTGATTATCAAACTTTTACCTGTATCAAAAAATCGTTACTGTGAGGATGAACCCTTAAGTTCCAGTGTCTATATGACACTATTCGCTAGGATATATTTAAATTCCTGCACCGTAGTGTCTTATGCGCACAATAATTGAACTGTTTTCATAGGCACGTTATCGTAAGAGTAAGGAGTGTGACTTATGGAAACTCTTGGCGATAAAATCAAACAACTGCGAAATGATCTAACCCAGGAAGAATTGGCGTCACTGCTGAAAGTAGACCGTTCAACTTTAGCTTCATGGGAAGTTAATCGAAGAGAACCGGATATTGCAACACTTTGCCGCATAGCAAGTATGTTTAATGTAAGCGTCGATTGGCTAGTTGGTCACAGTCCATCTCGAGATTATAAAACTCCAACTAAGCCTGGTATGCTTAACGAGACTTCAAGTACTTATAATAAAGACGAATGCTGGCAGAAAGTAATCTGTACAGCGCAGCAGTATGGATTTGAGCCTGATGCCATACACCAATTAATTGAAGTAAATGCCAAAATAGCTCTGTCTTTAAAGAAGGCATGAAAATTACTGCGCAGCCGTAGAGAAAAACAGATGGTCGTTGACCATCTGTTTTTCTCTACGTGTACCCTTATCAAATTCTTCAACGGCATGAGTGATTTGATATTAACCCCCATCAGCAAAACCCTCTTTAACTTTGACAAGTTCATATTTATCGGCAATTGCCGCAGCATCCAAAGTTCGCCCCAACTTTGGGGACGAAACGGCAAATTCAGTCAGATATTTCCAATAACGTTTGGGCATATGCCCCATGCGGCACTGCGGGTTTTCCCGCCCCTCAATTGCAATGGTATTATAAAACAGTCTCCACAACTCTCGGTAAGCTTGTTCCTCTTCGTCCGGTTCAGGCAATTCCAATTCTTCAATTGGAATAACCATCGATTTATACGGCTTGTATACTAGCGCCATTCCATGCTTTTTATCATAAATTAAGAATCGCTCTTCGGGAAAACGTTCGCAAAAATGCTGCACTAATAACGGCAGTACAAAATTTTTAGGTTCAATTTCTGCTACAAGAACTTTATTCATAACAGAAAACCGAACAAAACCTTTAAAAAGGTGACTCTCCCGTTCTAAATGCCTTACAGCCTTTAGTAAGGTATCTACTGTTTCATCAGTAATCATCTGCATGACAGCTGGGCCACACCGATAGCCCAAACGTAAAAACTGCAAAATTCTCAGTTCCTTTTTGGGTAGGCAGGTAAGAAATGCATGCCTGATAAAATCCAATGCAGCTAATCCGATTTTCTGTGGAATAGACACTAGTACCCTATTGGCTTTATCCGAATCTGTAACGATTACTTTTTCCGAAAAAAGCAGTAAAGAAGACTCTTCCGGCAAAATAATGTCCTCAGGAATTTCTTTTTTGTCATAACTCTCAAACACACAACATAACAGGCCATCAAAGCTCCCGTCATAGCGATAGACTAGATTTGACTTAATCATTTAATTATTCCCTCCAGGGGTAAACTGGGCAATTCCACAGGTGATGGCTCAAAAAGGGTAAGTTGTGCCACCTTTGACTCGGTTAAGCCATGTTCTCGATATAAAGACCACGTCTTTTCTGACATTAAAGCACGGAGAACGGCACTTTTAGTAAAGTTAAGTTCATCCACCTTTTTACCATTGCAAGTAATAAAATACTTAGCTCGTTTAAGAACAACGCCCAGCTTTTTAAGGCTCTCAAACCGCAGCGTAGTCATGCGTCGGGCAATAATAATCTTTTTTGCACTATTTACGCCGATTCCAGGTACCCGCAGCAGATCTTCGTAAGAAGCTCTATTTACTTCTACCGGAAAAAATTCCCGATGATGGAGAGCCCAGTTGCATTTAGGGTCAACAAACGGATTAAAACTCTGGTGCTTATTATCTAAAAGCTCATTTGCTGAAAAACCATAAAACCTAAGTAGCCAGTCCGCCTGATAAAGCCTATGTTCACGCCAAAGGGGAGGAGCTGTATCAGGCGCGGGCAGCAAGGAATTTTCAGCTACCGGCATATAAGCGGAAAAAAACACCCGCTTTAGCTGATATTTCTTATAAAGACTTTCTGCCAAATTTAAAATTTGAAAATCGGTGTCAGGCGTCGCCCCGATAATCATCTGAGTGCTCTGTCCTGCAGGAACAAATTTGGGGGCATGACGATACTTAACGATGTCTGCTGTGTTTTCTTTTATACGATTTTGAATATAACCCATTGGTGCCAGAATTGAATGCTTGGTCTTATCCGGCGCCAAAAGCTGCAGACTTTTCTGTGATGGTAATTCAATATTAACGCTCATGCGGTCTGCCAGTGTACCTAGCTGACTAATCAGCGTACTGTCAGCTCCCGGTATGGCTTTTGCATGGATATATCCATTAAAGCGATACTCCTGCCTTAAAATGCGGAGTGCTTCAATCATTTGTTCACAAGTATAGTCAGGGCTCTTTAATATCCCAGAGCTCAAAAAAAGTCCTTCTATATAATTTCTTCGGTAAAAATTAATCGTGAGGTCGGCCAATTCGCGGGGCGTGAAAAAAGTTCGAGGAGTGTCATTTGAACAGCGGTTGACGCAATATTGACAATCGTAGCTGCAAATATTAGTCATAAGCACCTTTAATAAAGAAATACAGCGACCATCAGCTGAAAAGCTATGGCAAATACCACTAGCTGCCGCACTGCCGATTTGTCCGGCACCAGCTTTTTTATTCGCGCCGCTGGAAGTACAGGCCACGTCATATTTGGCTGCATCAGTCAAAATTTTCAGCTTATCGAATACATCCATGCAAATCAGCTCCTTCGGCAATATTATAATACAGAACATATGTTCTAGGCAAGTTATTACCTAAAGTTAGTAACGCAAAAAAATATCAAAGTATTTGAAAAATATACTACAGGCAGCAACAATAAAAGTATCCATATCTGCGTAAAGCAGTTATGGATACTTTTATTGTGTTTTCTCCCTTGCCATAATTGGACCGGTCGTTGATTAAGTTTTATTAGGCTTCAGCAGCAGCCCTTAAGATACTTTGTTCTAAAACAGTAAGCCCGTGGTCAAGCTGCTCATCAGTGACCACTAAAGGAATCAATAAGCGAATTACATTACTAAAGATGCCGGCACTAATGAGTATTACTCCTTGTTCTAGGCAATACTTTGCCACCTTAGCAGTAAGTTCCTTGGCAGGTTCTTTGGTAATTCGATTCTTTACAAGCTCAATACCAATCATTGCTCCAATTCCCCGTACATCACCAATAACAGGGCATATTTCCTGAAGAGCTTTGAGTCTGGTCATGGTCTTCTTGCCGATTTCTTCAGCCCTAGCACACAGCTTATTTTCTTCGATATACTTAATCGTTTCTAGCCCGGCTACACAAGCTAGGGGGTTACCGCCATAAGTTCCGCCAATGTTGCCTGCGTCTGGTGCATCCATATACTCTGCCTTACCTGTTACAGCGCTAAGGGGAACACCTGCTGCAATTGATTTCGCCGTTGTAATTAAGTCAGGTTCAACGTCCCAATGTTCAACGGCAAACATTTTCCCTGTACGGCCAAAGCCAGTTTGCACCTCATCAGCAATCAGCAATATCCCTCTTTTTTCACAAATTGATTTAAGTCCTGGGAAAAACTCAGGTGGGGGAACTAGAAAACCACCTTCACCTTGCACAGGTTCAATAATCATAGCTGCAATATGTTCAGCATCAATTTCTGCAGTAAAGAATCTTTCAAAGTTTTCTAAGCAATGCATACCACAGCCTGGGTACGTGGAGCGATAGTAGCAGCGATAGCAGTAAGCAGAAGGAACCTTATATATATCCGGTGCAAAAGGACCAAAGCCATATTTGTACGGCTTAACTTTACTAGTAAGACTCATTGTCATGAATGTACGGCCGTGAAAGGCACATTCAAAAGAAATAATCCCTGTTCGCTTGGTGGCGTGCCGAGCAATTTTCACTGCATTCTCAACAGCTTCAGCACCGCTGTTTGCAAACATCGTCTTTTTTAAAGATGGACCAGGTACAATAGAATTCATCTTTTCGGCAAGCTCTACATAAGGCTCATACATCGCTATTGCAAAGAAAGAATGCAGCAGTTTTTCTGATTGTTTCTGTATAGCTTTAACTACTGGTTCTGGGCAATGGCCAACATTTAAAACACCAACTCCAGCATAAAAATCAAGGTACTCTCTTCCCTCTACATCAGTAATTACAGCTCCACTGGCCTTTTCCACAAAAACACCTGTGGAGTTAGCAATCCCACTGGCGACTGCCTTGTTTTTTCTTTCGATAAGCTTTTCCGTCCTACTTTTCTCAGTATTCATTGTAAAACCCTCCCTAATATAAAATTGAAAAGCGCTGAACATATCCTCAGGATAAACTCAGCGCCGTTGCTTTTTTTATAATTTAATTATGTTTAAATAGTATCATAGACGTTCTAAGGCGTCTATGTGAAGGCTTCACAAGATATATAGTATCCATTTGTGAGATTTTACTTGTATATCGTTAGTCAAATGAGAAGATATCATTGGCGATTTGTCTTCCGACAATAACCCCCAACTGCAGCGTTAACCGGTCATATGGATCGTCTAAACTTCTGCTGGTAATTTCCTCAATCTTTCTTAGTCGGTAATCAAGGGTATTACGATGAACAAATAAACGCTTTGCCGTTTTTGCCGCATTACATTTTTCTTCAAAATATACGAAAAGGCTATTCACAAGATCCATTTGATTTTTCCTGTCATATTCATTAAGAGGCTCAATTACTTCTTGATAGTATAGTGCAAGCTTGTCAGAACCAATTTCAAATAACAGCTTGTAAATACCTAACTTCTCATACTCGTATATAGGGTTAGCAGCAGCCTTTAACTTAGAAAAACACCGTAGTACTTGAGTTGCCTGAAGATAACTCTTTCTAGCATCATGCAAACTTTCAAATTTGCCGCCTAATGCTGCTGCAACGGCTAATCCGGGTATTTCTGCAGCTAATCTGTCGAAAACCACTAGCAAAATATCAGAGTTCTTCCGACCTCCAGCGTTTTGATTCTCGTAGGGCATGATCAATACGATATCGTCGGCTAATTGCATTTGAAGAACATTTCTGCCATCAAATCGCAATGTGTCTCGGACAATGTTTTCAAAGCGCGCTTTAAAGGCAACCAAGGATTTTTCATCTTTGACCTTTTTACTCTGCAGAAATTCATTTAAAAGGTCAGGACTTAATATAGCGACCTGATGAGGTTTTGCTAAATCATAACCAAAATAAGCAGCACGCTGAATTAAAACTTCCGGATCAGCCAGCGGGAACAGCAGCAGTTGTTCCAAGAAATCCTTTATCGATCGTTCCTCTGTCTGTTTCATAACAATATGGCTGCATATTTCCCTAGTTACCTCAATAATCTTTACCTCCCAAGGCAATTCAAAAATCGGGAAACGTGCCTGTTCTGCTAAACTGACAACCTCAGCGGGAATTTCTTTTATATAGGGGCCAATATTAACAATAAGCCCTGCTAAATTCTTTCTTATGAGTCCCTTAACAATATCCTTTAGTTTATCTAGGTCGCCGTTCAAACCAATACCAGTTATAATCAAAAGTTCTCCCCCCTGAACCCAGGGGATAACGTCAGGCAAATCGATAAAATGCACCCAGCGTACCAATCTGTCCAAGCCGGACCTTCCGGCCACAATATTCAGTTTGGCTAGGGAAGGCAGACCAATAACTTCACGGCAGCTGATCATACAACCATCCCTCTCTCGATTAAAACGTCTAGAATTTAAAAACGATTAGCTTTTCTTCAGTCATCTCTTTTACCGCGTATTGAGGTCCTTCTCTGCCAATACCACTTTCTTTAATTCCACCGTAAGGCATATTGTCTGTTCTGAAGGTAGCACCATCATTAATTATTACCCCGCCTGTCTCAAGCTTCATGGCGCATAATCTGGCTATTTCTAAGGTATTAGTAAACACGCCAGCCTGAAGGCCGTATACCGAGTCATTTACATAATCGATTGCTTCCTCAATGGTATCATAAGGAATAATTGAAAATATAGGAGCAAAGGCTTCCATACAAACAATATTCATATCTGGCTCAACATCGGTTAAAATGGTAGGTTCAAACCACGCTCCATTCCGGCTTCCCCCTACCAATATCTTTGCCCCTCGAGCAACAGCTTCATTTAGCCACTGCTCAGCTCTTACTGCTTCCTGCTCGCTAATCATAGGTCCAATATCAGTCGCAGTATCCAGCGGATTGCCCATTACTAATTTCTTTGTAAAAGATGCTGCTTTATCACAAAAAGCCTCGTAAACGCTGTGGTGGACATAAACTCTCTGACAAGATATACATACCTGTCCAGCATTAGCAAAAGCATGTTTAGCACACAACTCCGCCGTAACGTTAATATCTGCATCATAGTGAACAATATTAGCAGAATTAGAACCCAATTCCAAAGCAACACGTCTAAATCCGGCATTCTTTAATAAGGTTTTCCCAACAGCCGGACTGCCGGTAAAGCTGTAAAAATTAATACGCTGTTCCTCGGTCAAAAGTTTACCTAGCTTTGAACCTGATCCTGTTACTAAATTTAAGTATCCATCAGGCAGCCCTGCTTCCGCGAAAATTTCACACAGCAATACAGCCGATAGTGGGGTAACAGTTGCTGGTTTATACACTACAGTATTTCCAGCAGCCAAAGCAGGCCCAATCTTATGGCATGCTAGATTCAGGGGAAAATTAAATGGAGTAATCGCGCAGACTATCCCCACTGGCATCCGCATAGTAAAAGCCCAACGATCACCGCAGCCGGGCGCTCCCTCTAGAGGCACCATTTCTCCTGTAATCCTCTTAGCTTCTTCAGCTGAAAGAATCAGAGTCTGCTGGGCTCGCGCTACCTCAGCCATTGCTTCTTTAATAGGTTTACCTACCTCTTTTGCAAGAATTTCCGCCATCTCTACCTGTTTTTCCATTAAAATATGGCTCGCCTTCATTAATATTGTATACCGTTGGTATGGCTCCATTTTTACAGTCTTAAAAGCTCGCTCGGCTGCATCAACTGCCGCCTTTACTGCGGCTTCATCTGCGACAGAAATAAATGCAATGGTATCTCCAGTTGCTTTGTTTATTACGCTAATTTTTTCGTCAGTGATATTCCATTCGCCATTAATAAATAGGCCGTTGTTTTTCATGTCATAACCTCCTTCATACTAATTCTGATTATCTAATTGGGGTAAAAACTAACTAACCTGTAAAATACGCTTTTATCTGTAATTTCTTTTTACTTATCTATTTGAAAAGTACTAGTTAAAAAAATATCCCAGACTTCCTGGCAGCATTCATGCTATCGCGCGTATGCTGCCCATGTGTCCAGGAATGAGATTACTGCGGGCAATAGCTATTTTAAATTATTTGTTTTTCCATCCTCAATTGATACAAAGTAGTCTTGGTTCAATCCAAATTGCTGCAATATATTCATTAGAGTGCCGTCTTTTTTCATATCATTTAATACTTTATTAACTTCAGCATTAAATTCCTTATCCTCAAAGCGTAATGCAGCACCAATTTTACCAGCCGCTTCCGCTTCGTATGGGCTTACAATTCGCAAATTCAAACTTGAATCCTGCTTTAATGTATAACCAGCAACGATTCCATCGGTTACGCATGCATCAACTTTACCTGTATTAACAGCCATCATAAGTTCGGACTGACTGCCAAATATTTTTATATCCTTTGCTTTTCCTTCAGTTACCCATTTTTGAGCTACTTCGAGAAAAGCAGTTCCCTTTTGTCCACCAACAACTTTGTCTTTTAAATCCCCCTTAGTTTGAATGCTGGAATCTTTCTTTACAACAACGGCTTCGCCTTCTTTGTACCAAACGTCAGTAAATAGCGCTTTCTCTAGCCGCTCTGTTTTAATATACATTGCGTCTGTTACCATATCAATACTACCCTTGTTTAGCTCAATCAGTAGGTTCTCAAAAGGGATCTGTTTCATTTCTACCTTGTTAATGCCCAGCCGTTTAGCAATTTCTTTAATAATAACGGCATCAACGCCTGAAAACTCGTTAGTTTTCGCATCAATATATGCAAACGGAGCATCATTGGATGAACCAACAATTAAAACACCTTTTTCCCGCAATTCATTTAGCTTCAAGCTAGCATTAGGATCTTTTTTGACTACAGTTTTTTCAGTAGGTGTCGAAGAACCGCACCCCGTTAAGATCATTGATACTGCAAACATAAGAAGTGCTACTAGCGTAAACTTTTTTAATATATTTCCCATAATTGTCATCCTCTCCTTTTGTTTAATAATATTTGGACTTGTTCAACAAAACTTTTAAGAAATTACTCATCATCGCCTTTCTTTTTTTATTAGCAATATTTAAATGATTATTGTCTCTTTAGAATCACTGTAAAGCGCTAAGACGGCTTTAGTGAAGATCTTGCTTTAATTTTTCAACTTATTTTCAATTATTTTAACAATATATGACAGTGGAATACTGATAACCAAATAGGCTAAAGCCAAGAAGGTATAGGACTCAATTGTCAAAAACGTCTGTGATGCAAAGGTCTGTGTACGGAGCAATAATTCATTGACCGCAACGTAGGCTAAGAGTGATGTATCTTTAACCATCATAACCAGATAGTTACCCAGAGATGGTATTATATTGCGCAATGCTTGCGGCATAACGATACGAAATAGCGCTTGATATTTTCCCAATCCTAGAGCCAATGCCGCTTCAGTCTGGCCGCGATCAACAGAAAGTATTGATGCTCTGATTACCTCTGACATGTAACAGCCATAATTAATCCCAAGTCCTAATATACCGGCAGTCAAGGATGCTATTTGTACATCAGTTTTATAACCAAACATACCAGCTATCAAATTTAATAGCAAAGGAACGACATAGTATATATAAACAAGCTGGACAAGCAGCGGTGTTCCGCGAATCAATTCCAAAAAAAGATATAAAGTCCCTTTTATTACTTTAATATTAGACAGTCTGCCTATTGCAATGATCATTCCTAATAATGTTGCCAGCAAAAAACCAAAAATAGTTGCCTGGATAACAACAGTAAAGCCGTGTAATAGCGAAGGAATTAATAATTCAGCTGCCTTTGTAAAGTTTAGTATCATATCAATCCCTCCTTATAAAACTCTTGCTAAAAATTCCCTAGTTCTCGGATTATCTGGCTGATTAAATATTTTTTCTGGCACACCTTCTTCCACGACATAGCCCTTATCCATAAAGATGACTCGATCAGCTACTTCTCTGGCAAAACCCATTTCATGGGTTACTACGACCATTGTCATGCCCTCGGCAGCTAATTGTTTCATGACTTCCAGTACATCACCGACAAGTTCTGGATCAAGTGCTGAGGTTGGTTCATCAAAAAGGAGCATTTTGGGCTTCATCGCTAAAGCCCGGGCAATTGCTACTCGCTGCTGCTGGCCACCAGAAAGGGTCGAGGGGTACATATGCATTTTATCTGCTAGCCCAACCTTTTTTAATAAATCAATTGCTAATTCATGTGCTTCGTCTTTTTTCATTTTGTTTATTAGGATTGGGGCATAGGTTAAATTCTCTAATACTGTAAACATCGGAAACAGATTGAACTTCTGAAATACCATCCCAACTTCCCGTCGAAGTTTTTTAGTATCTAAATCAGCATCAACAATTGTCCCTTCATAGTACAGCTTTCCGCTTGTCGGTATTTCAAGAAGATTTAAACAGCGAAGAAAAGTACTTTTACCTGAACCGGAAGGACCTATGATACAAACAACTTCGCCTTCCTCAATAAACAAGCTAATACTTTTCAGCACTTCTAAATCACCAAATTTTTTACCTAACTCAGTTATGTTAAACATACTCTCCTCCTCCAATCTAGCTAGTTTTTAAATACTAAGTTTGCCTAAATAAAAACAAAAAAAGCAAAGCACCTTTATAAGCATCTTTGCTTTAGTAATCTCTTATAATCAACTTTTGGGCAACCACCTGTAGGTCTGGCAATATTGGGCCTTGAGTACAAACAAAACGCTATTAGCTGACGCATCAACAATCAGTATGGAATTACCAGAGCTAAAAAATAAAAAAAGCTAAATGACGTAAGATATATCTCTTACCCATTTAGCATCTTTGCTCAGCTTATTTTCTTTACCTATGTTGTGGCTTCATTATAGCAGAGCCAAAACGCAATGTCTAGGTGCATATATAACAATTAAACTTTCGTTTATTTGTGCAAAACATACAAAAAGTTTCTTAAACAGGGGACAGGCATCCAAACTAGAAATAATCTATCCCCCATACAACCTCGCTTTGACTTAAGAGATCCTTTAGTACCTCTAAGACATCCTCTACAACACTAAGTTGATCTTGATGCTCAAAGAAAGCTAGCAAAAATTCATTTACCCCTGCCCAACCCAAAGTTTCGACATTTAGATTGTTGGGAACCCATACCTCATCAACTTCATCATACGATATGCCAATTGAAATATCCGCTGTAGCCCTCTCTAGAAGTGACTTTTCTTGATATTCGCCAAACTCGTCTTCTTCATAGGAAGGTGCTGACTTCAAATATATTTTAATTGTGGCGTCACCCAATCCACTTTGTATAATTTCAAAAGCACCACTCTTACCAGTAAATGACTTTTCCCCTTTGTATTTCATCACTCATGCCCTCCTCTTATTCCTGCGGTTTTCAAACGGAACTGTTACCTTTATGGTTTATATTAAATACCCGAATTACTCAATCATTTGGAAGCTCGTCTAATCCTTCAAACTGCATATTATAATACTTGGCATAGAGTCCATCTAATTTAAGCAATTCTTCATGATTACCCCGTTCTTGTATTCCCTTGTGGCTAATTACAATTATTTCATCTGCGTTGCGAATGGTGCTAAGCCTATGGGCTACCACAATAGTAGTCCTATCCTTCGACAACCGCTCAAGTGAAGCCTGAATAAACTGCTCACTCTCATTATCTAGCGCCGATGTTGCTTCATCCAGTATCAATATTTTAGGGTCTTTTAGAAATACTCGCGCAATAGCAATGCGCTGCTTTTGCCCTCCTGAAAGGCGTGTACCGCGCTCTCCAACATAACTGTCATAGCCATCAGCAAGACTGATAATAAAATCATGGATATTAGCGTTTTTAGCTGCTTCAATAATTTCTTCGTCTGATGCATCTGGTTTCCCATAGGCAATATTATCGCGTACCGTACCAGCAAACAGGTATACGTCCTGCTGAACAATTCCAATAGCATCTCGCAGTGACTTAAGCGTAACATCCCTCACGTCTATGCCATCTATTAGAACAGCCCCCCCACTTACATCATAAAAGCGAGGCAAAATGGAACAAAGGGTTGACTTACCACCGCCGGAAGGTCCGACCAGCGCCACTGTTTTTCCTGCCTTAATTTTTATATCCACTCCGTCCAGCACTTGGCTGTCCTGATTATATCGGAACGAAACATTTTTATATTCTATACGCCCTTTAACATTACTTAAAGATATAGCATTTGGCTTTTCCAAAATTTCTGGTACTGTATTGATAACTTCCATAAATCGTTTAAAACCAGAATAACCTTTCTGAAATTGCTCAGTAAAATTAATCAATACATCTATCGGATTCATAAAAATGCCGATATAAAGAGCATACACAGCAAGATCAGCGACCTGCAGCGTTCCCTGAGAAATAAAATAGCCACCGCTTACCAGTACTGCCGTGTATAGCAGACCTTGGAACAGTCCGTTTCCTGCATGGAAGCTTCCCATGATGTGGTAGCTGCTTACCTTAGAATCCAAAAATTCCAGATTTCTTTCGCCGAACTTTTCGCGTTCTAGCTGTTCATTTGCGAAGGATTTAACAACGCGAATGCCGGAAAGACTGTCCTGCACTCGGGAGTTCACTCCCGCAATTTTCTTCCTGTTATCCATAAACACGGCTTTCATCTTTCTGTTCTTATAAATACTGAATACTATCATGATTAAAGTTACGCACAAAAGTATCAAGGTCATCTTAACATTAAGAAACATAAGTAAAGCAAACGAGCCGATTATTTTTAGCGAACAGATAAATACGTTCTCAGGTCCATGATGCGCCAACTCCGAAATGTCGAACAAGTCAGATACCAGCTTGGACATCATTTCGCCAGTGTTATTACGATCATAATAGGAAAAAGAAAGCTTTTGATAATGGTCAAACAAATCCTGCCGCATATCACTTTCCATTCGTGCCCCCATTATATGTCCCCAGGTAGTTATATAATACTGGCAAGCATAGCGTATTAAGTATAAGGCGACCATTCCAATAGCTACAAAGCCCAGAACCTGCCTAATCTCCTCCACACTGCGGTTAAACACTTCGTGAGTCAAATAATATAGAATCTGCGGGAAAGTAATATCTACTAGCGATACTACCGTAGCACAGACGAGATCCGTAATAAACAACCATCGATAAGGCTTATAATATTGAACAAACTTTGACCACATAGACATACAAGACCTCCGAAGAAAAAAACTTATGCCGTTTACTTAATAGACATATCTTACCACATTACCCATTTCACTGCAAAAAGGCCCGCCATTTAGCGGGCCTTAAGCTTGAAGGACGTACCATTAAAAATTAACTAGCTTAAGTTATCTAGAATTAAATAACCGGTCCTAACATGTAAATGTCCATAGAATTAGTATAGCCGGAAATCTCCGCTTTTGTCATAGCTCCCGACGCAATGACAACAAGTTCTTCAAGAACTCGCTGTCCAGCATCAGGAATAGTATCTCCGCCATCAATTACAGCACTCAAATCCATATCAATGTGGTCACTCATCTTTTCAACTGCTGTTCTGCTGCCAGTAATCTTTAGCACTGGTACAAATGGAAATCCTTGCGGTGCTCCTCGGCCTGTAGCAAAAACGATTACATTACACCCTGCCGCGGCCAATCCTGTAAGAATCTCCGGCTCCCGGCCTGGCGAGTCCATAACTACAAGCCCCTTAACCAGGGGTTTTTCGCCATACTCGTATACGGCTTGAATGGGCGCACTTCCAGCCTTAGCAATAGCACCAAGTGACTTTTCCTCAATGGTAGTCAAACCACCTTTGATATTTCCTCCGGTAGGCTGCCCGCCGCGAATATCTTCTCCAACCGCAATAGCTCTTTTTTCCATGCGTGTAACAAGGTCTAAAATTCCTTGTGCTACCTCTTCGTTTACAGCGTGGCTGGCCAGAATATGCTCTGCTCCAATAAACTCAGTCACTTCGCCCAATATCGAGGTGCCGCCAGCAGTCACTAGTAAATCTGAAGCAACACCTATAGCTGGGTTTGGTACTAGTCCTGAGGTAGTATCTGAACTGCCGCACTTCATTCCCATTACTAATTCACTAATAGGAAAAGGCTCGCGCTGCAGCAGCGACGCTTCTCTTACCATTTCCTGCGCCAATAGAATACCTTGAGCTGTAGTTTTTGCAGCTCCTCCTGTTTCCTGCACAATCAGATGTTCTACACGTTTGCCGCTAGCTTGTATCCCTGAGATAACTTCCGCCAGGTCAGTGCTTTCGCAACCTAAACTTACAATAATCACCGAGTGCAAGTTTGGGTTGCGTCCCAATCCAATCAGGGCATGATTGACCCGTCCAATATCAAGAGGTGTTTGACAGCATCCCTGATGATGCGTAAAGCGCACTGTCCCCTGCACCTTTGACGCAATAGCCTCGACCACTTCATTAACACATACTACTGCCGATAAAATTCCCACATAATTTCGCGTACCTACTGTTCCATCAGCACGACGGTATCCGAGAAATTCCATTTTTCTATACCCCCTTTTGCAAGTCGCCTCGTCCGCGGAGGCTTTCAATATTCTGCACATGTGCATGACACCCGATAGGAATAGCAAGTGTTGCTCTCCCTATAATTTCACCGTACTTGATAATATTTTCCCCCGCTATGATTGAACGTACTGCAAACTTATGTCCATAAGGAATGTCTTCGGTAATTGTAGTCTCTTGAATTTCACGCCCAAGACGTACTTTTGCTTTTTGCCCTGGTTTTAAAGCTTGTACTGCTGTCGCCACATTATCTGATTTATTTAAGATAATCGCATCAATAGCCATTACTTTTCCCCCTCTAACATTTTAGACTTTCTGCTAAACCTATTTAATTATTACAGCAACCCCGTCCGGAATTACTGTAAATGAAGCATCAGCTCCTGCGATTTTTTGGGCAGCTTCAACTGCTTCTTGAATTGTTGAGGCTGCCTGAAAGCCCATATCTTTTATGAGCTGATGATCACACTGATCTGTGACAATAAATACTGTATGCTTTAATTGGATGCGTGCAATAATTTGAGCTGCCCATTGATCGGGAATAGTGGAATTTCTATCGATTCTCATGATCTTGTCCATTATTTCCTTTGCCCCGCCTGTTGCCTCTTTATACCACCGGTAAAAAGCTTCTCCGCCGTGACCGTCATTGCAGGCAGCACAAATAATAATTATTCCACCTCGTTTACAGGTTGCCTCACCCGAGGATAATCCTTTTACTAGTTGATATATATTCTGGTCAAGTGGATAGCCGCCATTGGAAGTTATTACAATATCAGCAGGCTTTGGCTCGACTGAAGCCAACTCTCCAACAAACTTACAGCCTGCCAAGTGAGCTTGCTCCATATCACCGGCAAAAGCACCAATTATTTTTTTATCGGCATCTATAACAACATTGATAATAAACGCTAGCTTTGCCTCTTGCGCGGCATAAAGCATATCTATGTGAATTGGATTGCCATCTAGTATTCCGGCACGAGCTTTTTCATGAGCAATAAATTCAGCGCAGTGGTTAACTTGAATGGTTTCTCCGCTGACCACTCCTGGCAGAATACTTTTCCGCCCCCCAGAAAAGCCTGCAAAAAGGTGAGGTTCAATAAATCCTTCAGCTATAACAAGGTCAGCTTCCATAATAAGCTTATTAATATGCAGTTCTCCGCCTGATGGCAGTTTACCGATAGACACGAGAGAGTCGGCATCCCAGCAATCATGCATAACGATCTTTTCTGTTTGCAGCAATTCTTCGCCAAACTTTGCGATGAGTTCACGTTCAGTGCTTGCTCTGTGAAATCCAGTAGCAACTAAAAATGTTATATCCGCCTGAGGATTAGTACGGCGAATCTCTTTTAACAATAAGGGACTAATTATTTTAGTGGGAACAGGCCGTGTATGGTCACTTGTTATAATTACGATTTTTTTATGACCTTGCACAAGTTCGCTAAGCCTTGGTGATGCAATCGGATTAGCTAGCGCTCTCTGTACCAATTCCTCCTCACTGGCCTCCGGTGTGTAGTGGTGAGCGCGGGATTCTAAAATACCGTTTAACCGCTCTTCTGGTATGGCAACAGTAATGTGGTTTGTACTATACGGAATTTGAATATTTGTCATTGGCACCTCCAAATTATAAGAAATTTATAACTCCTTAGATTAATTCGCTCACAATAAAGAATGTGCCTTTGTTATCAATTCATAAAAATCATACTGAATAAAAGTATTCTATTGTCCACTGTGAACATGTTTGCGAAATTAATTACATCTTAAAGCACCTTTTCAACGGCATTATTACTGCATTTACTAAAAACCCAAGAACTGCTAAGATGTTCTTGATAGCTAATTTGTAATTTCCTTCTTACAGGGGGTTTCGGAATATGATTATTTCTACGGAAATGGCACAAAGCATTGTTGATCAGCTTATGGATATAGTTCAGAGAAACGTCAATATTATTGATTGTAACGGAATTATTCTCGCTTCCGGACAAGGTCATCGAATTAACACATTTCATCAAGGCGGTCTGGCTGCCGCAAACACAAAAAATGTAATTGAAATCCAGGTTGAAGACGTTGCTAAGTACACCGGAGCCTTGCCGGGAGTTATGTGGCCGATTAATATTAAAGGGAGGATCGTTGGTGTAGTAGGGGTAACTGGCGAGCCTTGTGAGGTACGCAATACTGCAAAACTTGTCAAAACGGTTACAGAACTTGTTCTCGAACGAGAAATGTTTCTGGCAGATTACCGGTCTGAAAATAGGGTAAAAGCCCAACTAGTAAATTTGTTGTTTTCCGACAACCCCGACTTAATTTCTGATGACGTATATACCTTAGCTGAGATGCTCAACTATACAATCAAACTTCCTAGAAGGGTAATGTTAATACAGCTAGAACCACTTAACAATTATGAATTTTCGTCTGATGGCCTCCAAAATCTATATTCAGACCGTATTAGAGAAACAGTCTTAAATAAAGTTAAAGAATCTCCCTTTTTAAATAAGGAAGACATCTGCTTGTTTTATAAAAAGAATCTTTGTCTTATTAAATCAGAGTCTGAACAGTGGGAAACAAAAAAACGCGACAATTTTGCCGAGCAGCTTGTAACTATGCTTAGTTCCATCCAACCACACCTAAAAGTTCAGGTAGGGCTTGGCGGCCGAGCACTGAATGAATCCCAGCTTCGCCTCTCCTTTAATGAAGCAAAGTGCGCATTGGACTTCTCTAGCGATAACACCATCCGTTCAATTCATGATCCTGAAATTTTACTAAGCTATTTATTTAAAGCAGATCGTGTTAGTTACGACGATTCATTAATACTACAAGAACTAAAGCTTAATTTCGACCAAATGAAAGACAGCTGCGATATGTCTAAAACGCTAGATTACCTCCTAAAAAACAACCTAAATGTTTCTTTAACGGCAGACAAGCTTTTCATTCATCGGAATACCTTGAAATTTCGTCTAGAAAAATTCAAAAAATTTGTAGGCCTAGATCCATGCCATTTTTTCCAACATGCCATGCTGTGTAAAATTATCCTTTATATGGAGAAAACTGATTGCTCCCATTAGTCATTCCATTACTTTATCTGTTTATATATAAATTCTTTTAATTTCTATATAAACATGCTAATATAAAATCCCCTTTAGACCGAGAAAAAGTAACTATAACTTAACTCGTCCTAAAGGGGATTTTTCTGGCTCAGTCTTTTCACGATGGTAGGCTTATGCTTTGAGGAAAGCAGAAAATATTTAAAGGATCATACGTTTTCTTGATATACTGCAGCCTGGTTAGGTTATGCCCGAAATATGCTTGCTCATAGTCGGGGGTTTTGCTATATGGGAAGTTTATATATGATCCACAAGTAATTGTGTGTACATATTTATACCCAACACCAACCCATCTCCGATGTTTTTCGGCTTCTTCTTTGCAATGCCATGAAGATACTAGCGCTATAATATAGTCGGCCTGCCTATAGGAGAAAGCTGTCTCGTGTGCTTTGATATCGCGCACAGCTCCCCCCAGAGAATATACACGTATCGAGGAATTATTCTCGGAAGGAGCTTTATCAACTATATCAATCAGTCTCCCTAATTCTTCTCTCGAGAAAAACCTTTGGACAAATCTTCCTGCTGCTTGAAAGGCTTCCTGCTTTGGATATATCGCTCCGATAGTTTTTATGGCATTAATAAACGGAACGTATTTAATAGTGTCAAGAGTTAAACCAGGTATATCCAGTAGAGGTTGCAAAATACGTCTCGCCTCTGAAACTGTACCATAGAAAAAAGCATTTACCCAGGCTCCAGCTTTATATATCCCACCAAATAAGCTGATCCGGCGGTCTAACTGATACAGCATCTCCTGCCACACCTTTAGAAAGCTGTTTCTAGCCAGTATGTTATTATCCCATCTTAGCTGAACCAGCGTTATGTTATCTACTTTACTTTTTAATTTAAACTTATAATCACTTATAACACCAAAATTACCGCCCCCAGCCCCTCTTAATGCCCAGAACAAGTCTGAATTGCAGTGGTAATTTGCCGTTATCTGCCTGCCCTCGAAATCGAGCATATTCGCTTCTAACAGACTATCAGCCGTTAAACCTAGATAACGGGTAGATAATCCAATGCCCCCTCCCAACACTAAGCCCGATATTGCTACTGTTGGACAGGTTCCTCCTGGGAAAGTGTAACCGTGTTTATAGACACATTCATATAGAGGTAATAACCTAGTTCCGGCTTGGACTTCAACAGTGCCTTCTTGATTATTTACTTCTATCTTGTTCATTGTTGATGTATCTATAACCATTTTTAGTGTGCCGTTCGAATACCCCTCATAGTCATGACCTCCCGACCTAACCCGAAGCTCAATCCCATGTTTTCTTGACCAAAGTATTGCATTAGCGATGTCGCCTGCATCAGAACAATAGACAATAACTGAAGGATATCTATTTATTGCGATATTATAATCTTCCCTAGCTTGAGCATATTCAGGATCACCTGGTACTACAATTTTTCCGGTTAATCCTGTATATTTCATTTTCTCACCGCCTAATTGCTTTTATATATACTATGTAAATTAGTTACTCGCGGAAACTTATCCTTAGAACCCTAGACGCGACAAAGCCAGTCGACCAATGGCCGCTGGCTTATACTCTTTCAGATTGCCACGCGCTTTTTTAAAACGTAGCAAATTGTTTTATTTAATAGTCGCACGTAATTATGTTAGTACCGCAATTAAAATTGTTCGTTGCCGCTAAGTCTTCTTTAATTTGTTCCAAAATTTCTAAGAAGTGTTCAGCTTCACGGAGTACGTGATCTGCTAGCAACGGTGGTATCAACGATACGACCTTGCATGCTTGGATTAAATCTCTAGCCGCTTCTTTAAAATCTCGTATTTGATTAACGGCTTCTGTTACATCGCCTTCGAAACGAACTAAGTCATTATTAGGACGGAAATGCCAAAGCATACTATCTAGATCGCGAGCGTGCAGTTGTAATTGCTCAAACTTAACTGTAAAGTCGTTTGCTTGTGTTATAAAGCCTCTCTCTGAAGGATCAAGTAACCCAGCGATGAATTTAGCATGATCTCCCATTATTCGCAACCAGAAGATATTATCGCTTACAATTGAATCTACTGGATATTTCATATCACCATCATTGATTTTTTCCAAGAGTTTCAGAAAGTACAGTGCCTCACGAGAAATGTGATCTACAAGCAATGGATAATTTGAGCCGCCAATTTTACATTCGATTAATAAATGCAATACGTGCCGTTTAAAAGCAAATATTCTTTTGACTGCAACCATAACCTCACAAACAAAATTTCTAAAGTCATCTTCATTACAAATTCGTTGCGAAAGCCGTTGTAAATCCTCGAACAGGTTATAAAAGCATTCCGCTTCTTCAATTAGTTTAGTATCATCACAACTAAATCCTAGTTTCATGAACAAGGAATGTTCTTTCATTATTCGAAGCCAAAATTGAATCTGCTTCATAGTCAAATCTTCGTAAGGCTTTACCTCTTTACAGAAAATATCCACTAAAAACCCCTCCTTAATCAATACTATATTACATAATATGTGTGCTTGATTAGCTAGGTGAATTTTATAATTTCTAGAACGAACGTTGGGTAATCATCGTTATTGTTCAGCAATGCAGCAGTAGATCAGGGACAGTTCAACCGTCACTAGTTAACCTAATAAAAAATTTAAAATAGGTAGTCCGCTGTTACGACCTATAACTACATCTGAAATGAATTCCTTCCCAGCTCTGGCCTCTCAAAACACCTACAACATATGCTTTACGTTCATAAAAAAACAGCGGCTACCCCTTTGGTAGACGCTGCCTTTTGGAATATATTCACATCTATATTGAAATATAAGTATACCATTGTCTGTCGCAATGATTAGAGACGCTTTTCTGCGACTAATACTGTATTAAAAAAATCATCGATTCTTAGTATAATTGTCCATCATCGATGCAGTATCTAAAAAAACTACACAGTTTCGTCCTGCACGTTTTCCTTGATACAACGAATAATCTGCTCTCTTTATGACATTAGCTATAGTATCATCTTTGCTAATAACAGATACGCCTAATGTCAAAGTTACCGACAAGCGTACTTCTCCGCAAAAATATACCTTCTTCTCCACCGTACTTCTAATGCGTTCCGCTCGTTCCTTGGCGTTTTCCGAAACTGTAGCTGGCAACAGCAGTAGAAATTCTTCGCCTCCCCACCGTGCAACAGTATCAGACTTTCTAACCAATTTTCTAATATCTTCCGATACACAGCGTAATAAACAATCTCCAGCATCATGTCCATACACATCGTTTACCTTTTTAAATGAATCGATATCAGCAATTATAATAGCAAATTCAGATCCGTTGCTAAGATACTTTGCAAATTCTTCTTGAATTTTGCTTTCCATATGTCTCCGATTATAAAGACCGGTCAACGCATCCGTTCGCGAAATCAGATCTAATTGCTGATTCAGTAACTCTAATCCTTGATGAGCCATCTTTAATTGAACGTTTTTATCCTGTAATTCTTGGGTCCGCTCCGAAACTCTATTTTCTAGTGTCATATTCAAGTGCATCAAGTTATTTTCCGCTTTTTTTCGCCTTGTCCTATTAGCCAAAAGCGCTAATATTAACGCAGTTTCAATCAAGAACAAAATTATGCCGCCAATAATATACCACTTATATAAATCCCAAATACTGCTTTCCCTATATTCAATTATACTGCCTTGGGGAAGGCGCTTCTCAGATATGCCCCACCGTTTTAACGCTCTCCAGTCAAATACATATTCATTTGGTGAAACATTCTCCAGAATAACCTCGGACGGCTGTCTTCCTTCAAATATTTGCACTCCATATTGGGCGATATTACGCCCGACCAATTCATAATTATAGAGATGACCACCAACAATTCCCTTACCAATAGCATGTCTGATAGTTGCATAAACAGGAGCTTGCACTTCTCGGCATATCGCTTCAAGAACTTGTTCGGGAATAAAATTCTTTCCCTTTACATCCGTAACCCACCTTATAAATAGAATTGCCGAATTGTCACTGGCATTACCGACACATTCCAGCATTTGATCATAGGGGAGCTTATTCAAAAAGGCGAATTCCACTTGGGGATACTTACTTATGGTTTGTTTTAATTCCCCAACAACTCTTTGTTCTTCAGATGAATCACCAACGACAATATATATTTTGGCAGTTAATGGATTAAGCTGCAGGATATTTCGAATATTACTATTATAATTATCTGTTTCAATACCGGTAACCACAGTAACATCTTCCGGTATCTCCCTCAATTCCTTTGTATCTTGATCCCATACTATGATCATTGGCACAGTTGGGAATACATTTTTACCATAATTGAGAATAAACTGATTTAATTCCCCGCCGGCAATAATCAAATCTGGCTGATGTCTTTCATATTTGGCTTTAAAATATTGCGCTGTATCAGCAAGATACTTCTCATTGGTGTGATGCGCTAAGCCAAAATATTCATACGAATAATTGACTTTATATTGAGTATTATTCTGAAATCCTTGTTGCAGTCCTTTGTTAAAATCTGTATGCAGTGGAAAGTCCGGGGTGTGCGGGAGCAGCACAAGTATATTTTTTTCTATTTGAGCAGCCGCGTTGCAAAAAGAAATAGCATAACAAAAGATTAACAAAGTAAAACCCAGTTTTTTAATTGATATTAATCTAGTAAAAATTATCTGATCCTCCACCAAACTTTGTTGAAATCCAACATAAAGCTACTGATAATCAACAGAAATGAATATCCCAAGTTCATTTCAATATAACTTGAGCTTAATAGTATTCTCCTTTATGGGGAATTATCCATTTATTCTCTCTAATGGATTGTTCCCCCTGCCAAATTAATAAAAGTTCGACAAAAAACAATTAATTAATATCATAAGCTCTTCAAAGAAACATTTCAAAGGCACTGACATACTAAGATATCAAAATGCATCTTAGCATGGACATAGAACGAGGGGCTTAAGATCTTCGTAATAGCGCTGCTTATTTTCTTTTTGACTCCAGAATTTATAGCTTTTTCTATATATTCATCTTTTCCAAATTAATGTCTTCAAGAAGTATTACATTATGGATTTCTTTGTCAATTGGCCTAAAAGAAAAGGACGGTTCTTGCTTGCTAGTTTTCAAATTTCCAAAGAAAGCTATCTCTAAACAAGTATTAGGTATGAACACAAATACTAAAATTAATAGCTCCACCCCAGTCTTAACGATTGGTGCGGAGCTATTTGCTTTACCAAAAAAAATTCATTTTTATCCCAACTATCATTTTAACCTAAATATGTTTAACACCATTAGCTCTACCATAAAGCCCTAGCAATTGAGACTAACTATTATTTATGGCCGCCGCTACAGCTTCGACCTGTTCCTCACTGCTATTATTAACATAGTTCATTAACTGTTCAGCTGTTAGTGGAGGACTGTAGTAATAGCCCTGATATTGCCTGCATCCAAGTTCTTGTAACATATCTCGCTGCTCTTGCGATTCAACATATTCGACAATAGTATCAATTTCAAGCGAAGAGCACAGTGATACGATAGAATTAATTATCTCTTGACAGTTTTTATCATCAACTACGTCCTTGCTTAATATCTGATCAATCTTGAGAGTATCGACTCTATAGTCCTTTATATATCGTAAGGAAGTATGCCCCATCCCAAAATCATCAATGGCTATTCGTATGCCCGTTTCCCTCATTTTATCAAGGTTGTGTCTTGTCCGAACATCGTCGTTAAGTGCTATGTTTTCAGTAATCTCAATTTCAAGGTCGCTAGGTCGTAGTCCATTAATTTTAATTGTAGCCAATAAATCATTTGTAAAATCTTTGTCCTGCAACTGTACCGCTGAAACATTGACCGACATTCTGATCCTATCAATGCCACTTCTCTTCCAGTCACGCAATTGCCGACAAGCAGCACTAATTACCCAATTTCCAATATCTCTAATTAATCCCGTTTCTTCGGCAATTGCAATAATTAATAATGGCGAAATGCTGCCATATTGTTTATGCGACCATCTTAATAGTGCTTCAACGCCAATCATGCGATTAGTGGAGTCGAACTGAGGCTGATATACAAGTGTGAATTCCCCTTTGGCCAAAGCAATTTTAATATCATGCACAAGAACCCGTGCCAATACGCCTACACTATCATTTCTTGTCAGAAGTTGTTCACGAAGGTGAGGATAAGATTTGTTTACCTCCCTGAGAAGTATACTTAGGGATTTCATATCTCGCCTTTTTTTTGTTTTTCATTTATTATTATAAACGGCAAATAGATCGCTGAACCAATTAAAATTTGTACTATTTGTAACGCTACGCCGCTCCAAGAATTAGTAGCAATATACCCACTAATAAATGGTGGTGTTGTCCAATGTACACTTTCGACAACTATTGAGATTAATCCCGTACTAATCGCTGAGTAGGACACACAAGTAAGCACTAAAGGTACCGTAATAAAGGGAATTAGAAATATCGGGTTAAGTACAATAGGTAACCCAAATATTAATATTTCATTAATATTAAAGATTGCAGGAACTATAGAAAGCTTAGTCAGCCACGCCATATTACCTCGCCTTGAAACAAGATAGAGCGCCAACATTAAGCATATTGTAGAACCCGCTCCACCGATTAATACGAAGCTATCCATCAACGTTTTTGTAAATGCTTCACCTGCGATGTTACTACCATCAGCAAGTTTGTATATCATCTGTAAATCTTCTAATTTTATATATTGTAAAAAAGGTTCCATGATATTACTTCCATGTAAACCTAGGAACCAAAACACATGAATTAACAGAATCAATACAATCATTTTAGCTAAAGGGCTTTCAATTTCCTGAATTACCCCTGCAAACCAATTGTAAAAACCACTATTTAAATATTCTATATTTGGACCAACTAGAAATATATTTAATACGGCAATAATTACGATTGTCCCAATAGCTGGAATAATACAAGATAATACTTGCTGTAAAATTGGATCTGCTATATCGGTAAATAGCTCAATATTAAGTTTATTAATTGATAATAAAAACAGAAAGATTTCCGTCGATATAATAGCGGTAACAATGGCACAAAATACACAGCCTACTCCTAGAGATGAAAAAGAAATTTCCCAAGAGACATTGTGTAGATAGGTCTGCACAAAAGTTAAATAGCAGGCGAAGGATACTATAGCAACGGCTAATGGGTGTACTTGCCCCCTTTTAACCTGTTCAGTTTTTTCACATAAAAAATAACTTATTGATAGTACCAGCGAAATTGAAATTCCATTTAACGAGGCACTAGTAACTGAATGCCAAAATGCAGACCAGTTAGCCCCAAACCACGCTAGCATCAATTGCTGATACCACAATATAGTCACTTCAGATAGCATTGTTGAAAATGCACCTATAACGAAAATTGGGATATTAAGCAAAACTGCCCTGCGCACTGCTGCAATATGCCGTTGATTCGCTATAATATCCACCAGTTGAACACTATTCATTTTTCCGAAACCTCTCATCCATTGTTTGCTCTATATTGATAAAACTTTAGATGGAAACATTACTCGTTATAGTTGCAAATTATAGAATTATTTTATGATTTATATTTCGCCATCGAATTATCATCAATATTTAATTTCCATACCATAACATTATATCCTTAAATTACCTTATTCGACAATAGATAGCAAAATATTTAACACTAGAAATATCGCGCATAAAATTCAGCATAGGCGCGATACTTGCATAAAAGAAGGCCGCCTAAAGTAAATAGATATCTATCTACATTGGGCGGCATTTTATATTTATGATTCTACAATTAGCTGTTTACGGCGCATAGCTACCATGCGGTAAACAATGATCGGTATAACCAATAGTGGAATTCCAATATACAGTGATGTTCTAAGTTCTTCGGTAAAGGCGACAAATATAAGACAGGCAATCTGCGCCCAAATACCAAATTGAGTTACATATGGAAAGAGCGGAGCCCTATATTTAAGAGACTCAACCTCAGATGGTTTAAGCTGACGACGGAAATTAAGCTGGCTCCAGCAGATGGATATCCAAGCAATTGCACCGGTAAAGCCGGATAGTGCTAATAAATAAGTGTAAATACCCTGATCTTGATCAAACGTATATAAAACTACGCCTATCCAACATACGAAAATTGAAAGCACTGTGGCATTCTGAGGTACACCTTGATTATTGAGTCTACCTAACCACTTTGGGGCCATCCCCTCTTGAGCTAACGCATACATGGCCCTAGTACAGCCATATAATCCCGAGTTTGAACATGATATTGCAGCAGTAAGCACAACAAAGGAAAAAATTGCGCCTACCCATTCCAAACCATAAGAACTAAGCGCTGCGGCAAATACACTGGTCTCCAGGCTAGCCTTATCCCATGGAAAAATCGTCACTAAAAGCAGCATAGGGATGATATAGAGAGCAATAACCCTAACAGTGACTTGCTTGATTGTCTCGGGAATAGCCTTTGCAGGTTCTTTGCTTTCCCCGGCTGCCAAACCAATAATTTCTGAGCCCTGAAAGTTTACCAAAATAATTACCATAGTTAATAAGACTGCCCAATAACCCTCAGGTGCAAAACCACCACTTGACAATAGTACACTGGTTCCGAGCATCTCGCCCCCACCACCAATGACACCAAAAAAGATTAAAATTGCTAATCCAGTAAACATAACCAATGCGGCGATTTTAATTAACGCTAGCCAAAATTCCATTTCACCAAACAGGTTGACCCGTGACAAGTTAATGAACGTTATAGCCAAACCAAACAGCACAGCCCACCACATCGAACCGACTACTGGAAAAAAACCATTCATAATAATGCCTGCTGCAATCATCTCAGATGGAACATAGGTAACCCATGTCATCCAGTAACACCAGCCTACACCACATGCCCAAGCTGGTGATATATAATCTCTGGTGTAGCTAATAAATGAGCCAGTAACTGGTCGTGCAACAGCAAGCTCACCCAAACAAACCATTACAGCATAAACAATAAGACCACCCAGTAGATACGCCAACACTGACGCTGGGCCAGCTTTCCCTATTATATAGCCACTGCCTAAAAAGTAACCGCTGCCGATAATTCCACCCAAGGCAATCATCTGCAAATGTCTGCTTTTTAGCCCGCGCTTCAATTCTTGATTTGTTGCCATTTCTTTCAAGTATCATTCCTCCAGTACTCTTTAATTGTTCTATGTAAATGATTATAATCATAATCTTTTTCCCAATCAATGCCAAAATGTAAAAAATACAAAATTATTCCTGATTTATTCAAATAACAAATTAGGTGTCAGTGGAAGACAATCAACTGCCTCCCACAGGACCTATCTTAGTGATACCGGAAGGCTGATCTTAGGAATGGATTCCACTACTTCCGGCCGATAATAGCCATTATAAAAAATGCCCTACAGCTCTTAAAGTGAACTGTAGGGCATTATTAATTATTTAGTAGTTTTTTCTTTCCCGCCATTCAAAGTTTTTTGCAGCATTTCAGCGGCAGCTTGAACAGCTTTCTTCGTCTTTCCACCAACTACAATATGATATTCTGGTTTCCACCAGGAGCCGCCCGACTTCCCAAAAATAATATTAGTCTGGGGGTATTTTTCTAATGTTTTTTTCACGCTACGAGAAATATGAGATTTAAATAGAAAAAAGACCGACAAGGATAGTTCGCTGCGAACAGGGTTCTGAACACGGTATATTTTATTATCCGCTTTAATTAATGGCTTATCATTCATTTGCATTTGCTTTTCTTGCTTATATTGGTATTGCATGTTTGTCCCCCCTTTTTTATTATATTTTGATTTTATCAGGTATTACCAAGAAAACATATAGCAAATTTTTCAGTTAATCTCATTGCAAAAATATATTCATCAAAAAGGGGCTTTACCTACTGAAGCTTTGTCTTTTATTTACGGGCCACCGCCAGGGAAGAAGCTGCAAGATGCTTTCTAAGTTTTGATACTACAGGCAACACAACAACTGCCGCTACTCCAATCTGAACAAGATTGCCAGGAATAGACGTCATTGGTGCCAGCCAATTACCATAAATAATACCTTCGGCTATATAATAACCGACCACCTTTATGAGACAAGCAGCCGCTAGCGCCATAACATAAGCTGAGAGAGTATGGCGCTTTTCGCATATAGCGCCAACCGTATACCCCATAAGACCGACAATAATCAGAGTAAACGGGGCCCATAAAAACCATCCGCCTATTATATCAAAAATCGCCATACCGATTCCACCCGCCAAAGCGCCGAACCGCCGACCATAGAGAATAGCAATAATAAATAGGGGTACATTTCCCAAATGAACCAATCCGCCGTTAGCGGCAATGGGCAGACGAACATTTACAAAAACTGTACAAATAAAAACGAGGGCAATGCCCAATGCTGCATAAACTAGTTGTTTTGTTTTACTAAAAGATTGCTGTTCCATCCGAGTCTCCTACCTTTCACTAAATGACAATTATTTCTTTTAAAATACTCAAATGCTTCCTACAAATAATATATAAGATAACATAGTAACAATTTTGATGCAACACCCATTACAAAAACGTTCATTCTGTATACAATAAAATATGCTATTTAGATAGTACTATCTTTGAATTTTTCGACTTAGCTAAGCTTCCAGTCTAATAATGGCAAAAACTATATGAACATAAAACATGTTACTAAGAGTTTTTATATAAATAGTTGGAATATCCAAAAATAAAAAATCACGCCTCCTACATCTGCACAGAAAGCGCAACTTTTGTTAACAGATTTGTTTTATCTTTTTCGTATATACTAGCTCAAATAATGCGTCAACAACTCTTGGATCAAACTGTCGTCCCTTTCCTTTGCCTATTATTTCCACAGCTTGTTTAGTACTCATTGCCTTACGATATACTCTATCAGAGGTCAATGCCTCATATACGTCTGCAACAGTGAGAATTCTGGCAATCATAGATATTTCATCTTTCTTTTTACCATTAGGATATCCTTCACCATTATAATGTTCGTGATGATCTAGAATGGCTTCGCTAACCACTTGCAGTCGCTTGATATGCTTTATTGCATTGTACCCGATCTGAGGATGACGCTGTATTATCAAAAACTCAACAGCATTAAGGCGCTCTGGTTTATTTAGAATTGATTCGGGAATCCCTATTTTCCCAATATCATGGAGGATAGCTGCAATACTCAGTTCTTTTAAAACCGCATTATTTAGTCCCATGATTTCACCAATTAATAAGGCTATTCGTTGTACGTTGATACAATGGGTTCCTGTTGACGGGTCTCTAGTTTCGATAAGATGAGCCAATGAGGTTACAATGTCCATTAGAATCTCTGAGTTTTCCTTTTCTAAAAACACTTCTTGCGTTATATCTGTTACTATCTCATAAAGATACTCAATATTTCCACATTCATCCCTAATTGGAATAACTGTTTGTTTTCCGTATATTGTTTTGCTATCTTTCTCGTATTTTATCCTTGTACCATACTGAGGTTTTCCAGAGGCCAGCGCGGTCTGCACAAGGCAATCACAACAAATGTCACCATTGCCTAACACGTCGTAACACTTTTTACCTTGAATTTCACTGAGATTGAATCCTGTAGCACTTTTGACTAATTCGTTGACCTCAATAATAGTAAAGTCTTTCTTTAAAGTCATAACAGCACCTGGCATATGCATAAACAGCGATTTCATCGCATCAAAAGATTCCTTAATTTTAGATTGAGTATTCCTCGCTGCTTTTCGATTTTCAACAAAAGTAGTATATGCAATTAACAAAAGTAGCAAAAAGCTTAAGCTATGTAATAATATAAAAAAATTATTACCATGGTAATCAACCAATTCATGTATTATAGTGCTGAAAATATTAATTGAGACCACCACGAAGCATAATAGTACTGCATTTTTTTTCATCTTAATTCCCTTCACGACCTTCCCAAGCTAGGCTTATGAGCAGAATTACTAGTCACTTTCACATATTAATGCTTTGCCGGTATTCGGCAACCGTCAAAAAACACACCCAGGCGGACCCAGGTGTTACTTAACGAATTAAACAGCAACCTGGCAATCATAGTCTCCACGACCTTAGACCCATAGCTTTGCGTCCTTACCTTTCAGTAAGTTTGCCGAATATTGTCTAATTTTACATTCTACTGTCATCATGTCTATTCCTCTAGGGCAATTGTCCAAAATTAAAACTTAACCCAAATCTTCCACGGATAAAACTAAATAAGTCACCACAATATATTAATAGTGTTCATGACGGTTTATCGCGCTTGATAGGCAAAATTAAAGTGCAGGCAAGATAATACACGATACACGTTAGTATGAAACAATTTAAGACCATATCTTCTAACTAACCCTAACTACGTCAAAGAGTTTTTTAGACACGCTTATGTTAACTAACAAAGTAGCAAGACCAGACGAAATCACTAGTATTAATAAACTGGAGGAGATAATATGTCTAAGCCCGAAACTTATCCTGTAATTGATCCGTCAAATGAACCTATACATGCAAAGGATAACGACCACCATATGCGTGAGCCGAATACCGGATCAAAAAAACTAAGAAATCAGCACCACACTGGCGAGCGTCACGGAGAAGGCTCCTAATTTTGTATTTAATAACGAGTTCATAGAAGAAAATGCCCTCTAGCTCAGCACTGAGCTAGAGGGCAAAACACTTTTATGGAATAGCTAATAAATCAATTGATGTAGCATCTGTAAGTGACTCATACAATCTGAATGCATACTTATATTACTGCTACCTCTATATCACCTATCTAAACATGGCAAAAAAAACACCATCCAAATATTTGGTGGTGTCTTTTCATTGTCATATATTTGTCAGTTTACTTACCTCACAATTAAATTGCGCCAGTTAAGTGAACTAAGTTTAGCACAAATAAAGAAGCTGCAATAAAAACCATTGCGGCTGCGCCAATCTTAAATGCCATAATACCATCCCTTTCTTTACCACATTTTTCAGTCAATACTTAACAATTCATCAAGAAAAGACTGAATATAACAGGAAATGTAACAGAATTTGAAGTAATATATGACTCTTTTATTGTACTCCTGTTAAAAACTTCTTGCAAAGACACTTAAAAGACATTTAGACTGTAACCGGGGTTTAAAATTAGGTAAACTTAAATTAGGTACTATATGATTAAAATAACGCCCGCTTAGTTCTGATTAGAGCCATACCGAGCTTTAAAACTACAAAATCCGACATATTTACAGTATCTGTAAATACATAAACGCACAATGCTTCCACAAATTAGATAGAGGTATGAGAATATAAACCGTTTTGATCTTTTTATTATTTCTCTCTATATTTAAAAATTAGTATAAAATAACACTTAAATAAAATCTCGAATTAGAGGTACTATAAATGGATGAACAATATTATGAAAAACTATTGAACATAAACACCTCAGGGGAACAAAAAATATTCAATGACTCATTGCACTACAACAGATATGAGCCAACCTCCTACTCTGTATTAGAAATATTAGATAAGCATTATAATTTCAAAGCAGAAGATAATATTGTCGACTTTGGCTGCGGAAAAGGAAGGCTTAATTTTTACATAAATCATTTTTTCAACTGCACTGTTACAGGTATAGAAATGAATAACTTCTTCTATAAACAAGCTATGGATAATAGAAAAGATTATCTAAAGAAACACAAAAATAGCATGAACAAAATAAATTTCTTAAATTGCTTTGCAGAAGAATATAATATAAAACCCTCAGATAATAAATTTTACTTTTTTAACCCTTTTTCAATACAAATATTTATTAAGGTTATCGGAAATATTTTGATTTCTGTAGAAAGCTTTGAAAGAACAGCAGACATTATATTGTATTATCCATCGTATGACTATATATACTTTCTAGAAAATACCCCCTTCGTGCTTGTGAATGAAATAAAAATACCTTATCTATATGATAACGACCCTCGTCAAAGTGTTTTAGTGTACAGGCTAGACTATAAAAAATGTACTTAATAAAAAAACCACTATGCGTTCGCATAGTGGTTCTTCTGTAGATAGTGCTTGAAATACTCCACTCTTATATCATGTAACATAAAGTATTCTCGCTGCTAAATGCCAAACGACTAGGTTGTCTTTCATAAATCATATAGGCCATTTCACCGGAGTAGCAAATGACTTTAAAGCCTGTCTGCTGCCAAAAACATATAGACTCTTCGATTGATAGAAGTAGAATGTCGTAAGAACATCTGCTCTTGATCTGTTCTACAAACATTCGACCATAGTTATATCCTTGATGTATAACTGCGATTTCAAGCACGTCAATCCATACGACTTTACCTTCTATATCACATTTTAGCTCTCCGACAACCTCAAAGGGAAATCCCACAGATATAATGCAATATCCTATAAATTCACCCTTTTTATTTGAAGCAATATACATAGTTTTTTTACGCATCTTTGCGTTATTTAGCTCATCTATACTAAAGACAAAAGAATTATTAATTATGTCTAAAACCGCATCAGGAATAATAGTCTCCGGTGATAGCATAATTTCTGATACTTGTAAACCTGGTTCCACCACCCACAAGTTCCCCCTGCTATAAGGTAATATCTTATTATCTACAATCATGGCAATACCCATGCAGCAAGAATTCGTTATGTTTCCTAACATTGCCATAGAACGTGGTTCGGCAACTTGCAAAAACCCGTCTTCTTGGTCACTTTCTCAAATTCACTTCATATAAAGACCAATCACAGAATAAAAGCAAATGACTCCACCTTATATAGGTGGAGTTGAATATATATTTTTGGTGGAGGCTATCCGTTACCTCGCAAATCGATCTAAGGATTACATTGTTTATTCTGCCCTGTTAATAGATCAACCGCAGAGGTTGCTAACATCTTTGTTGCAAGATCCAATGCAGTTTCGTCGAAATCAAAATAAGAATCGTGATGTCCTGCCGCTAGTTTCGCTCCAATCATCATGTAGCACGCTTGACCAGCATTGTGCTGAACCCTTTCCATGAAGTACGAGAAATCCTCACTCCCGCCAGCATCGCAAGTATCAATAATATCATCAAATATTTCTAATCTTTTAGCTATCTCATTCAGTTTTTCAGCTAGCTCAATAGAATTATTACCGCCTACCGCACTGCCCATTCGAGTAATTTTCACATCTACATCATACATATTTGCCGCTGATCTTACAACTCTTATCGCCTCATCTACTATATATTGGTTGATTTTGCTAGTGGCTCCCCGCGTTTCGAACTTTAATAAAGCATTGGCAGGAATAACATTGCGTCCACTTCCCGCTTGAAGTACACCGACATTGATTCTAGATGATCCCTCACCATGCCGGGAAATAGCATGCAAATTCAATGCAGCACATGCTGCAGCAAGTAATGCATTTTTGCCCGTTTCTGGGGCTGCACCAGCGTGAGCAGGCATCCCGCTGAACTCAGCGTCATATTTATTAGTTGCTAAAAAACCTGTAGCATTACAGATCAATTGCCCTGTCTGTTTTGCTTTAAACCCGAGATGAGCTCCCAACAAATAATCCACATCATCAACAATGCCTTGTGCTACCATGGCTTTTGCGCCTCGTACACCTTCTTCGGCCGGTTGAAAGATAAGTTTTATTGTTCCTGCAAGCTGATCCTTTAGTTCTATTAAGATTTCCGCGACTGCAAGACCAACTGAAATATGCCCGTCATGACCACACGCATGCATTGCATCCTTATTTACAGAGTTAAATCCGGCCTTATATGGATAATGGCGTTCTTCTTCGGCCTCACAAGTGTCATTAGCATCCATATCAAACCGAAGTGCGACAACTGGTCCTTGCTTATCAAAACTAAAACTAGCAACAACGCCAGTTTTGCCTCCAGCCATTTGATTTATCCATTCTGGGTTCGCTCCTTGATCTATAGCCCGCTTCATATGTTTAGCAAGTTCATTTTCATTTGGAACACCCATCATTTCCTTCTCAGCTAATACTTGATTCCCTGTTTGTACCTGATACCCTATCAATGTTAGAGTATCAGCAACAAAAGCTGCCGTACGAAATTCCGTCCACGCCGCTTCAGGATACCGGTGTAAATCGCGCCGTCTGGTAATTGTAACTTCCCGTATTTTATCAGCTATTTCTATAATTTTGTTTACTAACATTTATTCTGCTCCTTTTTAATATTAAACAAGAACACTTCTATATGATCGACTTATACGTGTTTATACACAGAACCTTAATAAATTGGCAAAGACTTTCCGTCTTAGATATTTCTCCATTGGATTTCATCCATAGCTTGCAAAATCCCGTGAAACTTTATAATATAGCACAATCGCTATCGATAATTGGTAAAGGCTAAACATTGTTACAAGTCGTGTTTCTTCAATTTTATTTTTGGTTTAGCTATTTTCATATAACAAACCTAAAAAAGTTCATGTTTTTAAGCTTACAACATATCACATTTCAATAGAAGAAACTCGCCATCCTTCTAGCAAGTTTCTTCTATTGATCAGATTCTACAAAAATATTTTTGCCCCCGGACCAAGCGGTAAGTTCAAGAACATAAATACAAGCAGCCAAAGTGTCCAAGCAACCAGGAAAGCTAAGGCATAAGGTATCTGAGTAGCCATTAAAGTACCCATTCCAGCTTTATCCTCAAATTTCATATATCTACTCATTATACCAAGCATAACAGGAACATAGTAGTTAAGCGGTGTCACTGAATTAACCGAGCTTTCCCCAATTCGATACGCTACCTGCGTTAAGGCAGGTTCATACCCCAGAAGGCCGAACATCGGCACAAATATCGGTGCAAGAATGAGCCATTTAGCCGAACCGCTTATTACAAATAAATCTACAAACGCAGATAGCAAGATCAATGCAATAACCAATGAAACGCCGGTAAAATCAAGAGATTGCAGAAGATTTGCTCCTTTGACAGCGATAACTGTTGCTAAATTAGTTTTGTTAAACCATGCAATGAATTGAGCAGCAGCAAAGGCTGTAACGATGAAACTGATAGCACCAGCTAGTCCTTTGCCTAAATAATTGGTAATATCTTTTTCTTTTTTTATTACTCCTTTACCGATACCAAATGCAGTTCCAACAAACAAAAAGAAGAAGAATAATATTGGAATGATACCGTCTAGGAATGCTGATTTAGGCAAAATTGTATGGGTCTTCGGATCACGCAATACACCATAATCCGGGATTAACAACATCGCTAAAATTGCCAAATATACTAAAGCCGCCCAGCCGGCATACTTCAAACCCTTATTTTCTTCTGCGGTTAGCTTATGCTCATTAACACTTAAATCTACATCCTTAAGTTCCATATGAGCCAATCTGGGAGCAACAACCTTTTCTGCAACAATGGTTCCGACTATTGTTAGTATTATTACTGAAGAACTCATAAAGTAATAATTGATTAGTAAATGCGAAGGAGACGCTGCGGTTGCAGCAACATTACCAATTGCCGTCTGAGTGATCCCAGCGATTAAAGCATCTGTTCCAGCTGGTATTAAATTGGCACTAAACCCAGCTGCAGTAGCAGCAAAAGCAATCGACATACCTAAAATCGGATTTCGCCCCATCCCCGCGTAGACTGCTGCAGCTGCGGCAGGTACAAACACCATTGATGCATCAGATGCCAGGTTGCCATTTATACCAATAAAAAATATTGTTGCAGTAATAGCCCAGGGAGGTACTCCCATCATTATTTTGCGAACTAGTGCACTTACAAATCCAGTAGATTCAGCTAATCCCATTGCAAGCATCATTACAACAACTAACCCCAACGGTGGGAAGTTCACAAAATTTTTAACCATATCGGTTAGCATATAGCGAAAGCCTTCGGCATTGAACAAGCTAAGAACCTTTACATCTACCATCTTCCCGCCTTTACCAACATAAGAAACGGCTGTTCCTTCAAATACTTGAGATATTAACAATACAAAAAGTGCTAATAATGCAAACAGCATAAATGGTGAGGGAAATTTGTTACCGACAAATTCAATAAAGTCCAGTGCTTTTTGAAAAGTACTGCTCGTTTGGGGATTAACAATAGTACGTCGTTCCAGATTTGACATATTATGCCTCCTTATCACTTTAATTTATTTTATCTTGAGGATTACATTTATCACCTCCAAAATAACAATACTCAACAGCTTCCAGGGCAATCTGATACATCAGCTTAGCACCTGTTAGCAATGCAGCTTCATCAATGTCAAACCTCGAATTGTGCAAGACCTGCGGGTGTAGATCATGTTTAGCGCATCCCAACCAAAAGAATGCCCCTGGTATCTTAACTAGATAGTTGGCAAAATCCTCAGCCCCCAAAGTTGGTTTGATATTGCTATGTATTGACTTATCACCGATTACTGCTGTTGCTGCATTATTAACAATTCCAACAGGGATACTGTAATTATTTAATACAGGATACCCTGGCTTATAATCAAAGATATATTTACTACCTTGAGCTTGCGTTAATCCACCGAGAATACTTTCCATATATTTAGGAATTTCATGGCGTACTTTTTCACTTAAGGTACGTATCGTACCTTCAAAACATACTTGTTGCGCTATCACATTGTATCTCTCGCCACCTTTTATTGTGCCAATTGATAAAGTTGCTGCTTCTACAGGATCAATCCGGCGACTAATGATATGGCTAAAACCTTGAATAGTATCTGCTGCTATTGTTATAGCGTCTATACCCTGATGCGGATAGGCGGCATGAGCTCCACGTCCTTTAATTGTTACAGCAAATCTGTCAGATGCCGCCATTAACGCACCTGTTTTTATCCCAATGTGACCAGCCGGCAGCTCCGGCCACAAATGCAGTCCAAAAATTGCGTCAACATCATCTAAAATTCCATCCTGCATAATTGTTGTTGCTCCCCCCTTCGGAGATGCTTCTTCTGCAGGCTGAAATACCAGTTTTATAGTTCCGGATAAGTTAGAGCAATTTTCCGCAAGCATTGCTGCCGTGCCTAATAAAATTGCCATATGACCGTCATGTCCACAGGCATGCATAATACCTGAATTTAGGGATTTATACTCTACGTCATTTTCCTCAGTTATTGGCAAGGCATCCATATCAGCCCTCAGAGCAATAACCGGTCCCTTTTTTGAGCCTCTTATAATACCACATACCCCGTAATTATCATTGCACCTATATACTTCAATCCCTAGGGATTGAAGAAAATCAGTAATTACTGCAGCAGTTCTTTCTTCTTGTCCGCTCAACTCAGGATAGCGATGAAAATCCCTGCGCATTTTAATAATCATTTGTTCTAACTCTGCTGGACATTCCCACATAGCATAACAAACCACCTTTATTTACCAGATTTTATATGTAATTTCGGTCATTATATGGACATTTCCTTTTTAGGGTAAAAAAATCTACTTCAACTTGTTCTCACAGTACGCCATTACTGCTCTATTAATTTACTATAAACTCCATTTATTTGTTTATTTGCTTCAATAAATCAAAAAATGAGGCCTTTACGATCGATCATAAATTGATTGATAGCAAAAAGCCTCATTGCTTTTACCTGCAATATTATTATATTAATTCACCACAAGATTATGATAACATGTTTTTAGGACTTTTAAAAGACATTTCCTTAATCATTTTTTTATTTTTTATATCACTTAACTAATGCGACTAATTTATTTAACAGTACTTGATATAGTTTGCGCGGTCTACCTTTACCAACCCCTTCTTCCCCTACCAATTCAGCAAAATCATTGTCAACTAAATTTCCTAGTAAGCGCCGCGCACTGCGGGTTGTTATATTTAAATATAATGCAATGTCATCAGCGTTTACTACTTTGTTTTCCAACTTAGTGAATACAGCAATCAGTTTATTTATTGTAGTTATGCTTACATTTAATTGTTCAGCTAATTTCCGCACATCCTTATTTTCACATCTTATCTCATACTTGATATGCACAGCTGAATTCAAAGGTCCTAAAGCAACTTTATTATCAAGAACTACCATCCATTTACCATCGCCTGCCTGTCGTGCCAAGCCCAGCGCAGCATGAGCATTTTGGTCAGCGGCATGTGCAGTTTGACCAAAACCGATACCTCCACTTACATTAATTGCTAGCTTTTGCGTTATATCCTCGTGAACTGGAATAGTGGTGAAAGACTTAGTAACCTCTTCAACACTTCCCCTGGTAGAATAAATAGTATATCGCCCATTATCGTGCATCAAAATCGAACCTTTAACGGCTTCTGTATATTTAATAAGAATATCATATAGCTGTAATTCTTTTCTCTTAGCATCGTAACCGGAAGCAGCCTCCCTTACGAAATCATCATAGCCTCCAATGACAATATGATGTATAGCAATTTGTCCACCTTTAAACCTGGCCGCTTCCACCTTATTAATAGCAGTAGACAGCATAGATCGAATATTACTCCGCGTCGGCCAGATACGAAAAGCCGGTATACCTAACTGCTTAAGCTTTCGAAAACTGGAATGGAAACAAGTTACAGCTATGCTAGTCTTGCTATCTTGCCATAGATCATAGTGATATTTAGTCAATTCTTCTCCTGAAATCGTACCGCTGTATTCATTCGTATAATACTCAGGCATATCTAAGGATATATCGGTAAATGTTTCTTCAATTTCTTTAGCACTAAAAGTATCAAAACTAATTCTATCTATCTCAAGTCTTTCTATATAAAGAATTTGAATGAGCACTCTATATAGGCTGGACCCTGTATGCGGTATATATAACAATGGTTTGGAAGTCTTATTAGATTTTAAGGCGTACATATGTGGAACTTTACCTGAAAACAGCCACGCATCTACTCTATCGTCATTTTGCGCAATTATATCTGGAACCTCTGGTGCATCCTGATAAATAAAAGGTAAAATATTTATTTTATCAGCTTTTTCCTGTGCTACATCACAAATAAGCGCTACAGAATCGGACGGACCTACTACCGCAATATTTATCTTCGCCACTTCAATCACCGTGTCCTTAATAATCTCTTAACCAATTATACCACATAAAGAAAACTATTCTTCTTTGCCCTATCAAAAATCAAAAGCTCACGACTACCAAATGGCAACCGTAAGCTTAACATCACATTCTTTAGCGAAGTTTACCGGAACAGCTCAAATATAATTGAGGGCTCTTTTTAGAAAATAGCTTCTGCGTAAATTCTACACTGACATATCTCCATATCAAAATCCGTAATATTCATTAAACTAACAATCAAAACTTAATTATACGGGGTTCATCGGTGTATGAGTAAACCGTAGCTGTAGCATCTTGCAGATATAGTACCTCTGTGTTTTCATCTTTAGACTGATAAATTTTCTGCAAATCAGGGTATGCATCAAGCATATTTTGCTTCGCTTCTACCCTGTCATCTCTTACTGCAGTTGCAGCGACACGAATCCTTCACTGCCATCTACAGCACAGATTTCAATTTTAGGATTTACCTGCATCTGTTTTGAAGCATTTTTATCTTTGCCTGTTAGGATATATAATTTGTCTTCATAAATATTTACAGTTCCAAAAGGGCGCACTCTTGGCTGGTCACCGTCTACAGTAGCCAGATAATACGTATTGCATTTCTTAAGAAAATCATATACTTCTTTCACGATTTAACCTCCAATATAAATGTTTATGCTTCGCTTATTATGTTAGAAACCATGTGCCGCTATTCATTAATTTGTCTTCCATATGTGACAGCCCGCTTCAAGCTATTTATAAAGCTAATTCGCGTATATGCTCATTTTTATAAACTCCTCTTCACCCATTTCATAAATATATTGTCCACGAGACTGGCACAAATATTATGCTTTTCAAAAAAGGGAGCCGAATGCAAAGTACAAAATAGTCAAACGCTATTAGTTGTAGTAAAAAGAATAAACCCATAGACATCCCTGACCTTAGGGCTGCTATGGGTTTTATTTAATTTAATTCACTTCCTACCGCCTTTTTAAATCCTTGACCTCAATGCGCCACTCCTCAAATATCTTCACACTCATAACATACTGCTGCACTATTTTCCAACACACTTGCGATGTGTTTTCCTACTTCAATGTGAGCTGGATGAACTAGATAAGCCTCTAAGTCCTTCATCGAACGATATTTAGCAATCAGCAAAATATCATATGATGATGCTCCTGAACGTATATTGACTTCTACCTTCAGATCGATAAGTTCTTCTATCTTTCCCTTCATGCTTAGAAGCACATCTTTGGTCTTCGCAATGTTTTCTGGACTTCTGTCTTTCAGCTTAAGCAGCAGATTGTTTATAATCATTTTATATCTCCTTCACAAAAGTATAATAGTTCGCGCATTTTTCAACGCTATTTTTACAAGCTCACTCCGTCAATTTAATACGCAAACGACTGATCTTATTTTCGCCAATCACAAAATGATAATCAAATAAAACCGGGCTCCCTTCAAAATTACCAGATACTTGTGCGGTAAGAACAGTTTCATTGTCACGCTCAATAATCCTCTTGGCCGCGACAGTAACTCTGTATTTTTCAATGCTGGCCTCAATCCAATTTTTAATAGCAGTTTTTCCGCAGATCTCCCGCCCTTCATCCTGAACAACGGCGTCATCAGTAAAACACGCAATGAATTCCGTACTATCATAATCGTTTTTTGCCTTAAAAAAGGCTTCTATAACTGGTACCATTTTTATTTCCATAGTAGTTCACCCCTAAATATCTTTTACTCGGCTAGTCAGTTTATTAGCGATAATTAACAATACTGCCAAGTGACCTGTAATGGATTTCTTTCCACCAATCGATGATAGGTATGTTTTGGATAGCCAACCATCATTCCACTAGTTACTTGCATATTTATCGGTATATTTAACAATTTAATGAGAGGCTCATAGCCTGACGCGGCGCAGTACTCAAACAAACCAGCCCAACACGTTCCCAATCCCAAAGATGTTGCAAACAGTTGCAGGTAGGAAAATGCGATATAAGTATTATCCCTCCCTGTGGCAAAAGAATCCTTATTGGTTACAGCTATAATTAAACATGGCGCAGAGCGGAGGACAACGTCTTCACTCCGCTGACGGTATTGCTCAACCATCATTGCCGTATGTGGTGCATATTTTGATGCTGCCATCACTGGAGAATTTTTCAGTTCACTCGCCGTCCATTCAATAACGGTCGCCGAAATCTGTTGCAGAGTATCCGGATTATCTACTATGTAATAGGCGATTCCCTGCGAATTACATGCAGTCGGTGCCATCCTAGCGATATCCAAAAGCTGCACTATCTTATCCCTGGATACACCCTTTAGCTGATAGTTGCGTATGGACCGGCGCGACCGCAAAAACTGAGCGACTATATCCGAATTAAGAACGGAGTCTTCTACAATGGGAACCTGCCTGTCCAACGGTGAATTCTTATTATCCAGAGCTCCCTCAGGACAAACAGTCACACATTGTCCGCAGCTAATGCAAAGATTCCGTATTGCCTGCGGTCCAGTTTCCCTCATACCAATAACACCTGGGCAAATGGCAACACATGTGCCGCATTTGGTACATTTGCCTTGGTCGACTTTGATAAAATCCATAGTCATAACTGCTTATCACCTCATGTTTTTCTCAATTATACACAAAGTAATAAGACAACTGTATGTCATATTAAAACTATGGATTATAAATATTTGAGGCTAGCCTTATTTTTTCCACTATGGCTATTCTGACATGTTCCGGTTCTAACACTTCTACCAAACTGCCAAAAGATAAGATGTAGCCATAGATCCATTCGCCTTCGGGTAAAGCAACGTCCATAGTAAAGCTGCCGTCATCATTCTGGGTAATATAAGTGTCATCAAAATAATCATATAACCGATTCAAAGCCTTTGGCTGAAAGCGAAGTTTTAAATTAATAAGTGGTTGGGAAAAATCTTTCGTCTCGAAATGTTGCCGAGAAGTCCTTCTGGTCTCAAATGTTTCCGGTAATACTTCCAGCTTTTTTAATCGGGAAATTCGAAATGTTCTATGCTCTTGGCGCACTCGGCAAAAGGCCACTAAATACCATGCATTGTCTTTAAAAATCAATTTTTCTGGTTCAGCCGAACGACTACTTTTCTGCCCTTCGGCATTCACATATTGAAAACGGATTACTTTACGATGGATCAAGGCCTGCCTTATGTCGTTGAACTTATTTTTTTCTTCCGCCCTGCTACCCCAAGGCGAAAAGTCAACTTCAACCCAATCGTGACTCAAAGTGTCTTTAAATATTGCCCCCAACTTTTCCAAGACCCTATCTAATTCTGGATATTGAGTCGCCTGCATGGTTTTTATCGCTAGCAGCAAACTTTCACTTTCCTGAGTTGAAATAAGGGTCCGGTTGATCGCATAGTTTTCGAGAAGATATATACCTCCTCCGTTGCCCTTGCTCATATACACAGGAACACCAGTTGCGGAGAGAACATCTATATCGCGGTAAATTGTCCTCGTCGATACACCAAAGCGATCAGCAAGTTCCTTGGCTGTGACAGTTCCTTTATTAAGTAAGATAGTCATTATTTCAAATAATCGGTTCATTTTCATTTTTTATCACCCGAAATAATTATAGCATTAAATATGACATAAATACGTCATATTTAATGCTACCTGCAACGCAATGTTAGACTGTAGTGTATTATTTTATGATAAGTCATCCATGCATCTGATGGACGCGATCTTAAAGTAAATAAAGTAGCTTGTGTTTTTTTGTATTAAACTAACACTCAGCATAGTTGATGAAATATTTAGTACGTACTGAAAATAATAACCCTTATTCCTTAGTCGCCAATAATCCGTAAAAATCTTCTTCTACTTTGATCGGTCTGACTACAAACCCAGTTTGTGTTAACCATAAATGTACATCTTCCTGAGAAACTCGATGACTTACAGGAGGACCCTGATTCATCTCTCGCTTATCCCATTCAATTATCGCTAATTTCCCACCTGGCTTTAATATTCGGTGTATCTCAAGTAAAAAGCGCTGTAAGTCATTTGCTTCGTGAAGGACAAAAAAAGCTACTGCAAAATCAGCTGAGTTATCGGCTAACAGAAAATCATTTTCCCTAATCTGTACTATCTCAATGTTTTCTACTCCGGATTGCCGAATTCTTTCGCTTACCATATTTAGCATTTCATCCGAAATATCCATTGCATATACTTTGCCATTTAAACCAACTAAATTACTTGCTGGGATAGTAAAATATCCAATACCACAACCAATATCCGCTACTATATTTCCTTTTTGAATACCAAATCTTTTTAGAACTTCTTCTGGTGGCAGTTTTTTTCTACGCTCAGGATTATCAAGTTTTGCAAAAGACTTTACGTCGAATTTATGATGCATAGTAACCTCCATCAGCTATACTAACTCTTACAATTTAGTATTTATAAATCTTTTTTCTCCAACCAGCGAAACAAAAGAATTGTAAAAACTATAAATATCAAAATAATGATCCAATGATTTATACCGAATACCTGAGGTATTGTAATTTTTCCAAGGTTACCCCATGTTAGAACAGTTTTCTGTAAATAAGGATAGACTTCAGCAAAAATACCAGCCCCAACAAGCATTCCCAAAATACCCCAAATTGAGTCCCATCGACCTTCACCCAAAGCTCCAAGTGAAGTACCTGGACAGTATCCTAACATTCCCCAACCTAATCCAAACAATATTCCACCTAGCATAACGCTCCCTAAAATCATAGGTTTAAGTGAAAGTTTAACAAGTCCAAAATCATAAAGGATGTATACACCAACCATAGCTACACAAATGTGAGAAAGCATAAACTTCACAATAGTCATATCCTGTAACCGTAAAGCAGCAATTTGTTTATCATAACGCAAAACTCGCCCCTTCTGAAGAAGAAAGCCAAAAAGAATCCCGGTTATAAGACCATATAGTTCCATCATGATTTCCCACCACCTTTATATAATAGATTTGCTGAAATCAATCCACCGACAAAGAAGCAAACTAAGGCAACAAACCCGCTGACCGCAAGCTGTGTAACACCACTTAGTCCATGTCCGCTAGGGCATCCATCAGCGAGACGCGCCCCAAACATTGCAATCATACCCCCTATAAAAGCAACCGTAGCTCTAGGAAAAATCGCTGCACCAAATCGTTCTTTCCACATTGAAGGCACTGCCTGTAAGCGAAAACTTCCAGATGAAACTGCCGCTATAAAAGATCCTATTAAGATACCAATAACAAACATCCACTGCCAGTCAATAATTGGTACTTCTTTTATAAAGTAAGGCATACTAGCTATTCGTTCCGGCGCAACGAGTTTCTCCAGCATACCCGTCGTCCTAACGAAAGTTGTTGAAGCACCAAAATATTTTCCAACAAACCAAACTGATCCAATAGAAACAAAACCGCTAAGTATTCCTGCTATATACGGATTCCATCCCCCTGTTTCTCGCATATATTTTCCTCCTCCAAAATCACTTAAACCCACCCCTACGGGGGGGCTATATAATAAATATATGATAGCCTTTAAATAAAATCAACTCTTACATAAAAAAATATATCGTTTATAAATATTAGATTTAAATTCGAAATATAACTATATACTCTATTTTAATCTAATCAATCTGATTCTTGACAGACAACCGCCATGTATTATATATTTATTTCGAAATATAGTTCACAAAATGAAAGGAGTACCATGGGTCGTCCAAATAAAGAACGCAGAGTTGAACAGCTCCCACCAGATACACATTATAAACCCGCTGGAATTCCCTTACGCCAGTTAGAAGAAATAATATTAACTATCGAAGAAATGGAAGCATTAAGATTAGCGGATATTGAGCTGCTAGATCAAGCCTCTGCTGCTGAACGTATGGAAGTATCGCGCCCAACATTTCATCGTATTCTCAATAAAGCGCATCAAAAAATTGCAAATGCTTTATGGAAGGGTCATGCCCTAAGAGTAGATGGTGGCAGCTACCGAATAGCACATCACTGCCAAACAAGTTTACGGCATTTTATTTGTGAAACTTGTGGTCATAAGTGGACTTTGGCTCGTGGTACAGGACAACGCTGTCATGATTTGACATGCCCAAACTGCCAAGCACCTACCGTTTGTCGTGAAGATTAAAACGAGTAGATATGGATTTTTATAATCATAATTAATAGTTATTGTAGTATACATATCTTTATCCTTAAGTACGATGGCAGTAATATTACTATCATCGTACTTTTTTTATAAACCATTTTGGAACTATTCAAAAATATATAACATAGCATATCTTGATTCTAGCTTTAGGGCGAAATGCGTCTTTATTGTGAAATATATTTCATAATAAAGACCATCCATACTCTTCGTTAGTCAGTTACTCCCCGTATAATACAAGGATTTAAAAGGAGGTCCTATAATGACCGAGAGTATTAGTCATTTAAAACGAAACACTATCATACTCTCTATAGCCTCGACTTCTTTATTGCTTATTCTTAAACTAGTTATCGGGATTGCAAGCGGGACAATCAGTATCATTTCTGAGGCTATTCATTCTGCAAGCGACTTATTGGCTTCTCTTATCACCTTTTTAGCAATAACAAAATCTACTACCTCTCCTGACAAAAATCATCACTATGGCCACGGGAAGTTTGAAAACTTATCAGGCGCCGCTGAGGCAATGTTTATTATTGCAGCTGCACTTTGGATTATTTATGAAGCTTGTCAAAAATACAGCATAGTCACTTTACCAAGCTATATTGATTACGGGATGATGGCAATGATTGTTTCTATTATTGCAAATTACTTTGTTTCCGCAAGAATAACTACGGTTGCTAAAAAAACATACTCACCTGCTTTAGAAGCAGATGCACTTCATTTAAGAGCAGATATGTGGACTTCGGTTGGAATACTTCTCAGTCTATTTTTTATAAAAATTACTGGTTGTCTTTGGATTGATCCAACTATCGCCATTATAGTAGGGCTAGTTATTTTAAGATCAGGCTATAAAATAATAAAAAAGAATATCTTAGAGTTAACAGATATTAGCCTATCGTTAGAAGAAGAACAGTTAATTTTTGAAATTGTAAACAACCATACTCAAGTACTTTCATTATATCGATTACGCACAAGACAATCCGGATGTTGTCGCATCATTGATATGCGCCTTATCCTTGATAAAAATATGCCTCTCGATAAGGCTCATGCTATTTGCGAACAACTAGAATCTAAAATTAGATTACACTTTGGGATTTGTGATGTAATGATTCACCTAGAACCTAGCGCAACATCTGAATCCCACGTTAATCTAGTTATCGAGAAAAATACTCTTCCAATCTAACTGAAAAAATTCTTCTATTGACTTGACATCTATTTCCAAATAATATATGTTAATTATGAAATATATTTCATAATTAACATAACGGAGGCGAATTTAATGTATTCACAAAAAGTAATTGAACATTTTACCTCGCCTAGAAATGTTGGACGTATGCAAGATGCCGATGGAATTGGTAACATCGGTGAACCTGACTGTGGAGATAATTGTCAAGTTTTCATTAAAGTACGCGATGAAAGAATTATGGATGTAAGTTTCCTTATCTTTGGCTGTGCGGCGGCAATTGCATCTGGAAGTGCAACCACTGTAATTGCTAAAGGGAAAACAATTGAGGAAGCTCTAAAAATTACAGATCAAGACATCCTCAATGAGTTAGATGGTCTTCCTGTGCTAAAACAACATTGCTCAAACCTTGGCGCTGCTGCCTTACATGCTGCAGTTAGTGATTATTTAGTCAAACAAGGAAGGAGCATTGGTGATTACGTCTAATATTTTTTTGTTTTAGTTATGAAATATAGTTCATTTTTCAAAGAGGAGGTGAATTCTATGCCAAGAGGAGACGGAACAGGTCCTTCAGGACACGGTCCACTAGGTCGTGGGCGTAGCTGCAGGCAAAGTTCAGGACTTGGAAACCGGATGGGCAGAGGTTTAAATAGTAATTGCGGCGCTTATGAAGGAACACAAACTTTAGAAGAACAAGCTAAACGCTTGGAATCGCAAGCAGCCAAACTCCGTAATATTGCAAAGGAAAATAATGTTTAGCAACTAAAGTTGGGCTCTTCACATTGTCAGTTTGAGGTCTAATTATCCAATTTATTGCCACAACATTGAGCGAAGAGCACTATTTTTCCCCATAAGGAGGTAACTCAATGCTGATAAGCATTGCCAGCGGAAAAGGAGGAACAGGAAAGACCACTCTCGCCTTAATTCTCGCAACTACTTGTTCAAATACTACATTGGTTGACTGTGATGTCGAAGAGCCAAATTGCCATTTGTTTTTAAACCCTGAAATGCAATTTCCCAGCCGTGAGATATCAATACCTATTCCACATATTAATACTGATTTATGTAATGGATGCGGTGCATGCTCTGCTGTTTGTTTATTTAATGCGATTTGCATATCCGGAAAAAGCGCACTTCTCTTTGACGAATTGTGTCATAGTTGCGGAGGTTGCCTGCTTGCTTGCCCCAATAATGCTATATATGAAAAATCAAAAAGCATTGGCACTATTAATTTAGGAAGGTCAACAAAGCATCCACAAGTTAAGTTGTTAAGCGGTACCCTAAAAGTAGGCACTCCCAGTGCTGTTCCTCTTATTAGACAGCTCAAACAAGAAACTGCAAAAATCACTGAAGACGTCCTGGTAGATTGTCCGCCTGGAACTTCATGTTCAATGGTTTCGGCCATAAAAGATAGTGACTATTGTATCTTAGTAACAGAAGATACTCCGCTAGGCCGGCATGATTTGGAACTAGCAATGAATATTACTAGCTTATTAAATATACCGACAGGCGTTGTGGTAAATAAATATGACCAATTTGCTGGGGATAAAAGCATCGAAGATCTGTGTAATAGACGTGATACTCCTTTACTTGCTAAAATACCCCACAATCTTTCCTTCGCCAGACAATATGCGGCAGGTCATATTCCAAGTGATTTTTCAGAGACTGCGTATCAAATATGGGAACAGCTTAAGTCACAAAGGAGTGTAACCTAATGAAAGAATTGGTTATAGTCAGCGGAAAAGGTGGTACAGGAAAAACCAGTATTAGTGCAGCGCTTGCCTATTTGGCACCACGAAAAGTACTTGTCGACTGCGATGTTGATGCCGCAAACTTTCATTTGATTAGTGGTGCAAAAATTAAAAAAACCAATGAGTTTAAAGCTGGCTTTGAACCTTACATAGATGAGAAAGCCTGCTTTAAATGCGGCCAATGTACCGTTTTATGTCGCTTCAAAGCAATTACCGACGGTGTTGTCACTTCAAGTCTAAATTGCGAAGGCTGTGGCGTTTGCGCCTTTAATTGCCCTGAACATGCGATAAGCATGCGCGAAAAGCAAGCCGGTCATTGGTTTATATCAGATACTCGTTTAGGATGTTTAGTCCACGCCGAACTTGGTCTCGCAATTGAGAACTCTGGCAAACTTGTAAGTAAAGTTCGGCAAGAAGCGAAAAAAATTGCCTCCGACCTTCGTCTACCACTAATTATTACTGATGGTCCGCCGGGAATTGGCTGCCCTGCCATCGCCTCTTTGTCCGGCGCTAATCTGGTATTGGCCGTTGTCGAACCATCCGTATCTAGTATGCATGACCTAAAAAGATTGACAGATTTAGTATCCCATTTTGGCTTACCGCTTTTAATATGCATTAATAAGAGTACTCTGCACCCAGAAAACACCCAGGAAATCATAAATTGGTGTAAAAATAATTCTATTTTAGTAGCCGGGCAGCTGCCATACAGCGATATTTTTAGCAAAGCTGCCCAGGCAGGCAAAAGTGTACTAGAAATGCCAGAGAATGCTAAAGTAAAAACTTCCCTTTTAGAACTTTGGTATAATCTTGCCGACAAGCTGGAACTTTCGGTGGTTTCAAGAAAAAGTTAAGATCCAATAATTTAGAGGCATTCAAGTAAGGAGATTTCATCATGAAAACGTTTATTCCACAAGGCGTATGTACGAAAGAAATTCAATTTGAAATTGAAAACGGTGTTATAAAAAACGTTAAGTTCGTCGGTGGATGTCCTGGAAATCTTCAAGCAATCAGCATCTTGATCGAGGGAATGCCTATCGATGAAGTAATAAAAAAATTCAAAGGTAACCTTTGCCGTAATGGTACTTCCTGTACTGACCAATTGGCAAAGGCATTGGAGACACTACAAAAATGATATTAAACACTGAAATAGAGACCATGGACAATGATGCACGAACATCGCTGCAAAGCCAAAAATTTCAGACTACAATTGAACGTGTCTATGAGAAAACACAATTTTATTACGAGCGGTTTCATGCTATAGGACTGTCACCAGCTAATATAAAGTCTATCCATGATATTCATAAGCTGCCATTTACAACAACTACTGATTTAGCTAATAATTATCCTTTTGGATTTTTGACTATGCCAGTTAGCGGTGTTGCAAGATTTGAACAAACACCCGACCTTGGTATTGCAGTTGGGCTTACATCACGTGATATCATAGGGCAGCAGGAAATGATTGCCCGAAGTTTAGTTAGCTGTTATATTACGATAACCTCCGTGCTGATGAATATCGGGAACTCTCCCCTGTCAATCAGCGCTCGTTCACTAGAGCAGAGCGCAGAAATGCTGGGAATCACTGTTGTTGCCAATGAAGCGAATAACTTTAAAAACTCTTTTCTTAACATCTTGAATTTTGGTGTAACGACGATATTTTCAGCTCCGGATACGTTATTAATATTTGCTGATTTTTTACTAAAAAACGGGATAGAAATACCAAACCTGCCATTGATGAGTCTGATTTGTGAGGAGCAAAAATGTTCTGAAGATCTCCGTAAAGAACTAACAGAAAAATTCCAGGTGCCCGTATATACCATTTATGGAAATTCTAATGTCTTATCATTAGGAATCGCTGGTGAATGTCATATGCGTCAGGGCTTACATGTGCAAGATGATCATTTTTATGCCGAAATTATCAACCCAGATACAGGCATAGTCCTAAAAGATCAGCAACAGGGGGAACTAGTAATTACTACGATTTCTCGTGAAGCAGCACCACTTATTCGCTTTCGAACCGGTGATAAAGCAGTAATTACCCACGAGAAATGCTCTTGTGGTCGAACCTCTCCTCGGATTATCTTCATTCCCTAGATAAAATGTTTAGCGGTTATCAACGTTCAGTACGTGAACTATATCATATATTTGTAAAAAAGTGAGGGAACTGTCATGAAAATTGCTATTACGGCGCATGGTGAAGACCATCTATCCACAGTTGACTCTCGATTTGGCCGAGCTGATCATTTTGTTATTTATGACTCAGAAAACGGCACTTGGGATTGTATGTCTAATACGCAAAACCTTGAGGCTGCCCACGGAGCCGGCATTCAAGCAGGTCAGAATCTATCTAAGAGCGGAACCAAAGTATTGATTACTGGACATGTCGGTCCAAAAGCCTTAAGAGTACTGCAGGCTGAAAAAATCGAAGTTTATGCACTTAATGAACAAAACTGTACAGTTGAGGGAGCACTTAAGGAATTTCAAGAAGGCAAGCTGAAACCTATTAATGTTCCAAATGCATTGGAATTGAAAAGGTAATGTATCCAAACTAAAGGAGATGTATTTTATAATGTCTTGTAGCAGCAATAAAGATCGTGATTATGAAGCACAGAGTCAGATAATTAATCAGTTTTTAAAGCAGGTAAACCATAAATTAGTCGTGATGAGTGGTAAAGGTGGCGTTGGAAAAAGTACGGTTGCTACTAATTTAGCAATTTTTCTAAGCAATCAAGGCTACAGAGTTGGTCTACTAGACGTCGATGTTCATGGTCCAAGTATCTCTGGACTATTAGGTCTTACCAATCTTAAATTAAATACTAGCGGTAGTAGAATACATCCATACCTATATAATGAAAACTTAGAGGTTGTCTCAATTCAAGGGTTATTGAATCAGCCAGATGATCCTCTAATATGGCGCGGGCCATTAAAAATCGGTATTATACGCCAGTTTTTATCAGATGTTGACTGGGGACCTCTCGATTTTTTAATCATCGATAGCCCACCTGGAACAGGCGATGAGCCTCTTACGGTAGCACAAACCATTATTGATTGCAAGGCAATCATAGTTACAACCCCACAAGAAATTGCTTTAGCAGATGTGAGAAAATCTATCCATTTTTGCGAGAAGGTAAATATGCCAATCCTCGGAATAGTTGAAAATATGAGTGGTTTTATATGCCCTACTTGCGGCAATACTCACGATATATTTAAAGCTGGAGGTGGTGAAAAGACCGCTTCTGACTACAAAATTCCTTTTTTAGGGCGATTGCCAATTGACCCTAGTATTGTGACCGCTGGTGATGAGGATCGAAGTATAGACACCCTAAACCATAATATCAAAATAGAAATGCAGAGTATTATCGATAAGTTAATAAATCTGCTCCCTATAAATCAGAAAGGTGCTGAAGAATCTATGAAAGTTGCTATACCCTTAGTTAGTGGAAAACTTTGTACGCATTTTGGGCATTGTGAACACTTCGCCATTATTACTGTAAATGATGGCAGAATAATTAAGCAGGAGCTATTAACGCCACCCCCTCATGCACCTGGTGTCATTCCTAACTGGGTTGCTGATCAAGGCTGCACCGATATTATAGTAGGCGGCATAGGTGAGGCTGCACAAGCTATCTTACAAAACCGTGGTGTAAAAGTAACTTGCGGCGCCCCATCAGATACTCCTGAAAACCTCCTTGATAAATATATGAAGGGCGAACTAGTTGACTCTGGAAATTCTTGTGATCACGAACACGGACACAGTTGCGGCGGGCATTAAATTATTGTACTATTTAGATGAATCTCTAATCTTCTAGGAGGCCTTCACTATGAAGCTTACTATTTTGGTTGATAATACTACTACAGCGCAAAACTTAAAAGCTGAAGCCGGTCTTTCAATATATATAGAAGACACTGAAACAAAAGTTTTATTCGATTTAGGCGAATCATCATTATTCTTAGAAAATGCCCAAAAGCTTGGTATAAACTTATTCGATCTTAATTATATAGTATTATCCCACGGTCACCATGATCATAGTTGGGGGCTTAATCACCTTCTGCCTTTCTATGAACAAGCCAATACGAAAAAGACTACTATCTTAGCTCATCCGCTGGCCTTCCAAAGTCGGATAAAAGAAAATAAGGAAATAGGGCTGAATATACCTGTTGAAAAGTTGAATAACGCTTTTTTAATCCAGAAAAGCACATCGCCAATCTGGATTAACGACAGGCTAGTTTTTCTTGGGGATATAGAGCGTCGATATAAGTACGAAGGTATGCACTCGATAGGCACAATCACCACGAACGGCCGCGTTGAAGCTGACTATATGCAAGACGATACTGCACTTGCCTATAAGTCTAACCAGGGCCTTATAATTATCACTGGCTGCTCTCATTCTGGGATTGGAAATATTGTTGAGCAAGCAAAGGAAGTTTGCAAAGATACTCGCGTGCATACAATTATTGGTGGACTTCACCTATGCAAACCATCATATGAACAATTAAACGGTACCTTGGAGTATTTAGATAAAACTAACGTTCATGCTCTTTATGCATGTCACTGTACCGACCTATCCTCTCGCATCTTTTTGTCTAAGCTCGGAAATATACAGGAAGTTTCAGTCGGTCTTACTCTGGAATTTTTGGCATAAAAAATAGGCAGTTGAGTTAAATAATACTCATACTGCCTATTTTTTTTTGTAAATATAAGATTTCTCTTAGCAACCTGGTCTAAATATTCTATTTTGTGTTTTGTAAGATTTTCACAATTTCTTCAGGCTTTAAAACCTTTCCGTAGGATACAACTTTTTCGTCGATAACTAAGGCTGGAGTTGACATTACTCCATAGGCCATAATATCTTTCAGGTCTGTTACTTTAACAATCTCTGCTTGTACGCCTGTTTCTTGCAATGCTTTCTCAGTATTATCCTTTAGTGTAACACAATTTTTACAGCCAGTACCTAAAACCTTAATAATCATATTAAACCACTCCCCATATTATATAAAATATTACTAATTTTAAATTTACTTACTATATTAAAAGATAACTATATGCATTAAATACATACCCTATTATGATAATCCCTGTAGTTACAAGCCCAATAAAGATAGCTAATAGCTCCTTTTTTATAACCTGCTTGAGCATAATCATAGAAGGAAGTGAAAGTGCAGTTACGGCCATCATAAAGGCTAGCGCAGTTCCTATTCCTACCCCCTTCAAGACTAAGGCTTCCGCGATCGGTAGTGTTCCAAAAATGTCGGCATACATAGGAACCCCAACTAATGTAGCCACGAGCACAGAATACCACTTATCTTGCCCCAGCACTGCTGATATTACAGTTTCCGGGATCCAATTATGAATGGCAGCTCCAATTCCTACGCCGATGATAATATACAGCCAAACTTTTTTTATTATCACTAGCACTTGCTCTTTTGCATATTCAATCCTTTCTCTGGTCGATAAAACCTCTTGTTCCATCTCAAGAACCTTATTACCGAACACAAACGGTTCAACGAATCTTTCTAGTTTAGCTTTGCTGATTATTGTACCTCCAATGACCGCAAGCATAATACCTACTACAACATACGCTATTGCAATTTTCCAATTAAATATACTTGCAAGCAAAATAACTGATGCTAAATCTACAAGCGGCGAAGAAATCAAAAAAGAAAAAGTAACTCCTATAGGTAATCCCGCACTAGTAAAGCCGATAAATAAAGGAATAGAAGAACAGGAGCAAAAAGGTGTTACAGTTCCAAGCAGCGCTCCCAAAATATTCGCCGAAATCCCTGTAAAATTGGCTAAAATTTTCCTAGTCTTTTCAGGTGGAAAATAGCTTTGTATATAAGAAATAGTAAATATTAACACTATAAGCAGCATGAATATCTTTATTACATCATAGATGAAGAAGTGAATACTCCCACCAATTCTACTGTTTATATCTAACCCAAATGCTTCTCCTACTAATAAAGCCACTAAATTACTGAGCCACTCCATTTTGAGTAATTGAGTATTTAACCACTCGAGAATTATCACCATTCCATCTCCCCTCATACCCAGGCAATTTGTTATTAACTTTTTTCAAATTTTGAGCTAATTGATTGAATTAATCTCTTTAATGATTCAAAGCCTTCTTTATTTATGGAGTATTTAACCCACACACCATCACGCCTGCTATTAACAAGACCACTACCACACAGTATCTTCATATGATAGGACAGGGTTGGTTGAGTTATATGAAATTCTTCAAGTATTCTACAAGCACATAGTTCTCCGTTGGAAAGCATATCAAATATTTGGACTCTAGTTTCATCGGCTAGAGCTTTCATAAATAAGGCGTGTTCACTATAATTTTTATTCACATCAATCACCCGATAATAAGATTTATAAGATATAGATAACTATCTATATCTTATAGTATTCCAATATATAGATAATTGTCAATGTCTTTTATATCAAATGTGTTTATTAAAAAGTTTTCCTTGAAATTAGTAAAGGGTGATTATAGTTTAACTATAGTCACCCTTTACTAATTTCATCCTCGTTTTACAGCAGGCTGGCTTATTAGTTTGCTTATTGCGTATATTCCAACACCTAATATAGCAATATTAACGATACCACCAAGCCCTAAACATGCTCCCCCAATAATTCGCGGGCACATACCAAGACCTGCTCCATAGTATCCAGGCATATAAACACCTCCCTTTCGCGTTTTATAGCCGCCTATAAAATTACGCAATTCTCTTATGTTTATTTAAGGCTAGCTCTTAGTAAAAAAGTACTTCTTGTATGCCGTTCTGTTCTTTAAATTGTCTAATACGAATTCTATATCTAAAGTTTTTAATCGGGCATATGCTCATTTTAAATTATACCCTTAAATATTTCTAATAATGTAAATCAAATATGTATTTTTTCTTATTATATTAAAAAACGAGCCTAAAATTCTGTAAACACATATCCACAAAGATGTACCTAGTCGCTAATTGTATGGTTCATAACGTTTCGGGAAAACTACGTAAAATTATCCAATTATGCGTTGTATGATACTACTTCTCGCCATTTAAGGAGATGATTAAACGTTGTGTGAAAAGCTTCCGCCTAAAGAACAAAGTGCAAAAATACTCTCGTTTCTTCAAAATGTAAAAAATAAATTCTTGATTATGGGTGGGAAAGGTGGCGTTGGTAAAAGCACAATTGCTGCTAATCTCGCTGTCAGCTTAAGTAATCATGGCTGCAAAGTCGGCTTGCTTGATTTAGATTTACATAGTCCAAGTATCCCTGGTATGCTTGGACTAACTAATCATAAGCATAAAAATATTGGTTCTACAGCAATTCCGCTCTATTATAATGAAAACTTAAGTGTTTTCTCTAGCCAAGGGCTGCTTGAACATCCAGATCAACCGATCATCTTGCGTGATTCAGCTAAGAAAGATGTTATTACTCAATTTCTAGCTGACGTATATTGGGGATGCTTAGATTATATTATCATTGACTGCCCCCCTGGAGCAGACGATCAGCTCGCTATCTCAGAAGTTGTTCCCGATTGTAAAGCACTTATTATAACAACCCCTCAGGATATTGCCCTTGCAGACGTACGTAAAACAATACAGTTCTGCAAAAAAGTTAATTTAGATGTAATTGGTATTGTTGAAAATATGAGTGGATTTTTCTGCCCGTCATGTGGGAATATTCACGAAATCTTTAAATCAGGTGGTGGGGAAAAAACCGCTCTAGAGTGGGGTATTCCTTTCCTAGGTCGATTACCCCTTGACTCTTCCATTGTTATATCTGGGGATCAGGGGGATACTTTAAACAGCCTTAGTGCTAATGCGCAAAAAGCAATGCATGGTATTATTGAAACGATCCTTACTGAGAAAAGACAAGAAAGTACTGTGATTGATCCAGGACAGTAAACTACTATTTTAAACAACGGCTATATTATCCTGGTATATCTTGTTAATACAATAGCCAAAAAACCGGAGACGCTTGTTCTCCGGTTTTTCTATTCATCACAATTCGTTTATAGGACTTCTACATAGCCTTCCGTTCCATTTACCCGGATTCTCTGTCCGTCGTTGATTAACTTTGTGGCATTTTCTACTCCGACAACTGCTGGTAAGCCGTATTCACGGGCGATAACTGCCCCATGGGTCATCAGTCCGCCAACTTCGGTGACTAGCCCTTTGATGGATACAAATAATGGTGTCCAGCTGGGGTCAGTAAAGGCTGTGACTAATATATCTCCATCTTCTAAATTTGCATCTTCCATGTTTAAGATGACACGGGCTCGCCCCTCAATAACCCCGGAAGAAACAGCTAGACCTACATGTGCTCCGGCCGGGATATTCTCCCGTTTGTACTCACCTCTAATGATTTCACCATCAGACGTGATCACGCGTGGGGGAGTCAGCTTTTCATATAACTTGTACTCTTCTTTTCGCTTGCTGATTATATGATAATCCAATTTATTTGTCGCTATGACTTCGCGAAGTTCGTCAAAAGTGAGGTAATATATATCTTCTTTATCATGAATAACATTTGTCTGTACGAGTCGATCGGCTTCTTTCAGTAAAGCCTGCTTATAAACAAGGTAGCGACTAACCAAGCCGTATTTTGGATATTCACGATAGCCAATGAAATTACGGATTAGATTGATATTTCTTTTTGTTTCGTTGGCTTTTTGTTCACCATCCGGCAACTTATTCAATCTTTCTAATAACTCTTGTTCTTTTGCCAAAGCTTCCTGTCGCCCTTGCTCAAATTTCCGCTTGCTGGCATGAGGCTCAAAGTTTCTGATGTTACTTAGAATTATGGGAACAAGTGCAGTTGGCTTCTCGCTAAAGCGCGGTTTAGTAATATCAATTTCTCCGCTGCATCTCATTCCGTATTTGTCAAGATAAGACAGGATTGCATCTCGGGCTTCCTGCCCACCATCGAGCTTAATTAATTTTTCCAAAAAATCATCATCTTTTACATTCAATAAATACTCAATTACTTCAGGATAAGGGCGAATCACATCCGCCACATCCATTAAAGCCAGACCCATTTCCGAAGTAATATTGTTGGGTACAGATTGAGAAAGTACGTCTGCTGCGTTCTTCTCACCCAACCACTCGTTCATTTTTTCATTGATCCAAAGTGAAGCATTTATGGCGGCCATAAATACAGCTGAACTTTGTGGGTCAAATAAGATTCTCTTTAATTCCTGGATATCTTCAATTATAAAATCAATTAAATTCGTTCCTGATTTCCCTTTAATGCTTAGCTTTAACTCTTCTATGGAGTTTTGACTTTTTCTAATCAAATCAGAAACGATTGACGGATTGTTTTCGAATTGTGCTTGATGTTCTGCAGGCAGCGTAATTTTATCGTTATTACCAGGATTCTGCTCTTTCTTATCATTTGGTAAACATTTTATAAAATCTCGCTCTATGATGGTCATAATTGCGTCTTCTGTGAGTGGTTCGAGTTGTCTCATGTTATTTAACAACATTTTTCTGCCGTCTGGTGAAGCCAGCATTTGCGCCACATCAATAAACAGCCTTCCACCAGCTCTAGACCACTTACCATGAGATATTAACTCCATTAAAGACATTCCCAATGGTTTCAAGGGGTCGGTCATCATTTGCTGATGGCCGACAGATAGATAAACATGATTTTCATCATCAGCTGCTTCAGGGATGGGATATAAAGTAGTAATTGGCCGACTTTGGACAATGTAAAATTCATCATCAGCCAAACACCACTCGATGTCCTGGGGACAGCCGAAATGTCGTTCAATCTCTCTCCCCATGCGCGTGAGGCTTAAAATCTGCTCATCGGTTAGAGCTTGTGCATTCTGCCTTTCTGGTCCAAGCTCCTGTTTTTCCGTACCACCATCTTTTGAGGCATAAATAGCCAGCTTCTTGGCGGATATCTTCTTATCGATAATCGTTCCGTTACGCACTTTATAGATATCAGCATTCACCAGTCCCGAGACCAAGGCCTCACCAAGTCCGAAGCTGGCATCAATGGATAACACCTTTCGATTGCCCGTGACAGGATCGGCAGTAAACAGAATTCCTGCCACCTGCGGGAAGAGCATCTTCTGAACAACCACAGACAGGTGTACTTTACGGTGGTCGAAGCCGTTTTGAATGCGGTAAGTTACAGCCCTCTCAGTAAACAGCGATGCCCAACACTTGCTGATGTGTTTAAGGATTGCTTCCTTTCCGATAATGTTCAAATACGTATCCTGCTGGCCAGCAAAGGAAGCCGTAGGCAAATCCTCCGCGGTTGCGCTTGATCGTACTGCATAGGCATTTTTCTCATCAAGTCCGGAAAGGAAGCTGGTGATCTCTTCATTAATGTCCTGAGGGATGTCTATCCCTTCGATGGCGCTACGAATCTCACCGCTAAGCTTAGCGATTTTTTCCCGGTCTTCCACCTTCAGAAGCGATAACTTATCAAGTAATTCGTTAATCAACGGCGTTTTCGAGAGTGTTCTTTTAAAGGCTTCAGTAGAGATACAAAAGCCATCCGGTACTCGTATTCCATCAATCTTGGTGAGCTCCCCAAGATTAGCACCTTTACCCCCAACAACCATGAGTTTTGTTTTATCAATATCCTGGAAACCAAGCACAAAGAGATTCATACATTCCCTCCTTTTGCATTTCTTCTTTAATTTTTTGATGTCATCCTTCAGTCAGCGGTTAACGTGTTATTGCATTATAGCAGTAGCAAATGGAAACAACCAGTCTACAATTTCGTTTTTTTATATGTTATAATTAAAGTGGAAGAGATTGAGTGTATCTTCAAATAAGTACTTTAAAGATACTACTCCGATGAAAATTTAATCTTTTTATAATCAAATGAACCGGTTATTTAGAGACTGCTATAGTTGAAAAAATGTAGGGAGGTATAAACACCTTCCTTTTTCTTATTTCATTGCCTTTCCCGTAAATATGAACTAACGAACTTTTTATCAAGTGTCTATAAATATCTTTCCCGTCAGATTGTTTTACCATGTCCTTAAAAATTATTTCGTTAATCCTTTGTCTATAGCGTCTTTCTTTTACTAACACTCAAAGCAACGAACCCGCCGAATTGGCGGGTTCGTTTTTATTCAGACGATGCGAGCCGTTACTTTAAAATCCACTTTTTTCAATCAGTTTGACGAATCGTCATCTGATTCATATAAATTGACATTACAACTGGCCTTGTATTTTTTCTCTAAACTGGATCTTTTTAATGTGTAGTCCTCTGGTGTAACATAAGCGCGTAAGAATACGCAAACTCAGCGTTAATTTTGAGGAGGAGATCTAGGTTTGGAAACTAAGAATCTTTGTAGTGTGTGTCACTCGGAAACACACGGGACTACTTACGAAATGGAAACAGGCAATCATGTCTGTGGTGACTGTCTCCAAACAGGCTACATCGTCTACCTACAACAGAAAAGATCTGAAGAATGGTGGGCACTATCATTATTTAGAACGAAAGACGAAGCAGAGGCAGCCGGTAAGGATGTCATGAATTTCCCATTTGTAAAGGGCTATACCATAGAAGAAGCTGTATACGGGCAAAAATCTCGCCAGAACAGTAGTCAAAACAGTAACCTTCAACCAATAAGCGCTAACGAATTAAGAAAGATGATCGAAACAGGTAACCCCTCTTTTCAAATAATTGATCTACGGACCGACAAGGAATTAGAAAAAGGCAGTATACCTGGTGCTGTACATATAACAATAAAAGAGCTGCCCCATAAAATGGCAACCCTATCTAAGGACAAAGAATATATTGTGGTATGTTCTCATGGATTTCGTGCTCGCTATGTTTGCGAGTTTTTAGTGGACAATGGCTATCAGGCAAGAATCTTGACTAGCGGGATGATGGGTTGGAACGGATTGGGGTTTGTAGTATCCGTTATGGATACATTAGTATCAGTAATCAAAACATTCAAAAAAGTGAAGTGATTAGTAACTATGATTTATTTTGACAATAGTGCTACAACCTTACCGGATGAAGATATCTTAGCAGCATATCACGAAATGTCGACGCAATATTTTGGCAATCCGTCTTCCCCCCACCGCCTAGGGGCAAAAGCAGCTCTTAAGTTAGAACAAGCAAGAAGTGTTTGCGCTGATAGTTTGGGAGTAAGGCCGGAAGAAATTATCTTTACATCAAGCGGCTCTGAGAGTAATAATACAATAATAAAGGGACTTGCTATAAGGAACGATTTGCATGGCAAGCATATTATTACAACGAGTGTAGAGCATGCCTCTGTATATGAAACCTGCAAGCAATTAGAGAGTATGGGCTACTTCATTACATACCTGCCAACTGATGACAAGGGTTGTATTAATTTAGATGATGTAATAAGAAATATACGAAAAGATACTATTCTTGTTACTGTGATGTATGTAAATAGTGAATTAGGTTCGATACAACCTATCGCGGATATTGGCCGATTGTTGTCGGCATTTCCTACTATTCATTTTCATGTCGATGCAGTACAAGGCTTTGGTAAACTGCCATTAAGTCCCAAAGAATGGGGAATCGACTCACTAGCCATCTCTGCTCATAAATTTCATGGTTTGCGAGGAGCAGGACTTCTCTATGTTCGCAGCGGCACTTCATTCTCTCCGTTAGTAAATGGCGGCGGACAAGAGTATGGGTACCGCGCGGGAACAGAAAATGTACCTTGTATAGTAGCTATGAGCAAAGCTATGCATAAGCAGAACCTACAGCAAGAGGATAATTATAAATATTTATCTAATCTTAAAAAATATCTAATAGATGGGCTAATGGAAATTCCGGGGTGTATACTTAATAGCCCACAAATACATAGCGAGGTTGGAGCCCCCCATATTGTTAACTTCTCTCTCCCTGGTCTTAGCTCGAAAGAAATATTGTTTTCCCTAGAAAGTGAAGCTATCTATGTCTCTAAGAGTTCTGCTTGTTCATCTAAAAGTAATAAGCCTTCACGGGTTTTGTTATCAGCCGGGATAAGTGAAGATTTAGCAAATAGTGCCATTCGCGTTAGTTTTTCTACTTATAATACAATAAAGGAAATAGATTCTTTTCTGTTAATATTGCAAATGATTATAGCCAAATCGATGCTTAAATACCAGATAAAACAGAATTTAATTTAAAATATCTGCCAAATCTTACATAGGAGCATTTGTTATGTTTGTTTTAAGCGCCAAAGATGGAAAGCCGTTGTACTCTCAGCTCTATCAACAAATTCGCAATAATATACTTAGCGGAGATTTGAAACCTGGGACAAAACTATCGTCAAGCCGCCACTTATCAAAAGAGTTATGCGTCAGCAGAACCACAGTTGATATGGCATATCAGCAACTTGTGTCAGAGGGTTATCTTGTGGGAAAACCACGCAGCGGCTACTATATAGAAGCGCTAGACAATCTTAATCTGCCTGTGTTTATGGAGACAAAAACAGAAGAAGAAGCTATTTTGAACGAGCCAGTAAAATCTCCAAAATATAATTTGCAATATGGTAAGCTAGAGACTGCTATTTTCCCGTTTAGGAAGTGGAGGCAATTAACCAATAAATGCTTGCGTGATGATAAAGAGCAAATCATGAGTTACGGACCAGCACAAGGAGAACATGGACTGAGAACAGCCATTTCAGAGTTCTTGAGGGAGTATCGCGGGGTAGAATGCACTGCAAATCAGATTGTTATCTGCCCTGGAACGCAATACTGCCTTAATCTTGCCGGTCAGCTGATCCAGCCCTCGACTAATGCTATCGCGATAGAAAACCCAGGGTTCTGGGCAGCACGTTCTATTTTCTCTAATATGGGCTTTCGCATAATACCAGTACCAGTAAAAAAACATGGCTTAAAAGTAAAACAACTACGTATGACTGATGCCCAAGCAGTATATGTAACCCCTTCACACCAATTTCCCACAGGAAACATCATGTCTATTACCAGACGTCTTGAACTTGTAAAGTGGGCTCGTGAATCTGATTCAATCATTATCGAAGATGACTATAGCTGCCACCTTAGATATAACGTTAGACCCATCCAGGCATTACAAGCATTAGCTCCAGACCAAGTCATATACATTGGAAGTTTTTCGAAGATACTCTCACCGTCCATCCGGGTTGCATATATGGTTCTTCCTCAAAAAATGGTGGATCGGTTTCTCTTAAGCTCAGAACACTTCCCTTGTTCTGTACCCTTTTTAATACAAAAGCCTTTGGAGCTATTCTTAAAAGAAGGCGAATGGGGAAGTCATTTAAGAAAAATCACTAGGCATATGAAGAAAAAGCGTGGTATTTTAATTCAGGCTCTTAAACATGAGTTTGGTGATGCTGTTTCAATTTCGGGAGGAAATGCAGGGTTGCATCTTTTGGTTCAAGTAATGTCACAGCTATCAGAGCAGGAACTTGTAGCGCGTGCATTTCAAGCAGGGCTTCTAATCCATCCTGCAGGAAATCTGTGGCAAGATCAAAGTGATGCCCCTTTTGGAACTGTTCTACTTGGATATGGTGGTATCGCGCTTGAAGATATTTATCCCGCTGTTCAGTTACTGCGGCAGGCATGGTTAGAGGATGAATAAGTTTCGCGTTCCTCTTTCGCCTTGATTCTCATAGTAAATCTAATAAACTCCCTTCAAACACAAAAACAGCTATCTGTCATCATCAGACAAATAGCTGTTTAGTATTGTTTTATAAAAACACAACTTTAGATTGGTGGAGGCGATCCGCAACCTTGCAAATCAACCTTTTTTCTACATCAACATTAGCAAGGCAGAAACAACAGAACAGTCTCTGCACTTCCAGAAACTAAAGTATACTTTTCCCTAGTGCTTCCGCTCTCTGCAACCCCTCGGTTTTCAGAACATCCTCTTTATCATGAAGACCTGTCACAATGATTGTGCCGATGTTTTTCCAATTCTGAAATTGAGCAATTAGCTTATAGGACTTAATAATACCCTCGAACATCGTTTCATCTTGCACACCGCCACTGACTAACAGAGCACATTCTTTTATCTTTAATGGCCTTTCTGCAATTAAATAGGAATAGCATTTGTCAATCGCAGCTTTTAGTGTTGCCGGAAACGAAAACCAATACATAGGAGTTGCGAATACAATCATATCGGCTTGCTCCAAAAGCGGTGCAAGTTCATTAAAATCGTCAGGAATCGAACAAGCAGTACCCTTTTTGAAACAAGTCTGACAGTCAATACACCCCTTAATATTTTTATTTGCGGTTGTATAGGTTACAGTTGTATGCCCGACCTGTTGGGCTCCAGCAATAAATGCCTCTGCTAACTTATCGGTATTGCCGCCTTTTCTAGGGCTGCCTGTTAAAATAAGTATATTTTTTGACATCAATAGATTCCTCCCTAAAATTTTGTTTAGTGGAAGCGTCTCCATGCTATAATAATATACACTAACATTACAGCAAGCAAGTATGCACTTTTTCGTGCTATAGTATCCTTTTTTATACTATGAATAAAACTTATTATAGACTCAATCATAAATTAGTGTTACAAATGCAAAACCCTCCACCAGCTAGGTGGAGGGTACATCAATTTTTGGTGGAGGCAATCCATAGCAATGCAAGTCACCCAAGACTTAATGTATCAAGCTTAATTTTGGGGATACTTATGTTTCTGTCTTTCAAGTGTATAGAAGTGTTATCTTATCTTTCGGTTGAGTCAGAGAAGAGCTAGTTAAATTTTATCATCGTTCGATTCATCCAAGTGTGGTTGATGAAGTTTGACCGGCTTACTCCCTCTGAGTTTAAGATTGAGCATCTCGACAATTACCGAGAATGCCATAGCAAAATAGATATATCCTTTAGGGATATGCATATCCAGGCCGTCTCCAATAAGTACTACGCCTATCAGGAGCAAAAAGCTCAAAGCGAGCATCTTGATAGTCGGGTGACGTTCCACAAATGAACTGATTGGTGCAGAAAACAACATCATAAAAATAACTGCTATGATGATTGCTGCAATCATGACACTAAGTTGCTCCGCCATCCCCAATGCAGTAATGATTGAGTCAAGTGAAAAGACAATATCCAAAAGCAGTATCTGAAAAATCACAGATCCAAACGTTGTCCCAACACTATTAGGTGAAATTTCATCCCCGCCTTCAAGCTTTTCATGGATTTCCATAGTACTTTTCCAAATAAGAAACAATCCACCAATAATAAGAATTAAATCACGCCCAGAAATTTCATTACCAACAACGGTAAAAAGCGGTACAGTAAGTCCCATCAGCCAAGTAAGAGAGAACAGCAGACCTATGCGTATAAACATCGCCAGCAAAAGGCCAATCCTTCGAGCCTTATCCTGGAGATGAACTGGGAGCTTGCTGACTTGAATAGATATAAAAATGATATTATCAATTCCGAGTACAATTTCTAGTGCACTTAATGTCACCAATGCCATCCAAACCTGAGGATTAGCCAACCATTCCATCACGCCATCTCCTTTTGCTGATAATTAAATATTATCAACTATTTTGACCATCCTGATTTATATCAACTTACAAAATGCAACAATAAACCTTGAATTAAAACACAATTACTATCAAAATTATCTACCCATTACCGCAATTGCTGCTCGTATAGCCGTATCAACCGCCTGATATACTACTACGAATAGTTTTCCATAATAATTTTGACATATTCACCCTGCTTTTGCAACTATATCTAGCGACTAACTGGGGCGGATATTTTGATGTACTAATTCTCCTCAACTTGGGAGTTATCCACCATGTCACAGGGGACGGTTCCAAGTGACACGTTTGCCAAAAGAATTTCCTTCCCTTGGCAAAAATAACTCATTCTTTATGACTAAATCAATTTCCATCTAAATAAGTAGCACTTGCTGTTCTGGCAAGTGCTTTTTGTGCTTCAATATATATAATTCAAATTCTTCCAGTGCAGTATTGTCTATAATAATATCAGATGGAAGTAACTTTCTCAAACTTCTCTGTCCGTCATGAAAAGCCAAGCTAAAAGCCGCTCTATGTTTGTGGCTCGTAGTATTAGCAATTGGCCTATTTGACTGTTTTGGGGATTATTTTCATAAATTCTTTTAATATGGTAAAACATACTTTCCCTCATATCCATTATGGGTTAAAACGATAGCCCGTCCCCCAGAGTGTCTCAATAAATTCCGGATTGGACGGGTCTTTCTCAATTTTCTTGCGAATTTTTTGAATATGAACAGCAACCGTTGCATTATCGCCATAGCACTCGTCGCCCCATATAGTATCAAAAAGATGTGTTTTGGTGAAAACAATATTGGGATTGGAAGCCAAAAACAATAACAACTCATATTCCTTAGTTGTTAATTGGACTGGCATTCCATTCACCATGACTTTATGTGATGCTATATTGATTTCCAAGCCTTTATGCTCAATAACCTCAGAAACAGTATGACCTTTTAGACGCTCATAACGCCTCATGTGAGATTTAATCCTAGCAATGAGCTCTGCAGGGCTAAAGGGCTTTGTCAAATAGTCATCCGCCCCAAAATCCAGCCCTCTGATTTTATCAATATCGTCATTACGAGCCGACACAACTATGATAGGTATCTCGAGCTTTTTACGAATCTCTTTAATAATCTCGAATCCATCTTTTTGGGGCAGCATCAAGTCAACAACAATCACATCATATATACCTGTCATTGCCTTTTTCAAACCTAGCACTCCATCTTGAACAATCTCGGCAGTATAACCATTTAATTGAAGATAGTCTCGCTCCAGTTCAGCAATGTCCAGGTCGTCTTCAATAATTAATATACGCTTCATGTTGTAATCTCATCCTCATGTTCTTGTAAAATGGGAAGCATTATTGTAAAACAAGTGCCTTCATTTTCTCTACTTGAAACAGTAATCTTCCCGCAATGAGCTTCAATAAGTTCCTTCGCGATTGCTAGGCCAAGTCCGGTACACATATAATCTTTCTTACGTTCAATATCAATACGATAAAAACGGTCAAAGATATAAGGTAGTTTATCTTCAGCAATTCCGTGTCCATTGTCTTGAATAGCAATACAAATATATTTTTCTTGCATATACATTGTAATCTCGATGGACAAATCATTTTCCGGACCGTGCTGGACGGCATTACTAATAATATTGTTAAAAGCCTGGTGAAATCTTTTGCCATCGATATTTACGTGATATTCCTGTTTCAATTCTGGTATATACTGGAATCTGATGTTTTTTTCTTCTAGCCCAAATTTGTATTCTTCCATAAAATCATCCATAAAAGCACCAATCTCTACACTCTCGCAAGCGAAATCCAATTTTTGCATATCGAGTTTTGAAAAAAGAAAGAGATCATCGATTAGTTTATTAATATAAATCGTATTGTTATGAATGGTTTTTAGATACTTGTCCTTGTCACCTTGAAATTTAATGTTTTCATCCCGTAAAGCCTCAATATAACCCTGAATGGCCGTTATGGGTGTTTTGAGATCATGGGAAATATTAGCAATGAGTGTTTTGCGATTTTCTTCATATTCATGTTGTATTCTTTCACTCTCGTATAATTTTTTTGCCATTTCATTAAAAGAAAAAATCAATAAACCAAGATCATTAGGGACATCACATTCCACTTTTACATTATAGTTGCCTCTGGCAATTTCATCGATGCCTAGCTTTAGTTGTTCAATGGGCGCAAATATCCTTTTCTCTAGACGCCGCATAAAAATGAAATGAACAATTCCTTTAATACTGATGAGGACTGCGAAAAAAACGCCTATCCCTTCAAAGCCTCCCCAACTAAATAATAGATATAGCATCAGGATATTGAACAGTACAATAGCGGGTCTAAAATAGCGAAAATATTGATGATATTTTTGAAATTCCCGATGATGATGTCGATGAATTCTTTGGAAGGCCGAGAAGCAGGAATCATCACATTGATTTTCCAAATCCGAATGAAAATGACGTTTATTACACCTAAACACCGAATCACCTGCCTTTACTCTTATAGGTTTATTATATTGAATATAGTGAAAAGGGCGCAAACTATTCTTTCAGCTTGCACCCCACAATATAGCTACTAGCACCCTAATTATTGATTAAGTTGTAACTCAACGACTATGTCCAGAATATGCTGTTCATCATCTTCATTTTGTTGTACGCCGTCAAAGGTTACTACTATCTTCTCAATTTCGTGATCTATATTAACAGTCATAGCAAATGTAAATTTGCCTTTCTCTATGCAGCTACACTCTTTCATGAAGCAACAATGTCTCTGATTGTGGTGTGACTCTGCATGAATCATTCTTTCTTGAATGAGTGTTTTGATATCTTCAGGCAGCTCTGTCATCTCTAATGTAACAAGAGTGGTTTTATCTGCCTGTTCTTCTGCCTTCATATTATCTAAGAGACCTAATACAAAGGAGAGTTTTGTGAGTTTTGCTTTTATACCCCCGCATCTGCCACCAGCATGATGCATATGTCTAAATAGTTTATGATGCATACCATTACCTGGACAATGATTAGTAAATTCAGTAGTGCTTTGATGTTTTACTTTCTTTCCTTCATAATCTACTTCGGAAATGATATTTGCCTTAGTCTCCATTGTTACTAGGTTTTTTTGAAATTCGTTTTTAACATAAAGAATCTTTGCTTGGTCTTTTTGTACTTCTACTGTTGCCACACCATTGATAACATCTTTATCCCGTAACGTCTTAACCACATCATACAGAAATTTGAGTTTGTTCATCTTTTTAATAAGCCCCCTTAATTTGTTATGAGCTTATTATAAGAAAAGACTTTAAACTGCTTCTAAAGCATTTATAAAAATTTTATAAAGTTTTAATAAAACCTTTGTAAAATATACCAATCAATCCTGGTGGAGATACTCAATGCCTTTTAAAACAGCACAAAGTAAGAAAACCACGAAATCGTGGTTTAATAAGTATTCTGTCTTTAAGTGGTGGAGGCGATCAGCACTTCTGCAAATCCACCCATTTTCAACATGTAGCTCAGTGTAAATAACCTCCTCCGTATCACTGGTTACTGGGAATCGTTAACGTGGTGACAACAACTGTAAAGCCTCGTTTTTCGGCACCGGTCGGCTAAAAAGATAGCCTTGAGCAAAGTTGCAGTGGATTTTCGCTAAATATTCCAATTGTTCTTCCGTCTCCACACCCTCAGCGACGACTGTCATTTTCATTTGATGCGCCATATCTACAATAGTACTGATAATTGCCTTTTTAGAACCAGGGACCAAGATCATATCGATGAAGGATTTATCTATTTTTAAAGTCTGAACTGGTAACCGCTGAAGATACGTCAAAGACGAATAACCTGTGCCAAAATCATCAAGCGCTAAACGCACACCCATCGACTGCAATTCTTCAAGCTTAGAAATGCTGTCTTTAAACGAGGCAATTAAAACATTCTCGGTAATTTCAATTTCAAGCTGGTGTGGCAAAACACCAGCATTAAGCAGGGCATCACGTACACTGTCGATAAAACGATCAGCACATAATTGATGTGGTGACACGTTAACCGCTACGCAGATGTTTCCCCACCCATTATCGGCTAATCGCCGGGCAAACTGGCACGCCTCCTGGAGTACCCAATCTCCGATGATATTGATAAGTCCGCTTTGCTCGGCCAAAGGAATAAAACGTACCGGCGGTATAGACTCATGTTCCGGACTATTCCAGCGAAGTAAAGCTTCGAATCCCACGATAGCGCCGTCAGCAATATTTACTTGCGGTTGATAATACACTTCAAACTCATTATTTCCTACTGCGCGGTGCAGACTTTTGGTAAGCATCATCTTTTCATAAGCCACTGCCTGCATTTCCACATCGTAGAATTTCCAGCAATTCTTACCGGAATTTTTAGCAAAATACATTGCGTTATCAGCGTTCTTAAGGATGCCCTCAGCCGTATTATCATCATCGGGATAGATAGTAACACCAATGCTGGCCGATAGATGAAATATTTCTCCGAAAACCTCAGTATTCTGGCAGAGTGCGTGAATTACTCCATCGGCAATAGTTGCAATGCATTGCCTATCTCTTTTCCCAGGCAAAATTACCACAAATTCGTCTCCGCCAATGCGCGCAATGATGGCATTTTTCCCCACTTCCTTTGCGATGCGTTTCCCAGCTTCAACTATAATTGCATCACCATAAGTGTGCCCTAGTGTATCATTCACCGTCTTAAGATCATCTAAATCGATGAATAGAACCCCCCCTGTCGACATACCGCGACGAGCTTGCTCCATCTCCCCCTCAAGCATTTCATTTAAATGTGCGCGATTTGACAAGCCAGTAAGCACGTCGGTGTAGGCAATGCGACGAATCTTTTCCGTTTGATGACGCAAAGTAGCCTCAGCCTGCTTTTGTTCGGTGATGTCTTGAGTCGCCCCATACCACTTTATGATCTTGCCAGCGGCATCCTTTACGATATTCCCTTGCACAGCGACAATTCGCACTTCGCCATCCCTGCGAATAATACGATGCTCATACGTCCTTTTCACCTCAGATGTCTTAAACATCCAGGCATCATCTGGGTGTACGAATTCTCTCCAGTACACCTCCGGAGTCATGAATGCACCTTCTCGCGCTACATCAGTACCAAAGATAGCATAGAACTCATCACCAAATTCGAAAAGTCCCTCCTCATGGTGATATTTCCATGGTCCTAGATGGGCTAGTTCTGCCGCCAGCGAGAGCATCTCCCGACTATTGTGCAGAGCCGCCTCCATGGCTTTACGTTCGGTGATATCCTGATTGGCACCATAACACTTTTGAATCTTCCCCTCGTTATCTTTTTCTGTATCAACCCGGACAAGAATAGTGCGTACCTCGCCATCCCGCCGTATTATACGGTGTTCAAATTCAGCAGTATAGTGACGTTCTGTGGTCATACGCATCTTCTCTACTTCCATCGCTATAATGCAAACATCATCCGGATGCACGAATTTCCTAGCATATTCATCCATAGTCATAAATGAACCTTCCCTAGCCACATCCGTGCCATAGATAATGTAAAACTCATCATCAAATTCGAGAAGGTTTTTCTCATTATAATATTTCCATGGCCCCAGATGGGTCAATTCTGCCGCCAAAGAGAGAAGTTTTTTACTATTGCGCAAATCTGCCTCTACTTTACGATCAGTAATATCATTTAATATCGCCATTATAGCTTCGTCGTCCATAAATTTCTCATCATTGCAAATGATACTTTTATCACAAGAAAGAGCCAAAGCAAGCTTATTGATAAGCTTGCTAAATCGCTCTTCGTTTTTCTTGAGCTGCTCCTTCATCCTGTAATACTTAACCAGCAGCCAAACAATTATCATAACCAGTACGCATATAACATACGTTCCGGCATAACCAAAATCAAACTTCACTTTAGTCCCCCCGTTTTTGAACCATCGGTACTATGCAAAAAGACTTATGTAACCAGTTAATCCAATATTCTTTTACTAATTTATTATGTATTGTTTAATTTTTCGGATCTATTGCTTTCACCAGCTTGTTTGCGGACTTCCTCAGCTAAAAGTGAAGTTTGGCTAAATCATGGAACAAATAGAGGCAAGCTCCCGCTTGCCACATAAAGGTAATTTTAATTCATCTGGCAACCTGGCAATCATAGACATTATATCCTTAGACCCAAAGCTTTGCGTCCTTATCTTTCGACAAGTTTGCCCATATATTTAGTTAAACCAACAAATTTTTATCATTTTTGCTATTATTTTATAACTTTTTTACTTATTAGTCAATTATTTCAATTTAGGTCAATTATTTCCTAAACCCAGGTGGGGGTGAAACCATATCTATACCAAAACTACACGCAGTAAAAAACCCATGAAATTTCACGGGTTCTAGTCATCTCAGGATTTAGTTGGTGAAAGCGATCCGCAACCTTACAAATCCGCTATGTTATTTCTTTCGACTAACGCCTGCACGGGGCTGAAATTAGTCTCCTGAATTCAACCCGACAGAACTTATAATCCGTATATTCGCTTAAGGTCAGCTGCTACATCGGGAATACGCGTAGAAAACTGGGGGATGACGTAGCCTACGTAGATGGGCGAGGTAATGAATCGAGGCATGACTTTGGCTGTTATCTGTCCTCGTATATGGTAGAAGAAGATATTGTAGCTGTTACAGTGACGATTGAAGTGGTGGAGAAAGTAGTGGGCGCAAATTTGCAGGTAGTCCGCCAGTCGGTCGAGTTGTTTGAGATCGGTGAGCTTGATGTTTAGTTCAATGAAGCCAACCAGAGGCTTATCAGCAATAGATAGTTCAGCACCGCCGTTACGGCTAATGACGATACCTTCGAGACTAGCCGGGGGAATATTGACAGTATAGTCGACGTGGCGAAGGCCGACGATCTGCATATGGGGATGACGAATGGATCCACCCGAGCTAGGGCCATGGTTTTTGAAGAACAGTACCGAAGAAAATTCACCGTCGGCTATCATGTCCAGCCACTTCTCGACGCCAAAGCGGATGACTCGGTAGAGGTGCTCCTTTGGGTAGAGCGACAGTTCGGATGAACAGTCATCAGTTTCAATGAGGACGGTCTGGTAGGTATCTCTTAGTACCGGGTATTTGTTGGCGATGAGGAGTACAGGCCCGTCTTCTGCTATGATACCCTCAAGTTCGTCGCGATTACAGAAGGGGCATTTATGGCCGTTATCGACAACAGTCACCGGTTTGGTTCCGCCAATCTTGGTGTCAAAAACGAGGTGGATTTGCTTGGGGGTCATTGCTAAGCCTCCTTGTAGACCAAAGTGTATTAATTTTTTCTATTATACCATACCAAGAACTTTCCCCAGATAGCTACGCCCGGGTGACCGGGAAAAGTTGCAAAAAGAACTGAAGTTATCACATAAAGTCGACGTTCGCGTTGTAGACTCTGAATCAAGAACAATCACCTAGCAGGTGTCATCTCACTGTTTGCCGACTAGGAAAGAAACACGGGGACAGGTTAACTGTTTTAGAAAACATAGTACCTGTCCCCATGTTTTAATTATAACGATTCGGCGTTCTTACATTTTTCACTCAAGTTCTTTTCTTAGGTAACTTGACGAATATTCACCATAATAATCAGGCGATTAATAATATGAGTGGGTTTTGCCATACAAACAAAAACCCATTCCAGCATAAGTACTGAAATAGGTTGGGGTTCGTTACACTTGCGAGGATCTTTTTAAAGGTGCGTTAATATCTGGAGCTATGATACTATTTTGCTCTCCTGCTTATTCAGCATGATTTCCAAAATTATTTTATCGGTATCTATCGTTCCTTCGCTACCAATCCGACATAAGTTTTCGATTGAGTGCAGGGGACTTGTTTCAATAATGCCATCAGTGTGCCTGATACCAAATCCCCTTATTGCCAGTAGTGCTGATTGCACTGCTGCACCTGTACAAGTCGCAACTTTCAGAGCACAACCCGGTTTTGCGCCGTCACACAGCATTCCAGTTACATTTCCCAACATATTTTGTATCGCCATTTTAACTTCTTCTAGACCGCCTCCAAGTAAAGTGGCAATTCCACAGCTTGCCCCTATACAGGATACAATTGCGCCACAGATTGCAGACAGACGCCCAAATTTTGCTTTTATGTATATAACAATCAAATGGCTTAACGTAACAGCCCGCAGGATTTTTTCCTCCGAAGCCCCTAGTCGTTCACCAACGGCTACAACTGGTATAGTTGCAGAAATCCCCTGATTACCACTTCCCGAGTTACTAACTACGGGCATCGGGCTTCCAGCCATTCTGGCATCCGTTCCAGCTGCCGTTAAAGACATAGCATAATTTACGATGTCATCCCCTAATATCTTTAGTCTAATATTGCTTTGCATGGTTCTACCTACTTGTAGTCCATATGGATTGCGAAGGCCTTCTTCGGCAATCTTCCTATTGAGTTCAATACTTTGCTTAACAATCTCCAAATCACTAAGATTAACAGATAAGCAAAAATCCCAAATTGATTCAAGATTTAGAAATCCCATTGTTTTTTCACTAGAAATCTCACAGATATCAATGGGTTCTGCTTGAAATATAACCACTCCGTCTACTTCAATACTACTAACTCTAGTATGATCATCGGCAAGAATAACCTTGGCACAGGATTTCGTGGTTTCAATATTAACTTCAATATATAACTTCTTGCTAGAATCAGCAATTTGGACCTTAGTAATACCTTGTGCAATTAGTGCTTCTGCCTTTTGGATGTCGCTATCGATAAGCCCCGACAAAACTTCCAGTTTCTTTTCAGGATCTCCAGCTACAATACCTAAGGCAGCTGCCATATCAACACCACAGTGATTGGTTCCAGGAATGGTAACCCCCATGGCATTCTTTATAACGTTTCGGCTGACAGATACATTAACGAGAGTTATATCTGCTCCGCGAGCATATTTCTTAGCTAGTGAGGCGGCAAAAGCTACTGATATCGGCTCTGTGCACCCAAGTGCAATTACAAGTTCATCTGATAAAAGTTTACGAATTCTTTTTTGCTGATCCATCTATACTCCTCGATCCAAACAGTTATTCGAAAAAAATCTACTGTTTTGACTGTTTTGCAGCTAATATACAATTCCCTTTAAACATAGGTAAATAAAGATAATCATAACTTATGGGCTTTCTTTAAAACCTTGAGATTTGCTCAATCCGTTCTCCTGTATGTACTGCATGAGTAAATCGGCGGTATTGCCAGTAATCTTTAAGCAATTACGAAGATGTTCCTTAGTCTCGAATGGATGAAGATTGAGTAATCTACAACAAGTGCCACCAAAAGCTTCACTAAATTTACAGTAAAACTCTTCAGAGGCGCGATAAGCAGGTTCCCGGTTTTGATCTTTATGAGCCCGGCCTTGCAGTACGCCGAGTACCATAATGGATGCAGCTAATGCTCCGCATACACACCCAGCGTGCCCCATCCCCCCGCCAAAACCTGCGCCCATCTTTAACGCATCGTCACCTAATCCAAGGGCTAAATTTTCATTAAAAGCACGTAAAATAGCCTCAGCGCAATTATAACCATCTCGAAAATTCTGACCTGCTTGTTGTTTAATACTCTGCACAATTACGTCGCCCATTTAACGCTCCCCCCGCCCTATTCTTCGTATGATTGAAAATCCATCCCCATATTGGGTATATGCTCAATTACAGTATATGGTAACCCCATGAAACATTCAACCACTTTATTTACTTTGCCGAAAGATAAAAACATAACATTCTACTTTTCTTTAAAAATCCCCGTTGTACATTCTTCCGAATTACAAAAAAACTATACGAAAGAGCTGTTTTTTCCGCTAGCGTACTCTGCGGCCCCTTTTTAAGCCTTTCTCCAAATTGCCAAAAGACTTAATAAAATAACCTATTTACTTTACTTAACATAGTATATAGTACAATAAAAAAAGGAGGCCTATCATATGGCAAATACCAGATTATCTCCGCCTTGGTATACTTTTGCAAATGAAATCAAATATACCTATGGCTTAAGCCCATATATTACCGTATATGACTTAGAAGTTGAAGGAGATAAATATACCTTACCCATTAAGGTAACCAATAATAACGATATTGCAACTGCCTTACGTAATGTTCTTCCTCTTACCCATAAAATTGGTAATATAACCATCGACATTGTAGTTCTCAACAGCCGTGGCCAAGTTGTACCTGTTACCAATAAATCATATACTCCGCAAACATTAGCACAAACATTTTGCACTGCCTTATATAAAAACCCCTTATTCATTGGTACTGTTTTAACAGCAAAAAAAATACCCCCCCTTATGGAATCAACTATTGGCGATGTTGTAATTGTTATAAGAAGATCTGTTGTTCAATTCTTTAATGACGATATTAGTGATTTATGTAGTAATTATAATGAGGTAGCTTCTAAAGTTTTCGGATTAGTTACCAATTTAAATTACCGTCCACGCTTAAGGATATCTTTCTCCTCCTATGATCCAGACTGTCAATTGCAAAAAAACATATATTGTAAAAATTACTGTGACTCATATTAACAATCATTTAATACTGTAACTATACCTGCTCAAAACAGTGGCATATTCAGCACCTCAGTTCTCCTACCATAGCGACGCTGATAGGATAACATTCAACTTAAATTCCTCATAACTACCAGAGAACTCCTGCCAACTACGGCAACTTTGGCAGGAGTTCTACTTTTCCCTTATGACATTATACAGTTCTCCATAGCGGATGATATTCATGAGCTCGATCAAACCCATTACTTCGCAGTAAAAATCTGCTCACTTTTGAAAGTACCTATAACCTACACCCTTTTGACTATTAGATACTCTCAATATATCAAACTATAACTCATCCAATTTATTACAATTTAAGATATTTATAAATCAATAGGAAATATTTTAACTTATGTAGAAGGCTATAAAAGAGCGGTACATAATTCTATTTGCATTAACCCTAGTGGGACTATATATACTAAAATAAGGACGCGCGTGTACGCTTCTCTCAGCTAAAAGAGCTTTTTTGACGCACCTGATATTTATATTTTCAGCTTAATCATGAGGGGTAACTGTGATGTATACTGGTAAACTTCTAAAAAAATATATCTTAATAACAGTTGGCTGCCTATCACTGGTTCTTGGTATTATTGGTATCTTTATTCCCCTTCTGCCGACAGTGCCATTTCTCTTACTTACTGCCTATTGCTTTACCCGTAGTTCAAATCGGATGTATAATTGGCTGATTAACCATAAAACATTTGGCAGCTATATTTATCATTATCAAACCTACCGATCTATCAGTAGGAAGAGTAAACTACTGGCGCTGACTTTCCTGTGGGTATCACTTGGTTTTTCTATGTTTTTGCTGCCCAGCCTATATCTCCACCTCCTGTTAGTCACTATAGGCACAGGAGTTACTTTGTATATTCTTTCCTTACGGACTTTAAAGTAATGCAGTAGTTTGTTTTTTTCCTTTTTCGACTTAAAATAGGTGACAAGCGGAGCATTGGGGACGGTTTGCTGTGCAGCTCTCGAGACAATAACTAATACACCCGGCTGATTCTATCTTTTCTACCAACCCCAAGATATCCTGTGTTTCTGTAAAAATAATACACTGAAAAACGCTTGCCATAAACTACATTGAAAGCCCTTACCCACACATATATCAAAACAACTAGATTTTCCATTAATTTAGAAGCAATCCTCCCTTGTAACAATAGAATGATGGGACAGGTACTTTGTTTTAAAAAACAGATACCCTGTCCCTTGTTTTATAAACAAACCACTAGTATTTAAAATAGCCTAGCAAGGGCAATACCTAACCAAGTGGCGACAAAACCTGTTATCAAATTGAAAAAGACATTATAAAGCGCTATTGTTGTACTTGCCTCTTCAAGCAGTTTGAATGTTTCATAGCTATAAGAAGAGAACGTAGTAAGACCACCTAGAAAGCCTACTGTAACTAGTAATCGCCAATATGGATTTACTACAAATTTTTCAGTGGTTATTACCATAAACATGCCGATTATAAAGCATCCAGCCACGTTAACGATAAGAGTTCCATATGGAAAGCCTGATCCGAAGCGTTCGACAGCCCAAGAGGATACTAAATATCGCGTTGAAGCTCCAATTCCTCCCCCAATTGCCACTAATAACAATTTTTCCATTGATTTCTCCTTCCTTACTGCAATCGATACATTATCTTATAGGTGGCTTATGCCCATATTTTATCACTTCAATATCATCTATGGTTACTAACCCTTCTTTAACAACCTCATCTAAAAACGGCAAGATTTTGGCAATATATTCTTCACTATCAATTATCTCAATAAGAATTGGCAAATCACTTGATAAATCAACGATATTAGCTGTATGAATACGACTGTTAGCACCATAACCCATTATACCTCTAAAAACTGTAGCTCCCGCCATATCTAATTCTTTTGCTTTCTCAACAATTGCACTATATAGTGATCTATTTTTCAGATGATCTCCTTCCCCAATATAAATTCTGAGTCTTTTAGCATTACTTGTTATTTTCGGCATATATTATCCTCCTATTTTGATGATTGTTTATCTATTAAGGCTAAGCTACTACTTTATTACAGCTACAGGTACTTTGGAGTAGGTTACAACCTTTTGCGCTACACTTCCGATAATTAAACTCTTAAAACCACCATTTCCCCTTGTCCCTAATACTACTAAGTCGGCTCTTCGGTCATAGGCGTACCTAACAATGCTTTCAGCTGGATGCCCTCTTAGAATTTCAGTTCTCAAGGATATATTAAGGAAATTAACCTTTTCCTCAACCTTTTCTAACAGCGGACGAAAATATTTTTCTCCGTCCTCATAGAATTCCTCAATTTCACTAACCGTCGGGCTAAATTCAGGGGGTTTAACTACCGAAACAACTACAATATCGCTTCTAATCTTTCCTGCTAAATCAATCGCCCAATTTAGCGCTCTTTCACTTTCTGAAGATCCATCGTATGCAACAACCATCTTCTTAATTTCCATGTTCTACACTCCGCTGCACCTTATTAGCTGTTTGATCAGATAAGGTCTGAACTATTTCGGAAGGAACAGGGAAAAACCACTTTTGCGCAATAATTGTAGGTATAACTGCACTTAATATTACTGCAGCAACTAAGACACTATACTGATTACTATCAATATAGTTATTTGTTAAGCCATATAGTGCCGAAATAGTCCCGAAAGTGAGTCCAGTGCTCATTAAAAGAGTAGTATATATCCCTGTCGTTTTCTCATATTTAAAAAACTTTGTTGCCGGTAATACACCAATAAATTTGGCTGCCATCTTTATCAACAGAAAGAGCAGAATAGATCCAAACATTGTGTATAACGCTGAAGGGTTTACTAATACACCAGCCTTAATAAAATAAAAAGGAGTAAATGCTGCAAAAATGATGGCCCTCATTTTATGAAGGGTCTCTTTGTAATATTTAAAAAATCGTGCCATTGCCATACCAATGATATATGCCGGCAGAACCGCCTCACTACCACTGATAACGGCTAAATAAGCCAGAGCCAGGAGTATTAAAAAGATAAATTTTATCTCAGGCTCACTAACGCGTCCTCCATACCACTCAAAAACCTTCTTAGCAACCGGTGTCACCAAAAAGACAGTAACTACTAAAACGACTGTAAACCAAACTACCTTCATAGAAAAACCAGTAAACAAAATACCAAGCGCCACTACTGTTCCAAGATCAGTAATAAAACAAGCTGCTAAAATCGCTTGCCCTAATCGGCTAGATGACAAACCACTTTCCACCATTACAGCATAAACTACAGCTACTGATGTTGTAGATAAGGCAATCCCCGCAATTTTAGATGCATTAGCATCCCAGCCAAATACGTAATATGCAAACCCCATACCTCCGAGGAATGGTAATAGAAAAGATACAAAACCGATGACTAAGCTTTCGGTCATATTTTCTTTAAGGCTGTCTGGATCTATTTCTGCCCCGGCTAAGAAAGTCAAAACAACAGCACCAAATCCAGCTAAAAAAGTAACCCAGGGAGTAATTTCGATATTCAGAGCATTACCGCCGATGACTCCTACTGCAATTTCCATTAATGCAACAGAAATGCCAAGTCGGATTGAGAATACAGTTGCAATGAGAGCCAATAGCACCCACTGCGCCGCGATAGCAAAATTCTGCTCCATGTACTTCACTCCTTTACGTTTGTCTACTTTATTACCTTCTGTAACAAAGACCTAAGAAGTATAAGTTCCTCCCGCATATCGTGAAGATTTTTCCTCCGTCGTTTCGCATATTCTTCACCTAATGTAATTACTAGTTGCAAACACCACACCTTCTTGTAATGTTCCTATTCTTTTACTTAATATAAATTCCATTAAATCATTTTTAACATCTAGAATTTTACTACTTTTAATTAATGATTCGTCTGCATTACATATATCGTCAATAGCTAAGTTACATTGATTGAAATCTGCTCACCATATCAAATTACTGTTACTATGGAAGTGAGTGGTACAATCACAGTAGGGATAATAACATCAGTTAAAGTTTGTTGTACTATCTTATCGTGTAAGTTCATTCTATAATACCTCTACTTAATGGTATAAAAAAACAGACTCCTACCAGCAAAACTGGTAGGAGTCATCACTGCAAAGCAGATTTATGGCGAACTCCATCGCCCAAAACTATTCATTTATAATTATTATATCAGTATCTCAAACAATGCGTCAAACTATCAGTCAACAAATGAAATGCATATAAAAAATATCCTTATCTTGAAAACGTCACGACACAACCTAAACAAATCCTTTATATAGCCAATATACGATGGAGTGCTATTTTTCTTCTTAAATTTCTTGTATATTTCTATTGTCTCAATTGTTACAGTTCCATCCTGTAAGACTTTATCAATGTATTTTAATAACTTATTAATCTCGGATTGCCTCCCGACAACTTCTATCAGTAACGGTAGCTCGTTTACTATAGCTATTATTTTAGGTAAATATAAGCGCTTACTTGCTCCAAAGCCTGATATTCCTTTATATACATTAATCTCCGAGCAACCAATTTGTCTAGCATTTCCAGCAATCAGATTAGCTACGTTACATCCATTAAACTTATCCGTTGTTTGAAGGTAGATACACAGCCTTTGAGGATTATCTGTGTTCAATTGTAATCCCCTCCTAGATACTTATATTGTATGCCTTACATTGCAAAATAAGTTATCTTTTATTGACTGTCCATTGCCTCTTCCAACGGTTAATCAAATTAAATATTTACTCAGTGGATTTCTAAATACAGCTAAAGATCCAAGCTCTGCCTCAATCTCTAAAAGCCGATTATATTTTGCAACTCGCTCACTACGACAAGCAGAACCAGTCTTTATTTGCCCACCGCCCATTGCTACGGCGAAATCGGCTAAGAAGGTATCTTCTGTTTCTCCAGATCTATGTGATATTACATAACCCCAATTTGCTTTACGACATAGGTTAATAGCCTCGATGGTCTCGGTTACCGTACCGATTTGATTGAGTTTAATTAGCACCGCATTAGCGCTTTTTTCTTCAATACCACGACCTATGAACTTTGTGTTGGTAACAAAAATATCATCACCAACAATTTGAATCTTATTTCCTAAAATCGATGTATGTTCACGGAAACCATCCCAGTCGTTTTCATCAAGACCATCCTCAATTGATACAATAGGATACTTCTCTATCCAAGCCTTGTATAGCTGCGTCATCTCACTACTTGTTTTTTGGCCTTGCCCAGACTTAGATAAGCTATACATACCTTTCTCAAAGAAAGAACTAGCTGCAGGATCAAGTGCAAGTGCAATATCTTTCCCTGGAGTAAAGCCGGCTCTTTGAATAGCTTCAATAATGACTTCGCACGCTTCATCATTACTTTTTAGGTTTGGCGCAAAGCCACCTTCATCACCAACATTTGTGATGTAGCCCTTCTGTCCAAGAATTTTCTTTAAGGCATGAAAAGTCTCAGCACCATATCTAAGTGCCTCTGCAAATGTCGGAGCACCAATTGGCATGACCATGAATTCTTGAAAATCCACACTGTTATCTGCATGTTTTCCGCCATTTAGGATATTCATCATCGGTACAGGTAATGTAGTAGCAGGTTTACCACCCAAATATGAATATAAAGGTAGACTTTCCGCCAAGGCAGCAGCTTTAGCAATTGCCATCGAAACTCCTAATATGGCATTTGCACCCAAGTTTGCCTTCGTTGGAGTACCATCCAAATCTAGCATGATTTTGTCAAGCTTAGATTGTCTAGTAACATCCTCGCCGATAAGCTGAGGTGCTATTTTGTTGTTTACGTTAGCAACGGCACGCAGAACACCTTTACCACCATAACGATTCTTATCCCCATCTCTAAGCTCAAGTGCCTCATTTTCCCCGGTAGATGCCCCAGATGGAACAGAGGCTGAAGTCACTATTCCATTATCTAATTTTACATTAACTCTTACTGTAGGATTACCACGTGAATCAAGGATTTCTAGCGCATTAATACCAACTATTTTTTTTGCCATTTCTCTTCCTCCTATTATGAGATCCTGAATTAGCTTAAAAGCTTGGATCACAACTGTAGTCTTAGAAAGTTCTTAAGAAAAAAACAGACTCCTACCATAAATGGTAGGAGTCATTACCGCAATGCGGGGTTATGGCGAACTCCATCGCCTATTGCTATTAATTTAGTAAAATTATACCAATTCGTAGCAAAGTCGTCAATGTTATATATTTTATTTATACAATTTTTTTAATTAGATAACAGACTATTATACTTTCACATGTCATAGGGGACGGTTCCGAGCGACACGTTTCCTTGGCTAACTAACTTATTAATTTTATTAATAAGTTAGTTAGCCAAGTCCTAGATAAACACAAATAGCACTTGTTCCCTGACAAGTGCTATTTTGCTTCAATATGTATATAATTCAAATTCTTCCTTAACGCCATTCTTACAATTGCTAACGTACGTTTTCGTCCCAGCTTCGTAATTGCATTTAGCATGACTAAATGCAATATTATCTATAGAATAGAATAATTTAGCTGGATCATCACCAAGTAACCATGACTCTTTATGATCAATTGTAAAATCATCGATGCTATCTATTCGCTTCCCACACCTAAAGCATGTGTCCATGTTGCACTTTTTAGCCAATTCATACAAAAGAAGCTTATTCAGCCTAGACTTAGCGGTGCTTAGTTTCTCCCCGAGCACTTGTTCCATCTTTTTTGTCCGCCGCTGATAAGACTTTAAGCCATCCTCAGGAGTATTATGTCTAATCTTGTTGGCGTGAATTCCTGTGCAGCTACGGCTACAGAAGAAGTATTCTCTTCCCTCTTTTTGCTGTCGCCTGACTTCTTTGTCTACTTTTTCAAATTCAATTCCGCATAAGTGGCAAATCACTTTCATAAAGCAAAAACCTCCACCTAATATACATAGATCTAACATCTATTATACATCAGGTGGAGGGGACATTCAATTGGTGGAGGCGAGGAGAATCGAACTCCTGTCCAAAAGCATTGCTACAAGGGCTTCTCCGAGCGCATTCTGTGGTTTAAATTTCGCACCGTTGACGCCCACAGACAGGCTTCGCTAGTACTATCTCGATAAAGTTTCCCAGTCGGCTCTCCGAGAATTGAGCCTCAGGTATCCCGCTATATGACGTCCTATCCCGCCCCGCAGGAAGTGGGAGAGTAGAACGTTAGCATTAAGCTGCTAAAGCGTAATCGTTGTTTGCTTTTACTATTTTCCACCGTCTTGACGGGCTGATGGAACCCCGGCTCGCTACCCATGCCACAACTACCCCTGTCGAAACCATTACGCCCCCATATATTAAGCGCTAAAAGTAGTTTTAGCTAAGAGTTATTTATATAATATATTCTGTTTTAATAGTAATATACATTATACCATAAATACAACTACAATCAAGCTGTACTTATTACCAGGTTAAATATCTATGTTCACATTATATCACTTTTCCATATATTAATATAGCTATATTAACAGGAAATTGACATAACAACAAGAATATATACAGTTCGAGGAGTGATATCATGTTTCAGAAACACGCTGGGACCTTGATGGTCTTAGCATCAGCTACCGGGTTTGCAACCCTTGCCATCTTTATCAAATTAGCCTATGATGCAGGCGCAAATACCGTAACTATTCTTGCAATACGTTTTAGTTTAGCCGCACTAATTCTTTGGCCTATACTAAGAATTAAAAATATCTCTGCAAACATTGGCCTTAAAACCATTATCCAGTTATGTTTAATGGGGGCATTAGGCTATGGCACTATGTCTACATTTTTTGCTTTGTCGATTGAACACTTGCCGGTTTCTTTGGCAGCTATGCTGCTCTATACCTATCCTGCCCTTGTAACTATATTATCGTTTGCTGTCGGCGACGAAAAAATCACTTGGCACAAATGCATAGCTTTAGCAATATGCTTTCTCGGTCTTTTTCTTATTTTAGGCGTTTCTTTTACTAGCGTTGATCCACTAGGTATTGTTTATAGTCTTAGTGCGTCACTAGTATACTCTTGTTATATAGTTATTGGAAACAGAGTTCTAAAAAATGTTAACCCACTTGCTGCAACTACCTATGTCTGCTCCTCTGCAGCACTAGTTTTCCTTATTGTTGGCTTAGTTAAAGGCAGTCTTATTCTGAGTTTAACGCCGATTGGCTGGTTGTCGATGGCCGGTATTGCAATACTTGGCACTATTGTGGGAATCCTTTTCTTCTTTGCCGGCTTAAACAAGATTGGCGCAGCAAATGCTTCGATAGTAAGCACAACAGAACCGCTAATTACAGTGCTTCTATCAATTGCCTTTTTAAATGACAGTATTTCTCTTATACAAGGAATCGGCGGCCTACTAATCATAGCAGGTGTTCTCATTCTTCAATTATGGAATAACCAAGCAGTAACTGCTAACGAAAAATCAACTGAAGCCATAACTTAATCACGCGCAATAGAATTGGAAGTGGTTGGATGAAAAATATGTTTCTATTTGCCATGTTTTCCGCAATGCTGGCAGCAAGCATTTTGCCAGCTCAAGCAAGCGAAATTCTCGCAGATTCGAACACTAAAGCTTCCATCAGCCAGCATTTACCTGAAGAATACGCAGCTCGCACTTCACTTCACGAGCAAGCTGTTTCACTTGCCCGAAACCAGAGATACGTCGAGTCGCTTGTTATTCTTAGAGAGCTTTATACGCAAGATCCCACTGATTTTAAGGTCGCTTACGACTATATTACAGTACTTAACTGGTCAGGAAATAATAATTCAGCCATCTTAATTTATGAGTCGTTGCCGCCATTAAGCGTTCCGGACTTTGTCCTACGCAGTGTGGGCGGAGCATATTTTCAATTAGGCAGCTATCAAAAAGCTCTTGATATATTCGCTCTTCTTACCTCCAAGGGTGATTCTGAGGCTAGACTATGGCATGCCGAATGTTTAATGCTTCTTGGCCATCAAGAAAGTGCCCAAGCCATTTATAATGAGCTTTTACTAGAGAATCCAAACGATTCTAATATTTTTTTAAGTCGCGCCAGTGTTTTCAATCGATTAAAAGAACATAGGCTGGCAGCAGCAGAGTTCGAAAACGCTTTAAAATATCTCCCACCAGAAACTAATTCAAATCGACTATTAGACATTAATGATGCGTTCTCCGCTGCCCTTATTAATATGGGCAGCACAGATCGTGCTTTGAAAATTATAAAACCTTATATCGATAACAAAACAGCTAACTCATCAATGCAAGGAAACTATATCTATGCCCTTAGGGTCAGGGGACAATTTGAGCTGGCCGTTAAAGAAGCGGAGAGATTGTGGTCAGACTACAATTCGGCCCCATTGTTTGGTTTGAGGGCGCTGGCTGAATCTCATATCCAGCTTAAACAGCTATCTCAAGCGACACAAGTTTATCGTTATATATTAACCCGTCAACCACAGGACGATGGCGCCCAGTTTGGTCTTGCTTATGCTAGGCTTCTCCAAGGCGAACGCGCAGAAGGGCTTAGTTTATACGATAGTCTGCTCGACCGCCATGTTTCTCATTCTTCAATTGCAGCAAATGATGCCAATACTCTTCTATCAAATCATCATTATCAATCAGGCAAAGCATTATTTGAGCTAGTTATTGAGCATAACCCGCTTAATAGCTCTTATCTTGAACAGTACGCCGCATTATTACGAAGTAACGGACAGCCTCGTGCTGCCTATGAGCAATATAAAAAGCTTTCAGAAACTGCACCAAACCCAACAGTTGGACTTAGCGGTATGTTCAGAACTGCTCTTGCTGTTGAGGATTATCAGCTTGCTAAATCCGCAATAGACAACCTTATTGCCGAGGCACCAAATAGTGCAAATTCTCTTGCCTTCAGCGGTCTTTACAAGAGCAAAAAATCTGGCGAGGCAGAAATTCGCTATGGTTACAATGACAGCCACAAACAACTCCAATCTTCATATTGGGATATTACCGGCGAACAGTATATCGGGAGTAACTATTGGCTTTTCTCAGGAATAAATCGCACTAGACTTAGCGATTTAAGTACTAATGAGCACCAAACCATCAATACTAAAAGCCTTGGACTTAGCTACAATGATATAAATAAAGAACTAAGCTTTATGTATTCAAATAATGGCCTAAATGGCAGCAGTGGCAGCTATTCACTTAATACTGAATTACACCTGACCGATCACGCAAACCTAAGTTTTGGTGTAAGCCGTGCCCCCGTGTTTGATGTCCAAGCCCTCTCGGCAAATGACGGCGGACCAATAATGGCTAATTCGTATAACATCGATTATTTTCGAATTTTAAGTCCCCGCGAAGACTACTCAATAGGCTTAGGCCGAAGTCTTTTAACTGACGGCAACCAATCCAACAGTTTTAATCTTAATCACACCTATACTCTCTTTGATAAGAACGACCGTGCTCTTAACCGGCTTGTCTACTGGAATAGAGCATATTTTAAGAATCAGGATGTTGTGTACGAGAGTCCGTCCCTGCGTGAATCGCTTGGTATCGGTTATGTTTACAAGTACAGCTTACCAACAAGCTATTTGCTCAGCCGCTTAATGCTTAATTGGGAGCATGACGAACCTGAGCCGCTGGCTTTTAGTCCATACGCCCGTTTAGAGTATGGAAAAGACTTTTCACCAAATCATAGCATAGTTCTTGGCTTAGAATATGGTCTGCATTCTGATGACGCTTCAGGCAGTAATCTTCGATATAGTTATCGACAAATAGACGGCCTATATCGTTTTAGTTGGTAGGTGAAATATGAAAACTAATATTATTCTGATTTTAACCATAGCATTCCTTTGGATAAGCAGCCCTGCATATGCCGGGCAGCCTGGGCTTGATATTCCAATCTTAAATTATCATGACGTTGGAAAGACGAATTCGCCTTTTAGTGTCACCAAAGAAACGCTATCAGACCATTTTAAAATCATCAAAGAACAGGGCTATCAGCCAATATCGGCTGATCAATATTTAGCGGCCAAAAATGGCCAAGCTTCCCTTCCGCCAAAAGCCATACTGTTAACTTTTGATGACGGCTATATATCTTTTTATAACGAAGTTTTTCCACTGCTTAAAGAGTTTAAGTACCCCGCTATGCTAGCCTTAGTTACATCCTGGCAGCAAAATGGTGCACCAGCCGATATCGGACCAATTGTAAATTGGGGCCAAGTTAGGGAACTCGAAGCCTCCGGTCTTGTAACTATCGCTTCTCACTCTCATAACATGCACCAATTCCAGGTTACGAATAAATTCAATGACACATCTCAAGCCATGTCTTCCTCCACCTTTAAAAACGGCGAATACGAGTCCCTTGTGGAATATAAGCAGCGCATCAATAGGGATATGGAGTTAACTCAAAGTATTTTGGAAGAAAACTTGGGCCATAGGTCTAAATACTTTGTATGGCCTTATGGCGAATATACAGCTTATTCAGCCCAAGCTGCCAAAGATAATGGCTTCGAAGTTTTATTTGCTCTTAATGATAACGCAGCCGACTCTTCGGCTAATTCGCTTAGCATCAAAAGGACTATAATCTATGGCAACCCTAATAAAGAAAGCTTTTTAAAATTGCTCGCAAATTCTGCTGATACTGTAAAACCAGTGCGCGCAGCTCAACTCGACCTCGATTTACTCTATTGTCAAAGTGCTAGCGAATTTGCTTCAAATATGGACGCGGCTGTACAGCTTCTCCGTCGTTCCCAGGTTAACACAGTCTTTTTGCAGGCTTTTGCCGATGACAAAGGCACAGGTAATATTGAAGAGGTCTACTTTCATACAACTGCCGCTCCGGTAAAGGCTGATTTATTCAGCCACGCAGCATCACTGCTGAAAAAGGAAGGCTTTCAGGTTTACGCCTGGGTTCCCACCCTATCCGGACAATGGCTGCTGAAAGATCATGCTGAGGATGAGGTTCAAGCAATTGACGATAAACACCACGGCTGGTACAAAAGGGCAACCCCCTTCAGCTCTAGAGTGCAGCAGGAGCTTAAAAACCTATTTAGAGATTTGGCAGCTTATAGTCCGATTGACGGCATACTGTTTCAGGACGATGTATATCTAAATGACTATGAGGATAACTCCCCAGCCGCAAGAGCTGCGTTCAAATCAGCGTTTGGACTGGAATTGTCAGCTGAACATTTAAAGAACCATGATACAGCCTTAAAATGGGCAAATCTTAAAGCTGAAACTCTAAATAAATTAACGTTAGAGCTTGCTGATGAAGTACGAAAATTCCACCCTAGACTTAAGGTTGCTCGTAATATATATCCAATTGTTATAACAAATTCAGATGCTTTTGAATGGATTGGACAGCGCTATGGCGACTATCTCAAACTATACGATTATACTGTCGTTATGGCTTATCCCTATTTAGAAAAAGTACCCGAACCTAATATATGGCTAAAACAGTTAGCACACCAAGCTTTAACTGACCCTAAAACAGCCGATAAGGTAATATTTAAGCTGCAAGCTTATGATTGGGACAAAAGACGTTGGCTGTCAACCAGCATTCTGAATGAACAAGCCTCTCTCCTCAAAACCAACGGCTCGCTCCACTTGGCATACTATCCGCTTAATATCTATTCGAATAAAAAGGAAGCACTGCCATACTAGGAAGAGCCAGTAGAAAGGAAATCGCATATGGAATACTGGGCTCAGTTTATATTCTTGTATCCAGTCTTAATGAGCATCATTTGGATGGTTGGCGCGATTTACTTCTACTGGCGGTATGAGCGAACCAGTCCAAAGGAACCGCCGCTCAAAGAATTCCCTCTAGTTTCGGTAATGATCCCAGCCCATAACGAAGAAAAAAGTATAGAAGAAACTATAAATGAGCTGTTAAAGTGTGACTATCCGGACTTCGAAATAATTGTAATAAGTGATGGAAGTACTGACCGAACTAACGAAATAATCCTCAGGCTTACAGAAATCCATCCAAAAGTCCGCTCGCTAATTCTGAAGAAAAATCTTGGAAAAGCAAACGCACTAAATATGGGGCTGCTCATGACAGCCGGGGAATATATCGTAACAATTGATGCCGACTGTTTACTTGAACCCAAAGCACTTCACTGGCTGGTTTTTCATTTAATTACCCAGCCGCGTGTTGGCGCAGTAACTGGTAATCCTCGGGTTCGCAATCGAACTTCACTGCTGGCTAAAATTCAAACGGCCGAGTATGCAAGTGTAATTGGCCTTATTAAGCGCAGCCAGCGCCTACTAGGCAAAATCTTAACGGTGTCTGGAGTGATCGCGGCCTTTAGAAAAAGAGCAATAATCGATGCCGGCCTCTGGAGCCCTGACATGATCACAGATGATATTGACTTAACATGGAAGCTTGAGCAGCGCTTTTGGTCAGTTTATTACGAACTAAATGCTGTTGGCTGGATATTAGTACCCGAAACACTCGGCGGCTTATGGCGGCAGCGAGTACGCTGGGCTCAGGGCGGTATTGAAGTAATCCATCGGTATTGGAATATTTGCCTGGATTGGCGTATGAGGCGCATGTGGCCGCTATATATAGACTATATTTTGAGCGTATTTTGGGCTTGCTCTTTTCTCTTATTCTCCTTCCTCTGGCTTTCAGAGCTTATCTTCCCTATCCCTTATGATTTTTTCAAGCTTTCTCCTATTCCATCGTGGACTGGCACGATCGTCGCACTGGTCTGTCTTGTTCAATTTGGGGTTAGTCTCTTGCTTGATCGTAAATATGATCCAACTATTTTAAAATACTACTTTTGGGTTATCTGGTATCCTGTTATCTATTGGGTATATAATGCTTTAGCCGTAATTTGGGCCTTACCAAAAGCTCTGTTTAAAAAGAAAGGCACTCGCGCAGTTTGGGTAAGCCCTGATCGTGGTATGCATACATCACGTAAACATATAGGAGATAGGTACTATGAGCATTATCAACAAACCAGAATTAAAGTCCTCGCGTCAAAAAACAATTGAGAGCTTCATAGTTGCAGTTGGTATCATTACCTTAAACGTAATACTTATCAGCTTTACTCTAGCGCTTTGGGGCTTTTCAGTTAAATATATCTCTAACTACCTTTTTTCTGCTGATGCCATAGAAAACACACTGAAAATGCTTTTAAATCTCATTTTTTTTGGTGTGCTTATATTCTTGTCTATGCTGGCCTGGGCTAAATACAATATCCTCATGTATGCTAACAGAAATCGCCGCAAACACTTACCGCCGCTTGCCCCCGAAATGATCGCTGCCTATTACAATACAGATATTGAATGTGTAAGAGCTGCTGGCAAATGCAAGTCAGGCACCGTTGATGTTGAAAATGATGAGCTTATCTTCTGCGATAATGAGATGTGCTATCCGATAAAAGAAATTGGAACAAACAAATAAAATAGGATGGGCCAGTGGCCCACCCTATTCTTTTTGTCGTTCCCGAAAAGCCCGATCCATTTCCCTCTTAGCATCACGCTCAGCAATGTCCTGTCGCTTATCGTAATTCTTTTTACCGGAAGCTAGCGCAAGCTCTAGTTTAGCTTTTCCTCGTGAAAAGTAAATCTTCAGGGGAATTAAAGAGTAGCCCTTCTCCCTTGTCTGGCCGAAAAGCTTCATTATCTGGACTTTATGCATAAGCAGTTTACGCGTTCTAAGTGGTTCGTGATTAAAACGGTTACCCTGATCATATGGGCTGATGTGCATGTTATGCAGCATCATTTCACCATTTTCAATTCGAGCATAGCTGTCCTTAAGATTAGCCTTACCCGCCCTTAGTGATTTAACTTCAGTACCAGTTAAGACTAGACCGGTCTCATATGTTTCATGAATATGATAATCATGACGCGCTTTACGATTTTCTGTAACAATCTTAATAGCTGTTCCTTTTTCCATAGCTTCACCTCACCGGCCAGTAATGCACCGAGTATATATAAGCTTATTATAACAAATCTGGCAAGTCAGGACAATGTACTGGAAACGATATGCTAACCGCAGAGTACGCGGAGGACGCAGAGTGGTTACGGAGGTAACGCGATGTTATCGCGTTGATAGACAGAAATATAAAAACTCAGCGTTCCCTCTGCGAACTCCGCGTACTCTGTGGTTCAAAAAACGTCCCCAACTCAAACGCCTGTCACCGCGATGCGGGACAGGCGCTCTTATTACTTGCGACGTTTTGATTTTTGACCTTGTGATGTTTTCTTACTTTTAGGTCTGTTATTGGTGGGAGCTGAGAAGTTCTTTTTATTTGACGTTTCCTTACCTCTTGCTTTATCGCTGAAACGAGGAGGAAGGACTTTAGGTATATTTGTGGTTCCGGCGAGAACAAAGTCAATTGTCCGATCTTCCGGGTTGGCTCTGGCGACAAGGATTCGCACCGGGTCACCTAGACGATAAACCTTTTTAGTTCTTTCACCGATTAGAGCATACTGCTCTTCAACATATTGGTAATAATCATCATCCATACTTGATACTCGGACAAGACCTTCTACACCGCTTTCAAGTTCAACAAATATCCCGAAGGCAGTAACACCATTAATAATACCATCAAATTCTTCACCGATAAATTTAGCCATATATTCAACCTTTTTCAGGTCTACTGTTTCGCGTTCAGCTTCAGCAGCCGCACGTTCACGCTGAGATGAATGCAGGGCAATCTCTGGCAGCATTGCCGCAAGTTTTTGACGGCGTTTAGCCGATACATCACCTGAATTAAAAGTCTCCCGCAGCAGTCTGTGAACGATGAGGTCAGGATAACGACGGATTGGTGAAGTAAAATGAGTATAGTAAGTAGCAGCCAAACCAAAGTGCCCTAAGTTTTCAGCCTCATATCTTGCCTGCTTCAGAGAACGAAGCATAACTGTACTTATAATTCTTTCTTCAGGACGTCCTGCTATTTTACTCAGTACTTTTTGCAGGGCACTCGGACGAATCTCGTTGCTCTTAGGCAAGCTTTGTCCAAAGCTATGGAGAAGATTATTAAGCTTTTCCATCTTACCTTGATCTGGCTGTTCATGTACGCGGAACATAAATGGTATGCCTCTTGCGTGCATATGCTCGGCAACTGTCTCATTGGCCACCAGCATGAATTCTTCGATTATTGATTCAGACAATGTTCTTACACGTTTAATAAGATCTATTGGTTCACCAGCGTCGTTTAGTTTAACCTTTATCTCTGGGAAGTCAAAGTCAACTGCTCCCCTGCGCATTCTGCGATCCCTTAGAATATGGCATAGACGTTCCATATTCTCTAAAGGCTCAAGCAGTTCTTGATTTTCTGCCCGAAGCGTTTCATCATGATCGACCAGAATTTTACGCACAACATTATACGTCAGACGCTTGTACACTTTTATGACACTAGGGAATATTTCGTAGCTTAGAACCTTGCCTCGATAATCTATTTCCATTTCGATAGACATTGCTAGTCTGTCTTCATGCGCATTTAAACTGCATATGCCGTTTGATAAGCGTTTTGGCAGCATGGGAAGCACTCGGTCAACAAGATAAACGCTTGTACCACGTGAGCGTGCCTCGTTATCAAGCGGAGTATTCTCTCGTACATAGTAGCTTACATCAGCTATATGTACACCTAAAAGAAAACGGCCTTCTTTTAATCGCTCAACATACACGGCATCGTCTAAATCTTTTGCATCATCTCCGTCAATTGTGACAATTGGAAGATGGCGCAAATCGCGGCGTCCGGCAATCTCGTCTTCACTAATTGCAGATGGAACCTTATCTGCTGCACGATCTACTTCAGCGGGAAAGTGCGTAGGCAGATTGTGCTTCTTGATTATCGATAGTATTTCGATACCAGGATCACCTTTAATACCTAATACTTCGATAATTTTACCTTCAGCACTGCGCCTTTTTTCCGGCCATTTAGTGATTTCAACAACAACCTTCGATCCAATAGGAGCACCATTAAATTCGTCTTTCGGAATAAAGATGTCTTGGCCTACCCTTTGATCATCAGGTGTAACAAAACCGAAATGACGGCTGCTTTCAAACGTCCCGACTATTTTATTATTAGCGCGATTAACCACTCTAATAACTTCGCCTTCACGAGCTCTGCCATGACCAGACTGGCGGTGCACCCTCGCTATTACCCTATCATTATGCATTGCACTCAGCATTGCGTCTGGAGGTATAAAAACATCAGGTTCATCTGGAGTCTGTGGGTTTTCCGGTATAACAAAACCAAAGCCTTTACTGGTTGCGCTCATTCGACCTACTACTAGATTCATTCTTTCTGGCACACCAAATTTATCAAAGCGAGTTTTTATAATATCCGCATTGTCTTCTAGTTCCTGCAGAATATCCCAGAACTCCGCCAAATCTGTGCCCTTTAACTCCATGTTTTCCGCCAAATCTTCGGCAGTTAGCGGTTTATAAGCATCGTTTCGCATAAAGGCTAGAATTTTATCTTTCAGATTCATTAGTTATCCCTCCAATATTGCTACAGTTGCTTTTCCTTGTGCTGTAATGCTGCCATCGGGTAATTCGATTGTGCCGGTTAGTTCAAACATGTTGCCACGCTGACCGGTTATATGTCCCTTAATCATTAACTGCTCGCCGATAGGTGTTGGTTTCTTATATCTTACATCAAGACGAGCCGTTACTGCATTATAGCCTTTCGAATAAATATACCTGGCCATGACTTCGTCTAGTAATGTACTTACTATTCCGCCATGCATAATGCCATCATAACCTTGATGTTCTGGACCGCCAGTAAAAGTGGTTATATATGTATCCTGTTCCTCACGGAATTTTAATTTTAGTCCAATTGGGTTATGTATGCCGCAAGCAAAGCACATTTGATTTATTTCCTGTTCCTTTATCTCTCCCATAAATTCAACACCTCATTTAACAAAACACTTTTTAGCCATATTTAGAATTACTTTGCAATGTCATACTTCAGGAATTTTATAATATTATCAAATACAATATCTCGTTCAATATCTAATGTAATTATATGACCCGACTTTTCAAGCCAAATTAGCTTTTTATCGGTACTTCCTGCTCGATCATGTATATATTTTGCACTTTTTGGCACTACTGTATGTTCTCGCAGCGACTGCATTACCAAAAGAGGCTTATCTAAATAAGGAAGCTGCTTATCAACGGTTTTAATAAGCTCTAGTAAACTGCTTAAGCTGCTAAGTGGTGTTCGATCATAACACACCGAGTACAGTGGATCCACTTCCAAACGCCGGCGCTTTTTGGGAATAAACTTACGAAAAAGTCTAAATATTCCCAGCATAGGAAGGCGCTTATCAGCAATAAAGATCGGCGCACTAAGACATACAACCTTGCTTACAGGATATTCAACTCCCACCTTTAAAGCCATCAGCCCGCCCATAGAAAGGCCAACGACTGCAATTTGACTGCATAAACCTTTTAATAAGTGATAGCCATCCTGTACAGCACCATACCAGTGAGGCCAAGCTGTTGTTGCCATCTCTTCGGCATTTGTCCCATGCCCGCACAACCGCGGTGCTAACACTGTATAGCCATGTTCGTTTAAATGCTCACCTAACAAGCGCATTTCAGATGGCGAACCAGTAAAACCATGTATTAATAAAATGCCCTGCTTACCGCCAGGCAATAGAAAAGGTTCGGCTCCTTTTAGTATGGCCAATAATCCATCACTCCTTGCAAATTATTTAATATTACCATTATACCATTTGCAGGAAATTTTTTATATATTGATGTAATATTGTGCAAAATCCTCATGGCAGTATCAGATTACTCTATGTCCGCTTCATTCCAATTCCATAGACCTTGTTTGCCACTCACTGCTATTGGCTTAATTGGGCGAACATCTGTCAGCACCCAAGCGTACTTGCCAATTTCATAATCGCCGAATTCCAGTTCCGTTGTACCAGCAAGATTTTTAATAAATTCTTCATTTACTTTTAAGCAATCAGTCAAATTTGCTATTGCAATTATTGCCCCTCGCGGCAGGTCCTCGACCTTTAGACCGCTCTTACTTAACGAGGTTTTAAAGGGTTCTTCCCAGCAAAGTTCAATTTCTTCTTTCGGAAATTTCTTTGCAGCATGAATAGCCAGCTGCCCTCTATATGTTGTTGCCCAAGTTCTAGTCTCGTATTTTTTTGCGCCGCTTGCTAGTAGACTAGCCCAAGGCTGCCAAAGAGTTATTGCCTTCATAAACAACCTCATAAAAGTTTGATTATTATATCTTTCCTAAAAATAGCTTATTATATTAATAAGGTGCCTCTCTTTGAGGCACCTTATTTCACCGAGGAAAACCAAAGTTCTTATATTTACGCGGTTTGGCTGCCTCTTCAATAAAACGCTGAAATAGGCCAAGCATTACTGGGTAACGATAAATCATATCTTCAGGGTGCCATTGTACTGCAACCAAATAACAGTCGCCTTTTTTCTCGATACCTTCAATAATACCGTCTTTAGATAAAGCACTAACGATAAAACCGTCAGCTACGTCCTTTACAGATTGATGGTGAAAACTATTAGTTATAACAAACTCTCCAAATACCTCATATAGTTTGCTGCCTTTTACAACCTCAATGGAATGTCCCGCTACTTCCCGCCTAGACTTTTGCATATGCTTGATATAACTACCCGGACTTTGCGATAAATCCTGATAAAGTGTGCCGCCAAAGGCAACGTTTATCAGTTGTATACCACGACAAATTCCAAAGATGGGCTTTTTCAAGGCATGCGTTATCTTTACAAGTTCTATTTCATGATTATCGCGGTCAGGATCAATGAATTCAAGCTTATCAAACGGCTCTTCGCCATATAATAAGGGATGCACATCATAACCGCCTGTCACAAGCAAACCGTCTAGAATTTGGGCCTGCACACTTATAACATCAGGATTGCTGACAACAGGCAATACGACCGGTGTTCCGCCTGCTGCAACCACCGCTTCTATATACTCAACATTAACACAGGAACGTTCACTGCCGGGAAAGCAGGTATTTTCTGAAATGATAGTATTGGCTGTTATTCCAATCACCGGTCTCACATATATCCCTCCTAACATTTGTTAAAAGCACCGAGAGAAAATATCCCGGTGCTTTACATATATATGCAAGGATGGGTGGCTTTTTGCTAAAATTATTGCAATTTTATAAAAAGACTATGCGGAACGACGAAGGGAGTTACGTTTAACTCAAAGTACGCGAAGTACTCAAAGTGACTCAATTTTGGCGCGATATTATCGCGTATTGGATTTATAGCGTCCCCTTCGCGTACTTTGAGTACTTTGCGTTAAAAAACGTTTCTTTCCCCGTTACAATCAAAAAACACCGGGCAGACCCGGTGTTTTAAAGCTGTCATATTTATTTTAGAAGAATAAAAACGGTGCAATTATTAAGGAGATTGTTCCGGCAACTTTTATAAGCGGGTTCATGGCTGGGCCAGAGGTATCTTTGAACGGATCGCCTACTGTATCGCCAATTACTGCGGCGGCATGAGTAGGAGTTCCTTTTCCGCCATATTTTCCGGACTCGATATATTTCTTAGCATTATCCCAGGCACCACCGGCATTGGACATAAAGATGGCCATTAGAACGCCTGCAGCAGTAGCTCCTGCCAAGAAGCCAGCCAGAGCTTTTGCCCCCATTAAGAAACCAACTAAGAGCGGTGAACCTACTGCAAAGACCCCTGGCAGCATCATCTCTCTGATTGCTGCGGCGGTACTGATATCAACGCATTTTGCATAGTCAGGACGGCCTGTTCCGTCCATAATCCCTGGGATTTCTCTAAATTGGCGGCGTACTTCTTCAATCATTTCAAATGCAGCTTTACCAACAGCCTCCATTGTGAAAGCACAAACCAAGAACGGTAAGGTAGCGCCTAAGAAGATACCGATTATAACACCAGGCTCAGTAAGGTTGATAACTAAATGACCGTTAACCAGCAATCCTGCTAATTTCGGATTTTTAGCAATCTCCTCGCCAAAAGCTGTAAACAGCGCCAAAGCTGTTAACGCCGCCGAGCCAATTGCAAAGCCTTTAGCGATAGCAGCAGTTGTATTACCAACTGAGTCTAATTTGTCAGTAGTTTTACGAACTTCTGGACCAAGTTCAGCCATCTCAGCTATACCACCGGCATTATCGGCAACAGGTCCAAAGGAATCCACCGCAACTACCATACCAGCAGTGCAAAGCATTCCCATGGCAGCCATTGCAATTCCGTAAATACCAGCTTGGCTATAAGCTACCCAAGTAGCTATCGCGAACACAACCATTGGCAAACCAGTACTTCTTAAACCAGTAGCAATACCAGATATAATGTTTGTTGCTGGTCCTGTCTGTGAAGCATCAGCAATATGCTGGGTAGGAGCTTTAGCATTAGAAGTATAGTACTCTGTTATCATACCAACAAGCACATTGACTACCAAGCCTGCAAGAATTGCTACGAATATTCCGAAACCTTTCGGCCCAAAAACATATGTAGCAAGGCCATATGCCATGATGGCTGTAAGCAGATTGGTACCCCAGAGGCCGCGATTAAGGGCAGCTTGAGGATCTCCATCTTCGCCAGTACGAACAAGGAAGGTACTCACAATAGCAGCGGCAATGCCCGCAGCACCAATTAGGAGCGGAAATAGAACGCCGTTAATACCAAATAAGGTGTTGCCGATCAACATAGCCGCAATAGCAGTTGCACCATAAGATTCAAACAGGTCAGCACCCATGCCGGCTGTATCGCCAACATTATCACCTACGTTATCGGCAATAACAGCCGGATTACGAGGATCATCTTCAGGAATGCCTGCTTCAACCTTACCAACCAGATCTGCGCCAACATCGGCAGCTTTAGTGTAAATACCACCGCCGATACGAGCGAAGAATGCAATGGCACTCGCGCCAAATGCAAAGCTGTTGATAACAACCGGATCACGGAAAACTATGTATAAAACGGAAACACCTAAAAGTCCAAGACCGGCAACCGACATACCCATGACGGCACCAGCTCGAAACGATACGCTTAAAGCACTGTTGAGACTTGTTCGGGCAGCTTCAGTAGTACGGGCATTGGCTTTAGTCGTCGAGGTCATGCCTACATAACCAGCAATCGCTGAACAAACGGCACCAACTAAGAAAGATATAGCTAATCCAAAGCCTTGCAGAAAAAACAAAATAGCAAAAATAGCAATTGTGAACGGAATGAGGGTCTTATACTGACGATTTAAAAAAGCCATTGCTCCTTCGAAAATCGCTTGGGACAGTTCTTGCATCCTGGCATTACCGGGGCTTTCCTTTAAAACACTGGCCATTAAGTAAGCGGCAAATAGAAGGGCCACTATACCAGCCACAGGTGCAACATACAATAAATCCATGTAAAAACTTCCCCTCCTCAAATTGAGCGCATATTCATTTGTCTGCTATTAGTGCCAAAGTTGCCCCAATCTCACTGCTAATTGAGGCGTGATGTAATCCCTACTGCACCCTTGCTAAAATCAATGTTACGATACCAAACAAAACGCCTAGTACCATTGTGGCCTTCGCTAAAATTTCGTCGAGGCCTTTCTTTTTGCCGCCGAATATCGTTTCCGCTCCGCCGGCGATTGAACCGGACATGCCGGCGCTTTTACCCGATTGCAGGACCACAGTTGCAATTAGTGCTACACATATGACAGCTTCTAGTATCATCAATGCTGTTACCAACTAACGAACACCTCCTTACTTATTTACTTGTATTTTAACATAAACGAAAACAAATTAGCAAACCCCCACTGGTAAAATTTAGCTTTAAAATTTAAAATGACGCTTTTAACACAAAGTACTCAAAGTACGCAAAGTGAACGCAATGAATTTCGTTTTCTTGGCGATAAATATTCGCACATTAAATCTCTTCGTGCCCCTCTGCATCCTCTGTGTACTCTGTGGTTCAAAACCGTTCCCTTATGAATATGCTTTGCTTAGCAGTGATATTGGATGAATAGTCTTTACTTTAGCCCCGTGTCCTATCTGCAGGCGGCAGGTGCCGCAGTCGCAGACAGCAGTATCTACGCCGGTTGCTATTATTCTGTCAAATAAATTCTTGCCGATTGACATGGAAATGTCATACTTATCAGCTTTAAGACCATAACTTCCTGCTATACCGCAGCAGCCCGCATCTGCATCTTCGATCGTCAGACCGGGAATCAGCCTTAAAACTTCGAGGGCTGGCAGACCAAATCCTTGCGCCCTAAGATGGCAAGGTGCATGGTATATATATTTCGAATCGAACTTAGTGAAGCTTTTGTTAAGCCTGCCATCATCTTTTAAAATAGTTAGGAACTCCAATGAGTCATACATATATTTAGCATTAGTTTTTACCGCATCAAGTGCAAATAATTCTTGATATTCCTGCTTTAACATTAGACCACAGCTGGTGCAGCAGGTTATTATTGGATAACCTTTCTCTATCCATTTGGTAATAATGTCAGTATTTTTTTGGGCGTTGTCATGCGCCTCAGTTAGATAGCCATTGACGACTAAAGGTGAGCCGCAGCAAACAAACTCTTCATCGATTACAACTTCAATTTTATTCTTTTGCATTACTGCTACGAAATCCATACCGACCTGTGGATCATTATAATTAATGAAGCACCCAGGAAAAAAAACAACTTTATCAGGGAAGTTCTCCTGTCGCAGCTTTTTAAACTGTTTAATAAAGGATTCACCAGCATAAGAGGGTAGCGGTGCTTTTCCTGATATACCTACTAACTCCAGCATACCGGACTTGCGCCCAATAGCCATCCCCAAATTAGTAATGGCTGACATCCCAGGAATAGCACTGCTTAGCTTAGCCATTTGTTCACCATGGGATAGTATATTATCGCGCAGACTTTGCTTATTAGATTCAAAATGCTTAGCCCTAGCCAGCATATTGAGGGTTGATATCGGAACACCCGAAGGACAAGATATATCACAGTTCTTACAGTTTGAGCAATACTCTAGCGATGGATCTTCATCCTGCTGCGATAACCTCATTCTTTCTAAAGCCGGCCCTACCATCTTGGGACCACGGAATTTTCTAGTTGCTGCCGTTACAGGGCAATGGGCCACACAGCTGGTGCAGGCAGTACATTTATCCGGATTAATTAGATGTTTACTCATATTCGTCTCTCCCTTGCAAGGAAATGGCGGCCTTATAGGCAGAGGCAAGCGCTACGCCATTGCCTGACTTTTCATAGCAAAAATCGTAACCGCTGAGGTTTCTTCCGGCAACGTGAACATTGCTTAAAAGTGTTGCACCATCTGCCGATACTGGTCGCATTAATTCATCGACTTCGACACCAATTTCAGCAAATAGTTGTTTTTTATCCGAGAATAAATTAACGTTAGACCACTCTTCTATAGTTGCTGGAGTGTTAATCGGCAAATTAAAAATTGGTTCAATAAACTTTCCTGGTTCAGCCTTTAACCCTCCGCCGTACAACCCACCATTCGCTAATATATATGAATGAGCTTGATATGCACGCTGACGATCAAAGTTGTCTGTAACAACCGCTGTACAATGTCCATTTTCAGTTATTGCAGTCGTTACTAGTGCTTTTTCAATAACTGTTACCCCTAGTTTTTTAATATAGCTTAACAGCATCATTCTTAGACGCAGCCCAGTGACAGCTGGCGGCATAGCAGCAGCTTCAACTAATCGACAATCTAATTGCCGTTCTAGACTATCCAGTACTTCATAATTAGGTAAAGTACCTAAGATGGGAGGTACAATCACAACGCCTTTAGGCTTAATCTTATTTTTTAACTGCTTAATAAATATTTCGCGGCCGTCCTTAGTGTCTAGCCATCTTGCAACATCCAGAGAAGAAACGTCACGACCTTCTGCGAAATTAAGACTGCACATCTCAGCGGTGATAGTTGTGTACGGTCCATAAACCTTTTGCAGATTTTTAGCAACCAGCTGCGGATAAAAATCTTTAAGATAGTCAAAGCCAACTACATAGATATTATTAGTATGCCAGAGTACCCTTGCATCCATTGTTTTCGGTACTAAACAAGTTGGCTTTAATGTTCCTGCCGCTGTCGGCAGCCACTGCATTTTGCCAAGCTCACCAATGTATTCATAGCCTTCTTCAATTGAAATTTCCTTAAAAAACTCTAATGCTTTTTCTAATGTATGCTTGCCAATCTTCTGGTAGGGATGATTTGCCGATAACTTCTCAAGACCCTCCTCAGGGGTTTTCAGTGGCTTTGCATCATTGTCATACCCTAATACATCAATTATTCCGCCACCGATAGTCAGTGTACCAGCTCCGTATGTTAAAAGATGTACTTTTCTACCACTCTTAGCCGCAACAGCTGCTGAAAACAAACCTGCTAAACCGCCGCCGATAATTAACAGATCACTTTTCATATTCAATCGCCCCATTTATATTTAAAGTCGCGTCATAAATGCCGCGCGTAAGTTCTGCTTCTTTAATTACATTACCCCATAGTACTGGGCGAATCCCATTCCAGCGCGCTTGCAAAAACTCTTTAAACAACCCGTTGGTATCTTGACTCCATGATAAGCCTGTAGCATCTACAGCACCTACACTGCGATAAGTGCAAAATGCTCCTTGGCAAGTACCCATGCCCATCCGAGTTTTACGGCGTACATCACTAAGCATATAGCTGGTGCTGTCAGAGGCTGCTTCTTCAACCTCAGCCAGAGTAACATTCTCACATTCACAAAGCAGCTGGCTTTTCTCCGGTTTCTGCTGAATTCTTTTAACAACCTGTTCTAACCCGTCAGCACCCAGCCGCGAAGCTGCTAAGTTAGTACCGTACGCGGGAAAATATAATTTGGCTTTAGCCAGCAGTTTAGGTGACGGATCTTCAATTATCGGTTCTATGGCGGTACGGCACTCAGTTTTTACGTTCAAATAACTACAGACCAAATCAGTGACTTTTTCAGCCATTAATCGATAGGTAGTGAATTTGCCGCCAACTATGCTCACGAATCCCTTCAGGCCTTGATCGGCATGATCTAAGATTACGAAATTACGCGATGCACCGCGTCCCTTTGCATTTGGATCAGCACTATATAATGGCCGCGTGCCGGTAAAAGCACGCAAAATTCGGTAATCACGAATATTTTCAAATAGAACTGCTCCGATATCCAGCAGCTTTATAATTTCGGCTGTTGAAGGAACAGTGTCATCTGGGCGATCGGCTTCAGATGAAGTTGTTCCTAGAATTGTAATAGAACCGTGCGGTACAAATATATCACCATCTGCTGCTGGGCGAAGCCTATTAATAACCCGGCTGGCTATCCGATGATTAAAAGCAATAAGTGTACCGCGATCAGGCTGAACATTTACTTTAATACCTGCTTTTTCAGCGATCTGCCCAGCCCACGATCCTGCAGCACTAACAACAAAATCGCATTGAATAATATCTATCTGACCATTAAATGCATTTCTAACCTTTACGCCAACAACTTGGCCGTTAACACTTTCAATGCTGATTACCTCAGTATAAGTCAAAACCCGCCCGCCGTATTTTCTCGCTGATGCGACATTCTGCCACACCATCCTGAAACCGTCAATAGCAGCATCCGGTATGCGATAAACTGATTTTATATTTGTATTAAGATTTGGTTCGAGGCGTAGTGCTTCCTGAACAGACAGCGGCGTAACCGGTATACCTACTTTGCGGCAGCTCTCAACCCACTTTACTTCAAAATCCTCGCTGTCCTCAGGGGTACGTACAAAAAATCCCTCGGTTGCTTCAACACAGTGGCGGCCAATTTTACGCAGAATAATGTTTTCTTCAATACATTCCTTACCAGCCTCTGCATCTTTAACGGCATAGCGCCCGCCGCTGTGTAAAAGACCGTGATAGCGCGAACTGGTGCCGTGCGCCAAATCGCGCTGCTCAACCAAGACAGTATCTACCCCTCTCATGCATAAATCTCGCAATATGCCTACACCCGTTGCCCCTCCGCCAATTACAACTACCGTCGCCTTTTGCATAGCCCGACTCTCCTTTATTAAAAAATATAGAGCACCCCTAAGTACACCAGCGTTCGTTAAACCGTCTAGTGAAACAACAGGACTGCTCTTAATCTCTAGCCCATATATTGAATTTGCTCTAGTACTTCTGTGATGCATGTTATAACGTTTAACCGCAGAGTACGCAGAGGTCGCAGAGGGAACGCTGTGTTTTCTATTATAAAGCGCGATATTATCGCGCCCCTTCCGTAACCACTCTGCGTACTCCGCGTACTCTGCGGTTAACAATCGTATCCCCAAAATAAAAAACCCGAAAATAGACATGCGTTAGCGTGCCCGCTTTTCGGATTCTCAATATCTCATCCACAATATTAGATTATGTTTATATCATATTCTCATAATAACATAGACTAGAAAGCACTACTATTTGAAAATTCATACAGTTTTCTATTAATAATAACTATGCTGCTTAGTGATAAATATTCATAAAAACTATGGTAATTAAAATAGAATATTTTCATACATCCACAGATAAGAGTGATTAAAAAGCGGGAAAAGCCCTAGTGGACCTTTCCCGCTTTTATAAAACTACTTAAGGTTATAGAATACTTTACGGCCTTGGTATTGTGCTGTGCCGCCAAGCTCTTCTTCAATTCTAAGCAACTGATTGTATTTCGCAATACGGTCAGTACGAGCAGGAGCACCAGTTTTGATTTGTCCGGCATTTACTGCAACAGCAATATCAGCGATGGTTGCATCCTCAGTTTCACCTGAACGATGTGAAACTACGCAGGTATAGCCCGCACGTTTTGCCATTTCCATAGTATCAAAAGTTTCAGTCAAAGTACCAATTTGGTTAACTTTTACCAATATGGAATTTCCGACTTTAGCTTCAATACCGCGGCTTAGACGCTCAGTATTGGTTACAAACAAGTCATCACCAACTAATTGTACTTTACCGCCAAGGCGCTCAGTCAAGAGGGACCAGCCAGCCCAATCATCTTCTGCCATACCATCTTCGATTGAGATAATAGGATATTTTTCAACTAGAGCAGCATAGAACTCCACAAGCTCAGCTGGAGTTTTAACTAAACCTTCGCCTTCAAGGTGGTAGCTGCCTTCCTTGAACATTTCTGAAGAAGCAACATCCAGTGCTAACGCAATTTGCTCACCAGGCTTGTAACCTGCTTTAGTAATTGCTTCCATGATAACTTCTAGAGCTTGCTCGTTGGAAGCAAGATTTGGCGCAAAACCGCCTTCATCGCCGATCGAAGTGCTTAAGCCGCGTCCTTTAAGAACACTCTTTAAGCTATGATATACTTCTGCCCCCATGCGGAGTGCTTCAGCAAAGTTCTCAGCACCAACAGGCATAACCATAAATTCTTGAATATCAACGTTATTATCAGCGTGTGCGCCGCCGTTAAGAATATTCATCATTGGTACTGGCAGCTGCTTTGCATTAAAACCACCTAAGTATTGATACAGCGGAACGCCTGCAGCTGCTGCCGCCGCTTTCGCTACTGCCATAGATACGCCTAGAAGAGCGTTGGCACCAAGATTGCTTTTGTTTGGCGTGCCGTCAAGTTCCAACATTGTTTGGTCAACGCCAACTTGATCAAATGCATCCATTCCGATTAGTTCTGGGGCAATAATGCTGTTAACGTTCTCTACAGCCTTAAGAACACCTTTTCCAAGATAGCGGCCTTTGTCACCATCACGCAGCTCGACTGCTTCAAAAATACCTGTTGAGGCGCCAGATGGAACGGCTGCCCGCCCTAAAGTGCCATCCTCTAATATTACGTCGACCTCAACTGTTGGGTTACCCCTGGAATCCATAATCTCACGGGCAAAAACATCAGCAATAATTGACATGTCATAACCTCCCAAATTAATTCATAATAGCATTGAATATATCGACCGCATAACAAGATTAATATATTAACCTATTTACTAAGCAGACTTTTTCCAGTCATTTCTACTGGCGCTTCTATTCCAGCCAGGCCAAGGATAGTAGGAGCAATATCAGCTAAAATACCTGAATTCAATTTTGCTGAACGGTATTGTTCTGATACCATGATGAATGGCACAGTATTTGTAGTATGAGCAGTAAATGGTTCTTTAGTGACTGAATCAACCATTACCTCGGCGTTTCCATGATCAGCTGTAATGCAGGTAATTCCGCCTGCATCGCGCATAGCATCCACCAAGCGGCCAACACAAGTATCAACAACTGAAACTGCTTTTACTGCCGCTGGGAAAACACCAGTATGGCCAACCATATCGCCGTTAGCATAATTGAGTATTATCAAATCATATTTGCCTGACTTAATCGCTTCAATAGCCTTATCTGTTACTTCAAGTGCACTCATATCTGGTTTTAGATCATATGTAGCTACCTTAGGAGATGGTATGAGTATTCTGTCCTCACCCTGCGATGGTTTCTCTTCTCCCCCATTGAAAAAGAAGGTAACATGAGCATACTTTTCCGTTTCGGCAATACGCAGCTGCTTCAAGCCCTTTTCGGCAAATATTTCTCCGAGTGTGTTTTTTAGATACTGCGGCTTATAAGCAACGGAAACGTCAAGCGTTTCGTCATACTGGGTCATAGTAGCGAAATGAAGAGGCATGAAGCCGCTTTTCCGTTCAAATCCATCAAAAGCTTTATCTACAAAAACTCTGGTAAGCTGTCTGGCACGATCTGGTCTGAAGTTGAAAAAGAAAACTCCATCACCGTTTTTGATACCGCAGTCCCCGCATCCTTCAATTACTGTTGGCAGAACAAATTCGTCAGTTTGTCCTTGGCTGTATGCCTGCTCAACAGCCTGGATGGCTGAAATTGCTTGCTCACCTGTACGATAGACTAAAGCAGCATAAGCTTTTTCGACTCTTTCCCAGCGCTTATCACGATCCATAGCATAGTAGCGGCCTGAAATAGTAGCAATACGACCGACACCTATTTCGGCAATTTTCGTTTCTAATTCTTGGATAAACTCTCTAGCACTTGACGGCGGAACATCACGTCCATCTAGGAAAGCATGCACGTATACGCGACTTAAACCGTAATTTTTGGCAAGCTCAAGCAAAGCATACAAGTGTTGATTATGGCTGTGTACCCCGCCATCTGATAATAATCCCATTAGATGAAGCGCGCCATTTGAAGCCTTCGTCTTTTCTATTAAATTTACTAAAACGTCATTTGCAAAAAATTCGCCCTCACGTATGGCCTTAGTTATACGGGTAAGTTCCTGATACACAATCCGTCCCGCACCGATATTCAGATGTCCAACTTCAGAGTTCCCCATCTGGCCTTCAGGCAACCCTACAGCTTCGCCTGAACAAGTTAAAGTTGTAGCTGGATACATCTCGGCAAGGAGTTTCATGTGCGGCGTTTGGGCTTGAGCAATAGCATTATAAGGATCAGTATCTTTGCCAATTCCCCAACCGTCTAGTATTGCTAATAAAATAGGAGTCTTTAATTTAGCCATTTAATTATTCACCCGGCTTTAAAATTTGACGATTTTGCTAAAACCAGCGGCATCTAGTGAAGCTCCACCCACTAATGCTCCGTCGATATCGCTTTTAGCCATAAGTTCGGCAATATTATCAGCTTTAACACTACCGCCATATTGGACTCTAACTTGATCAGCAGCATCTTGACCAAATAATTTGGCAACAGTGCGGCGAACAAAAGCGCATACTGCGTTAGCATCATCTGAAGATGCTGTCCTGCCTGTACCAATTGCCCAAATTGGTTCATAGGCGATAACCAAGCCAGCAACCTGTTCAGCTGTTAAGCCAGCCAATCCTGCCTCAACCTGAGCTCCAACAATTGCTTCAGTAGTACCAGCTTCACGCTGTTCCAAGCTTTCACCGCAACACATAATTGGTATTAAGCCATTAGCAAGAGCTGCTTTCAATTTATTATTTACAGTTTCATCAGTTTCTGCGAAATACTGACGACGTTCTGAATGTCCAATGATTACATACTGACAACCTGCGTCGTTAAGCATACCCGGGGAAATTTCGCCAGTAAACGCCCCTTGCTTTTCCCAGTGCATATTCTGTGCACCTAATTTTACATTTGTTCCATTTAATGCTTCCTTAACTACAAACAAAGACGTGAAGGTCGGGCATACAACAATATCAACATCTTTAGCATCTGCCGTAAGTTTTGCAAGTTCCTGAGCAAGTGATACCGCCTCAACAACCGTTTTGTGCATCTTCCAGTTACCAGCAATAATTGGTTTACGCATAAATTCTCCTCCTATTCATCACAAGCTTTACTTGTGAGCCAACTCTCTATCAGTCAGAGCAGCAATACCTGGAAGAACTTTTCCTTCTAGGTATTCTAATGATGCTCCACCACCAGTCGAAATATGGCTAATTTGAGCAGACAAGCCAGTTTTCTCTAAAGCCGCGATTGAGTCTCCGCCGCCGACAATACTTACAGCAGACGAAGCCGCTACAGCCTTAGCTACAGCTTCAGTACCTTTTGCAAAGGCATCCATCTCGAATACGCCCATAGGTCCGTTCCAAACAACTGTCTTTGCATCCGCTAATGCAGCAGCATAAGCTATAGAGGTTTCAGGACCAATGTCTAGGGCCATCCACTCCTCTTCAATTGCATCAAGCTTAACAACTTTGTTTTGAGCATCTGCGGCAAATTTATCGGCAATTACTACATCGGTAGGCAGCATGAGGTTAGTACCTTTGGCTTTAGCTTTTGCGATAAGTTCGCGAGCTAGGTCCAGCTTATCACCTTCTACAAGTGATTTACCGGTTTTGTAACCTTGAGCGGCAATAAAAGTGTTTGCCATTCCGCCGCCGATGATTAATGTATCGACTTTACTAATTAGGTTATCGATTACGCCAATTTTATCTGATACTTTAGCTCCGCCGATAATCGCAACAAATGGGCGTGTTGGATTAGTTACAGCTTTGCCTAAGAAATTAATTTCTTTTTCCATTAAAAGCCCTGCGACTGCTGGGATGAATTTAGTTATACCTTCAACAGATGCGTGGGCACGGTGAGATACGCCAAAAGCGTCGTTAACCGCAATATCAGCTAACGCAGCTAGTTCGCTGGAGAATTTCGAGTCATTCTTCTCTTCTTCTTTATAGTAGCGAAGATTCTCCAACATTAATACTTGACCAGGCTGCAGACTTTGAGCTATTTTCATAACTTCTGGTCCAATGCAGTCTGGTGCAAATTTAACTTCTCGTCCGAGTAGTGCTGCTAGTCTTTTAGCAACTGGTGCAAGGGAAAATTCAGGTACAGGTTGCCCCTTAGGACGGCCTAGATGGCTGCCAATAACTACCGCAGCGTTATTGGATAAAAGATATTCTAAAGTAGGAAGGGTAGCTTTGATTCTTGCATCATTAGTAATATTGCCTTCCTTATCCATAGGAACATTGTAATCAACGCGGATAAATACTCTTTTACCGCTTACATTAACATCGTGTAAGCTCTTTTTCTCCATGTTTATACCTCCAATTTACCTAGGCTGTTGAGAAAGATTTAGTTGCTAGGCGCACCGCAAAACCCATCAGCGCCGCGTACTACGAACGTACGCAAGCAATGGGTTTGAGGCTAAGTGGCGCAAATGAACCTTTATCGACAGCCTGAGGGTCACATCTGTGACCCTCCGCTTGTTTCAATCTACTATTACAGGCCTTTTTCGGCAATAAATTTAACTAAATCTACAACACGGTTTGAGTAGCCCCACTCGTTGTCGTACCAAGAAACTACTTTTACCATATTTCCTTCAATAACCATTGTGGATAGAGCATCAACAATGGATGAATTAGGGTTGCCATTGAAGTCTTTTGATACTAGTGGCTCTTCAGTGTAAGCCAAAATACCCTTTAGTTCGCCTTCAGCAGCAGCTTTAAGGGCAGCATTAATTTCTTCAGCAGTAGCTGTTTTGTCAAGTTCGGCAACAAGATCAACAACCGAAACGTTTGGTGTAGGAACACGCATTGCAAATCCGTTAAGTTTTCCTTTAAGTTCAGGAAGAACTAAAGCTACAGCTTTAGCAGCACCAGTTGTTGTTGGGATGATTGACATACCAGCAGCACGAGCACGACGAAGGTCTTTGTGAGGAAGGTCAAGGATTTGTTGGTCATTAGTATAAGCATGAACTGTTGTCATAAGACCACGTTTAATGCCAAATTTCTCATGAAGAACTTTAGCGAAAGGAGCTAAGCAGTTAGTTGTGCAAGATGCATTTGAGATAACATGATGATTAGCTGCCTCATATTTATCTTCGTTAACACCCATAACAATTGTAATATCTTCTTTTTTAGCTGGGGCAGAAATAATAACTTTTTTAGCACCTGCTTCAAGATGAGCTGCAGCTTTATCACGATCAGTGAAACGGCCTGTTGATTCAACAACAACTTCAACACCAAGATCTTTCCAAGGAAGTTTTGCTGGCTCGCGTTCAGCTAATACTTGAACAGCTTTGCCATTAACGATGATGCTGTTGCCGTCTACTTTTACTTCTGCGTTTAGTGTTCCATGGATTGAGTCGTATTTTAACAGGTGTGCAAGTGTTGCTGCATCTGTTAAGTCATTTACTGCTACAATTTCAACCGCAGGATTGTTTAGTGCTGCGCGAAATACATTACGACCGATACGTCCAAAACCGTTAATACCCACTTTAGTTGCCATTATAAAAGACCCCCTAATTATTTTAAAATTGCCCTAGCATTGCTAAGAGCTATATAATTGACTGAATGGCTCTAGCGGCAGCCTCATCGATAACGAGAACATCCTGACTACCAGCTCTAGTCACTGCAACAATAGCTTCAGCCTTTTGCTGGCCTCCTGCTACTGCAATAACTTTTCCTACTTCCGCCAGATCATTCAGACGAAAACCAACACTATTTGTCGTATAGATACAATCACCGCTTAAAGAGAAATAATGTCCTAGAGCTTCCCCAACACAATTTTTGCCGATATAATTAACAACATCAGGTTCATGACTTCGGCGCATAGACATAGTATGAGCTTCACCAATGCCATGTATTAAAATATCTGCGTGTTTTATCATATCAGCAACTTCATTTATATTAGGATCACTTGTCCGGACAGCTTCCAGTGCTTCTTCGCTCATACCATCAGGTATGTGCAGCAATCTATAGCGTCCGCCTAATTTAGTTGCCATAACAGCAGCGATAATATTCGCTTGGTACTCTACCTGCTCGCCTAGCCCGCCACGTGCCGGAACAACTGTCACAGTGGGCATCGAAGCATTTACCGTTTCAGCTAATGCTGCCATAGTAGAACCACCGCTTACGGCAATTATCATATCATCTTGCAAATACTCAGTCAGCACACTTGCAGCCGTTCTGCCGATTTCCCGAAAAACTGAATTATCAAGCTCGCTGTCACCTGGCACTATTATTACCTGTTTAATACCTAATTTTTCAGCCAGAATTGCTTCCAACTTAGTTAGCCCATGCAAAATCCCTACATATTGCGCTAATTCAGCTATTAAATTATGGCCTTCTTCAGTAACCGACATACCTAACCCCGAAAAATCAACTAATCCGGCTTCCTTTAGAAACTCAACATCAGCTCTAACAACCCGTTCACTTAAGCCGAGTAGTGCTGCTAATGCTCGCCTCCCAATAGGCTGAGCATATTGAATGTGTTTCAAAACATTGTAACGTTCCTCAACAACCGCTATTAAGTCAGGTGCAATCTTTCTTTGTAAGCGTATTATTCTTTCCACAATTCCCTCCGGGGTTATAACAGTCCCACTGGAACATTATATGTCCCAATATGACAAAAAATATGTCTTTAATAAAATTTTATTCGCCATTATAAATCTAACTCCTGCTGCTTAGGTAAATATTTCAGGAAAATATTTACCTAAGCATTTTTTGGAGCAAATATCCTTACTGCCACGAAAAATACTACCTAACTATATTATTACGTTACTGGATCATTAATTCATAAAAATTTTGTCACACATTTAAAACATTTTAATCCTATTTCCCGGGAAATATGCCTTTATTAGACATTGTAAGAGATGAAATGAGTCATAATGACTAAATCAGTCAGACCCTAGTCTGATTAAGCTTTATTGTTATTAAAGCTATAATTTGACTATACCAAGTTAGCTAGGGGGCATGAAATTATGAGCATTAGATTACTTCTCACTGCTATTGTCTTCAGCTTTATTTTACAATCAGCAAACATATCCCTCGCGGCTCAAGCAAAGCCGATTCAAATTACTGGTTTAGTGATCGATGCGCGAGGCTTAGGTCTTGAAAGAACCATGTCACCTACTATAATTGATCGTTATGGATTTGCACTCACGCTTTCTTCAAACGAATCTAATGTAATGACCAATCAAACTTCTATTGAATACTATACAAACGAAACTTTCAAGGATATCATCAGTGGAAATTCTTGCGCTGGTTCTAATTACCTAACAATAAGAGCAATTGGTGTTGAAAACGAACGAAAAAATCCTGTTGTAGCAATATTTGATGCTGAAAGAATTACCAGGACTCCTGGAATGCAGGAAATTTTTACACAGGGAAGAATTGTATTTATCCAATAACTTACCGGAGGCGAAATAAATGATTGTTTACGCCCACCGCGGTGCTCGCGGCTATGCTCCAGAAAACACCATGGCTTCATTTGAAAGAGCCTTGCAGTTCAATACTGATGGTATTGAACTAGATGTACACCTCAGTAAAGATGGGCATGTTGTAATATGTCATGATCATACAATAAACAGAACCAGTAATGCCCAAGGTCTTATTAGAGATTTTACACTGAGGGAACTTAAAAGTTATGATTTTGGCAGTTGGTACGGTTCAGCCTTTAAAGGAGAGCAAATTCTTACTCTCTCAGAATTTCTGGAATGGTACGCACCTAAGAATAAATTATTAAATATAGAAATTAAAAATGGTCCGATAATCTATTCAGATATCGAAGAGAAGGTTATAGACATACTTCATAAATTTAATGCTGTGGGCAGAACTATTATTTCTTCTTTTTATCACCCTTCTCTAAAAAAAGCTAAAGAGCTTGACAATCAAATAAAAACCGGCATTCTATTCGAATGCCGGCCAATAAATCCTCTACAAATGTTAATTGAAGCTAACGCAGACTATCTTCACCCATACTGGCAAAGTTTAGATAAAGCTTTCTGCCAACATGCGGCTGCCTCTGGTGTAAGTATTAATACCTATACCATAAATACCTGTGAGGAATATAATTTCGCAGCAAAGCTTGGTGTTAATGCAATCTTCACCGATTACCCAGCTCTGTTTATCACTCGTACTTAGCGAATTTAGGAAAGACGCAATATCACTTATTTGCCAACTGAATTTACTAGATCTTTCATTATTTTGTGTAATTCAGGATCGCTTTGAAGCATCTTCTTCATCATAGCTTGCATCTCAGGAGTTTTCATTTTTTCTTTCATCATATTTTGCATTTCAGGCGAATTCATCATTTCAGAACATTTCTTTTGCATCTCAGGATCGTTCATCATATCGCCCATTGCCTTACCATTCATGTGACCATGTTCTCCGCTGTGCATCATATTATTCATAGCCGGTTTCTGTTCAATATTCTTTTCAGCGGCATTAGCACTATATCCAAATCCAAAAGCAGAAATAGTAATTAACCCGCCAATAACAAGAGCTGTCATTGTTTTCTTCATTTAAAATCATCCTCCCTAAGTTGATAGTTTAAGGATACAACAAAATTGTGAAGAACTAATGAAGAAATTGTGAATATATTATAAAATTTATTCACCCACTAGAAAAATTCAACAAATGAGGAAGGCTTTGCGGCCTTCCTCATTTTCATTTCTAAATTTATTACTCGATTTAAAGACTTCAATAATGCAATTATTGGCTTAGCGAGGCTTACATATTTTTTCAGCCGTAGGTTAATAAATAATTTAGGTTCATCAAAATCATTCTAACTTAAATCGGAGTACAAAATGAGCATATTTGATCGATTAAGACGCAGAATTGAGGAAGAAGGCTTTGGACGAACAATAAAATATATAAGTTTGGTTGGATGGGATGAATTCAAAACTAGAATAACTGATACCTTGCTTGACCTGAAATACAGCGGCCGCTTGCTAAAGGGTCATCTACCTACTGCATATAAGCATCTTGGCGCTAATGATGTCTATCATACGGACTACGCTGCAATGCCGCATATCTTTAATCAGGTAACTATCAACCCACATGATGTATTAGTTGACGTTGGCTGCGGCAAAGGCAGAGTAATTAATTATTGGTTAAGCCAAGGGCATAGTAATAAAATTTATGGCCTCGAACTAGATCCGCTTGTCGCACAGGAAACGGCTGAACAATTCAAGCACCGGTCTAATGTAACTATATTACACGGTGACGCAATTTCCCAGCAGATGGCACTATCTTTTATCTATACAATCCTTTTTCTCAGGAAAAATTCTCTACGTTCGAGTCACGCATTGCTGAATTATCCAGCTCCAAAGAAACAACGCTTGTGTATTACCGTCCTAAAAGCTTGAATGTATTTGATAGCAGCCGCTGGGGTATACAATTAATAGATTTCGAAAAAGACCTCGGTATTCGTCAATGGGGCAGAATAAACAAATATCATAACCTTGCCATTATTAAGCCAAGATGCTAGAGAAATCAAAAAGGAAGGACAGCCTATTTTAAAGCTGCAGCCTTCCTTTGCTCATCTGTTAATATATGTACACCAATAAAAGAAGAAAAAATGCTGGAGTTTATCAACATTCGCGTCTTACTTCGATTACCCCGCTTACTCCTAAGATGCTGGCAATAGTATCCGGAACACTCCGATCGGGGGGAAGTTTTATTGCTAAAATAATAACAAGCGGATCATGTTCTTCTATCTTCACATCAACTATGCTAATTCCATATTGACCTAAGACCGAACAGATTGAGCCAAGCTGACCTGGCTGATTAGCTGCTGTAACTGCTAAAGTAACGGTATCAATAGTACAGACCCGATGCTCAACTTTTGTTAAAACTGTAAGTGTGATAAATACTAGCGCTGTAGTAACGACAGCCGCTAAGTAGTAACCGCTGCCGACCGCTAATCCAACACCTGATACCACCCATAAACTTGCCGCAGTAGTTAAACCTCTTACGGTAAGTCCTTCTTTCATAATACTTCCTGCGCCGAGAAAGCCGATACCGCTAACTACTTGTGCCGCAAGTCGGGCTGGATCGGCATTAGTAAGCCCCTCAACCGTTCCATAAATATTTATTGAAAGAATCATAATAAGACAGGAGCCCATACTAACGAGAATGTGAGTTCTTAAACCCGCTGATTTATGACGAGCTTGCCGCTCATAGCCGATAATCCCACCTAAAATACCAGCAGCCGCTATTCTGAGGGCTATATCTAAATCTCCAATCACGGTATGCCTCCTTTATGAATAAATGATTTAACCGCAGAGTTCGCGGAGGACGCAGAGTGGTTACAAAATTTCCTTAATAATAGATTAAAGGCGCGATATTTATCGCGCTTAATAGTCTTACTCTATAATATACTAAATCTTTCGACTAAATTCAACAAATCTAATATTTAAGCCCAAACTCAAAATGGCAATCAATTTTTATTAAGGATTAATATTTTTCTTACCGCTGATGTTATCGATATTTATCTCCACAACCGCACAACTATCAGCCATTTGCTCATTAACAATATGATATTTCTTACCTTCAGCATGTGCTTCCATTAGCGCATTCAAAACGGCTGCCTTCTGGGCCGAGCATTCGATTAATCTTGCCTTTCCGAATACCACAACTGAAGTATAGCGAGTTGAGCAGCTGCAAGGTTTTTCGCTAATTACTAGTTCGTTTACTTGGCTAACTTCAAAGCAAACCTTTTCATTAGCCTTAATATTTTCAAGCTTATGGCCACTTTTAGCACAATGAAAATATATTTTATCATCATGATAAACATAATTTAAAGGTGTTATGTATGGCTGACCTTCACCACATGTTGCCAGTCGCCCTGTAATATTTGAGCCTAGAAAATTCTTAGCCTCTTCTTCACCCATCCAAACCATCGGCACAATTATCACTCTCCCTTTATCTTTACTTAACATATTCTTTCCATATATAGAAAAATCCTACTAAGATTAGGACCAAAACGGGGGAAATATAATAACCGCAGAGTACGCAGAGTTCGCGAGGGTTACGTCAAAATCTCGCGCGATGTTATCGCTCAAAAAATAATAACTCACCGTTCCCTCTGCGTCCTCCGCGTACTCTGCGGTTAAAAAGTCGTCGTTTCCTATCCTTCGTTCTTTGCAAGCGCAAGTTTAGCCTGAATCATCAGCGCACATTCAAGGCGCTTTTTCTGCAGTTCACAACCTACCTTATAAGGCTGATCGATATTATCATTAAATAGTTGGGCATTGGCGTGGCAGCCACCGCTGCAATAGAAGCGCGCCCAGCAGTCACGGCATTCCGGTTTATTCAGCACATGCGCTTTGCGGAAACGCTCAGGCATTTCGTGCTTAGTTACACCCTCATAGATAGTACCAAGCAAATATTCCTCTCGCCCTACAAACTGATGGCAAGGATATAGATGTCCTTCAGGTGTTACAGCAAAGTATTCATGACCAGCCCCACATCCGCTTAAACGTTTAGCAACGCAAGGGCCATTATTTATATCAAGATTAAAATGGAAGAAATCAAAACCATTTCCTCTTAGTTTACGCTCAAGATACTCTACCGCAAGTTTCTCATATTGATCGAACAATATTGGCAAATGCTCGTCTTCCAGCGCATAATCGCAATCCTTGGCTACTACCGGCTCCACTGACAACTGGCTAAAGCCAAGATCAGCCATGGCGAGTACATCTTCGGCAAAATCTAAGTTATGGGCTGTAAAAGTACCGCGAAGATAGTAATTTTGGTCATTGCGAGACTTTATAGCTTTACGTACATTGGCGGCAACATCATCAAAGCTTCCGCTTCCATCAGCATATGGGCGCATATTGTCGTGAACCTCACGGCGACCGTCCATGCTAAGCACTAAGCTAATATTATTATCATTTAAATATTGAATAGTTTTGTCATCCAAAAGCACGCCATTAGTTGTAAGCGTCAGTTTAAACACTTTCCCTGTCTCGACTTCACGGCGACGTACATATTCCACAACATGCTTTACTGTATCCATATTCATCAGCGGTTCACCGCCGAAAAAGTCTAGCTCGCAATTACGGCGTTTACCACTGTTTTCAATAATAAAATCGACGGCACGCTCACCGATTTCCTTAGGCATAAAACCACGGGTGTGACCGAAATCGCCTGTTCCTGCAAAACAATAATTACATCTTAAATTACAGTCATGAGCTATGTGCAAACAAAGTGACTTAACTAGTGGTTTGTCACTAAAAGTCGGCGGCACATCCAGCGTAGGTGCAAATAACTCTTCATTAGCCATAAGTTCATGAAGTTCAGCCAACACTTCAACAACCTCAGCCTTATCATACTGTTCACTAAGAGCCTCTACAACCTTATCGTCATTACTGCCATCAAAGACATCCATTATATCAAAAACCAACTTATCAACAACATGCACAGCCCCGCTGTTAACATCAAGCAATATATATAATCCGTTTAAATAAAACTTATGTATATTCATTAGTAAACTTTCAACCTCTCAGTATTAAATATTAAATAACCGCAAAGTCGCGAAGGACGCAAAGAAAACGCAAAATAATTTAAATTCATTTACAACCCTTTGTGTGCTTTGCGCTTTTGCGGTTAAAAAAACGCCATTCCCCAACAAAATAAGCCCCTTGCCGGAATTCGGCAAGGGGCTATCCTTGCGGCCTACTTCTGACAGACCTGGTTGCCAACGGTGCATGATGTTTTACATGCCGACTGACAGGAAGCCTGGCACTCTCCGCAGCCACCAGTATGTACTGTGCTTTGCAGAGAAGCTTTATTAACAGTAGTAATACGTTTTGCCATGGTAATCCCTCCTTGCCGCAAAAAAGTTAAAAAGTTGCTTAGTTTATTTTAGCTTTTTTCCCGGCAGGAATCAAGTCAAATCATTATTGCGGTACAAGAACTAGTTTAACCGGCAGGTTTGAAGCACCAGGCGGACTGAAAGTAAACCATAATGATTGTCCACCGTCAAATACTCCTAGTCTTTCAATATCTGTAATTTTGTTTTCGCCAAAGAATAAGCTGTTTGATGGTGTTTCAAGCGCAAATTCGTTTTGATGGCGATATTTCAATCCTATTCCGCCCGCATATACGCCACCGCGCGGATTTAGATAGTATCCAATCTTGCCATTATATGTTGTCGGCAAGAACATTTTATAGACAATGCCATAATTACCATAATTAATTACTTCACTGCCATCGGTCGCGTCAATGCCTGTAACATACCTATCAATGACATTATCAGCAAGAGTAACTACCGACATATTATCTTTTTGGCCGTTAAATACTTTCTGCCCAACAATCATCCGATCTTTTCCTTCAAAAGTTCCTCTCAGACGATGCTGATCTGCAGGCAGCACTTTAGCTTCTGCGGCAAACTTCTCGATATCTTCATTTACCGGCATCATCATAACTTTTACGTTTACTGGCTTGTCGCTTATAAAATCATAGATACCATGCACAAGCTCATTAGGCTGGACAATCTTTTCACTAAGGCTAGTGTCCAAAATTCTGCTGCTTTGCTGATATACTTCAAGCAAATAGAGGTTATTTCCCTTTAAGTATTGCATTTGGGCGTCTTTACCCACTAATAAATAATCAAGATTCGGTCCGCCTAAACCAAAACGGGATACAGTTACATGAGCCGTCTCATTACCTTTGTTCTCTAGCAATACAACAATTTTTTTAGGCTCTTTAGTATCGTTAACGTGATGGAAAAATAGACGCACATTACCACTGACCGTATCTTGGTATGTAATACCAATATCAGGCACCATCTCTGGACTATCAGATAATAGCAGCTTTCCGCCGTATGATGAAGAAGTTACCGGCCATTCCGGCAAATCTAATACGTCCTTGCCCTGAAGTTTATATTCTGAAGCAAATACAGTTGAGCTGATTATCGAAGCCAGCAGTAAAACTGGCATAATTTTGCGCAGCCAATTCATAGTTATTACCCCCTTTTTACATGCTACATTATAACAACCATAGTCTGGTATGTAAATGTAAGATGTTTACAGGGGTAGTATACACTAACGTAAAACACCCCTTTCCGTTAGGATAGGGGTGTTTTCTCTATAGCGTATTTGTACCAGCGGCTCGATTAGCTGCATTAATGGCTTGGTTTGCTAAATCAATTGATTGCCCAAGCGTGTGAAGTTCCTGCACTGAGTTATGGAATCCTTGACTATTTGCTGCTGCAACATAATCCCAATACCATTGTGCTTGACGCAGCAACTCCCTCGCCTTATTGAGCTCAGTTTGATTTACTGCAGGTACTGCTGCTGCCTTCGCTATGGCTTCATGACCGCGTGCTACAGTCAGTCCGGCTGTATGCTGCAGCTGCCAGGTATTATCTTGAATAGCTTTCGTCTGATTATACAGCTGATCAGACGTTTGGTTATGGCATGGCAGACAAGATTCATTAATGTTTTTCAATGGGCTGGTGACCCAGTGAGATGTATACTTTTGACCGCTGCTTCGCATGTATGGCATATGACAGTCAGAACAAGATACACCTGACTTGCCATGAGTACCATTAGACCATTCCTCATAATCGGGATGCTGAGCCTTAAGCACAGGTGTCTGCGAATCGGGGTGAATGAAGTCCTGCGCAAAGCCGTTAGGTTTGTCCGCATAATATTGATACATTTCCTGTGGCGTATAGCCCTTGTCCCAAGGGAAAACAACCTTAGTGCTGCCTGGTTCAAAATAATACTCAGAATGACATTGTCCACAAACATAACTACGCATCTCCTGGCGGCTGGCTTTTGTTACGTCTACACCCTTTCGAGACATAGCCTCAATAAAACCAGGCTGAGTGACCCTTAAATTCATGTTTGCGGGGTCATGACAATTAGCACAACTTACCGGATGTTTTGACTTTTCAATCAGTTCGCTTAACGGTTTATTAGCATATACCCAGCCCATTTCGTTATAGAATTGCTCAACTGCAGGTGTTTTACATGTTATGCAAGCACCTTTACTAGCCGGGCTTATGCGCTTGGAGTGAAGCAGGTCTTCAATAGAGTATGGGTGACCGCGATCTTCTGTATAGTCTTTACTGAAAGGATTGCCTTTGAAATTAGTATATATTTCATTTTGCCTTTCAGCTTTCTGTACATTAACACTTCCGCCATATCCTGTTGGTGAAGGAGCCGTTTCTTTATTTTTTAGATAACTCTGATATTCAAGAGGATAGTACTTCCCCCATACTGCTGGATCATATTCTCCAGCGGGGATTGCGGTAAGCTTGATTGTTGATGGTGGTTTTAATGCCCATACCCTAACAACTACAAAACCAAAAAACACTACAAGAGTACCTAAAAATACTGCTAGAAATTTTTGTTTTCTACTCAACTTTCACTCCTCCTTCACTGCCACCGCGTCCATGCGGCAAACCGCGATGACAGCTGATGCAGCTTGTATCACCATGGGATAAGAATGTGTTTTTAACAACATAAGCGTGGCAGCGCAGACAATTTTTATTAGCTATTTGTTCGGCTGTTTCGGTGAACTCAATGGTATTAGGATAATCTCTAAGAACTTCGTGATAAGTATGTCTCATACCATTCTCACCTTTTACATAAAGCTTGGAAAAAATATTATCCTGAGGCAAATGACAGTCACCACAAGTAAATTGCTGATGACTTGATACTTGCCAGGTGTTATATACGTGCTGCATAGAATGACAGCTTCCGCAAAAGGATGGTTTATCAGCATATGAAAGCCCAGCGCCGAATAGCAGCATACCAATTACTGCTCCACAGAACCCTAAAAATATTAGTTTTAATGCATTGGCTGACCAAAATCCGTTCTTGTCCAATAAAATCACCATCCTGCCTACTGCAATAAAGTGAGACCATTCAGCCAAATTCACATGGCGACAAAATATTATCTTGATAAAGCATAACTATGTAACCCAGGCAGCAGCAAGTTGACACCAATAAAGGTAAACAGCACAGCAGCGAAACCAGCAACAGCCCAATTCATTGCTTTTTTCCCCTTCCACCCTAAGGCCGTTCGGCCATGCAAATATACTGCATATATAATCCAGGTAATGAGCGACCAAGTTTCCTTAGGATCCCAGCGCCAATAATCACCCCAGGCATACTCAGCCCAAATAGCGCCTGTAATGATCAATAAGGTGAGAAAAGGGACGGCAAATGTAATAGCTTGGTGTACCAGCTTATCGATTGTTTCCAATGAGGGTAACAGTAAATTTAAAGCATTTGCATGACTATCATCTTCCAGCTTACTTTTCCATAAATACATAACAGCTAATGCAAATGACACAGCTAATGCACCGTAGGCTATAACCGCTGTTGCTACATGAGCCATCAGCCAATTACTCTTTAAGGCAGGCATTAGCGGTCTTACTTCTTGCTGAAATAGCGCAAATATACCTGTCAAAACAAAGGCCACCGGTAGAATAAACGCCCCTATAGTGTTGTTCTTGTACCTTGATTCAACATATAGGTGAAAAAGAATTATTCCCCAAACAAATGCCATGCCGAACTCGTACATATTAGCAAACGGCAGTCTGCCGGCAGCACCAGTCCTAACGACCAAAGCCAATGTGTTAGAGACAAAGCCGCTAATAACAGCTATTCTCGCATACCGTACCAATGTTTTGTTTTCTAAAGCTACATAAGCAATATACAAACCACAAGCAGCAAAATAACAGAAAAAGGCTGCTAAAAACAACTGACTATCCATATTATCCCCCCCTTACAGCACTGTGGCATGTGCTCAACTTGATTTGAAGCTCATTGGAAATACGATATCCTTCCTGATTCTTCCCCGCAACCGCCATAACTTTTACAATACTACTGTTGTTGTCATCAGTAATTCTTAGCCATACCCTTTTGTGTCTTATATATAAACTGCAAAAAAAACCGACTGTCATTAAAAAAAAGCCCAGCCATACAATTGGCAGCCCAGGGTTATATTTAATCTGAAAACCTGATACTGGAACAGCTTGAGTAAATCTAACTAATAACTCATCACTTAGCTTTATTGGCTTACCAATTGGTGCTGCTCCCCAGTCTATTTCCCGACCGCCCGCATAAATAATATACAGAACATGCGGATTTCTGGCTTCGTTAGACTGGCTTACCATTGGTCTTGCCGGATTGAAGTCGGGGATATACCGTACAGCCTGAACCGCAAGTCCTGCCTGGTCACTGATGACCATACCACTGCTTTCAATTACTTCTTGCTGTTTTATCACACGGCCTCTTCCGTCCATCACTTCGGTGTTAATCGACGTACTATAAGACTGCTGATATATACTTACATCATTAAAACTTAGCGGATGATTTACCTTAATCAGTTTTGAAACAACTTCCTGACCATCACGGATGACAGCAGTATCACTTATCCAATCAGATACTGAACCGTCCTCATAAAATTCCGTAGTAAAATTATTTAATTTTATTTCAAATTGTTGTCCGTTTTGCGGCATAACAGTATAACTGCTGCCAACTTTTAAAGATATCTCATGGTTATAGCCAAAAACGTTTCCTATAAGTGCACCCGCCGCAATAAACAGAATTGATAAATGAACAGCAAAAGTTCCCCAGGGAGCAATTTTACCTTTCTCACCATAGATATAATATCCTGAATCAGTAAGCAGACTGACCACTTTATACCCCATGGTATTAAGGCAGTTATAAGCAATTACTGCCGCTTGGTTGGTTTTTAAATCTAATCTTAGTGAGTTTGCCTCGGCCTGCTGATCTGCACCTCTAACCCAGGAGTAGTCAACTGGAAATGTTGCCTGCCATAATGCTTTAGCCCGTTTCATACTGCATGAAGCAACATTAAAGCACAGCAACCCTTCTAACCCCTGAAACCAAAGTGAATTATAAATTGATGGCTTAAATATTCCTACAATTGCAGCTACACAAATTACCCCTAAGATTATCATGCCTCCGCGCATCGATGCCATAGCAGACCATACTACATCAAAACTTTGTTTTACTGAAGTACTGCCGCTTGGCGGTATTACCGGTTTATCTGACATACTCACCCTCCGGAAATTCCATCTAATAACCTAAATAATGGACACTATCAACTAGTATTCTTAATATTTCTAAAAATATAAGTAAATAACCAATGCAAGGGGCGATTTTATTTAACCGCAGAGTACGCGGAGTTCGCGGAGGGGACGCTGAGAATGGTTTAAAAATTTATGTATGACAATTATCAGGTTACACTTAGACGCTTTTATTATTTGAGTAAGCTGGGGGAGATGATTTATTAAAAGCGTAAGTCAGCGCCAGCGTTGGAGCGTTAATAAGTCATCTTCCCCAGCTGCTCCCTTAGCTTTACCAAAACAAAAAGAGCCATCCAAGCTTTAAGCTTGAATGACTCCCTAAATTCCTAGCTTACTGTATATATTTGCCCTGAGAAGTCTTACCTTAAATTCCCATAGGCCATACTTAGGACGCGGCACATTAATTCGTTTCAGTGTATAAGCCTCTTGTGCATTTCGATTTAAGCCTGTAATACCAGTGCAAGCTCCGCGATAACCTGCCTTTTTTAATATTTCTGGCATTGTAGTATCATAACTGCCAAAAGGAAATGCTAGAAACTCAATCGGTCGTCCTAAATTGCGCTCTATTGTTTCTTTCGAGACACTAACTTGACGTTTTTTCTCCTCAAAATCAACTTGTGCAAGCGGTACATGACTGACAGTATGTGATCCTATCTCAGTATTCCTAGTCTGCATAGCCTTAATTTGGCCCCATGTCATATATCCAGGCTGCCCAACAGCTTCGCTTATTACAAACACTGTTGACTTGAGTCCATATTTTTCTAAAATAGGCAATGCTGTTTGATAGTTATCGATATAGCCATCATCAAAGGTTATTATAATTGGTTTTTTGGGTAATTGCCAGCGGCCTTCCCTAGCTTGGAAATATTCATTAAGGGAAATAGCGGTATAACCATTGTCCATTAAGTATTTCATCTGGCTGTCGAAATCTTTAGTATCAATGCTATATACTTCCTGCTGTTCATTTACCATATGGTAAGCCAGAATTGGTACTCCGCGAACTGGATCAAACAGCCAGCTGACTATTGCAACAATAAAAAAGGCGCCCAGCGCCAACATCTTAGCTAAGCGGCTCATTTTCATCCTCCTCAGCTAACTCAAGAGCTATTTGCTCTAATTTACGCAAGCGGTGATTCATACCCGATTTACCAACCTGACCACCCATGGCATCCACTAATTCCTGTAATGCAGCCTCTGGATGAGCCAATCGCAGCTTAGCTGCTTCAAGAAGATTGGGTGGTAATTTTTCAAGGCCAATTTTTCTTTCAATTAGCCTAATTCTTTCAACCTGGCGAAAAGCTGCGTTAACCGTCTTCTGCAAGTTTGCTGTTTCACAGTTTACAAGTCGATTAACCTGATTACGCATATCTTTTACTACCCTTACATTTTCAAAGGCCATCAATGCATTGCTTGCCCCAATGATCCGCAAAAAAGAGGTTATTGCGTCACCATCTTTCAGGTAAACGATATAATCATTTTTGCGGTCTGTTTGCCGAACAGGCAGCTCGAAATTCTTCATAATGGAAACTAGCATTTTGGCAAAATCATAATTTCCGGTTACCAGCTCCAAGTGATATTCACCCTCTGGCTTATTAACAGATCCACCACCTAAAAATGCCCCTCGCAGGTACGAACGACGACAACATGCTTTACGCAGAATACCTGAATCTCGACCAGCATTTAAGTTTTCGCCCTGCATTATGCCAAGCACTGTCAAGAGTTCAGTCACAACAGGAGACGGTACAACTTTTACCAGATAACTATTGTTCTTTTTTAAACGACGTCCCCTAGTTACCATTACTTCGGTTTTAAGGTTGAAGCCGCTTTTAATAAGTGTTAGTACCTTACGCGCTATTGCTGCGTTTTCAGTAGTAAAGTTTATCCCGAGATTTTTGTTGCCGCCAATCAGCATAGTGCCGCCCATTCGCATTAGCGAGGCCAGCTCTGCCACATGACAGCAATTTGTTTCTCCTGTTACACGCGCTAATTCGTTTTTTACATCAGTAGAATAGGACGACACAGCTTCATTCCTCTAATCTTTAAGTTCTTTAATATTTTCCGATATCAAATAGTAATCCAAAAGCCTCATTCGTTCGGAATTGGCTCGTAAATCATAAACCATTGAAATTATAGTACGCGACAACTTTACTGGATCATGGCGCACTAAATTTGTTTCGCTGATTATATCAGCGTCAACAACTTTAACGCCCAACGCTTCAAATGCGCCTTTATCGACGATAACCGGATAAGCACCTTGACTTGCGTAGACTTCCTGCAGATTGGGAGCAACCGGCTTAGAATTAACTACAACATAATCGATTACCCCAGGCCCAACATGATCCAAAATAGCTCTGACATGACATGCGGCAGTATATCCATCTGTTTCCCCTGGCTGTGTCATGACATTGCATATATATATCTTAACAGCCTGAGACTGCCTTAGCGCATCAGCTACACCTTTAACCAAAAGGTTCGGCAAAACACTTGTGTAAAGACTCCCAGGACCAAGAATTACCGCATCTGCATCATGAACAGCATCAAGTGCGCTTTTTACCGGCTCTACCTCTTCTGGGTGCAAGTATACTCTTTTTATTTTTTTATTGGCAAGCGGAATTTGAGACTCACCGCTAATAATGCTGCCATCTGTCATTTCTGCCATTAACCGGACTTTTTGCGTTGACGCCGGCAGCACCTGTCCCCTTACCGCTAATACTTTACTTGACTCTTTAAGGGCTTTTTCTACATCACCAAGTACTTCGGTCATAGCAGCAATAAATAGATTACCAAAGCTATGCCCAGCTAAATCACCAGCACCGCCGAACCGATGCTGAAATAACTTCTCCATAAGCGGTTCGGTGTCAGCTAAGGCAACTAAACAGTTACGCAAATCACCTGGCGGAATTATTCCAAGGTCTTCCCTTATTCGGCCTGAGGAACCACCATCATCAGCAACAGTTACTATTGCGGTAATATTACTGGTAACACTTTTAATACCACGCAGAAGTACAGATAGACCAGTACCGCCGCCAATTACTGCAACGGAGGGTCCACGATTTAATTTACGTTTTTGAAAAATCAGATCTACAAGCCGTTCCGAGCCTTCAGGTACAAGTACACTAATAACTGAACGAATTATTTGTCTGGAAGCCAGCATCATAATTCCCAGCCCAGCTGCAATAACAAAAATACCTACAATTGTGGTTACGGTGTAGTAATAAGTGCCAGTAGTAATATAGACCATTCTGAAAATTGCTTCTTCCAGATTACCAACATACTTATAATTAAATACCACGGCTAGACCAATACTGGAAATGATAACTCCTAATGAAAATAAGAGCAGCCAGCGTTTGAACTTCATGCCAGGGTATAACCACTTTAAAAAGTGCATAATTACACCTCAAATCAGATGCTATTTTCCCCGCTAGCAGCCAGGATGCTCTTCAACATCATTGTTCTTAATATCGCGATGTTCAATATTGACTTTATAACCCTTATCTCTTAATCCCTCGAATATCTTTCCTGCGACAAAAACCGAACGATGAAGTCCGCCTGTACAGCCTATGGCAATAACCAGCTGACTTTTCCCTTCTTTAATATAGTTAGGTACTAAGAAGTCGACTAGTCCGCCCAATTTTTCCATAAACTGCTGAGTTATCGGCCATTTCCATATATATTCGCCGACCTCATTGACTGCCCCGCTCTTACGCCGCAAGGCTTCTACATAAAATGGATTGGGTAAAAACCGGACATCAAATACCATATCAGCATCAAGCGGTACCCCAAATTTAAAACCAAACGATACCACTGTTATATTCATCCGTTCAAATTCGCGTTCGCTCGCAAATAACCGAATAATCTTTTCTTTTAGATTATCGCGTTTCAAATCCGATGTATCAATAATATGAGTGGCCCGTCCACGCACTCTATCAAGTCTTTCTCTCTCTCTAGAAATACCTTCGCTTATTCGGCCATGTGGTGCCATGGGATGGCGGCGCCTACTCTCTTTATAACGGCGAATTATTGTCTCATCAGCTGCTTCCAAAAAAAGCATCTCATACATAATACCTTGCTTTTCCATATCCTCAAGTACCTGTATTAATGTATCGAAAAATTCCCGTCCGCGAGTGTCTACCACTAAGGCAACCTTACTTACACTACCGGCAGACTGTGAACATAACTCAGCGAACTTTGGAATAAACATTGGTGGAAGATTGTCAACACAAAAATACCCTAAATCCTCCATCTCGCGGATTACCTGAGTTTTTCCTGCTCCCGACATGCCAGTTATTATGACCAATCGAACGTCTTGCATAATGTCACCTCTTAATAATACGGTTATTCCGCCTTGCTAAATGCTTATATATATTTTCAGCCGAACTATTTAGAACTAATTCTGAGGTTATACCGTTTTCCTCAAGCAACTTAATAGCTTCTTTAAATTCTCCTACTGACAAAGCGATATGACTGTCAGTACCAACCATAATTTTAGCTTTATATTTCTTTGCCAAACAGATAATATTGCTGCAATGAGACCGGCTTCCGCTTCGCGAAATAGTAAGTGAACTATTATTTACCTCTAACGCCACATCAAATTCTACAGCTGCCCGTACTACAGCCTCTTCATCTATAGAATATTCAGGGTTGCCAGGATGAACAATTGCGTCCACCCAAGGATTTTGCATTGCATTAATCATCATGCGCGTATTCTCTTCAATACTGCCGTACGGCGCACAATAAGTATGTAAGCCAACCAAAACAATATCAAGTCTGGATAGTCGCTCAACATCCAAATCCAGCGTGCCTTCGCGATCTACTATGTTAGCTTCGACCCCTTTTAGAATACGAACGCCATATAGTTCTTCTGGAATAGCTGTTAGGTTGCCAAAATGATAGTAATGCGGCGCTCCCGGCATGGCCGGACCATGATCAGTAATTGCGATGATGGCTAACCCTTTGGCCGAAGCAGCTTGTGCTATTTCCAATACAGTGCTGTAAGCATGACCGCTTGAAATTGTATGAATGTGCAAATCGGCGACAAATTCCACTGGCACTTCCCCCTTTAATAATTACAATTATATGGCAAATATATAAAAAAAGCAAAAAAAGCTGGTTTTTTACCAGCCTTTAAAATTTAGCTATTTCATTATAGGAAACTGTACGCCTCCAGCGACATTGTTCTTATCGCCGTAAACCCACCATGAAACATTTTTAAAAAGCGGTCCGTTTAGCTGCGCAGCAGGGCCTTCTTTTGACCAGCCAAGTCCAAGATTAAAGGACGGCTTTGGTGCAGTAATATTAATACGCATTTCAGTCTCTTCAGTAATCAAAAGTTTACCTTTTTCAAATCTAGTATTTTCTTTGACGTCAGCGGGTACTTCATATTCCTTACCATTAACTTTAACGTAAACTTTATTACTCTTATTTTCAAACTGTACATCAGTTTTTTCAATCTCACCAGTTGCTGCATCAATCTGCTTTGGCACATAAACTACTTCTTTAGTATGAGTTCCCTGTCCCTGCACATAAACTACCTGCGTTTCCCCCGGTTTTGATTTCTCGCCTGCAGTGTTGATAGTAATGCTAGGCTGATTTAGCTTTTCGGCCTGTTTGGTAGCATTATATTGTTTATACTCGTAATAAAATCCCACCAGCGCAACAACCACTACTACTAGTATTATAAAAAACTTCCACTCCTGCTGTATTACCCTCATCATTTTGGTTATCCCCTCCCCGCCCGCTCTCTAAATACATTCCAATAACAAATAAACTTAAACTCACGAAAATTGTATGAGCATGTCAGTTCGTCCAATAACCAAAAAATAAAACCCGCTCCAAAAGAGCGGGGGAGTTTTATACGATTAACCGCAGAGTACGCGGAGGCCGCAGAGGCAAAGCTGAGGATTGAAATATTCTTGCGCGATAACCATCGCGCCGTTCCCTCCGTAACCCTCCGTGTACTCTGTGTACTCTGTGGTTCAAAAAAAATCCGTTATTTCTATTTACTGCACATCTTCATGCCAACTTCTACTAGACGGCATAGGCGAGCTGTGGCTGCTTCGATTAGCAAATCGCCGCAATCCATACATTCTTCTAAGGACATTGGCTGAGGTACAACGCTCATCAAACCGTCTATCCCTTGACATAGGACATCTTCCGCCCCTTTTCCTAAACCGCCTGCTAAGCAAATGACTGGAACATTATACTGTTTAGCAACTTTTGCTACACCGACGGGAGCTTTCCCATAGGCCGTCTGAAAATCTGTTCTGCCCTCACCAGTAATAACTAGATTTGCTCCCTCTACCATAGAAGAAAAACCGGCTGATTCAAGTACAATATCTACCCCAGGTCTAAGCTGTGCATTAGTAAAGAATAACAACCCTGATCCAAGCCCGCCGGCAGCACCAGCTCCAGGCAGGTTAGCGACAGCTTTTCCCGTTGCTTTTTCGGCAATAGTTGCATAGATACTAAGCGCTCTGTCAAGCTCAGCTACCATCTCTGGCGTTGCTCCCTTTTGCGGACCATATACGGCAGAAGCTCCGCGTTCGCCGCAAAGTGGATTATCAACGTCACAAGCAACCATAATCTTAGCCTTCTGAACACGAGCATCTAAGCTGCTCAGATCAATTGCTGCTAAGTTTTCTAAAGACTTTCCGCCGGGAGCAAGTTCAGTTCCCGTGCTATCAAAAAACTTTACTCCTAACGCCTTAGCCATACCTGTACCACCATCGTTAGTTGCACTGCCGCCGATACCAATAATTATTTTATTTAAACCTTTGTCTAAAGCCGCTTTGATAAGCTGACCAGTTCCATAAGTAGTAGTGACTCGCGGATCACGTTTATCTACGGGTACTAGCGGAAGACCAGATGCAGCTGCCATTTCGATAACAGCTGTTTCCGCATCACCGAGAACTCCCCAGTAAGCATTTATCTTGTTTCCTAGAGGTCCTATAACCTCTTCATACATCATCTGTCCACCTGTTGCAGTAACTAAAGCTTCAACAGTTCCTTCTCCACCATCAGCTATCGGCAGCTTTAAAACCTCGGCCTCAGGAAATACACTGATAATTCCCCTCTCCATCGCTGTTGCAACACCGAGAGCAGATACACTACCTTTAAAAGAATCAGGAGCTACTACAATTTTCATTACTGAACACTTCCTTTATGGCAGATTTTCATCATCCAATATATATTAAGAATATTAGCTTAATTCAGTTATTATCCTGCTGTAGCACAAAAAACTGCTGCGATCTTTTATTAGTAAAGAAAGCGTGCTTAATAATTCTAAGGCTTGGTAAGGCACGGCCTATCCGCCCCCTTTAAACATTCAAAATGTATTTATAAATTGCTTCTGCTACTCCGTCCTCATCATTACCTAAGGTTACAGCATCCGCAGCTGCCTTTACATTTGGCAAAGCATTACCCATTGCAACACCAAGTCCTGCATATTGGATCATATCCAAATCATTATTTGAATCACCAATTGCCATAACTTCATTTCTGGTTATACCAAGCTTATTAGCTAGAAAATCGAGCGAAATACCTTTATTAATACTTGGATGTACAATCTCCAAATAGGTCGGTCTCGAAATGGGAGCAAAAACTCGCCCTTCAAAGGCTTGTTGTACAACCTTGCCGATTACCGCCATTTCATCCTTGTCTGCCATAGCCAGCATCTTTAAAACACCATCTGACATTGAATATAATTCTTGTCCAACCGGAATAGCCTTCACCTTAGCAAGGTTCTCATAAATACGCGCCTTATCATTAATCTCGTCCACATACAGTTGGTCGCCTACATATACCTGGATATACCAGCCTTGCTCGCGAAATAAATTTAACACTTCTGAAGCAACAACAGGGTCTAGCGTCTGCTGGAATAAGGTCTCACCAGAAAACGCTGATTTAATCAAGGCACCATTATAAGTGATTATTGGCACATCTATTTCCAACTGGCGGGCAAAAGGCAATGCCGAACAATACATTCTACCAGTTGCTACCGTAACAGTAACCCCTTTTTCCACCGCTTTCTTAATCGCTTCCCGACACCGCGGTGAAACGGTACTTGATTTATCCAACAAAGTATCATCTAAGTCTAGTGCTAATAATTTTATAGCCATATATAAATCCCCTTTCGGTATAAGTTACGGATTGCGTTTAACCGCAGAGTACGCAGAGGTCGCAGAGGGAACGTAAAAAAATTTATTAGTTTTCATCCGCGACATTATCGCGCCAATAATCATCCGTAACCCTCTGTGTACTCTGCGTACTCTGTGGTTCAAAATTCGTATCCCTTTGCGCCTTTGCGGTTCAAAATTCGTCCCCATAAAAAAAGAGAATTTTGCCGAAGCAAAATTCTCGCTTAACGATCATGAATCAGCTTAGAAAGAGTGCAGCTGCAGACGGTAAGCAGTAGTATACCGCCTAAAGGTGCAATTACACTGTATATTTGAAAGCCAGGCAGTGCCTTAAAAACCACCATCGGTGTAAGCAGATTAGTAAAGAGAGTTATTCCACCTAATGTTTGCCAGGTAAAAGAAAGATCAGCTAGGGCTAACAGCGGTCTAATAGCAGCGTTTGCCAAGCCGATTATGGCCGCACCTACCAAAGTACTGCCCAAGGTGTCCACAAAAATACCAGGAAATTCTGCCATAACAAAGAAAAGAATCACAGCGTTAATTATAATACGCAGTAAAAATCCGCACACCGCATTTAGCCTCCTGTTACAAACATCAATACCGTAATTATTATACCCTTTTAGATAAATTACTGGCAAATATATTTTTCATTTTCTAGCAAAAGTAAGGCTTTTTTCATATCAAGGCCTCCACCGAAACCAGTTAAACTTCCGGTACTGCCGACAATTCGATGACAAGGAACTATTATCGGTGTACGATTGTTATGCATTGCTCCACCAACTGCCCGAGCAGCATTTGGACTGCCTACAGCCTGGGCGACGGCCCCATACGACTGAATTTCACCATACGGAATATTTGCTGTATATTTGAGAACAACGGTTCTGAATGCGCTATAGCCTCGCCAGTCTATTGGCACAGAAAACGATGTGTTAAAGCCTTTAAAATATAAATTAAGTTCTTGCTTTAAGGCCATATCATAACAGTTTTCACCGAGAACCGGAAGCTCCTTTGCATCTTTTATTTTAATATCTGCGAAGGCTAAGTCGGCGTCTGGACGCGGAAAACTCAATTCCCAAAGTCCAGCGTCAGACCAGACTGATACTACATGACCCCAGTCGGTTATAAAGTCTGACTGGTAAAGCTGGATGAATGGTACTACCATATTACCTCCTCAGAAATATTAGAAACATCTGCTGAGCCTGTAAGTATCATAGCTGTCCTCAGCTCACTGATTACTTTATTCACTACTAACGCTGCACCTTCAGAGTTTCCGCCAATAGCACCAATTGCTAAAGGACGGCCAAGGAGAACAGCGTCTGCGCCTAATGCCAGCATTTTTAATACATCGGCACCGCTGCGAATGCCGCCGTCAACCAATACAGTAATCCGATTTTTTACCGCTTCTGCAATATAAGGCAGAACTTCGGCTGTAGCAGGCGTATGATCTAAAGCTCTTCCCCCGTGGTTGGAAACTACTATAGCATCGACTCCGGCAGCACAGCAGGCTTCTGCCTCATCAATTGTCATTATACCCTTAACAATGAATGGAATAGTTGTATTCTTCTTAATATATTCTAGATCAGCCTGAGTTTTGGGCGATACAGGCTGACCAGCGTTAGTCATGTTGACAAGTGCAGCAGCGTCTATATCTATACCAAATGCCGGCGCACCTGCTTCTGCAGCTAAATTGGCCATTTCAATAATTTTAGCGGTTTCCCGCGGCTTAATAATAGGAATACCAAACCCAGGATTTTCTTTAACCGCAGATATGCCCGCTTCAAAAAACTGCGGTTTAGGTCCATCGCCAGTCATACAAACAGTACCAGCCTGACGACAGCCTCCAATTACGGCAGCAGTGTATTCTTCTTCAGTCATAGCAGCATTCAGATTTAAGGCAACACCGGCAATGGCAGCGCCAATGATTGGTGCCGCCAGCTCCATTCCAAGAATTGAACAGGAAAGCTTTGGGTTGGAAATATCATGCACAGTACGCAAATTGAGCTTAAATTCGGCTAATGCCTGTACATTGTTTTTAAAACTTGCACCTGTACCCAAACTACCCATTCCTGGTACTTCACCCGCGCAAACTACACCGTTACAGACCGGACAAACGCGACAAACTCCTCCGAGTTTTTCCTTTGCCATTTTACGAACTGTTTGCAAATCCATATCTACGCCCCCTCTTAATAAGACCTGGCTAACACTCAAGTCCTTAGACGACAGCCAAGCTCTATAATTTGACTAAACAGCTAAATAGAATTTAAATTCTTGAATTTTCTGATTCTATAGCTAAACAATATTAAATTTCTTTAAACAAAATGTTTTTCCTGCTTATCGTCTAATTCTTAGGGCAGCCACCTTAATAGCAAGGCATAAATATTTACATAAGCTCTGCGTTTTTTTAGATCATTTGTATATAAATATTCTTACTAGGGAACTTTTATTTGCACTGTTATAACTATTTGTACATAAAAAAAGGCAGCTCATTGAGCTGCCTTTTTGTCGTCAGAGTTATTCTCTGATTAAACCAATTTCATGTCCGCTAATACTTGGTTCATGCTGCGTACTGCATCAGCGCTTTTGCTGAACAGAGCTTTTTCTTCATCGTTAAGATTGAACTCAACGATTTTTTCTACGCCGTTTTTACCAATTACTGCAGGAACACCGATGCAGATATCGCTTTGGCCATATTCACCATCAAGGTAGATAGAGGAAGCGATAACTTTCTTCTCATCGCGAACGATTGCTTCAACTACCATAGCGCCAGCAGCACCAGGAGCATACCAAGCGGAAGTTCCAAGAAGCTTAGTCAAAGTAGCTCCGCCAACCATTGTGTCAGCAACTACTTTTTGAAGAGTTTCTGCATCAAGAAGCTCAGATACAGGAACACCATTGTAAGTAGCAAAACGTGCAAGAGGAATCATAGTAGTGTCGCCGTGACCACCGATTACGATACCTTGAACGTCTGTAGGAGTGCAGCCAAGAGCTTGGCTCAAATAGTATTTGAAACGGTTGCTGTCAAGTAAGCCGCCCATACCGATAATACGGTTTTTAGGAACGCCGCTTGCTTTAAGAGCAAGATATGTCATAGTATCCATTGGGTTGGAGATAATTACAAAAATAGCATCTGGGGAGTACTTAAGAATGCTGTCAACAACACTCTTAACAATACCAGCATTTGTACCGATAAGATCTTCACGAGTCATGCCAGGCTTACGAGGAAGGCCTGAAGTAACTACAACTACGGCTGAACCAGCAGTTTTGCTATAATCGTTTGTGCTACCGATAATAGTTGAGTCAAAATTAAGCATGTTAGAAGTTTGCATCATGTCCATTGCTTTACCTTCTGCAACACCTTCTTTGATATCCAGAAGTACAACTTCGCTTGCGATTTCTCTTTGTGCAAGCACATTAGCACAAGTTGCGCCTACATTACCAGCTCCAACAACAGTAACTTTCATGTGATAATACCCTCCTTTTATTAAAGAGATACCTGCTTGGCAATTTCATGCAAAAAAAAATCAAGTCGGCATCTTCTTATTAACCTGAACTACTTACCTATTCTACCCATGGTCAGTAATTTAGTAAAAATTACTTTGAAAATCATTGCTAAATAATGAATTTTGCAACAAAATTCCCAATTAATACTATATCAAATAGTTTACTAAAAATCAATAACAAAGTACCTTTTAACTTACTGCCGCTCTTTTAAGCCGTTTCATCTCGGCGAATAAAAAAGTGCCTGTTAAAATAGCTGAGATTAGATCGGCAGTCGGCCCTGCAGCCCATACCCCATTTAGTCCAAAGAACTTTGGCAGGATTACTATTAAAGGTATCAGCATAATAACCTGTCTGGACATACTCAGAAAAGTGGCCATGCCAGCTTTACCCACAGCCTGAAAGTAGCTTGCGCCAACAACTTGAAAACCAACTAACGGCAGCATGAGTAGTACAATTCTTATTGCATAAGATCCCAAGCTAATTAGATCAGGGTTGTTATTAAAAAGCCTTACAATATAAACATCAAGTATCTGTACAGCAATAAAGCCCAGCACGGATAATGCAGTTCCCGCGAATACCGCCTTTTTAACTGCTTCGATAACTCTATCATAATTTTGAGCACCATAATTATACCCAATTATTGGTTGTGCACCCTGTGTAATTCCAAATATCGGCATTAATATCATCATTGCAACTCTTGCAACTATACCATAAGCGGCCACGGCTAGAGCACCGCCATAATTGATAAGGCTGATATTAAAGAGCAATGTAACTACGCTTGCTGCGATCTGCATTAGAAAAGGTGATATCCCTATCTTAAATATTTGTCCTATAATTCTCCAGTCTAAGCGAAGATTCTCAGACCTTATTTTCAGGACGCTCTTGCTGCCCATAAAGTAGGCTATAACCCAAATAGCCGATACTGTTTGAGCAATGACAGTTGCAAGCGCTGATCCTTTAATACCCATCCCCAGCCACATTATGAAAATCGGGTTAAGAATTGTATTTATTACAGCTGATATAAGCATGGTATACATAGCAATACTCGGATTTCCTTCCGAACGAATAACATTGTTGAGACCAAAGCCTACGTACATCGCTAAACTGCCCAGTAAGATAACTTGCGTAAATTCCCTTGCATATACTAATACATCGCCGCCGGCCCCAAGCATTAGCAAGATCGGGTCCAAAAACAACACAAATATTGCTGTAAAAGTAACTGCCATAATAATTAACATAGCTAATGCATTACCGAGTATTTTCTCAGCTCCAGCCTGATTCCGTTCTCCCATCCTGATTGATACTAATGAAGCTGCCCCTATGCCTACAAGCATACCGAAGGCCATCATAACAAGCATAATCGGATAAGCGATCGTGACAGCTGTAAGTCCGACTTCTCCAACATAGTTGCCCACGAATATGCTGTCAACTATATTATATAACCCATTTACCATCATCCCGACAATTGCCGGTACTGAGAAATCCCATAAAAGCTTACCGACAGGTTCCTTACCTAACGCTTCTGATCTACTCATAAATCCTCCGTTAAGTAAAATATCGTACTAAAATCATTATCTCCACTAGTTTCGTTTCCATGCGACATCATGGCATAGTAAATCTCGGTAAAAATTAATGTTAACCACAGAGTACGCAGAGGACACAGAGGGAACGCTGAGTTTTTTATTATTTTTCATGCGTGATATTATCACGCAAATAATCCCCCGTATCCCTCTGCGAACTCTGTGTACTCTGTGGTTCAAAAAAATCGTCGCTTATTATTTTTTACACTTATTTAGCATGCATCAAATGACTGTCAATTACAAATCATAATTAATGATTCGTTAGCATATTTAAAAAAAGGGAGGCTTGCCTATGTCTATTGTTGATAAAGTAAATGCCGAAACACGTATGGTTTTCAACAGATTCTTTGACAAAGAGCCCCTGAACTACCTTGAAGCAGCTGGTCTTTATGGTGTAATTGCCCAAGGTCGCTGCAACATAGCTGCTTTAGAAGTTATGTACAATCATGCAACAGACAGCAACCTGAAAGAACTGGTTAGAGAAGCTATTGACCGCCACACTAAAAACATCATCAGCCAGTCAGAAGACTTTCTGCAAGATAGCGGCGGGCATCTGCCTTCGCTAGCATTCAGACAGCGTACACTTCATAAAACAGATCTTAATATCCCTGAAGACGCACGCTTATCAGACGCTGAAATTGCTATTGCTATCGGTAACATGGCTAAAGCTTCACAAATGGCTCTTCTAACTGCTCTGCATCAATCCTATCAATTAGAAGTTGCTTTAATGTATCGTGAAATGCTAGATGCTGGTTTAGATTGGGATTACCGCCTACTCCAGCTAATGCTAAAACGCGGCTGGCTGCCACACCTTCACAAAATCGAACACTAAGATGCCAAAAACCTCCGGATTTAATCCGGAGGTTTTCATATTACGATTGAACCACAGAGTACGCGACCTTTGCGCCTTTGCGGTTAAAAACGTTATTTCTATGCCTTTTCGAATTGATCCTTGCCTACTCCACATACTGGGCAAACCCAATCTTCAGGAATATCAGCAAATTTAGTGCCTGCTGCAATACCGCTGTCTGGATCACCAACTGCTTCGTCATATTCGTATCCACAAACTGTACATACCCATTTTTCCATGATATTCACTCCTTGACTGTTTTATTTATTATTTTACCATCAGGAAGAACTATTATTCAATATAAATTTTCCATTTTACCAATTTGGAAAATTACCAGCCGCGATTGGAACCGCCGCCTCCACCGGAACCACCGCCAAAGCCGCCTCGCCCCCCGCCGCCTCCGCCGCCGCGGAATCGCAGGATAGATAGCAAAAACCAAGTGATACTTCCACCAAGAAATACCCAGTCGATTATAAATAGCAGCAGGGCGCCGGCCATAATAATCAGTTTGAGCCACCATGGCAGGGTATCCCACCCCGATTCCGGAGCAGTCTGCTGTACAGTTGGTCTTGCATCTGTTTTTAACTCAATATTATATTCTTTAGCAACTACACCTGTTAAAGCTAAATAGCCGTTCAATATCCCCTTATCATAATCACCTTGTCTGAAATATGGCAGCATATATTGGTCTTGAATTTGCCCGGTCTTTGCATCAGGGAGTGCACCTTCAAGACCATAGCCAACTTCGATACGTGATTTACGATCACCAGTGGCAACGAGCATTAACACCCCGTTATTTAGTGTCTTGTCACCAATTCCCCATTGCCTAAGGACTGTCAACGCATATTCCTCTGGCGGCGTATCGCCAAGCGAATTGATAGTAACAACAACCACTTGCGCTTTAGTCTTTACGGCTAACTTACTGCCTAAATCATTAATGCGCTTTTTGGTATCTGCTGATAAAACTCCTGCATAATCCTGAACATAAATGCTGTTAGTAGGCGCAGCAGGGATATTAGGAGCTGCCCAAGCTGTCGCTCCAACAGCTAAATATGCGATAACTAAAAGCCAGGCCAGCCATTTTTTCATATAAAGCCACCTCGCGTGCTTTAATCCTCTAGCTAATCAGCTAACCGCAGAGTTTCTGTGGTTAATTATTAAAACTGAACTTTTGGGGTTTGCTTTGCACCCTCTTCGGCTTTAAAGTACTCTTTTGCACTGAAACCTAGCATTCCCGCATAAATACTTGAAGGAAACGAACGAATTTTCGTGTTATAAACCTGAACAGAATCATTATAGTCTTTTCTTGCTACCGCCAGTCTGTTTTCGGTGCCCGCAAGTTCATCCTGCAAAGCTCGGAAATTCTGATCAGCTTTTAAGTTAGGATAGTTTTCAACAACTACCAGCAGCCTGCTCAGCGCACCGCTCAGCTCGGAATTGGCTTCGGCTTTAGCTGCTGGTCCTTGTGCACCAGCCAATTTCGCTCGGGCGTCAGCTACTGATTGGATAGCAGTCTGTTCATGAGCAGCATATCCTTTTACTGTTGCTACAAGATTTGGGATTAAATCAGCCCTTCTCTGCAGCTGATTTTCAACTTGAGCCCATTTGCCATTAATACCTTCGTTTAGCGTAATCAAGCTGTTATACCCGCTAATACCCATAATAGCTATTAGAGCAACTATAACACCTGCAATAATCAAACCTCTCAATTAAGACACCTCCGCTTAGTAGTTCTAGATATATTATACCATTTTTAATCATTTTTTGCTTAAAGACGTAACACATTTTAGAACTAACCCTATTCAGTTCGTAATTACTAGCCTAGTATGTCTCTATTTGGATATTTTAAATCTTAAAGTAAAGGTTGTTCCTGCTGAGCTTGTCTTACAATCTAATTTAGCACCATGACGGTTGGCAATACCGTAGCAGACAGCCAACCCTAGTCCTGTACCACTCTCCTTTGTTGTCTGAAAAGGAGTTCCGATTTTGGCTAATATCTCTTCAGGAATACCTTTTCCTGTATCGCTTATCTCCAGTATCACTTCTTCATCTGTAGAATATGATCTTATTGTTACTATACCAGGTGAATCCATAGCCTCCATAGCGTTACGGGTCAAGTTTAAAATAACTTGGCGTATTTCCTTGCTATCAATTAATATACATGGAGTTTGAATTGTGTTTGTCTGCAGTGTATGACCATGATGCAAAGCATCGGCATGTATCAGTGGATATAAAGCATTGACAGCATCATCCAGATAACCTGGCTGTAAATCAGTCTTCTTGTCTTTAGCAAGATACAAAAATTCGCTTATAATTGAATTTCCGCGATCAATCTCTTCAATCATTGTCGCAATTTGCTCTTTATATAATTCAAACTTTTGATTTCGCTGGAATAATTGCAAGTAACCACGAACTGTCGTCATAGGATTGCGCACTTCATGACCAATGCTGGCAGCCATTTCGCCGATTAAATTCAGGCTTTCGAGCCGGGCTAACTCATTATCAAGCTTTTTCTTATCAGTTATATCGGTTATGACTACAATTAGGCAATTTTTTCCATTAAACTCATCTTCTTCACAGGATAGTAAGCCATCTCGGATTTCACCATTTGATAGGAAGTGCATTTCAAAATTAGAAACCTTGCCCTGCTGCTCCCTTATACTTCTGGCATAAGCGTATTCATTTAAGTCAGCCCAAAGGTTAAACTCTTCAAAATTCCTCCCAATAACATCCTCGCGCTTTACTTGAGCAGCCCTAAGAAACGCATCATTTACCTCAATATAGGTATGGTCTTCCAAGGATAGTAGTATTATTATGTTAGGATTTAGATTGATAGCCTTAGTCAACTTACTTACTAACGTCTGCAGCTCATCCGCCATATTATTGAAAGAAGACGATAACCTTCCAATTTCGTCATTTCGGCTAATTATTGCACGATGTGAGAAATCCCCTTTTCGGAACTTCTCTGTTGCCTCTATTAAAGAGTAAAGTGGCTTTAGCAGTCCGTCTAGTCTTTGGGCACCCAATGCTATAGCTAGTGAGAGCAGTAGAATTGAAATTATTGCAGTATATCGAAAGGTCGTTTCAAGTATCACCGTAAACAAGCTTTCAGGAGTAGCTGAAATGATAACCCATTCTAACCCTTCCCTAGTAAAATCCGTAAGTTTTACCCGAATACGATCATTATCTGTTTCGAAGATGTATTGATTTTTATTATCTTCTTTGTATATTTGATATGCATTTGTAATATATGGTATTCCAAGCTGGTCAATACTAATTCTCTCGACCTTATTATCCAATAGTGTGAAATTGGGCTTTCTGAGGGAGTTCGCAACTAGCAGGCCTGATTCTTTTTCAACAATAAAGGCAGTAACGCTCTTATTAGCTACAACATTACTTAAATAATCGTTTATATTTGAAAGAATGAAGTTTGTTCCTAAAACCCCGTTTAATATACCCTCGTTATTATAGACGGGGCAAGAAACGGAAATAGCTAAATCCTTAATTGCGAAGTGTTGATAAATTGGTGAAATTACTGGTTTTCCTTTGTTCACTGCAAGTTTATACCATTCCCTAGTTCTCGGGTCATACATGCCAAAATCCGCAAAAACCTCTCCCTCAGCAGAATGGTTTTTGATGGTGTAGCAATAGAGGTTACCCTTTGTTTGGATGTCACTTCGTATTATTTCTATGTCATCTTCCGTATTACGCCTCGCACCATATAAATCTCCACTGGCAGTACCATAAGCAAAACTATATACTTGATTTGGAGTTTCTCGCAAAGTACTCACAAAGAACGCATTTCGCTGTTTTTCATCCTCAATATTTATAATCCCATGCTCGAGCATTCTATGATTACTCCTATTAATAGCTAAAGGTATAGCAACTAATGCCCCAATTTCGGTTACTATATCTTTTGTTATATCATTTTCCATATGAATAATTAAGCTATTAACTGACTTGTGCCAACTTGAAAACATTATAAAGCCCAAAACGACTAATGATAAAAAAAAGGTCATTATAAATGCAAAAACAATTGTATTCTTCAGTGAGGTTCTTTGATTCATATGAGTCCCCTTAATGTATATATTTCGGGCATACATTACTTCGTTTTTTTCGATTGAATTAGAACTAATCACTTTCAAAACCATCTATAATTGCTAATTTCGTTCCAAATATGGAACATCCTTCCATGATATGACCTAATAACAGAATTTTCGGCGAAAAAAAACAGCCCCACAATTGGAGCTGCCAGCATTAGAGTTATATATGCCTATAATTTACTTATGGTTTACGCCTAAAAAAATCATAAACAGCTTGCGCTGAAGGCATGTTCATACCTTCCACGGCTGCAAGTTTTTCAACCTCAGCTTCTTTAATCTTATTCAGACTTCCGAAAGCATCCCATAGGGCCTTACGCCTTTTAGCGCCTATACCTGGCACATGGTCAAGCACAGATACAAGATTGCGTTTAGACCGCAATTTACGATGATAGGTTATGGCAAAGCGATGTGCTTCATCACGAATACGCTGTACAAGATATAGCGCCTGAGAGTGACGCGGAAGTATTATAGGATCACTGCTGCCTTCTTGGAAGATATGCTCAAACTCTTTTGCAAGTCCAATAACAGGTACATCCAGCAGCCCTAATCCTCGTATAATTTCCAAGGCAGAGCTTAGTTGTCCTTTACCTCCGTCAATAATTACTAAATCAGGCAGCGGAGGGGTTGTATCCTTATAACGACGACCAACTACTTCTTGCATAGATTTGAAGTCATCCGGTTTACCTTCCACTGTTCGCAGTTTAAACCGTCGATAGTCATCCTTTTTAGGCATGCCTCCTTCAAAAACTACCATAGAAGCAACTGTTTCCGAACCTTGAATATGTGATATATCAAAACACTCTATTCGCTCTGGCAGCTTAGTCAACCCTAAATGTCTGCCTAATTCAATTACAGCTCCCTCTGTCTGCTCATTTCTGGTTTTAATTTTAGCAGCCTGCTCCTCTAACACTACTAAGGCATTACCTGACGCCATATTTACGATGTCCTTTTTCGTACCTCGTTTAGGCGTTTCTACCACAATGCGGCTTCCTTTTAGACTTGTAAGCCATTCAGAAAGCAGTTGCTGTTCTGGTAAATTCATTGGTAAAAGAATTTCGCGTGGAATAAAAGCAGCTTGGTTATAATACTGTTTGATGAAGGCTGTCAACATTTCCTCGTCTGACTCATCTTCACCTCCTGATAATAGAAAGTGATCGCGACCGACCATTTTGCCGCTTCTAATGAAAAAGACCTGTACGCAAGTACCTAAAGCCGATCTAGCCAAGCCAACCGCATCTTGATCCCCAGAGCCGGTAATAATGTTTTGTTTTTCGGTAATCTTCTCGACTGCACTCAACTGATCGCGTAGTTTTGCTGCTAGTTCGAAGTGAAGTTCCTCAGCTGCGTTTTCCATTCGCTTACGCAAACTTTGGGCAACAGCATCACTGCGACCTTCTAAAAAGAGGCAAACTGCTCTAATCATCTCGCGATACTCATGTGAATCGACGTTTCCTGTACAGGGTGCTAAGCATCGTTTGATGTGGTATTCCAAACAAGGACGGGGAGCCTCAAGCTTTCGGCAGCTGCGGAGGGGAAATAGTTTTTTTAGCAGCTTTAAGGTTTCATGCACTGCACCAGCGCTCGTATAGGGGCCAAAGTATTTTGAACCGTCTTTCAGTACCTTCCTCGTAGCAAATACTCTGGGATAGCTTTCCTCAACCGTAACTTTTATATATGGGTAACTTTTATCATCTCTTAGGCTTATATTATATTTAGGGCGATGCTTTTTTATTAGATTACATTCTAGTATTAAAGCCTCAATTTCAGATGAGGTTATAATATATTCTAAGTCGGCAATCCGAGCAACTAATGCCACAACCTTGGGTGAATGATTGCGGCTTGACTGAAAATAAGACCGCACGCGATTCTTTAAATTAATGGCCTTACCTACATATATTATTCGCCCTTGGGTATCTTTCATTAAATAGACACCCGGCTTATCTGGTAACAACTGTAGTTTTTCCTGCAACTCATCTGTCATATTTAATCCTCCTCCTGCGGCCTACGGTACGCTACTTGCCTATTGATTAAAAATATGCAATAATATCCTCATTATCCACTTAGTACCAGATATTAGTACTTAGTGCAATTGTACTTGTGTATACATTCACAAAAGCCATTGTCTAAATAACATTCCTGTAATATAATGTACCTCGTTAGAATCTAATTGTATATTAAAATGCATGTAAAAAAAACATTTGCAAATGGGAGGTCTACAACGATGTTCAAACGACTCCTTATCGCCAACCGCGGCGAAATTGCTGTCAGAATCATCCGGGCCTGCCAGGAGCTGGGGATTGAAACAGTTGCTGTCTACTCTGATGTTGATAAAAATGCACTTCATGTGCAGTTAGCAGACTATGCTTATCACATTGGACCAGCAGACGCAGCTCAGAGCTACTTAAATATGGAAGCAATCCTTGCAGCAGCCAAAGCTACTAAAGCTGAGGCCATTCATCCTGGCTATGGCTTTTTGTCAGAAAACGCTGATTTCGCTGAGTTAGTAACTAACTCAGGTCTTGTCTGGGTAGGCCCTCGGGCTGAAACTATACGACAAGTAGGCAATAAAGACGCAGCACGTGAAGCAATGAAAGCTGCTGGTTTGCCTATGACAAGAGGTACCAATCCGCTTGTCGATAACGATGAAGCCTATCGTCTTGCTGAAGAACTAGGTTACCCAGTAATTTTGAAACCTGTGTCCGGCGGCGGCGGTAAATCAATGTTTGTAATCAATAATAAGCAAGATTTGGATACTGCTCTGCATAAAGTAGATGTTACCAAGTCAGCTTTCTATTTTGAAACTTATATAGCACAATCGCGCCATATCGAAGTACAAATTATGGCTGATAACTTCGGCAATATACTGCATCTTGGTGAACGTGAATGCTCCATACAACGCCGTAATCAAAAGATTCTTGAAGAGGCTCCTTCCAGCGCTTTAACTCCCGAAACCCGCCAAAGGGTCGGAGCGTTAGCAATCCGTGCTGCCAAAAGTGTACACTATACTAACGTTGGTACTGTTGAGTTTCTTATGGATGTAAAAACAGGCAAGTTTTACTTCATGGAGATTAACCCTCGTATTCAAGTTGAGCATGCTGTTACTGAAGCAATCACAGGTGTTGACCTTGTACGCCGCCAAATTAGGATTGCGGCTGGCGAACCTCTGAATAAGCGTCAAGAAGATATTATGATCATTGGCCACGCTATTGAGTGTCGTATAAATGCTGAAGATACTGAAAACCACTTCCTCCCAGCACCTGGCGAAATAGAATTCTATCATCAACCAGGTGGTCCAAGAGTAAGGGTTGACAGTGGTGTATGCGCAGGCCTGTCAGTTGAGCCTCATTATGATTCCATGATCGCTAAAGTAATAGCACATGGCCGCACTCGTGGTGATGCTATTAAGATTATGCGCCGTGCTCTTCACGAATTCCGCATCACTGGTATTAAAACAACTATACCTTTCCATTTGAGAGTACTGGATAATCCTCATTTCTGCACAGGTAATATTGATACGCAGTTTGTTTACAAGCACATGAAAAACTGCGAACCACCAAAACGCAAAAAAACACTTGATTGCAATGCTGCTGATGTGACACTTGTCAACAGCGCTTGGTAAAGAATATAAATAGACTTCCATTAGGGAGTCTATTTTTTTATTTGAATTCCAAAAAACATCACATTAAAAAGTATTTTGTCGAATATGATTGTGGTGGAAAAGTAAGCTGTTAACTTTAGGGAGGCGAATTTGATGTTTAAAAAGGCGTCAGTTACTGCTTTGTCGTTAATGGTTTTATCCTCTACCGCGTTAGCTGCAGTACCGCAGCAAAGCACTGGTGATGACAAGGCATCTATAGGATACTCCTGGCATGATTTCTCGGTAAAGGATCAAGGTGATGACAAAGTAAACGGCAATGAAATCTACGGTTCATATAAAATAAGCGACAAATTTACAGTAAATGCAGGTTATATGACCTTTAACGGCGATAATTATGATAATACATACAGCAGCGGTGATATCCAATACAAGGTGAACAAAAACGTTAGTTTATTAGCAGGCTATGGCAGATACGAGAGAGAACAGTTAGGTACTTCCTTCACTCGCAGCACCGCCTATGGCGGGCTGACACTTACATCAGATCTAAATAATAAAGTATCCGGCTACGCCACTGGAAAGTTCGGCAATGAGCTTACCGACTGGACAGTTGGTCTAACCTATAATATCAACAAAGACTTGTTGGTTGACCTAAACTATCGTGATATTAAAGCAAATGTTAAGAATGACACCACAAACTTTGATGCCAAAGCCGATGGAGTCGGACTGGGCCTTTGCTATAAATTCTAAGAATAAGCGCGGCATATGCCGCGCTTTTGTTTATATAGGACTAATTTATAACCGCAAATACGCGAGGGCCGCAAAACAAACGCACTAAAAATCCTTTGCGTTCTTTGCGCCTTCGCGGTTAATCGTATATTATTTTTTGCAAGCAGCTGCGTTCATGGTAACCGCCTCTTCTAATAACGGCTTGAGGAAGTGGCCGGTGTATGATTCAGGTGTAGCGGCAATTTGTTCTGGTGTGCCTTGGGCTACAATTGTACCGCCGCGGAAACCGCCTTCTGGCCCGAGGTCTATTAGATGATCGGCAGTTTTTATTACATCCAGGTTGTGTTCGATTACTACCACACTGTCACCGCCGTCCACGAGGCGCTGCAGCACTTCAAGCAGTCGGTGAATATCTGCAGTATGAAGACCAGTTGTCGGCTCATCAAGGATATATAGTGTTTTACCAGTACTGCGCCTAGCCAATTCGGTAGCAAGCTTGATCCTCTGAGCTTCACCGCCGCTCAAGGTTGTAGCTGGCTGGCCCAATTTTATATACCCTAAGCCGACATCCTGCAGAATCTGCAGCTTACGATGAACTTTAGGGATGTTCTGAAAGAATTCTACAGCTTCATCTACTACCATGTCTAATACTTGCGCAATACTTTTACCTTTATATCTTACTTCCAGCGTCTCGCGATTGTAACGAGCACCCTTACAAACTTCGCAAGGCACATATACATCAGGTAAAAAGTGCATTTCAATTTTTATAATGCCATCACCACGGCATGCTTCACAGCGTCCGCCCCTAACGTTGAAGCTGAAGCGCCCAGGCTTGTAACCACGCATTTTAGCTTCAGGTGTTTGACTGAAAACTTCACGGATAGCATCAAATAGGCTGGTATAGGTCGCAGGGTTTGAGCGAGGTGTCCGTCCAATTGGCGACTGGTCAATATCAATAATTTTATCGATATGCTCTACTCCGCAAATTTCAGTATGCTCGCCTGGACGTGTTTTCGCCCTATTAATACGGTTAGCCAATCCCTTATATAATATTTCATTAACAAGCGTACTTTTACCCGAACCTGATACGCCAGTTACTGCCGTAAATACTCCTAACGGAAATCGAGCAGTTAAGTTTTTCAGGTTGTTTTCTTTAGCACCGACAACTTCTAGCCATTTCCCATTAGGCTGGCGGCGAATAGCAGGTACAGGGATAAATTTCCGCCTGCTGAGATATTGGCCGGTAATCGAATCAGGATGTGCTTTTATATCCTCTACCGTTCCTTCAGCTACTATTTTTCCGCCGCCAGCACCAGCCTCAGGCCCAATATCGACTATGTGATCTGCGGCATACATCGTATCTTCGTCATGCTCGACAACCAAAAGGGTGTTGCCCACATCGCGTAAATGCTTAAGAGTGGCTAATAGACGGTTGTTATCGCGCTGATGAAGTCCAATACTTGGTTCGTCAAGGATGTAGAGAACCCCCACCAAGCCCGAGCCGATTTGAGTAGCTAAACGAATACGCTGAGCCTCACCACCCGAAAGCGTTCCTGCTGCTCGATCCAAAGTTAGATAATCCAAACCGACATCAAGTAAAAAGCCAAGTCGAGCATGGATTTCTTTTAATATCTGCTTGGCAATAGTCAGCTCACGTTCCGTTAATTCTAATTCAGCAAAAAACTGCTTTCCTTGAGCAATGGTCAGCTTAGTGACTTCATTGATATTCTTTCCGCCTACCTTAACGGCGAGCGTTTCCGGCTTAAGCCGTGCTCCTTTGCAAGTTGGGCAAGGTTTTGTGCTCATATATTCTTCATATTCTTCCCGCGACCAATCGGAGCTTGTTTCTCGATAGCGGCGGTTTAGCAAGGGCATTACACCTTCAAAAGGTGAATTGTACATTTTATCTTCACCATACATGTTTTCATAGCGGAAGGTAAACTTTTCATCTCCCGACCCGTACATGATAATGTCTTTTACCTTGTCAGATATATCATTCCAATTACTGTAAAGAGAATAACCGTACTTGTCTAAAACAGCTTCTAGTTGGCACATAGTATAAGAATTAGTATTTTTCGTAAATGGCGCAAGCAATCCGTCTATAAAAGATTTACCCGGATCGGGAATAACGAGAGCTGGATCGAACTCCATATTATTACCTAACCCAGTACAATCAGGACATGCCCCAAACGGACTGTTGAAGGAGAACATCCGCGGTGCAATTTCAGGCAAGCTTATACCGCAGTCTACACAGGCAAAGTTCTGGCTAAAGATCAACTCATCACCATCAATTATCTGCGCGGTAACTACTCCGCCCCCAAGGTTTAACGATGTCTCAAGAGAGTCAGCCAAACGTTGAGCTATACCTTCACGAATTACAAGCCTGTCTACAACAACTTCGATTGTATGCTTTTTATTTTTTTCAAGACTTATCTCGTCTGTTATATCCATGATTTGTCCGTCAATCCGGACACGCACATAACCATTCTTACGAATATCTTCAAGTACTTTTACATGTTCGCCTTTTTTTCCCTTTACAACAGAGGCAAGCAGCATCAGCTTGGTACTATCAGGCAAAGTTAAGAGCTGATCTACCATCTGTTCAACAGTCTGCTGGCTGATTGCTTTACCGCACTTAGGACAATGAGGGCGTCCCGCTCTGGCAAACAAAAGCCGCAAGTAGTCGTAGATTTCTGTAACTGTACCAACCGTAGAACGAGGATTGCGGCTTGTTGTCTTTTGATCAATAGAAATCGCCGGGGAAAGCCCCTCTATATAATCAACATCCGGCTTATCCATCTGACCTAGAAACTGGCGGGCATAAGCGGAAAGAGATTCTACGTAGCGTCTTTGCCCCTCAGCATATATTGTATCAAAAGCCAGGGAAGACTTTCCTGAACCACTCAGTCCAGTAATTACTACTAATTTATCGCGTGGAATTTCTAAATCTATATTTTTTAAATTGTGCTGTCTTGCACCCTTAACAATAATCTTATCTTTCATTGTTTACCCTTTCTATCCGTCTAGCCTTTCTTTTTTGTGGCTTTCTTATTGGTATTCTTAGTCTTAGCACCAGCAGGCAAGCGCCCTTTTAGCTCGACAATCATATCACGCAGCTGGGCAGCACGCTCAAATTCCAGTTTCTTAGAAGCCTCACGCATTTCACCTTCTAAGCTGGCAATCAAATCAAGCGTCTCATCAGTCGACATTGCAGACACGTTGCTGGCTTTATAGCTGGCCGGAGTTTCTGCAACTTTTGTTGTTTCGATAAGTTCTCTTATCTTTTTCTCGATTGTCTTCGGTGTAATGCCGTGTTCAACATTATAAGCCCGCTGTATTTCACGACGTCGGTCGGTCTCGCCGATAGCTCGTCGCATGGAATCAGTCATATTATCAGCGTACATTATGACCTTTCCTTTTGCGTTACGTGCAGCCCGGCCAATTGTTTGAATAAGTGAAGTTTCCGAGCGCAAAAAGCCCTCTTTATCAGCATCTAAAATAGCTACTAGGGATACTTCTGGCAAGTCTAAGCCTTCGCGCAGTAAATTGATCCCGACAAGTACATCAAACACCCCTGCGCGCAAATCACGGATAATTTCTGCCCGCTCCATTGTAACTATATCTGAATGCAGATAACGAACCTTAATACCCATCTCTTTGAGGTAATCGGTTAAATTTTCGGCCATTTTTTTAGTTAAAGTTGTTACCAATACTCGTTCATTAACTGCTGACCGTATTTTTATTTCACCTAGCAAATCATCCATTTGCCCTTTTATCGGGCGAATTTCCACCTCGGGATCAATCAGCCCAGTCGGACGAATAATCTGCTGTACTACTTGAGAGGCCTGTTCAAGCTCATATTTAGCCGGTGTCGCCGAGACATAAACAATCTGATTAATGCGCTCAACAAACTCTTCAAACTTAAACGGTCTGTTATCAAAAGCTGATGGCAGACGGAAGCCGTTACCTACAAGCGACTCTTTCCGTGAGCGGTCACCAGCATACATAGCTCTTATTTGAGGTAAGGTAACATGCGACTCATCTATAACTATAAGGAAATCCTCAGGGAAGTAGTCTACAAGCGTATATGGAGCATCACCAGGCTCCCGCTTGGTCAAATGGCGTGAATAGTTTTCTATGCCGGAGCAATAGCCCATTTCAAGCATCATTTCCAGGTCATACCTAGTACGCTGCTCTATCCGTTGTGCCTCTATAAGTTTATTGTTAGCTTTAAAATAGTTTACTTGCTGCTCAAGCTCAGCTTCAATATCCTGCACAGCTCGAAGCATATTATCACGTGATGTAACATAGTGAGATGCCGGATAAATAGCGATATGCTTACGCTCAGCCAAGATTTCACCAGTAAGCGTGTCTATCTCTAAGATACGTTCAATTTCATCACCGAATAATTCAACCCTTAACGCCTTCTCATTACTTGCCGCCGGGAATATCTCAATAACATCTCCACGCACCCTAAAATTACCACGCTGGAAGTTAATATCGTTTCTTTCATACTGGATAGCTACCAGCTTACGCAAAATATCATCACGATCACGCGTCTGCCCCTGGCGCAGTGATAGCACTAGTCCCCGATATTCGTCCGGCGAACCCAAACCATAGATACAGGAAACACTGGCCACAATAATTACATCCCGCCGTTCAAACAGCGAACTGGTGGCCGAGTGGCGGAGCTTGTCTATCTCATCATTAATTGAAGCATCTTTTTCAATATAGGTATCAGTATGAGCTATATAAGCTTCTGGCTGATAGTAGTCATAATAGCTGACAAAGTATTCCACGGCATTATTGGGGAAAAACTCTTTAAACTCGCTAGCCAATTGGGCCGCGAGTGTCTTGTTATGCGCAATAACCAAGGTCGGCTTTTGCACCTCTTCAATTAGCTTAGCAATGGTAAAAGTCTTACCAGTACCAGTAGCTCCAAGCAGAACCTGAGCCTTCTGACCGCTGGTAATACCCGCTGTCAGCCGCGAAATAGCCTTCGGCTGATCACCAGTCGGTTCAAACGGTGCCATAGTTTTAAAAGGGACGCCGCCCTCGGTATATACTGTATTTAACTTGGGGACAGTACTCATTCTATCACCTAGTTCCATTTATTGAAATTATTATCCATTAGAAGTTATTATAACATATAGTGAGACTTAATTCAGGTGGATTTTTAAGCCAAATGAATTCTAGTCGAACATACCCAGGGACTTAGCAGATCTTGGACTCGAACGCTAGTAAGAGTCTTAGATATGCTTAGTCATCGGGCACTGTGAATCTTTAATCAGGTGGTTTTTTAAGCCATTATTTTTTAGAACAGACGTTCGCAATTAGTATAACCTATTTTCTTATTTTTGAAAATAGTAAGAATAAGTTTGACCGCCTAATTAGAACGGCTATGATTAAAATTTTTTAACGCTCAACGCTATCGCAGCTGCCGCTGCTATCGCTGACTTACGCTTATAAAAAATTTTAACCATAGCCTGCCTGTAGTCAGAAAAGATTATTGTCCTCTGGATTTAATCAGTTATTACGTGCTATAGCAGATAACTAAGTATTTGACTGCTAGCAGGCGAGGTAGCTGCATTATTAAAAGCGCAAGTCAGCGACAGCGGCAATGCCGCGATAGCGTTGGAGCGTTAATTATGCAGCTTCCTCGCCGTCCTCAATTAGTCCAGACCCAATTCCAACCCTACACGCAAATCACTAAGTATCTGCCTGCCAGCAGGCAAGGGAGCTGCATTATTAAAATGCGTAAGTCAGCGACAGCGGCAACGCCGCGATAGCGTTGGAGCGCTAATTATGCAGCTACCTCGCCGTCCTCAATTAATCCAGACCCAATTCGTCCAACCTACACGCAAATCACTAAGTATCTGCCTGCCAACAGGCAAGGAAGTTGCATAATTAAAAGCGCAAGTCAGCGACAGCGGCAAAGCTGCGATAGCGTTGGAGCGTTAATTATGCAGCTTCCTCGCCGTCCTCAATTAGTCCAAACCCAATTCCAACCCTACACGCAAATCACTAAGTATCTGCCTGCCAGCAGGCAAGGGAGCTGCATAATTAAAAGCGCAAGTCAGCGACAGCGGCAACGCCGCGATAGCGTTGGAGCGTTAATTATGCAGCTACCTCGCCGTCCTCAATTAATCCAGACCCCAAAGAAAAAAGCTGGCAAAAGCGAATACCGCTTCTGCCAGCCCAAAAATAACTTTATCTCTTAAACTTCCTCTTAACCCAATCGAATATCCCAACCCGCTCTGTATTCATCTCAGCATAACTTTCCTCATTACCATTAGGCACCAAAATCACTCCTAACGTCTTACCCGACTTAAACTTAACCTTTTGTCTGAGCATCTGACCATCTCGTTCAAACTCCATCCAACATTCCTCAGGCACATTCAAAAGAGCAGTTGATAAATCTTGAGGCCGTCTTATGCCAGTATCATTTAGTCTGGTAATAATATCACCAGGCTGCAAGCCAGCTGCGCGCGCAGGCGTTTCATAAATAGTATCCAGAACCATAACCCCTATTTCCGGCGGAACAAACCGCGGCGGTGCTGCCATTTCACGCTGGTTATCTCTTTGAATCAAATATTCGTGACCAAGTGGCGAAGCCAAAGCTGCAAAGATCTTCACCCATTCAAACCTCGCAGCAAGTATTGCTAAAACAAGCAAAATAACACTATAAATACCTAGATGAAACGCAGACTGCATCCGCCGTTTATGAGGCGAACTAGCAACAGCTATATCGGCATATCCGAGCGCCGCAACAACAGGCATTGTCGCATATATCCAGCGCTGCCCCTCTGATAATTGCAATCCTGACGGTATAACCGGCCACCATTCAGGCATCTTTATAATCCCGCTAGGAAGGTCATTAGTGGGAACAGCCATCGCGGTCAAAAGTACCAGCGGCAAAGGCCAAAAATTCTGCAGGTTGAAGGCACCAACTAATTGGCCTGTCTCCCTTTTGAGAATAAGCGGTATTGCGCCATATCGCCTGCTTATCGCAATTAAAATACTTTCGGTTATATGCAGTATTGCCACCAATGCCAAAACCTGCGGCACATTCACTACAGGCCAGCCAAACAACACATTAGACACAGCAACAAGCCCGCCGGCATAGGCGAAACACAAAAAACGCATATTTATCATCATAAGAACTATTGCTACAGGCCAAATATAATTAAGACCTAACTGATTTAAGGTTACACCAAACATCATAAGTAAAAGACTTCCGATAATCCCGCCAATCATCCCATACGCCGCCGCCATAAAAACCTGCTGTTTGATTGAATAACTATGTACACCAAACATCCGCTTCTGGCTTTTCTGCATTTGCCAATATTGAAAAATAACCAGCGCTAATATCGTCCAAAATGTAGGATCAAGATACATCGCTAGAGTCCGACTTAAAATTACGGCAAGAATATCCTGCCAAGGAAACATGCGCTCACCTCGTTATATTGATATTCCTTATTCAAGTATATAATATTTCCAAATATTTCACAAACTCTGCAAATTTATGGAGAGTACGTGGTATTAACCGCAAAGTCGCAAAGAGCGCTAAGGTATAGGATAATTATTAAGATTTACACCTTATCAGTTGTTTTGCACAATCTTACTAGACAATATTCATATCTCTAATGCCGATAGGAAAAGGAGGATGCGTTATTATAAGCGTAAGTCAGCGACAGCGGCGAAGCCGCGATAGCGTTGGAGCGTTAATAATGCATCTTCCTTTTCCGACCATCAAAATAGGCACAAAAAGGGCAAATAAGATAAAGCGGCGCATTGCGCCGCTTAGCCTACTTCTTCCCCTTCAACACTTCCAGGGCCTTATTTAATTGAACATCATTGTTAGGATCACGTGTATCAGCTGTCTCAATCTTTATATCTGGCTCAATCCCAATACCGTTTATGGAACGATCACTAGGTGTCAGATATTTTGCGATAGTCAGTTTGATTGCCCCGCTGTCAATTCTCATTAAGGTCTGAACCGATCCCTTACCATATGTCTTAGTTCCAATTAGCGTACCAGCTTTGGTATCTTGGACAGCACCGGCTACGATTTCTGACGCACTGGCACTGCCACCGTTGACTAATACCACTACTGGATATTTAACGGCTTCAAGGTTTGATGAGTGAGTTTCGCGATGCCCATCTCTCATTACGACGGAAACAACCGGACCTTTCGGCACAAACTTACTAGCAACCTTTACGCTTTCCTCCAGCAGACCACCAGGATTATCACGCAAATCAAGGACAACTGCCTTCATACCTGCACTTTCAAGTTCCTGATATTTCTTAATAAAATCTGCGCCTGTATTTTCGTTAAACATTGATAAACGAATATATCCAATATTGTCTGGCAGCATCTTCCCTGAAACTGTTTTAATCTGAATGTTTGATCTGGTCAGTGTATAATCCTTGGCAGACTCATTACCACGCTTAATTGTAAGTACTACTTGGCTGCCTTCAGGACCGCGGATTTTACCCACAGCTTCATCTAAAGCCATATCCTTTGTATCCTTACCATCAATCTTTAATATCTGGTCGCCGCTCTTAATACCAGCTTTGTCACCAGGTGTACCTTCAATCGGTGAAACGACCGTAAGCATTTTGTCTTTTACACCTACAACAATTCCCACTCCGCCAAAGGATCCCTCAGTTTCAATCATAAATTCCTTATACATCTTTGGATCCATGTAGATAGAGTGAGGATCCCCCAGCGATCCAATCATTCCCTTGATTGCACCAGTCATAAGTGTATCCATCGGAACTTCTTCTACATATCTCGACTTAACAATTTGCAATGCACGCATAAACTTGAGCGTGCTGGCCGCATCACCTGTTCCCAAATTAAGCAGGTAATACAGCCCGCCCACAGTGGAGACGAAGGTAATTGCTACCAATAAAATCGCACCAATGATAATTTTTCTTTTACTCAACGCTGCACCTCAATCCGAGGTTCGAGACAAGCTACTCGAACATCTGCTGATACCATACGTACTTTAACTATATGTTGAAATAGCTCAATTTATACTAGGGTAAATATCCCATCGGACTTACTGGCGAACCATTTTCCCGCACTTCAAAGTGTAGGTGAGGTCCTGTTGAATAGCCAGTAGAACCAGCTCGAGTAATCGCCTGCCCTTTTCGTACCCGCTCACCTTCACCAACTAATAGTTCTGAATTGTGAGCATATAAAGTAGAAATTCCTCCGCCATGGTCAATAATGATAGCTTTACCATAACCACCCATCCAGTCAGAATAAATAACCACACCGCCATCTGCCGCTGATACGATATCACCATAATCTGCACCAATATCTATACCGCTATGGAAACGCTGGGTCCCAAAAATCGGATGAGTCCGCCAGCCAAAAGGTGAAGTTATCGGTCCTGCTGCTGGCCACGCCATGATACCTGTCCCACTAGTCGAACCGCCCTTACCAGACTGGCTGTTTCTTATCAGCTGCTCGATTTGGCGTGACGTTTCCAGCAGTTCCTGATACGCCTGTTCAGCTGTATCTCTTTCATTAACAGCTGAAGCTAATACTGCTTCACGTTCATTCTTACGTGCCGCTATCGCAAGTCGTTTTTCGTTCGCGGCTGCATGAAGCTGTTCAATTGCCGCACGATCACGTTCCAACTCTGCCTTTTTCTGCAAAATCAGCTCACGCTCAGCTTTAACCTTAGTGATCAAAGTTATGTCTTGGTTTACAACCCGCTTTAATATATCCATACGAGTAGTAAAATCAGTAAAATCACTTGCCCCTAAGAGTACATCCAGATAGCTTACCTGACCGTTCTGATAGATGTCGCGCATCCGCTTATTAAGGACTTTGCTTCTCTCGGTAAGATTAGTCTCAGCTTTAGCTAGAATTTCGGTATTTTGCTCGATCTTCTCTTCCGTATAAGTAAGTTTTGACTGAATTGTACTGTATTCGGCAGTAGCACCGTCCAAATCACCTTGGATTTTTTTTAGCTGGCCCGACACGCTGTTAACTTGCTTTTGAGCTTGTGATGCCCTACTCTGCTGATCCTGCATCCTCTTCTGTACCGACTCAAGCTGGTCATTAAGATTGTTGGCCATTACAGTTCCTGCTGCCGCAGCCAGCATAATCACAGTCATAACAATTGCGGCAATGCGTTTCACTCTGTGCATCAAATCCCCCCCGAACAGTTCTACACCTTCATAAATCTTTTTAGAGATATGGTGCTGCCTAAAGCACCAATTGCCGTACCTGCAATAAGGATAAAAATACTGATATTATTCATAAACGGATATTGTGGTATTAGCGGAAGGAATGCCAATGAGGAATATATCTCTTGGGTTATAGCACTATACGTACGGCTAAGTACGAATACCGCTATAAGCGCTCCGCCAAAACCTAAAATCATGCCTTCTATCAAGAAAGGCCAGCGTATAAACCAGTCAGTGGCACCTACATATTTCATTATGCCTATTTCCTTACGCCTTGCAAAAACCGTAAGCCTAATAGTATTTGAAATAATGAAAAGAGCCGCTAACGCTAAAAATACTATTAATACAACGCCGAATATCCGAACCATTTTAGTGATCTTAAATAACTGTTCAATAACTTCCTGCCCAAACTTAGCATTCTCTACACCGTTAAATTCACTTATTGCCTGAGCAGTTAATTTAACTTTCTCTGGCTTGTCCACTTTCACTTCAAAGGCATTTGGAAGAGGGTTAGTATCACCTAAGGCCGTCAGCAAGGTTTGCTGCTCGCCTAAGCGGCCCTTAAACCGTTCCATTGCTTCGTCTTTGCTTATGAACATCACCTGATTTACGCCTTCAAGCTTGGTAATCCTTGTCCCAACTTCACGCATTTGATGATCAGATAAATCGTCCTTTAAATATACGGTAATCTGCACTTGTGATTCTAATGCAGATGCCATGTTATTTAAGTTCAGAACTAGGATAAGGAAAATACCCAATATAAGAAGCGATAAAGCTACTGTACTTATTGACGCAAAACTCATCAAGCCATTACTGCGCAGTGAAACAATAGCTTCACGGATAAAGTATTCTATTGTTCTAATCCTCATAACCGTATACCCCTTTCACTTGGTCGCGGACAATACGGCCTTTTTCAATAGCGATTACCCTTTTGCGCATGGTATCAACAATTGTTTTATCATGGGTTGCCATTACAATTGTTGTACCGGCTTTATTAATCCGTTCAAAAATCTTCATAATATCCCAAGAAGTTTCCGGATCTAAATTGCCTGTCGGCTCATCCGCAATAACTACAACCGGGTTATTTACGATAGCTCTGGCTATAGCCACCCTCTGCTGCTCACCACCCGAGAGCTGAGTAGGTAAGCACTTGTACTTGTCTTTAAGACCTACTAAATCCAGAACACTGTTAACTCGTTTTTGGATTTCACGGCGCGGCGCTTCAATAACCTGCATAGCAAAAGCCACATTTTCGTAAACTGTTCTATCAGGCAGCAGCCGGTAATCCTGAAATATTATACCTAATCCCCTCCGCAAGTACGGCACTTCAGACGGTCGCATATTTGTAATATTTCGTCCATTAACAACCAGCTCTCCGCTTGAAGGAAGCTCCTCACGAAATATTAGTTTAATAAATGTAGATTTACCGGCACCACTTGGGCCGACCACAAATATAAAGTCACCTTTACTGATATCAATACTAATATCGGAGAGAGCGACAGAGCCGTTGCCATAAACTTTAGATACCCCAGACATATGTATCAAAAATACTCAATCCCCCTATTTATCGTTTGTTAGTATGGCGTGCTAGATAACCGCGAAGGCGCAAAAGCCGCAAAGAAAAAAATAATAAAAGCAATTATATCGCTTTTGCGTAGTTTTAATTTTTTGTGTACTTTGCGTATTCGCGGTTAATTCGACACCTGATTATGTAATTGTCACAAAAATCTACATTTTTGGTTACAGCTTTATAAAATTTGACGTCTTTTCCGAAAAACCTCCTTTTTTTCGATATTTTACAGATGAGTAACTTTTGCCAGATACCGGCTAGCGCAATAAATTCGCTGTATATAGAGTAGTTAATCCTAATACTGCGAGCAGCCCCAAGTACCACCATAACACAGTTAAGCGCTGCCTCACTGACAACCGGTAATAGTCCTCAGCATCATTCATATTATCACTTCGCCATAACCGCAGCAGCGAAATAAAGAAAATTAGCAGCATTATAAAATTGTATGTATAAAAAAACAGGCCTCCTATAACTAGGCTTCCTACCCACCACATATGTGGTGAAATAGCAGAGGCAATTCTTCCGCCGTCTAAGGGATCACAGGGAATTAAATTGAATAAGTTTAAAAGACAAGCTGTATAAGCAAGCACCAGCATTAATATACTGTCATTCCAAAAATAAATGGCCAAACAGATAAGTGCCGTTAAAGTGCCCAGAGCAGGACCGCCTATCGCTACATTTGCCGCCATCTTGGCATTGCGGGGAGCACGCTTTAGACTGATAACTGCGCCTATAAACGGTAGAAAAATCGGTACTCCTGTTGGGATGCCAACGACCCTCGAAGCAACTAAATGTCCTAATTCATGGAAGAAAAGGAGCAGTATAAAACCGGCAGCATATTTAACACCAAATGCCGCTGCATAAATTACAAGCGATATAGCCATCGATCCCGTCATTACAACAGTAGGCCCAAGCTGAACCATTGCGGCAAGACCCATTAAAAAAATCACGCATCGCCTTATTAGCCGGCCTCCAACACTTATTACCTGCCACGGCCCCACACTCACCCCTCCTTTACGTATCTTTATCAACCGCAGAGTACGCGGAGGTCGCAGAGTGGCAATATTACGGCGCGATGTTATCGCACTTATAATTTATCCTTACGTTCCCTCTGCGTACTCTGCGTACTCTGCGGTTAAATCGGAATTCCAAACCCAATTGCAACAAAAAACGACTCTCTACATGTGTATGCATGTAGGAGTCGCTTTATAATACTGATAAAGTTAGACTTAGTTTGGCTTATTTACGTGCTAGTACGACTTTTGCTGCTTTAACAATATCAGCTGTTGTTAAATTGTATTTTTTCAAAAGCTCATCAGGTTTGCCTGATTCACCGAAAGTATCCTTGACACCAACACGTTCCATTGGCACTGGTGTAGTTTCTACAACGACTTCGGCTACAGCACTGCCAAGTCCGCCAATAACGCTGTGCTCTTCGCAGGTTACGATAGCCCCTGTTTCTTTAGCGGCTTTTGCAACTGCGTCTTTGTCGATAGGCTTGATTGTGTGGATATTTAATACCCGAGCTTTTATACCTTCGGCCGCTAATTCTTCAGCTGCTTTCTTAGCTGGCGCCACCATTATGCCTGTAGCAATAATAGTTAAATCAGTTCCATCAGCTAACTGAACGGCTTTGCCGTGTTCAAAAACATAGCTGTCATCAAAAAGATCTGGAACAGATGAACGACCCAGTCTAAGATATACAGGTCCTTTGTACTTAGCTGCAAACTCAACAGCCCTGCGAGCCTCAGCTGCATCGGCAGGAACAATAACAGTCATATTAGGAATGCTGCGCATAAGGGATATATCTTCAATAGCCTGGTGAGAAGCTCCATCTTCACCAACCGTAAGACCAGCATGAGTTGCTGCAATCTTAACATTAAGCTTAGGATAGCAGATAGAATTGCGAACCTGCTCGAACGCGCGTCCAGCTGCAAACATTGCGAAAGTTGATACAAATGGTATTTTACCAGCAGCGGCAAGACCAGCAGCAGTTCCCATAAGGTTTTGCTCTGCAATACCAACGTTAAAGAAACGCTCAGGATGAGCTTTTGCAAAAACGTTAGTTTTAGTAGACTTGGATAAATCTGCGTCTAAAACGACAATATCTTTAAGCTCGGCCCCTACATCACGAAGAGCGTCACCATATGCTTCACGAGTAGCTTTTCCCATTATCCAACACCCCTCTCCTAATCATCCAGTTCGCCAAGAAATAATTGACATTCTTCCTTGGTCGGTGCTTTACCATGCCAGTCAGCTACGTTTTCCATCTGGCAAACGCCTTTACCTTTTACGGTATGGGCAACAATAACTGTAGGCTGCCCTTTCACTGTTTTAGCAGTTTGGATAGCATCATAGATAGCATTGATATCATGTCCGTCAATTTCAATTACATTCCAACCAAATGCTGCCCATTTTTCAGGAATAGGCAGAGGAGACATTACCTCAGCGACCGGTCCGTCTATCTGTAGACCATTAAAATCAACGAATGCTGTAACATTGTCTAGCTTGTAATGGCCTGCGAACATCGCTGCTTCCCACACCATACCTTCTTCTAACTCACCATCACCTAACACAGCAAAAATACGGTTGCTGCGACCATCAAGCTTGCTCGCTAGAGCCATACCATTGGCTGCACTTAGACCTTGTCCAAGTGAACCTGTCGACATATCAACCCCAGGCAGATCCTTCATGCTCGGATGTCCCTGCAAACGGCTGTTAATCTTACGCAGTGTAAGCAATTCTTCTTCTGGCAAAAAGCCTTTCTCACAAAGTGTAGCATAAAGTACTGGAGCAGCATGACCTTTGCAAAGCACAAATCTGTCGCGCTCAGGATCATTTGGATTTTTCGGATCAACTTTCATTTCGGCAAAATATAAAGTTACTAAGATATCTGCAGCCGAAAGAGATCCACCTGGATGACCTGAATTAGCCTCAGTAACCATCTTTACAATATTTCGCCGAACTGACCTAGCTCGGTCTTCTAGTTGTGTTACTTGTTCAGCCGTTAATTTTTCAGCCATATGTAAATCAACCTCCTTACATTCCTTAAAAGATTCTATATTAACCGCAGAGGGCGCAGAGTACACAGAGTGGATACGGAAATTTACCGCGCGATAATTATCGCACATAAAATAATCCTATTAGTAACCCTCTGCGACCTCTGTGTACTCTGCGGTTAGTAAACGTCACCCTTACTTCGTTCGTGTAAAGCCTTCGCCTAGCACCTCGTGGACATCGGCCACAATTACAAAGGCGGTTTTATCTATTTTATATATTATATCCTTAAGGGCAGTAACTTCGCTTGTACTTACTACACATAACAGCGTTTCCCGGAACTGTCCCGTATATGCACCTCTGCCTTGCAGGTAAGTGGCACCTCGCTCCATTTCTTTTAGAATGGCTTGAGCAACATTGTCCGGGGAATTTGTCATAATAATAAAAGCTTTAGCTGAACTAGGACCCTCTTGAATAAGATCAATAATATGAGTAGTTACAAATAGTGATATCAGAGCGTAAAGCGACAGCTCAGCACTTTCAAACAAAATACCGGCAAGTGCAATTACAAAAAAATCTACCATTAATAAAGATTGACCAATACTTATACCAAAAATTTTGTTAATAATAGCTGCAGCTAAATCAGTGCCAGCCGTTGTTCCCCTAAATCTAAAAACCAACCCCAAACCTATTCCGCATAGTACTCCACCATATAGCGAACTGAGCAATAAATCCTTAGTAAGAACAGGTGTAAATGGCGCAGTACTGTCGATAGCTATAGATAAAATAGCTGCACCATAAAGGGTATTAATACCAAACCTTGTCCCTAGCACCTTTAAACTTAGTAAAAATAGCGGAATGTTTAGAGCAAGCATGGTTAATCCGACAGGTGATCCAAAAACGTAGTGAAGGACAGTAGCCAGACCGCTTACTCCGCCTGCAGCTACCTTGTTAGGGATTAGGAACATATTAAGACCGACTGCAGTAACAACCGAACCCAGGGTTATTCCTAAATACTGGCGCAGCCATTTTGGCATGCTTCCACCTCCGCGCTAAGTTCTAAACTCTAACGCTGTGAAGATTTCACCGGTGTAAATCCTTCCCCTAGAACTTCATGGGCATCTGCCACAATAACAAAAGCTTTTTGATCTTTTTGATATATTAATTCTTTAAGCTGAGTTACTTCACTCGTACTAACAACACATAGCAGCAATTCACGATCCTGTCCAGTATAACCGCCTTTACCTTGCAGAAAGGTAACGCCGCGGTCGATTTCATAGAGAATACCATCAGCTACTTGCTGGGGTTTATCCGTCATAATTAAGAATGCCTTAGACGTACTTGGTCCTTCCTGAACCAAGTCGATAATCTGCGCTGTTACAAAAATAGAAATTGTTGCATACAAGGCGAGCTCTGGGCTTTTAAAAACAACCCCGGCGAAGGCAACAACTAGAAAATCTGCAGCTAACAGTGCCTGCCCTACACTAATACCATATAGTTTGTTTAAAATAGCAGCAGCCATGGCTGTTCCGGCAGTGTTGCCTTTGAATCGAAAAACCAACCCCATCCCAATACCACTTAAAACGCCGCCGTATAAAGAACTAAGCAGCAAATCGTGGGTTAATACGGGAGTATATGGTGCAAGTAAATCAATACTGATCGATAAGGCAGCTGCTCCATATAATGTGTTTAAGCCATAGCGAGTTCCTAATATCTTTATACCTACAAAGAACAGAGGTATGTTAAAAGCCAGCATTATTAAACCAACAGACCAGCCTGATAAATAATGCAGTACCGTTGCTAGGCCGCTGACACCGCCGGCAGCAATTTTATTAGGAATTAAAAACATATTTAAAGCAGCAGCAGTTAGTACTATGCCAACGGTCATACCCGCATATTGGCGCAGCCATTTGTTCATCCAATCACCTCCGCGCTTTGCTGGCAGCGATAAGTTCTATTGCCAGTTCGGCATTACGGAAGGCTTTATCCCGTAATGAATTTATTCTATCATCCTGAGGCCTGTTATCTGCGTTGATTTGCGGCCATATTTGTCGTACCTTATTAAGCAATCCATCAACTGTTACACTTTTCAGTGTACCAACATGCTTATCACCGATAGATTCGAGAAATCTGTCAATTTTGGGGTCATATGAAATACCAATTGCCGGAACATGCATAACACCAGCAAAAATCAGCGCATGCAATCTTATGCTGATAAGCATATCTAAATTACCCACAAGTGATAATAATTCACTGGTAGTATATTCATCGTTAAGCAACACAGAAGGATATTTAGCCCTGCCAGCTATTTTTTGTGCTACTTCGACATCCTCAGGAAACTGCATGGGCAGATAAACAATTTTGGCACCAAATTCTTCAACAATTTTGTCAGCTGTTTGTGCTAATACGTTCTTATAATGTCCCCAGTCTTTCCATTCACGAACAGCTATACCTACTAAGGGACTTGCGCCTCCCACGCCGTATTTACGCAGAATAGCACGACCAATCTGCTTGTCGACCTGATGAATAGCGAGTACCGGGTCTGCCGTAACGTAAACATTGGGCTTTGTCACTTTCAGCCGTTTAAGCTCGTCGCGTGAACCTTCGTCACGCACAGTTATTAAGTCTACCATATTGCCGATATAGCTCATAGCTCCCCGAGCAAGTGAGCCACACACCGGACCAATTCCTTGGGCATACAACATAACTGGCTTTCCAAGCTTTTTGGCCAGCATCATAATACTTAGATAATAGTACAAGCTGCGATCACTTGTGACATCCTGCAATAGACTTCCGCCGCCGCTTATTAGCAAATCACTTTTAGCTAGAGCGCGAACAATCTCAGGATAATTAAGTCTATATACAGCGGCAACACCATGACGCTTTCTGGTATCTTCAGGATTTCCTGATATAACAGTAATTTTAACATTTGGGTCCAAATCGGTTAAAACTTCAATCATTGCAGCCAGCATTGCTTCATCGCCGGCATTAGCAAAACCATAATAACCGGAAACTACTATTTCACTCATGCTTAGCCGGTCCCCTTCCTAAAGCGAAGGATATATAATATAGAATATGCGCACCAATCGCTGCTATTATTCCGACAATTATCCCCATAGCCAAACCATCTAAAGCGCGTATAAACGACATAAAGACAGGTGTTCTCAGGTGGGCAAAAGTCTCGACAAGTGAGCCTTGTGCAATCGTCGCAACTACCACTAGTACGTAAAATAATGCTATTGGCCACTTGCGATATACAGCCATTACTGCTAAAAAGAATGCAGGATGGCCAATCATAAATTCTTTTCCTCTCGGCCTTGCATACATTACCTGTTCAAAGAAGGCTCTCATTTTAAGTTCGAATGCTGGAACAGGTACACCAGCTGTATGACCTGACCGACCTATAAATACCCAAGCAGCAACAGCAGTTACTGCCAAAATCAGCAAGCTTTTGAGCTGAACAGGGTAATTTAATATTTTGACAGCCTGATCCCATATGCTATGAGATCCACCGTCCTCACTCTTGAACATATCATAACGTACCAAAAAGGTAAGCGTAATTAAAATAAGTGGTCCAACAAAGGTAAGCTTTACACCACGGAAAATTTCCATCTCCAAGAAATAACGGACATCCCCTAGCGTTGCAGCTACATAAAAACCGCCAACAAGTGATAAAAATACGGCAATAGTCAAACTAGTTATAGCTGCACCGATAATCCTCATCAGTGATACACTTTTATATGGAACAATTGAGCGCCAACGATCCAGCATCCAGGTCATAGTCAAGACCGGGAAGATAATAGCACTAACTAATGCAACCGCCTGCCGTACAAGCATACCGCTGCCTTTTAGCAAAGGAACTGCTAGTAAAACAGATATTACAGCAACGATTATATACTGATATTTTGCGCTAAACGGTTTTAAAAGAGTCAAATACAGCACACCAGCTGCCGTTGCACCAATGCAAATTATTGCTAAAAGTAATGGGCTTGGGAAATATGGCTGATATGTTCCCGCTCTTCCTATGGTAAATCCTTTAGCAATTAACTCGTTATTTACACTAGATATATAATCGATATTAGTCTCGATTAGGGTTTTACCAGGCTCAGGCTTATCGTATTTGCGCATAAGATTCATGCGAATATTACGTTCCTGGTCGGTAAGTACCCAACGCTGCACAGCCTCGTCAGTTTTCAGCTTTGGCTGCTCATCTTTTGGTATCACGTAAACCCTTGCTGCTTGATAATTGATCGCCGCAGCTAATTGTGTTAAACCTTCTTGTTTTAGAAACTGAAGCTGGAGCGGATGTTCAATCATTGCCAATGTAAGCTTTTGCTGCTTAAACTTTTCTGCAGTAATCGCTAAGTTGTCAGGATAACCTAATACTTCTTCCCCAACAAACATAACAGATGATACGTTTTCTGTAACAGCTAAGCGATCAAATACTGCTTGTACGTCTTGTGCCGTTACTTTTGTATAGTTAGTTGGCCGTGCAACTATGTAGAAACCATTTGCGGCTACTTCCTTCATCTCGTCTGTTGGTAAACCCAGGTTCCATTTAACAACCTTTTCGAAATTAGCCTTAATATCGAGCACTTGACGGCCGCCGATATTTAAGACGCTGACACGGTCAGCTGAAAGCCGGCGCTCAAGATCATTTTTAACTTCACTGAACACGCTGGCGTCTTGACCGGTTATATAAATATCTTCAGATTTAATACTCCCTGCTTCAGCTAAAGCGCGCCATGACGGATCAGATAACGTTCCAGTTCGATACTGATGCAGGATTTGCGCTCCCTGAACAGAAGTAATTTTACCGCTTTTATTTAATTTTTCTAAGGTAGTTTCATAGACAGCCAGCGAGGTAATTCCTGCTGATTTCAATTGAGCAAGTACACTTTGTACTGGCACACCTTCGATCTGCGCTAATTCAACCGCATCCTCATAGTCCATTATTAACTCAACTGTTGTATTATTCTCTTCAACCTTATGTCTTTGCCAGCCAATAGTAAGAGCTGCCATCAAGCCAAGAATTATCAAGGCTACTAAAACCCGGTTATATTTGAAGTGCGTCAACAATCTCTCCACCTTATGTAAAAAATCACAAACTCCCACTATTATCTTATCTAGTTTTACCTATTAAGCTAATCCTTTATGCAAAATTAACTTATTCTGCCACAGAATGGCAATATCCTGCCCTGAAGCAAAAAGTTTTAACGAAAAAAAACGGTTTAAACCGCAGAGTACGCGGAGTACGCGGAGTGGTTACAGAGAGAAAAAAGCGCGATAAGTATCGCACAAAAACACACCCTTTGCGGTCCCTCTGCGCCCTCCGCGTACTCTGCGGTTCAATAAGGAAGCCTCTATAGTTGTGCTATAGAGGCAGTTACTAATATATGTTACGGTCTGTTATCCGTATAAATAACTACTCTTCCCTGTTCGAGGACTATATTGCGGACTTTTACATCAAACGGAAGCTTTTTTAAGTCAAAGATCGGGACTTCAGTCAGCATGTTGCCGCCGATACTGCCGACCAAGTTGTTATTGAGCAGAATTCTGTCTGTAACAAATTTAATCTTTTGTCCGTCGCCCACAATCTTACCTTCGAGCGTAATTGCGACAGTGGCAAAACCGCCTATTGAAAAGTTGCTGCCTACTTGGATCTTATCTGGAGTAATTGCAACAGTGGCATTTTTAATACCTTTAACAGACTGATTCAAAAACCGGGCCAGTTCCTCCTGTGAAAAAGCAACTTTTAGATCGACCTCACCAACGGATTGAATAGCAACCAACCTGCGGCTGATAAGAGTACCCATATCAAGCTGAACATCTTTGAGTACAGCATTAAGTTCACTGAAGGTGATCCTATCAGTTTTAGCATTTTGCGCATTTAAGGTAATCTTATCGAACTTCCCGCCCAGCATAAGAAGTGCGGGACGTTTTTCTACGTCAGCTTTCACATTCTCACTGCCAGTAAGACTTACCATACCTTGAGACATGATGTCTGATATGGCAATAGGCAGCAGCAGCTGGCTGCCAAGCAGCAATACACAGATTATACCAAGCCCAATAATTAATCTTCTTGTCACAGGCCCTCGCCTCCATGAGAGATGTGGTATCCTATTGCATCCCGCTTTTTAAGTAAGCCTCTACGAATAAATCAATATCGCCGTCCATAACAGCTTGGGTGTTTCCAGTTTCCGCACTGGTCCGATGATCTTTAACCATGTGATATGGATGGAATACATATGAACGAATCTGACTACCCCATTCAATAGCTTGATATTCCCCAGCTATTTCGGCTTTAGCCTCAGCCTGTTTTTGACGTTCCAATTCAAACAGTTTAGCCCTTAATAATTTCATACATTGTTCACGATTCTGAATCTGAGAACGCTCACTTTGACACTGAACAACCACTCCGGTTGGTATATGAGTCATCCGAACAGCTGAATCGGTTTTGTTAATATGCTGTCCGCCAGCACCACCTGCTCGGAAAGTATCAACTCTTAGATCAACTGGATTTATATTAATATCAACATTATCATCGATTTCTGGCATTACATCAACTGCAGCAAATGATGTGTGTCTACGACCGCTGGCATCGAATGGAGAAATTCTTACAAGACGATGAACACCTTTCTCCGATTTTAAATAGCCATAGGCGTTGCGACCGGAGATAAGAATTGTGGCACTTTTTACACCAGCTTCATCACCAGCCAAAAAGTCCATTGTTTCTACTTTGAAATCATTTTTTTCAGCCCATCGCACATACATTCGAAGCAGCATCTGAGCCCAGTCTTGAGCTTCTGTACCGCCAGCACCTGCGTGCAGCGTCAGTATTGCATTATTAGCGTCATATTCACCGGAAAGCATCAGCATTAGCTCGAGATGCTCAATATCTTTGGCAATTGACTTGATTGCATAAGTTACATCAGGATAGACACTCTCATCCTTTTCATCCATTCCCAGCTGCCAAAGAATTGCCATATCAGCGTGACGTTCATACAAATTATTGTATTGTGCGACAGCGTCTTTTATGCCTGTCAGTTCCTGCATAACCTTTTGAGCCTGTTCAGGCTGATCCCAAAAACCCGGCTCACTAATCTTATATTCTAACTCAGCAATTTTCTCCTCTTTGCCAGCTACGTCAAAGAGAAACCCTCATTTCGCCAAGCTTCTTTTCCATATCAACAATTTGCACCCGCAAATCTTCTAAAAGCATTGTCTCAACTCCCTTAAAAAGCCGTAAAATTTAACCGCAGAGTACGCAGAGATCGCAGAGGGCTACTATGCGATAATTATCGCACAGTAAATTTATATAGCTCTGCGTTCCCTCTGCGTACTCCGCGTACTCTGCGGTTCATCGTCATTCTTTATCCTTAAAAAACTTATTTCGTAGCGCAGCAGTGTTTATATTTTTTGCCGGAACCGCATGGACAAGTGTCATTGCGGCCGATTTGTTCTTTATTTACATGGGGCTGTTTTGGTTTTTCTGTTTCTTCGTCTTCCCCATGGCTAGCTTTAGCCTGTTGAAGATGATCTTCAGGCTGGGTAACAATATTAACCCTAAAGATATATTTGACTATATCTTCTTGGATATTTTCTATCATCTGCTGGAACATATCATATGCTTCAATTTTATATTCAATAAGCGGATCACGCTGACCGTACGCTCTGAGGCCGATACCTTCACGCAGCATATCCATATGGTCCAGATGTTCCATCCACTTGCCGTCTACTACCTTGAGCATTACGACCTTTTCAAGCTCCCGCATATTGTCTTCCCCAAATAAGAGTTCGCGAGAGTCATAGGCCTCGTTAGCAACCTTCATTAATTCTTCTTGCAGTTCCTCACGGCTTAATTTCTCAAGATCGCTTTGTACTAGTCGTCCTTCAGGTGCAAAGAAGCCGTTGCAGTATTCAATAAGACCGCTGTAATCCCAATCTTCAGGGAACAGTTTTTCATTAGCGTATATTTCCATAGCCTTATCAACAATCTTGGAAATCATATGGAAAATATTCTCACGCATGTTTTCGCCCATAAGGATTTTACGGCGCTGACCATAAATAACCTCACGCTGCTGGTTCATAACATCATCATATTCAAGGACGTGTTTACGAATATCGAAGTTACGTGCTTCAACTTTCTTTTGAGCTGTCTCAATTGAACGAGTAATCAGGGTGTGTTCAATTGGTTCATCTTCTTCCATGCCAAGTTTATCCATAATGTTGGCGATATTATCTGAGCCAAACAATCTCATCAGTTCATCTTCTAAGGATAAATAAAAACGTGATGACCCCGGATCGCCCTGACGTCCAGCACGACCGCGAAGCTGGTTGTCGATCCGGCGGCTCTCATGCCGTTCGGTACCAATAATATGCAGTCCGCCTACTTCAGAAACACCTTCGCCTAAAACAATGTCCGTACCACGTCCAGCCATATTTGTAGCAATAGTTATTGCCCCAGGCTGACCAGCACCGGCGATTATTTGTGCTTCCATCTCATGGTACTTAGCATTAAGTACATTATGAGGGATATTGCGCTTTTTAAGCATTTCGCTCAAGTCTTCAGACTGAGCAATTGAAGTGGTGCCGACAAGCACAGGCTGACCTTTGGCAAAACGCTCAACAAGCTCGTTAATAACCGCTTTATATTTAGCTTTTTTAGTTTTATAGATAACATCTGGAAGATCCTGACGCTGAACTGCTTTATTAGTCGGGATTACAATAACATCTAAGTTATAAATTTTGCGGAATTCAGGCTCCTCGGTTTTAGCAGTTCCTGTCATGCCGGAAAGCTTTTTATACATCCGAAAATAGTTCTGGAAGGTAATCGCAGCCAAAGTTTGGCTTTCGCGTTCAATCTTAACGCCTTCCTTAGCTTCGATGGCCTGATGCAAACCATCTGAGTAACGGCGGCCAAACATAAGACGACCGGTGAATTCATCAACAATAACAACTTCGCCTTCGCGTACTACATAATCGCGATCACGTTTCATTATAGCCTTAGCGCGAAGTGCCTGATTGAAGTGATGGGACATTTCAATATTTGAATTATCATATAGATTGGTAATACCCAGGATTTTTTCTATTTTTGCAATACCGCCCTCAGTTGGCAGCACAGCTTTAGCCTTTTCGTCAACAGTATAGTCTTCGTTTTCCTTAAGCTTGACAACAGCTTTTGATAAAACATAATACAAATCGGTTGATTTTTCGCCAGGGCCGGAAATAATGAGCGGAGTTCTGGCTTCATCAACTAAAATACTATCAACCTCATCAATAATTGCATAGTTGAGCTCTCGTTGAACCATCTGCTCTGGATAGATTACCATGTTATCACGAAGATAATCAAAACCGTATTCATTATTTGTACCAAAGGTAATGTCACAAGCATAGGCAGCTTTCCGATCAGGGAAATCTAAGCCGTGTCTAATCAGACCAACAGATAATCCAAGATAGCGGTAAACACGCCCCATCCACTCACTGTCACGCTTAGCCAAATAATCATTAACAGTAATTACATGAACGCCTTTACCTGTAAGAGCATTTAAATATGTAGGAAGCGTACCAACTAATGTTTTACCTTCACCAGTTCGCATTTCAGCAATACGTCCTTCATGAAGAGCAATACCCCCCAGCATCTGAACATCAAAGTGACGCATGCCCAGAACACGGCGGGAAGCTTCCCTAACAACAGCATAAGCTTCCGGCAGCAGATCATCCAGAGTTTCGCCAGTTTCCAAACGGCGTTTAAATTCGCCTGTCTTGCCGGCTAATGACCCGTCGCTCATTTTTTGCAGCTCTGGCTCATACTCATTAATTTTCTCAACATATTTCATCATTCGCTTTATTTCTTTTTCATTATCATCGCCAAATAGTTTCTTAATAAAACTAAACAACAAGATCACTCCCTGAAGTTGGCACATTTTTGACAATATGCATTATTATCCCTATTTTAGAATTTTAACAGACAAAGACCAATAAGTCAAAAAACTCCGTTAGCTATGTACATGAATTTAGTATATGCGCAGTTAACGAATAATATATTAACCGCAGAGTACGCAGAGTACGCAGAGAAAAAAATGAATTTAAATTGAAATTATGCGCGATACTATCGCGCCGCTTCCCTTGGTAACCACTCTGCGCCCTCCGCGTACTCTGTGGTTAAACAAATCGTCCCCCACAACAAAAAACCAGCCCTAAAGGGCTGGTCATATACTGCACTAACTGCCGTGGCTGACGACATTTGTCTTATCAGCAGTTTCATTTTTAACTGGTTCAATTTTCTTTTCAACCCAGACCGGATTGTGGTGCTGGGCCTCAGAAAGTGGCTGAGTGCCGTCACCGAACATTGCCTTGAATTCACCCCAGTTATAAATACCTAGGAAGATATGGACAAACATAAACAGTCCTAAGAAAATACCAAATACCAAGTGAATCTTATCGGCCCAGTAAATAAATACTTTTGGAGCTACCGGAATAAAGGCATATAACAGCCAACCTGTAACGATTAGTAATATTCCACCAAGCAGAAGACATATACCAAAGATTTTCTGTCCTGAATTCATCTTATCCATTGGCGGAACAGTAATTTCTTTACCTAGCAGCATTTTTTGCGGATATCCACCGCCAACAAGCATCCAGCCGACATCACGATCATCCCAATTAAAAATAAGTCTTATGAAAGCAATAATACGATCAAGCGAGAAAAAAGTATAAAGCAAAGCGGATATAGTTAAGATAACGGCCCCAACAATATGGATTTTCATTGATATATTAACGAAATCTTCGCTGCCTGTCTTTAACCATAAGATAAACCCAGTAATAGCGGCAGGCATAAAGCCAAGGATTAATCCCCAATGAAACAGCCGTGATCTATGTGGATGTTTAAGCACGCGCGGTCCTTGTGCATCATGATGACCCATACTAACAATCACCTCCTAGACAGATAATCTCTATTAACCTAATTTTGTTCTATCGATATAACGGGTATGAAATAATTCCTCAGACAAATGACTGAGAGGCTTACCGGCAAACTTACTGTACATTTGCTGTAGTCCAGGATTATTATGACTTTGCCTTACTTTAGCCTTAACATCATCTTTGTAGATACCCTGAGCTCTCATCTTTATATACTTGCTGCGGTCCTGCACAAGATCTGTTGCTGCATACGCACCAGTCCACAGTACAGCGCCAGCTACGCCCATTATTCCTAAAAATTCGCGACGCGATACCGTAACTGCTTTTTCTACATAATCATAACGTGCCATAAGTCATCCCTCCTTACGACCATGGTAATATGGCTTTCCAGTTGCCAAGCCAGGAAGTTCCCATTGGGTTTATTGGCTGTCCGCCGCCGTTTACACAGCCGCCAGGACAATTCATTACTTCAATAAAATGATAAGGTGATGTGCCAGCTAAAACCGCTTCTACGACAGGCTTAAGATTTTCTTTTGCCCCATGAACAACTGCCACTTTGAGCGTGATATCTTTTCCCGTTTTAGCATCCTTCATAGTAACGCTCGCTTCTTTCAGACCCTTCAAACCACGCACCGGTGTATATTCCAATACCTCAAGCTCTTTACCGGTAATTACATAGTATGCAGTTCTAAGCGCAGCTTCCATAACACCGCCAGTGTTACCGAAAATAGTACCTGCTCCACTATACTGTGCTAATGGATTATCAGCGTCAGTGAAAGGCTCTACATTATTAAAGTCGATATTAAGCTTTTTAAATAATCGAGCCAAGTCGCGTGTAGTCAGAACAGTATCAACGTCAGGGTAGTGTCCAGTACGGCCATGATGTTTCCAATACTCAGAGGCACTCGCAAACTCAGGACGCGAAGCTTCGAATTTTTTGCCTGTACATGGCATTACAGCAACTACATACATATCTTCTGGGTTAACATGCCAAATCTCTTTAGCCCCATAAGTCTTCGCAAGAGGTCCCGCCATCATCATAGGTGACTTGGCAGAAGACAAATTAGGCAGAATACCTGGATAGTATAGCTCGGCGTAGCGAACCCAGCCTGGACAGCAGGATGTAAACTGTGGAAGCGCACCAAGATGGTGTTCCGTAGGTTCACCTAAGATGTAGTGTCTTATCTTTGCAATTAATTCACTGCCCTCTTCCATAATTGTATGGTCAGCTGCGAAATTAGTATCAAGGATTTTAAAACCAACTTTTTTTAGCGCCCCGTATAACTTTTCGGTAACCAACGTCCCAGGTTCCATACCGAATTCTTCACCTATAGCAACCCTTACTGCCGGAGCAATTGTAGCCACAACGGTCATTTGCTTATTTTTTAACTTTTCAATAACTGTATCTACGGTATCTACAGTATCTTTAATTGCACCGAATGGACAGTTAACTAAACATTGGCCGCAAAAGATACATTTTTCGCTATCAACTCTATGCACCGCCCCATATTTGCCGCTAATAGCATCAGTTGGACAGAATGCTTTACAAGAATCGCAGCCCTTACATTTTTTTCGATCAATTTCTATGATATTATTTAGTTCTTGTGCTTGAAATCCCTTCATAACAACCCTCCTTACCTCCTCAAATTTGAAAATAACTCAATAGCTTATTGTTTACACATAAAGCTAATTAGAGCAATTAGGAAGTGTTTTAAATAACAAAAGTATTTTTAGGGGAGACAAAAGTATTGTACTCTAAAATTGCAATTGTACATCTTACTTTAATGTAACAAAGCCGTACTTGTCAATACAGATGGCCTTTATCGTAATTTTCAGTAAATACTTGCGATAATTTAGCAGAATTTTGCAAATGCTATTCTATTAATATTAGTGATGTATTTTTATTATTCATATTGGATATAATTTCTAATATTTTTCTAATTTTTCAATAACAAGATCAATGGACGTATACATGTCGCTCGTTGATTCTTCGCCACGAAGCAGCATACCGTTAAGTGGTACTGTCACCTCAACAATATGACGTCCTTTTTCTACAATCAGGATTACAGAAATTTCACCAACGGTGTCAAAGAACCTTGTAACTTTGCCCACCCGTTTTTCTACATACTCTTTTAATGCTGGTGTAATTTCAATGTTCTTCCCTCTTACTGTGAATGTTGCCATGGTAATCCAACCCCTTTCCTGTATCCTATAATACTATTATTCTCCATAAATAAAAAAAATCCTATCTAAAGTTTACAAATATTTAGACAAATTTGTGGAATTGACGATTTTACCGCAAAGGCGCGAAGTACGCAAAGGAATTTTAGCGCCTTTGCGGTTCAGCAACGGCCATTCCCCATAAAATAAAAACCCGACTTATAAATAAGTCGGGTTGATTATTGTTTTATTTAATTAAGCTTTTGCAACGTTTGCAGCTTGAGGACCGCGAGCGCCTTCAACAATGTCAAACTCTACGCTTTGACCTTCAGTCAAAGTTTTGAAACCTTGATCTTGGATAGCGGAGAAATGTACGAATACATCGCCACCGTCTTCTCTTTCAATAAAACCATAACCTTTTTCTGCGCTAAACCATTTAACTTTACCAATCATTCTGAAACTCCTCCTAGAAAAAATAAACTGGCGCACCAACTACTGGGCCACAAATAAGAGTATAGCAGTTGTGGTTATAATTGTCAATGAATACCAGCTTATAATATTTTAGAGAGGAATGACTTGGTGCGCTCTTCCTGAGCATGGGCAAATATAACATCAGGCGTGCCTTCTTCAACAATTCGCCCTTCATCCATGAAGATAACACGATCGCCAACTTCACGGGCAAAGCCCATTTCATGGGTTACTACGACCATTGTCATACCTTCACGGGCTAGTGTCTTCATTACTTCAAGCACTTCGTTTACCATTTCAGGATCAAGCGCAGAAGTTGGCTCATCAAATAACATAATTTTAGGTCGCATCGCGAGCGCTCGTGCGATAGCAACCCTCTGCTGCTGACCACCCGATAACTGGTCAGGATAAGCATGTGTTTTATCAGCTAGTCCGACCTTTATAAGGAGGTCTTTAGCAATCTTCTCGGCCTCATTCTTAGGCATCTTACGCACCTTGATGGGGGCCAAAGTTATGTTTTCAATGACAGACATATGCGGGAATAAGTTGAACCTTTGGAATACCATTCCTACTTCTTCGCGAACTTTGTTTATATTTGATTGATTTGTAAGAGGAATTCCATCAACTACTATTTCACCATCAGTCGGCTCTTCTAGGTAGTTTATACAGCGAAGCAGTGTACTTTTACCTGAACCGCTTGGTCCTATTACAACTACCACTTCTTTTTCCTTTACAGACGCATCGATCCCCTTTAGAACATGGAGATTGCCGAACTTTTTATGGATATTCTTAATGCTTATCATCAATCTTGTACCTCCGCTCCAGGTAATCAACTAAGCGGGAAATTGTAAGTGTCATTACCAAATAAATGAATGCAACAGTAAGCCAAATTTCAAACGAACCATACGTACGGGCAATAATTAATTGACCGCGGCGGGTTAGTTCTTCAAAACCGATAACCGAAACAAGTGATGAATCCTTTAGCATTGCAATGAATTCATTACCTAGTGGCGGAATGACGCGCTTAAAGGCCTGGGGTAAAATTATATAACGCATAGTTTGCGCCCAAGTCATACCGAGTGAGCGTCCTGCTTCCATCTGCCCTTTATCAATTGACTGGATACCTGCACGGAAGATTTCTGCAACGTATGCACCGCTGTTAACACTGCAGGCAGTAATTGCTGCGATAAATGGGTCAATTCGCGTACCTAATATCATTGGCAAAGCAAAGTATATAATGAATATCTGAACCAATAGCGGGGTTCCCCGGATAAAATCTACATAAATACCCGCAAGAAACTTAACAGGCCAAATCTTAGATAAGCGAGCAATACCAACAAACATACCGATTAGCAGACCAAAGCTCACACTAAGTGCGGTGATCTGAACCGTTACGCCTGCTCCTGCTAAGAGAAGCGGAAAGGAACGGATAACTAAATCAAAATCAAAATTCATTCACTTTCACCCTTAATTAATAATTAATAACTTTTGTTGAATATTAATGCACATAATGATTATATGCACATGATATGGACATGTCAACCCTTTATTCACGCCAGTTGTACTATCACCAACCCACTAACTTGCCTGTTAAGGCACAAAAATAAGAAGCTCATTACATGCCGTACCACGCTAAGCTTCTTTGCCTAAATTAATATATATATAAAATTATATACTATGTTTTCACATATTAACATCCATATATTTGTCAAAATTTATAAATATACTGTATTCTTTATGCAAGCGACGAATTAATATTAACCGCAGAGGGCGCAGAGTACACAAAGGGTTACGAAGAGTGGTTGATATTTTTAATTTGATGCGAAATTATTATTGCGCTCGCTTATCATTAACCACTCTGCGACCTCTGCGACCTCTGCGTACTCTGCGGTTAATAAATGTCACCCTAAAACAAAACGAGCGCAATCGTACTCGCGCTCGTTAAATATATTACTCAGGCTTTTTACCGAACCATTTAATGTAGATTTTTTCGTACTCACCGTTTTTCTTAAGTTCGTCTAAAGCTTTATTAACTTTTTCGTTAAGCTCAGTGTTTTTCTTAGCAGTAGCTAAACCGTAGTATTCAGAATTTGCAACTTCACTTACAAGCTTAGCATCCTTGTCACCGCTTTTGGTCAGATAGTACGCATTCACAGGTAAGTCATTTACTACAGCATCTACACCGTTGTTTTTAAGCTCGATATAAGCTTCAGAGCTGCTGTTGAACTCTCGAACTTGTGCGTTTTTAATCTTATGAGCAGCTTCAGCCCCAGTTGTACCAATTTGGACAGCTATGCGCTTTCCTTCAAGATCCTTAAAACCATTAATTACAGCATTGCTGCTCTTAACTACAATCGATAATCCGGATTTGTAGTAAGGCTGAGAAAAGTTAACTTTCTTAGCTCGTTCATCGGTAATTGTCATAGCTGAAGCAGCCATGTCAATAGTACCTGCATCAAGAGCAGGAATTAAGCCGTCAAAGCCGATGTTTTGAATTTGAACTTCGTACCCCATTTGCTTACCAATAGCTCTAGCCAAGTCCATATCAAAACCAGTATATTCCTTGCTTGTTTCATCCTGAAATTCAAACGGTGGAAACGTGGTCTCAGCACCAACTCGTAATACTTTCGCTGTAGAAGAGTTTGTTTGCTTACCGCAGCCAACCAATCCCAATGACAAGATAAACACTGCCAACAATAAATACGTCGCAATTTTCTTAGACACTATATGTACCCCCTAAATGTATCTCTTTATTAAGTATACTATTTTTTTAATACATATCAAACGCAACCCCGTCACGTATAAGCCTGTGAAGCTAGATTAATCGAATTGGCAGCCTATTTCCTCTCATTACCTGCTAAATGCGATTAAATAGTAGTGATGGGATACGATTTAACCGCAGAGTACGCAGAGGTCGCAGAGGGAACGATAGAGGGATTGATTTTATAATCATGCGCAATAATATTGCGCTGTATTTCCCTCCGTCACCCTCTGCGTACTCTGCTTACTCCGCGGTTAAAAAACGTCCACAAAAACAAAAACTGGCGCGATATTCTCGCGCCAGCTAGTTTCCATTATTGAGGTTTTTTGCCGAACCATTTAACGTAGATTTTTTCATACTCGCCGTTTTTCTTGAGTTCGTCAATAGCTTTATTGATTTTTTCATTCAACTCAGCATTTTTCTTGGAAGTTGCTATACCATAGTCTTCGGAAGTTAGACGGTCGCCAACTGTTTTAGCGTCCTTGTTGCCGCCTTGAGCTAGGTAGTACTCGTTAACAGGCATATCGTTGATTACTGCATCTACGCCGCCAGCTTTAAGTTCCATGATTGCTTCTGGAGCAGTATTAAACTCACGGACCTTAGCATTTTTAATTTTCTTAGCTTCATCAGCACCAGTTGTGCCAATCTGAACAGCAATATTTTTGCCTTCAAGATCCTTAAAGGACTTAATAGTATCATTGCTGTTTTTAACAACCATAGTTAAGCCGGATTTATAGTAAGGGCTGGAGAAGTTAACCTTTTGTTTACGCTCATCAGTAATTGTCATTGCAGAAATAACTGCATCAATATTGCCAGCTTCTAAGGCAGGGATAAGTCCATCAAAGTTTAAGCTTTGAATTTGTACTTCGTAACCCATCTGCTTACCAATTGCTTTGATTAAATCCATGTCAAAGCCAACATATTCCTTTGATTTTTCATCTTGGAACTCAAACGGAGCAAAAGCTGTATCAGAACCCACTCTTAAAACTTTAGCTTGCGCAGCTGGCTGCTTTGTTTGTCCGCCACAACCTGCTAAACCAAGAGCTAGCACGAACATGCCTAATACAATCAGAGCTATTACCTTTTTAGACACTATAAGAACCCCCTCAAATTATGTATTACAACTACATACATAATTATACACAAATCATGTATTAATAATCAAGACTTTTTTACGTTAAAGTACTAAGAAAATAAACATTAGAGTGTAACTCTGTAACTTTAACATTAGTTCACTTAATTTAATATTACAATAAAAAATACGTCTTGCACCGAGCCTTAATAGACGGTGCAAGACGATACTCACTTTTATGTATGTAAGAACGTTTATACTTTTATAGAATAATAAAAGCCCGGATATTCCGGGCGTTATTAGATACTTTATTATGCTTATCTATTTGAGCTAAAGCAATCGCGGCAATAGATAGGACGATCGTTGCGAGGCTTGAATGGTACTTGAGTAGTAACGCCGCATTGCGCACATACAACTTGATGCATTTCGCGCTGTGGACGAGCATCACCGCCATCACGACTGCGTTTTCTTGAATCGCGGCATACACGGCAACGTGCTGGTTCGTTTTCAAAGCCTTTTTCTACGTAAAACTCTTGCTCACCTGCTGTGAAAACGAAATCTGATCCACAGTCCTTGCATTTAAGAGTTCTGTCCTGGAAAGCCATTAAAGATATCCCCTCACCTTATGATTTTTAAGGACCACTGCTTAGCCGACCTGGTCTTTGACCCCACACCCGCCTGCTGGAAGTTTCGCTACTAGGAACTATCCCCTCACTACTTCTACTCTCGGGTAATTATTTTATGTACAAGATTCCCGGCAGGTCTTACCTCTAAGCCGCACCATGATCAGAGCCGCTTTTGGACTCCTTACGTGGATCGTTTCGCCTGCGACTGGCATCGACTTTCAACCACAGACCTAAGCAATAGGTTCTTAAAGTAAATTATAATTTTTATGGCAATAAATTGCAAGGGAAAATTAAGGAAGATATTTCGGTGGCTAGACGAGCAAGTTCATCAACCAGCCGATGTTATGCTCCCTGGATTTATTTACAGTAGTAACGATTGCGTCTACAGGAATTTTGATAATAGCCTTACCTGAGTCTTGATCAGTTATATATATTTGCGACAACCCTCGATCGTCCAACTCAGAGGATATTTTAACGTTTTTATTTGCAAAAAGTTTATCTAGATATTCCAATGCATCTTTCTTAGCTTCTTCAGAAACGCCTTTATCAGCTTCAATTTGCAAATTGTTATTAATCATCACCTTCGACTCGGCCGGCAAAGGTTTTACCGAAACGTCCAATGAAACCTGACTATTAGTAAGCGGAGCCAAAGATAATACCATAAAAAACACTCCCCGTAAATAATCCATATATTAGTAAATTTATCCAATATATATACCTTATTTTACAAATAATTTGATACTAGTCAAGTCTTTTTTATGGAGACTAGCGCAACACTATATTCCCTCAAGTAATTCATATTTAATTATTCTTCTATGGTAGGTATGATCTAATAAAACCGATACGGAGGGAAAGATATGTCCACTTAAGTAGGCGACATGAAAATAGGTCAAAATACGTAATTTAATAGATATCGCCTGAACATCCCAAAAGAAATTTGGATATTCAGGCGATAAGTGCAATATTTTAAAATTCCAACCTGACACAACTCCGCTTTCTAGTTAACGATATCTACAAAGCCTCCTATTTCATAATAAGGGCTATACTTCCCCTTGCATGTATAAGTACCTATTTGACTGTTAAACCATAACCCTTTGCTAATCCGCACCGATAGTTTGGCGGATTTACACAACTGTACCTGCTGTTGTCGACAAAACCAGACATATGAGGGTGACGATTGGTCGCCGCAATAACGCTCATGCTTTAACCTCTGTGCATTGGCAATAATCCTAATTGCATTAACCCGTTTGTTATTTATAGAGAAATAATCCAAGTAACCAATAATGTTACCACTGTACTTAGAAATAATCATAGTCTACCCGCATATAACATAATTTTTATATTATATGAGGGTATTAATAATTTATTCCTTAAATGGATAGATATTGCGCAATTTCTTATGCTGCATTTATAGGATTATTAGACTATTTCAGTTGTATATTTTCATTATCTCAACAGTTGAAGAATATTTTCTGGCCGTTGCTTAGCGTAAGCCAACATGGCATTAGCCGCCTGAAGAAGAATATTTGTTTTTACATATTCCATCATTTCCTGTGCGACATTAGAATCCCGTATCCGTGATTCAGCGTTTGTAGTGTTTTCCTCCATAACAGTAACATTTCTATAGAGCGTTTCTAGCGCATTTCTTTGGGCACCTACAGTAGCACGCGTGCCACTAACCATACTCATTGCATTGTCAACCGCACTAATAGCCTGTGATGCTCCAGCTCTAGTAGCCATGTTTACACCGTCTAAACCAATAATCTCATTATTCATTAGTATTTGGACGCCTGCGTTAAAGGATACTCCACTATTACTACCTACCTGAAAATTTAGAACTTCGCCGCCTGAGTATTTTATATCATATGGCCCTGGATAAAAGACTGTGTAAGCGGCGCTGCCACCAACTCCATCTATAGCAAATGAGCCGTTAATGCCAGGAGAGTATGTTAGATTTAACATAGGTCTTAACCCCTGCGGAGTATTAACATCCTTTATTGCCGCCTTAACTAAGTGGTTGCCAGTACTTAGTTTATCATTCAACATGGTTATAAACGACTCAGCTGAATATACGCCTTCAGCTAAAGTAACAGATTTTCGATCAATGGTACCTAAGTCATAGTTGTGTAGGTCAAATTCTAACACATCATTTATGCCAGAACTAATTACAATTTCATCCTGCAAGCTCATTCTTCCATCTATATAAGTATCTGTAGAATTTGGCGCGCTATAAGTAGTCGTATATATCGTGGTTGTGACATTGCGGAATAAATCATTAACTGCCGAGCCTGTTACGGAATTTAATTGAATTGCTGTTCCGGGTGTTTTTGATTCCACTCTGAGACGAGTTCCTGATGGTACAGCTTGAATATCTGCACCAATCCCCTCAGTATTCATAAGATCATTTAAATGAGTTATCAATTGGGCTAAAGTATAAGTTCCTGAACTGAGGGTAATATTATGATCCGCCCCGTTGACCCTTATTGTAAGTCCATCGTTAACTCCTGATGCTATTGTTATGTTTGAAATTGAATTTTGGCCGTATATATAGCTGGCATATGGGGCACTTCCATAGGATAAACCGGTTGAAATTAATGTGCCCATTAACGTGTTTAATGCACTGCCGCCGAAATTATGTAATGAATAAGGAAAGAGTGGATGCCCGCCGCCGGCAAGATCATGAGTGAATACCAAACGTTCATATGAATCATAGCTTGCCGTCACGTTTTTTCCCGCTAGCTTGGAATTAATCTCAGTTAAAAGGCTGGCCTTGCTGTACCACCCAGCTGACAACGTAATGGAGTCGCTTACCCCATCTTTGTTAAAAGTTAATACATCATTATAGCCAGTAACAATTTGAGCACCATTTGCTAGATTAGTCTGGCCGGTGACTTTTGCATGAGATCCAGCCTGTGGTGTAGAATTGCCCTCAATCATTACAAAAGTACCGGGAGTTACAGTTGGTGTATAGCCGGATAAGCCGAATAAGGTATAGGCAGCCGCTCCTGATACTGTCCCCACTGTATGTGATCCTGGGGAATTATGTTTGAATTGAAGGTTGTTTGAACCGTTATACTGAGCTGTTACATTAATTGAGTTAGCCGTAAATATATTATTTAGATGTGTAGCGAGCGCAGCTTGATTGTACGTCCCTGCATTCAAAGTAATACTATAATTAGTTCCGTCCACACTAAACCTTAGAGTATCGTTTTTTCCACTTTCAATAACTACGGAAGTTATAGCATTATAACCACTAAATGCAGCGGTACTACCGTTGGAGCCACTAATTACATATTCATTCACAGTTGTTGAAACAACCCTATCTAAAATCGCTGCCTTGGCAGTTCCTCCAAGATTAGATAGAGTATAATCTGCCCCACAAATATCGTGCCTTATAGTAAGTGCATTATAAGCATCGGTGGTGGCAGTAACTGATATATTGTTAGAATCAAAATAACTATTTAATGTATCTAGTAAATCCTGCTTGGTGTATGTCTGCTCGGCTAATGTTATATTGACATCAGTAAAAACACCATTATTACCAACTCTGAATGTAAGAGTTTTATTGCTGGAATTAATAGTGACATCGCTTGAAAGATCTTGTTTGCCAACATAGGCAGCTCCATATATATATCCATGTTTACTGTTATCATAGATAACTGAGGTGTATGCTGAAGGTGAGTTAATCTCAATCATCGAGCCGCCGAAACTGTCAAAACGTTTAGTTGGTGAGTGATATACCAGGCTTTCGCCCACAAAGGCAACAGATACATCTGTACCTGCGTCCGCAAATTGCGTGTTGAGCGCTTGTACTAATTGGTCGGCATTATAATAACCAGCATTTAAAATTATCTGTTTTTGTTGGTCGTCCAATCTAAAAGTCAAAACATCATTTTTGCCAGCTACGACTTGTAATCCATACTCTTTAATCAGAGTATCTCCCGATAACATCCCTGGAATAGCGTTCTTTGCCTTTTTAATATCCTGCACAAAAATATTTTTGGTATTAAAGTGGTCATTTCGGAAAACTCGCGCTATTTCAGCCTTTATTTGGTTAACCTCTTCCTGGATCATCTTGCGATCAATATCAGTTGATGTATCATTTGCCGCTTGAATAGCTAGTTCACGCATACGCTGCAAAGGCGGATCCTGAATACTAGCGAGCGCGCCATCGGCAACATCTAGTAAACTAATTCCGTCCTGAATATTTCTTGCCGCTTGGGAAAAGCCTCTAATTTGCGCTCTCATCCGTTCACTTATGGCTAGACCTGCCGCGTCATCAGCGGCTTCTTTAATCCTTAGGCCAGAAAAAATCTTTTCGCTTTTACTTGAAATTATTTTTTGCTTTTTTGTTAGATTGTTTAATATTCGCTTAGCCTCGACATTTTGGGAAATTATCAAAATTCGCACTCCTTGTGAAACCAGCTTTTAATTATAAAGCTTTTAAACTCGCTCGCACATTATGTAATGTACTTATTGTAGCAGACTATATTTGAAATATTTGTCGAACAAAATAAAAAAATATACAGCAGGGATTCCCCTAATGTATATTTTTTGAACTAATATTTATTTTTTAGCCCGCTCTCAATAGTTGTAATATCCCTTGTGGCTGCTGGTTTGCTTGAGCTAGCATTGACGTTGCCGCTTGAGTAAGAATGTTTTCTTTGCTAAATAACATAATTTCTTTAGCCATATTTACATCACGAATTCGCGACTCACTGGCAGTGATATTTTCTTCAGTATTTAAGGTAACGGACATAGTATGTTCCAGTCTATTTTGCATTGCTCCGATTCGAGAACGTTCACTTGAAACGTAGCCAATTGCCGAATCAAATTGAGTAATTGCATCCGATGCTTGATTCACCAAATCTACATTTGTAAGAGCCATAGCTGCAGTTGTTACATTTGTTAAGGCAATATTCATGTTACCACCGCTATTTGCACCAACTTGAATTTTTAGCGGATCAGCTCCAGAAGTAATTGTTGGCCATAGCTCCGCGAAATTCGTAAGTGGATTATCGGTAAGGGCATGAGTTGTATCATCGACAACAGTGGTCGCACTACCGCCACCAATAGCACCCGTGTCAGCATCTGCCAAGTTCAGGGTTTGTATGAAGGCCGAACCATTGCTTGCGCCTGCACCGTTAAAATCAGCAATAAAAGCAGCAATGTTAGCATACGTACCTTCAGCAGCTAGTGCCTGATCTAGCGTATCTGTAGAATTGGTTTTTAAATATGTCATTAAACCTAATATACCGCCGGTAAGGGTTGCATCAAGATATTTTACAGCGGCATAGCCTGCAGAATAATGCAAACTATCATTAACCCAAGTACCATCAGTACCATCACCAATTGCATTCTCGACAGCCATAGCACCAGCAGCACCGCCACCGTTCAGAGCTATATCACCAGCTAAGCGTTCATCAGCGCCATGAATAAATTCAGCTGTTCCCTCTTTAAACCACTTGGGCAAACTGCCAAAATTCATTGTACGGCCCATTATAGCATGGACCATTTCGTGAGCAATAATTCGATCGTCATACATTGGAGCAGTTCCACCATTTGGCAATGTTGCAGGTAGAAAATCACTCATGTCTATATGCAGCTGTTGATTTATTGCTTTACCATCTACGTCTAAATTATAAGACACAGCAGCCAAATAAGCTTGTGGAGCTTGATCTAGCACAATTTCCAAACTAGCTCCATCTGCACTAAGACCATATTGAGCTTGTATCAATTGCTCACTATTCTGCAACCAGACGGTTTTAAGGGCCGTAAGCACCTGCTGCATATCAGTACTGCTGCCCTGGGATACATTTAGTAAGTTAATTGAATTAAATTGAGTCGTATTTGCAATACGATCCACTTCAGATAGTATTTGTTTAACTTCATCCTGAATACTTTGCCTGTCATTTGTTGTCAAAGTACCATTTGCCGCTTGCACGGAAAGTTCCCTACCTCTTTGCAATATAGCATGTACCTCATTAAGCCCGCCTTCAGCAGTCTGAAGCATAGATATTCCATCCTGAATATTGCGGCTCGCTTGGCCTAATCCTCGAATTTGCCCTCGCATTTTCTCGGAAATGGATAACCCTGCTGCATCATCGCCAGCTTTATTAATACGAAGACCTGACGACAACTTTTCCAGTGATTTACTGGCAGAACTATTATTCATATTATACATTCTGTGTGAATTCAGTGCCGCAATGTTTGTATTAATTCTCATTATTTCACCTCCTCCCGCATATGAGCAAAACTAAAGCAAATCCCAACTTAATGGAGTGCCACGTTCGGCATCTTTACGTATAGTCTTCCCAAGGAAAATATTAAGGTATTTCGGAGAAAGACCTAATCCTGGTCTAATAGCTCTAACATTGTCAGGAGTGATAAGCTCACCAGCCTTCATATCCTTCACAACGTATAGCGACCTCCGAAACATTAACGATTTTTGTTCCTTATCTGTTGGACCATAACTTATTTTTCCGATTGACTGCCAAGCTCGTGCGCTTTCATCAACTAAATTTCTCATTTCTGAAGGTTCTAGTGAAAATGCAGCATCTACTCCTCCGTCATCTCTGCACAAAGTGAAATGTTTTTCAACTACCGTTGCTCCCAGTGCTACACTCGCTAAAGCGGCACCTATACCAAGAGTATGGTCTGATAAGCCAACCTGACAATCAAATAATTCTCTCATGTGCGGGATACTACTAATATTAGAGTTGTCTGGAGTCGCCGGATACGTACTAGTACATTTAAGAATGATAATATCACGGCACCCATTATCACGCACAATACGCAGACTTTCATCAATTTCAGCTGCAGTAGCCATACCTGTAGACATTATAATTGGCTTCCCAGTACGTGCAATTTTTCTTAGAAGAACTAAATCAGTCATTTCAAATGAGGCGATTTTGTAACAAGGTGTATCAAGCGACTCTAAAAAATCCACGGCGGTTTCATCAAAAGGTGTACTAAATCCTATAATACCAAGTTCGCGGCAACGTTTAAAAATTGCCTCATGCCATTCCCATGGTGTATAAGCTTGTTGATACAATTCGTATAATGATTTTCCGTGCCATAGACTCTGCTGATCATTAATCACAAATTCACGATTTTTTAAATCCAATGTCATTGTGTCAGCGGTATAGGTTTGAATTTTCAGGGCATGAACACCAGATGCAGCTGCAGTATTTACAATTTCCAAAGCTCTTTCAATAGACTGATTATGATTTCCCGACATTTCTGCAATAATAAACGGTGGGTAACCTGTACCTATTCTTTTTCCACCGATTACGATATCATGCATTTTGTTCACCGCCTTCAAAACACTGCTGAATAATTAGTTTTCGAGTAGTACGCCAAGTATCTCGAAAGTGAGCAAAGCAGACAATATCTTCAAACTTTGCCTGCCTAAAGAAATGGTCTTTAAAATAACCCTCGACATTAAATCCAAGTTTTAGATGATAATTTATACTGGCTTTATTAAATGCAAAAGCTTCGCTGCATAGCTTATGCATGTCTAAGCTTTTAAAAACAAAGTCCAAAGCCAAAATGCCCATCGCCAGACCACTACCTTTAGGTGCATCTATTTCCCCAATATAAAAACCCCAATAACACTTATTATTCTTATAGTCTATTTTCGTTAAATTAACTGTCCCTAAAGGGCGCCCGTCATACTCAAAAATTAGATGTTTATTCGTTGATGAATTTTGTTCAGATAAAAACCAATTTGTATGTTCTTGCATCGTAATAATATTGTCGTTGTACATATTTGTACGCACTCGTTCTGAATTACGCCAATTTAACAGAATGTTCAAATCTGACTCTAATATTGGCCTTAGAACGCTTAAATTGCTTTGTAGCGCCATTTATCATCCATCCTTTAGCAGCCTAATAATCTCCCTTAAACCAAAACCATTATTTTCTCCCATTAATTCAAGCGACTTCTGGCTTAGTTGTATAAGGGTAGATGGTTTCTGCAAAGCCTTCTCTATTGCAAGGCTAATATCACCAACAGAAACATTATGGCTACTTCCTAGACTCCAGATAGCTCCGACAGCATCAACAGCTTTTGTCACTTCTTCCTGGTTAGGCGCTACTATTATTGTAATAGTAGGCAAACCTAAAAAACATCTTTCCCAAGTAGAAGTTCCTCCTGCACCTATTGCCAAATCAGCTTGCAAAATTAACTCAGCCATATTTGCTACCTGAAAATGAAGCTTAATATTCTTGTGCCCACTACACATATCTTTAACTTTATTTGTATTTTGATTAGCAGCACCAACTACCACATCAACGACAATGTTCGAAAGCCTCATGTTCATTACGGCTAATAAAGCCTTCTCGGTCTCATTAGTCGGATCACTGCCACCAAAAAAGATAAGTATCCTACTTACCTTTCCATCACGAATTCGTAGTCTGGCCCTTTTATCTCTAAATTCCTGACGAAGCAATGCGTATTTAGGTCCGAGTAACATTTTACAGTCAGTTGGTACTAGTCCTTCGTAGCGAGTTTCAAGATTGTGATAAAGATTCTGGTCAAGAAGAATTTTACAGTCATGAATCCTATTGGCAAGATCATCAATTACCATTATGTTTCGAACATAATGCTGTACTTTTCTCTCCCATCTCGCGTCCAATTCATAATGGTCGACAATAAGCCAATCAACAGCTTCCTTAAGTTGAAGTATTTGATTAGTTTGACATGCATCCTGATTTATGAAGGTTTCACTCCATCCGAGTTCACTATCTGTCCCAGCAATTCTGTTAACCTCAAACCCTTGGCTTTCTAAATATCCGCATAAATTACCCCGCATTTCGCTACAAATAAAAGAACTATGAATATTACTATGTCGTAATTCTGTAGCTAAAGTAATGCATCTCATTATATGCCCTATTCCAATAGCTGTAGAAGCATCTGTGCGGAATACAACATTCATATGTTTGTCCCCTTTGCTTTACGCGCAACAACCCACATATGTGAAGAAAGATTATTCGTAGCTAAAAAATCTTGAAATACTCTTCCTAAATCATCCCATCTCTCAACTAGAACCTGATATAGAAAGGGTTGATCCGCGATATCAAATTCACCTTGTAACACCCTGTTTCGCACCAATTCTGCATCAAGACTACCCGGTGTTGCTATTTCTACTATGTCAAAACCACATCTCTCGAGTAGTCTGCTTATTGATTTTGGATGGAAATAATTTAAATGTTCAGGAGCAAAAGTGGACGATAATTCCCGCAAAACATTTGCTTCAAATCCCTTAACATTAGGACATGTCAGTATTAGTAAACCATCATCAGCTAATGCATACTGGCATTTATGCAAAAACTGACTTGGGGAATATAAGTGCTCTATCAGTTCAAATGCTACTAAAACGTTTATTTGGCCTTTCTTTAAAGGGATATCTTCGATCATTTCCTCGATAACTTGAAGCCCTTTATTCCGGCAAGTATGTGCAAATGCAGCGATTGGTTCAATAACTGATACTTCCTTAAAGATCTGCTTATGTAACATTTCTTCTGCAAAACTTCCAAAGCCCGCTCCAACTTCAACTAAAGAGTTCAACCCAACGTTATACTTATGACATAATTCAATCACCTTTGCTACTCTTGGTAGATAAATATTCTGTTTTCTTACTTTTTCAGTCGCCGGGAATACATATTTATTCCAGTAAGCATATCGATCTGAATTAACATAGTATTGCTTCAGCAGATCCGATGTTGGCCGGGGGTCTATATATAAAGTCTCACACTCTACACACTCAAAATAGCAGAATTGTTCCTTTTGGAAAGACATTGTTTTCATGTGGCTATCACAGCAAGGACAGCCTTTAGAAACAAAATGCTGCTGAAAACTTAATAGTCGCTTATTTTCATCCTCAAGCATCTTTACCTGATTTTTTATTAGTTCATGGGGTCTGAGTTCACTCTCTAACAAAAGAATGCTCCCCTTATAAATTATTTTTTTACTTTTCCATAAGAAGAAGGGCTTCCCCAAATATTGTCTTTAACCCATTGTCCGTTTTCTTCTCGCCAAACTCTGCTGTCCCGGAAAGTATCACAGATGCGATCAAATTCATCCTCGCTCATATCAACATATTTAAGCCATCGCTCCAGATCCCGCCGAGGTTTAACATGATCATATTTGCGCACCATTTCTATTCCTTCATCACGAGACATTATCCCTGCTCTTACATCCTTGCATGTGTGATCAGTCGCTCTGCCATATCCCAATTTAATGAATTTAAGGTAATCATGAATACCATTTTCATGCATGTCGTCCAAATTAGAAAAGGTACGATAAGTTCTTTCAAAAGGCTGTTCTGCCTCACGCCAGCCATAAAGTTTTTTAACCAAATCTATGTGTTCATTTGCTTCCCATGGTACGAAGTTACTCAAGTAAATACCTCTCACACCGACCTCATCAATTTCTTCGTCAGTCGGGTATTGCGCCCACAATAAATCTTTCGCAGTTAGACCTTCTTTTAAGTCTGAACGTCCAAGTTTTTCTAACCCTTCATCTGTAAAATCATACCAATCATAACCACGCTGTGCGTGCTCTAATCTGAACTTAGCTGTAAATTCAACAAAATCATTATACGAATACATGCCTCCGAGATCCATAAATCCGTGCTCTCCCCAAAGCATTAGAGGGACTTTATAACGAACTGCTACCTGAATAGGAACAGTAAATATCCCGCAGTGATTTTGCCAGTTCATATCACCCTGTAATTTAAAACCGAGGCGATTCATTTTTATGAGAACATCAGTACTTGGCTTAACTATAATGTGGTCGCAATCAAAAACTTCGCGCATTCGATTAAGATTATATTCTCCCTCAGGCATATAATTATTGCCATGATAGGTTACTAAGAGCGGTTTTAACCCTAATTCTTTAACTGCTACATGTGTTTGAAAATAACTGTCTTTGCCACCACTCACCGGTATAACAATATCATAATTGCTATCAGTTCTGTACTCGTTTACTAATTCTTTTAGCCATTCCCAGCGTTTCTCCCAGTCGACTGAATTTTTCTGTGCAGACACGCGACATCCAGAACAAACTCCATTTTCATCAAAAGTAGCTGGTGTTGCAGTAACCGCTGGATAAAGACACTTTGAACAATATTTTACAGTCATTTATAATTCAACTCCTAGTAATTAGTTAAACTACCCTTACATCAATACCTGCCTTAACCATTGCTCTTTTACCATTACGATCAGATAGTTCTTTGAAATGCCAAATGTTTGCTGCGGCAACAGCAGATGCCCCAGCTTCGATTCCCTGTGCATAGTGCCGATAATCTCCTACTCCACTACAAGCTATAATAGGTATTTTAACAGCAGCTGCTATGCTTCGAATCAGTTCCAAATCATAACCACAGCCTACTCCATCTCGATCAATACTTTGGATGAGAATTTCCCCAGCGCCATATGACTCTGCTTGCTTGGCCCAATGTTCAGATGTAAGACCAGTCGGAGTCTTACCTCCATCAATATAAACTTCATTAGTGCCATCATCTTTTCGTAGGACATCTATACTAACGACAATTGCCTGACTTCCGAAGGTTCTTGCACTTTCAACTATTAATCGAGGATTTCTAACAGCCTCCGAGTTAATAGTTACTTTGTCAGCGCCCCTTAGGAATCTCTGCCTCATATCTTCAAGATTTTTTATTTTTCCGCCCCATGTCAATGGCATAAAGCAATTTTTGCTAACTTCCTCTAGTATATCTAAAGGGTTTTTTAATTCTTTCACTTTTGTATCGGCACGACGTAAATCGTAATTATCATCTTTTGTAATATCTAAATAAATAAGCTCGTCTACATTCCATTGATTAAACCTTTCAACCTCATGTATAGGATTTCCAATTATCTGATGAATGGAAAAGGTTTCACTTCTGACTAGTAATCCGTTTTGAAGTAAAAGAACTGGAATAAGCCTTTTTTTCAACATAAATTATATCTCACCCCGCATTATATAGAACAAAATTTTCTAATACAGCTAAGCCAGCATGCTGACTCTTCTCGGGATGATACTGTGTCCCAAAAATATTATCTTTCTCGATGCTAGCAACAAAGTCCGTATAGTAGTCGCAAACCCCACTAACAACGGATACATCTTGCGGTATGAATGCATAGCTATGAACAAAATAGAAATCTTTAGCTTGTTTAAAGCCTCGGTAAAGTTGTGAACCTTCGCTTGGTGATACGCTGTTCCACCCAATATGAGGAAGGCGAAATTCAATGGCTTCAGATGTAATCTTCTCGACATTTCCACCAATTAAATTTAAGCCTTCAGTATTCCCATGCTCCGTACCTGTTGTTGCTAACAATTGCATTCCCAGACAAATACCAAGAAAAGGTTTACCTTTTATCAGTACTTGCTCATAAATAGCTTCATCCCAGCCGTTTCTTCGCAAATTTGCCATACCTTCACCAAAGGCACCCACCCCAGGTAAAATAATTCTATCCGCAAAATTAAGCTGAGATGGTTGACTGCATATTTGGGCATCCACATTAATTGCCGCGAACGCATTTGCAACCGACCGTAAGTTACCCATACCATAATCTATAATCATTACAACCATACTTCTACCACCATCATTAGAATTTTAAAATATAAATGCTATTTATTAGCCAATAAGCTACTAGTTACCATATTGTTTTTGTTCTATTGCGGCGTTTATATTTTCCCACTCGGGATTTTTGTTTAGCAATTCTATACAATCTTCCAGCGTGAAACATTCCTTGGCAGGATATATAGATTTGATTATTCTGGATACCAATTCAAAATCTTCAGGCGTATCCACCGTCCAACGATGGCGACTCTGATCTTCTTTGTATAAATAGTTAATCGTTTTATATCGCCCAGGCCGATTATAGATAAAGGAGGTAACATGTTCTCGTTCAGGCTTGACATTAGCCTCAATAAAAGCTTCTGCTAAAGCTGTATAAGAAAATACCTCCGTATCCATCCCCCTTGGAAAGCTTCTTGTCAAAACATTTGAAGCATAATGATAATCTGGATAGCTTTTCTTATAAAGTTGAATTACATTATCTACTAGCTGAGGATCCAGCAGCGGGCAGTCCGAAGTTAAGCGTACTACAGCCTCTGCACCATAAGTGGTTGCGGCGTGATAGTATCTTCCTAATACATCTTCTTCTGAACCTCTAAAAATAGAAACCCCCAGTTTATTGCATAGGTTCACAATGGGTTGGTCTGTGCTGTTAGTTGTTGTCGCTATAACTAGTTCCTCTGCTGATTTTACCCTTTTTAGTCTTTCAATTTGGTATTGAAGCAGGGGCTTGTCTAAAACTTCCTTCAATACCTTTCCTGGTAATCTAGTAGATGTCATTCTTGCCTGGACAATAATAACCGTCCTCATCCTAAGACCTCTCTAATTTTAGCTACAATATAGTCTTGTTCCTCGTCTTGCAAATCAAAATATATCGGTAGACTAATTGCTTCCTGATAATACTTTTCAGCCTCTGTAAACATACCCTTCTTAAAGCCAAGCTTACTATAATATGGCTGCATATGAATAGGTATGTAATGTAGATTTACACCAATACCAGCTTCCCTTAAAAATTCAAAAACTCGGCTATGAGACGCGCTTATTTCATCTAGTTTTATTCTAATAACATAAAGATGCCATGCCGAATCTGCATACCCGTCCTGCCACGGAGTAATTACCGGCAAATCCTTAAGCAAGGCATTATAACGATCTGCAATTTCACGGCGTCGAGCAATAAAACTGTCAATACGCGACAACTGGCTATGTCCTAGCGCGGCCTGAATATCAGTTATTCTGTAGTTGTATCCCAACTCAATTTGTTGATAATACCAAAGGCCATGTGACTTTTCGGTCATTAGTTCGGTATTACGGGTAATTCCATGACTTCGTAAAAGTACAAGCTTATCATAAAGATCTTTGTTATTTGTTAATACCATTCCGCCTTCTCCAGTTGTTACAATTTTAACCGGATGAAAGCTAAAAACGGTCATATCAGAATACTGGCAGCATCCAATTTTACTATCAAGATAACTGCCGCCAATAGCATGAGATGCATCCTCAACTATTGTAAACTGATATTTTTTTGCCAAGTTTGCTATTGCTGCCATGTCACAAGATTGCCCTGAAAAGTGTACAGGAACAACCACCTTGGGTAGCGTATGTGTCTTCGCTGCTGATTCAAGTTTACGCGATAACATTTCTACTGACATATTGTAAGTTCTAGCATCTATATCTACAAAGTCTACTTCAGCTCCGCAGTATAAACCACAGTTTGCAGATGCTACAAAAGAATTTGGCGATGTCCATAATCTATCTTGCGGCTCGAGACCTGCCGCTAGACACGCCAGATGCAGGGCAGCAGTAGCACTATTTACAGCTACTGCATATTTTGCTCCAGCGTATTCAGCTACTGCTTTTTCAAAACGTTCAATCATAGGCCCTTGCGTAAGCCAATCTGATTTTAAGATTTTAACAACTGAATCAATATCTTCTTTATTTATGTTCTGACGACCATATGGAATCTGTTTCATATTACAACATCTCCCGTAAATGCTCCACAGTCAAAAAGTCAGGGTTTGTTCCTGAGTTGTACTCAAAACCCTGTTCTACTGCTTGTCCTTTTTCACCTAAGGAATTCACAGAATAGTCTACTGGTTCGAAAAAGGAAATTGTAGGCTGAATAACATAATGATCAGGAAACTCTATAGTTAAGTGTGAATCATCTGTCGGACACATAATTTCATGCAGTTTTTCACCTGGTCTGATACCGATGATTTTATGGGGTATACCAGGAGCTATCGCTTCAGCTAGATCAACTATTCGGCTTGATGGAATCTTTGGCACAAATATTTCGCCACCATGCATACGCGCAAATGAGTGTAATACTAGATCGACACCTTTTCGTAAAGTTATCCAAAAGCGAGTCATTCGTATATCAGTTATAGGCAGCTCTTTTGCTCCTTGCTTCACTAAATTTTGAAAGAACGGAACTACCGACCCCCTTGAACCCACCACATTACCATATCTTACTACAGCAAACCTCGTTCTATTTGTTCCGGTCATATTATTAGCTGCTACAAAGAGTTTATCAGACGCTAGTTTAGTTGCACCATATAGGTTTATGGGATTGGCAGCCTTATCAGTTGACAGTGCGATGACTTTTTCAACACCATTTTCTATAGCGGCCTTAATGACATTTTCAGCACCATAAATATTAGTCTTAATGCACTCCATTGGATTATATTCAGCCGCTGGGACTTGTTTTAGAGCCGCTGCGTGTATCACGTAATCCACACCACGCATTGCTTGACGCAACCGTTCTGCATCCCTGACATCACCCAGAAAATATCTCATTGCCTTATCATTAAAATGCTGAGACATTTCGAATTGCTTTAGTTCGTCACGTGAATAGACAATAATTTTCTGCGGTTGGTAGCGTTCTAATAAAATACGAACACATTCTTTTCCAAACGAGCCTGTACCACCAGTTATTAAGATTGATTTCTTATTGAACATCGGTTAATCTCCATCTCCATTCTCATTAGATTCCCAAGGGAAATTTTCCTGTATTACCTGCTCGATTAACCAGACCGTATTATTAAACATTTCGAGGAATTCAATTTGTACTATTAAGTTACTCTTAATGCTTTCTAAGCTTCCATCTTCCGGAATCAAATGAAATTTTTGTAAAAGAATCACCATTGGCCCCTGAAGGTTGTGATAAAGTAATTCATCATGAGGAATCGCTTGGAAGTACTCCTCTGTCTTATTCAGTTGCTTAAAAATATATTCTATACCCTTTTTATGAACGTAAAAGTCCCATTTATCCCGGATATCTTCTAGTTTTCTTAATTGTTTTAGAGATCTATTATTATAATTATCTAAATTTTTAACATAAGCCTTCATCTGTTCCACTATATTTGGCCAGTCAACTGTTGTATGGGGTATTCCCCTAATAACACTAGAAACATCCAGTTCTCGTACACAATATTCATCTACAACTTCTCGAAGGGGTTTCTGTTCCGTCCCGTGTATTCGAGCTCCGCCTTCGGTCGAATTAATAACTCTTACATCTAAATCTTTAATTCTATCTTCAAATATTAGTCTGAAGTCATTCCAAATAGGTTGGGTTTTTACTTCCTTATCATAATAACCAACTACTGATAATATTTCTTCCGGTTCCTCTTCTGGTCTTATATCATACTCTGTTCCAGCAGCATGAGTTTTAGAAATATCATCACCATATGCCAAATCTTGTCCGACTATCACCAGTGGAGATGCCCCGATATGAGAGGCAAAACCAAGTGCTACATGAGCGCAAGATGCTCCCATCCAAATCATATGATCAAGCGAAAGCCCCAGCAAGCCAGTTAGCCATTTATATTCACGTACCGACTGACGCATGGGCAAAATTGCTCGCCCATTGAAGGCATCTATTGCTTCGGGCTGTAAAACAGGCGGTGCAACTAAATAGCTATTATCATAATACATAGGCTTATTTTGAAAAAAATATTCCCATACGTTTATTCGTTCAACACTAGCAATAAAATGAGGCTTGATACCATTATTAACTAGTTTTTCGGCAATTGTATCAACTGCAATTATTATCCCTTTGTTTTCTATATTCTTAAGATACTCTATATTCTTATCCAATGAAGGTCCAGCTGATACGACAAAAGCAGGGTATCCGGTAAAACATCCTTTAAGTGCCGCCACATCTGTAGTCATGGGAATTTTTTTCAAGTTTTTCATATTATGAGCTAATCCAATTAGGGAATCATCTATAGCATTACCAAGTCTAAAAAATTTGTGTTTAATTGAATTACGTATCTCAACAATATATTTCTTTACTATTTGTAAATCATTTTTTCGATAAAACGAATTAATATAAAATACAGGATTTTTCAATAGCAATAGAGCGCGGGTTGCGGTTATAGCTTTCATAAGATTAGGCACATCTTCCGGACCGATACCCGCCAAAATATAATTAATAGACTCTAGCTTGCGAAAGTCATCTTGATTCAATGCGTGCTGCAAAAATGATAAATTTGGCTCTATTATTACAAACAGAGTATTCCTATGTGCATGTTCTGAGACTTTAATAATTTCTTCAAATGATGCAATACCGAAAAAAAAGATTACTTGGTATAAATTTTTATCAGGCAGTCTTGATGTATCTAATTCACTATCTATTGAAACTGGTCTTTCCTTCTGATCCCAAAACCATTTCAGACCTTCAGCGTCTGTACCAACATAGGTTAGTACTATTTCACTAAGCTGCTCGTTTAATGTCAAAAAATGCCTTCCCTTTTTATTAAGTGCTTCTATATTACTGTCAAAAAAGTCCATTATGCACTCCTATAATCTATTATTGGTAATTTATTCAAGGAACTAAATAATGATAGAACAAATGCCCTCTCTAGAGAGGGCATTTGAATGGTATTAATTATACGTAACCAGAGGATTAACGTAAAAGTTGAAGAACGCCTTGTGGCTGTTGGTTAGCTTGAGCCAGCATCGCTTGAGCAGCTTGAGAAAGAATGTTGTTCTTTTGGAAGTTCATCATTTCTTTCGCCATGTCTACGTCACGAACACGGGACTCTGCAGCAGTCAAGTTTTCACTTGAAGTACCAAGGTTGTTGATTGTGTGCTCAAGACGGTTTTGAACAGCACCTAGCTTGGATCTTTCAGCTGATACAAGTTCAATAGCATTGTTGATGCTAGTTACAGCAGCAGTTGCTTTTTTGTAGTCAGTTACATCAAGAGCTGCGCTACCGTTACGAACGCCGATATCAGCAGCTTTCATGCTGTTAACACCGATAAGGATATTTTGACCGCTGTTAGCGCCAATTTGCATGGATAATGCAGCACTAGCATCTGTTTTAGCTGCTTCGTATTTTTTAACGCTGATTGTAATGCTATCACCAACTGCCATGTTAGCCATGTTAGTCAAGTTAACATCAAATCCGCCTGCAAAATCGATAGCAGATGCAGCTGTACCAATTGTAGCAGTTAAGCCATTAGGATCACCAATGGTAAAGTCAGTACCAGCATTATCAGATGTTTTATTTGTACGAGTAATTACGATTGTACCAGTAGCTGTGATAGCACTAGTTTCTGCAGCTGCAGTCATAGTAGCAGTAACGCTAGCAGAAGTGTTCAATTGAGCAGTAACGGTACCTTTAATAACATCGCGAAGACCTACTTTAGTACCATCAAGAAGCTTTTGTGTATTGAACTCAGTAGTGTTAGCAATACGATCGATTTCATCAGTTAACTGATTAATCTCTTTTTGAATCTCGCCACGGTCAGTTCCAGTGTTAGTATCATTGGAAGATTGAACAGCAAGTTCACGCATACGTTGAAGAATGCTATGAGTTTCGTTCAATGCACCTTCAGCAGTTTGAATTAAAGAGATGGAATCTTGAGCGTTACGACCAGCTTGGTCTAAACCGCGGATCTGTCCACGCATTTTTTCGGAAATTGCAAGACCTGCAGCATCGTCGCCAGCGCGATTAATGCGAAGACCTGAAGACAATTTTTCCAAAGATTTGCTGGAATTAGTGTTGTTTGTGCTTAATTGGCGATATGTGTTAAGAGACGCCATATTGTGGTTAATAATCATTGTAAATTCCTCCTTGATTTTAAATCCGGGCATCCATGCCCAGATATTTAATTAGTGTCTTAAATTCCCGTCGGCCGTACGTGAATCTTAGTCACTTTTATTAGTTGCTCATATATATTATCGTATTTTTTTGGAAAACCTTAATAGCTTTTTTCAACATTTTTAAACTTTTTTTTCTAAATTACGACTGCCTATCCATTCTTTTACCAACAAAAGAACTAGCCAATCCTTCATATGCATTAGAAATTTGATTTTGTCGTTTTGATAGGTTTATAAAACATGCTAGTTTTGTTTTAATTGATTGTTCTAGTAAAAATATAGCTTTATAACATTGCTTACCACTCGTGGATTGAGAAAAGCCATCGTTTGGCGCTTGCTCTATTTGCATTTGCAAGCTTTCGCGTTGACTCATAATCTCTAGAAATAATTCTACTTCCTGCCGATCTAGGAATTTAGACATTTCCTGAGTAAGAAAAAGGTAGTTTCTCCATAAATGCTCGCTGTTGTGTTTATTCATACTACTTTGCAACTGCCTTTTGCGTACGAGCCTGCTTCATAGCTTGAAACCAAGTATCACGAAATTCTTGAATCATATTTTTTGCCTCATCCAATTTGTCTTTATCCTTTTTGAGATTACCTTGTATTAAGCAATACTCAATATATTCGTAGAGTTTAAACCAATCTTGCGAAAGTTCAAACTCCATATCTAAAGTAGCCATAAATTCACGGACAATTTCCTGGGCACGCATATTAGCCTTATGAGATTTCTCATAGTTTTTTTGGTCTAGAGCCTGTATGCTTTCCGTGATGAAACGAAGCGCTCCGTTATAGAGCATAAGTGTTAGCTCCTCAGGCGAAGCTGTCATAACCTGCTGCGTTTTATAGGCATTTGCTGTATTTGCGTAATTCATACTATCCCTCACTATCTATAGTTTACAAGTCATTTATTAGCTTGAAAACTGCTGTGCCAACCAAGTGCTTTGCTGTGACAATTTTTGAAGCGCTGTTTCCATTGCATCAAACTGCTTGTAATAGCGGTCCTCCATCATCGCCAGACGATCATTAAGGTCATACATCCGCTCATCATAATCTTTAATCAACTTAGCTAAGTTGCTTTTGGTATCAGTAGCGGTTGCAGCAGTAATACCTGCCTCAGTTACTATCTTGTCCGAAGAGGCTTTTAGCGTATCATACAATCTTGTCGCTATACCGCTAGTGCTACTATTATCACCCTTTGAACCAAATATTTTATTAAGAACTTCAGGATCTGCTTCTAATGCCGCCTTGAGTTTTGTCTCATCAAGGTATATTTTACCACCTTCAGTATAACTACCTGTAGTAATACCAATACTGGAAGCACTCGTGTACTTTCCAGTCAGTCCTGAAATTGGGTTGGCGAGATCGTTCCTCATTTTAGAAACTAAATCTTGCAAAATTGGATTACGTCTGAGCAAACCACTCTTAGCTTTATCTTCCCAGACCTTTATATCTGCTTCTTTCATTTCCTTTTTTTGCTCAGTCGTTAAAGGTAAAAAATCCTTATAATATGTTTCATTTATCTCGCCATTTATTTTGCTTAATGTGCTGTTATAAGCCTCAATAAACGATTTTACCGCAGCTACAGCCTTATCATTATCTGATGAAACGGTAACACTCGAAGTACCTAATTGCTTTAACGTATAAGTGACACCGGAAATAGTAAACGAGTTGTTACTCTGAGTAATTGTCGCTCCGTCAATTTTTGCAACGGCATCCTTACCAGAAGTAAAATTATTCGGAGCAACTTCTGGTGCAACCGGTGGAGTTTTAGTAGTTAATGATTCCGCATCGCCAAGCTTAAGGTTTTCCATTAATAACCGTCCGCCAGTATCGTCTGCATCAGCCGTCGAAACTGTAATTTGGTTACTTTCCCCTGATTTAGTACTATAGAGAAAAAAGCGATCAAGCGTATTATCATAGCTTGCTTTAACATTCAATCCAAGATTGTTTATTTCGCTTACTAGGTCATAGACACTCTTTCCGGTCGTATCATAGTTGCTTAGGCTCTTGGTTGTTGTTCCATCATTAAAGGTTAAGTTGATAGTACCAGAAACACCGATATGATCCTGTAAATTAGTCTTACCAGGTGAGCCAGCTTTTGATATTGATGCGTTACTGCTCATACTAGCACTCTGTGCAATTGATGTTACCTCAATTGAGTGAGTGAAATTTACCGCATCAGCATTTGCAGTGGCCGAAGCAACTTGTTCATTGCTTGATAATGTCTTTTTGGGCATTAAAGTCCCTTGCATTTTATAGTTAAATACTGTGTTATTTCGAAAATCATTTATTGTTGTATACATAGAATTATAGTCAGCTTTTTTCCATTCAAGCTGAGTTTTCTTTTGTACCATTGTATCGTATCTAGTACGCTGAGCCTTCATCAAATCTTTAACCATTTGATCGACATCCATACCGGAACCACTCAAACCATAAGTCCTTATTGCCATGTTTGTCCCTCCTAAAAACCGAAACATTTAAACTTTTTTATCTAATAATATCCCGACATACTCACTAATCTTAGCCATTGTATCTAGAAGCTCATGGGGCGGGAATTCCTTTAGCACTTTTCCGTCTCTTTGGTCGACTACTTTTACTATTAGTCGATTAGTTTTTTCATGAACTTCAAATTGAATATCGCTATTGATAAGTTCCATAAATTTATTCATTTCATCGGTAATTTTCACTACTTCTTCATTATTAAGGTTTTTGGATTGCTTATCAGTCTTATATTCGAGATTCCCAACGACATCTGTAAGTTGAAAATTCTCAGTTTTACTGCTATTTTTATTATTCGGTAAAGCGGCTGGTGTTAGAGTAAGATTTGTGTTGATAGCCATTCCCTATTTCACCCCTGACTTTTGTCTTTACCTACTTTATCGTATAAAAAGTGAAAAATCTTTAGCAAAAAAACAAAAAAACGGCAAATTTCGCCGTGTTTTTTTGTTTACTTCTTAGTAAACCCTTTTATTATATTAAAACCATTTAAGTTATTTGCCTTTGCAGCGTTTTTGTTCTCAGTAACTATAGAATCATAAATTTCGCCCCGATATATTTTTATATTTTTAGGAGCGTCAATCGCCAGTCTGATATTATCACCTTTTATATCTACAATAGTAACCGTTATATTATCTCCAATTACTATTCGCTCACCTATTTTTCGGGTTAAAGCCAGCATATTAAGCGCCTCCCTTTGTTTCCGTTTCAGGTAAACCCTCTGGAAACAAGCGATGCTTTGTTGAAAATGAAACTTTTTCCAAGACTATTTGCTGTGCCAGCCGCTCATTAGGATTTATTATAACTGGAGCTAAGAGGTTTGCCGTCATTTCCTCAGCCTTTTCCGGGACGGTAACAATATTTAATACTCGTGGTGGATTATCTCCCGATAACTTTAACGATTCAACAACCTGATCGTCTAAGGAAAACTCGTAATCTTTAAAAAACTGGAAGGGCTCAACTACAATGAAAGTCAAATTAGGTTCTGAAATCGACTGCAAAAAGGCAAAAGGACTCTCTATATCTGAATGAATTAAAATAAACTCTTTTTCATTCGGAAAACCGGGTATTCCACTAGGAAAACTAATAATTTGTTCTTTATTTACTTCCAATTGCCCCAAACGAGTAGATTCTATAATCATGCATACACCTCTTCTACTAAGCCCATAAATCTAAGTTGCTTTGACTAGTCCAAAATCGAACGTTTTGATACTGTGTAATACGTCCCTTAACTTCGCCTCGCTGCAATTCAAGGTCAACTGTTCCTCTTTCAAGATCAAGGTTAAGTTTACCATATATCGGATTAAACTCAACCTTCCCTGGCTCATAATGAAGATTCGGGGATGCAATTCTTGCCCAGGTAATTTCGTAAGGCTCCTTAATAGTTGTCTCTGAAGCTATATTAACAATGGCATCTTCTTTACTTTCAACCCTAGCTAAGCGATCTCCCTCAGCAGCAATTCGCCCGACTCCCTCTAGAGCTGCCTGTCGTCCCTCCTGGGCAGCATCATGTAGTAAATCGAAGCTATTCTTAAAGCCAATCGAATAACGACAAGGATACTGATCAATTTCTAATTTTCCATCTGTTCGATTTATTTCGACAACTGCTGGTTCGGTTGTCATTAATATTTTCGGTGGGGTTGTTTTAATATTGAGCTTTGGATCGGAAATATTTAATTCTAATTTCGCGGGCTGCTGTGAAATATTTAGTTGTATCATAATTCAGCCCCCTTACATAAATTTATTTACCGTAGGAAATCCACCAATGATGGTGGCATTATCCTAGCCCCAACGGACAAGGCAGTCTTATATATATTCTCACTGTTTTTAAAATCTATAATAGCTTTAGGAATATCTAAGTCTTCATTGGCCGCAACATCACCTGTAATAACAACATTTTGTTTTTCCATCATGTTTAACGCCATTTCGTAAGCTGACATACGCGTTCCTAGTTCCGTTTGGGACTGAAGTACGCTAGCATGATCAGTATCTAGATAATCAAGTCCTGTAGTTGCTAACCAGTTTTGATCGGTAATTGCACCTGCATCTAAGTGTTGTTTAATTTCTAATAGATGGTTCAAAATAGTATTTCCACCTGCTCCAAACACATCAGCACCCGTCAAATTTACACTATCTTGAGTAGGTGTTGCGGAACCAGGTTGTATTGGCATCGATATCTTACTTGTATCTCCATGGTATGTTATTGTATCACCTACACGCGTGAACGGCTGAGTTTTGTCCATCTGACCAGAAAAAACATAACGATCACCTATTTTGGTGTTACCAAGAGTTACTATCTGGTTAATTAAATTGTCTACAGATTTACCAATAGTCTGCACTGCATCCTGCGGGTTTGTTCCATTGCTAGCCTGAACAACCAATTCCTTGATATTTATCATTATTGAACTTAAATCTGACATCGCATTGTCAGTTGTTTCCATCCAAGACTTAGCATCCTTCAAGTTTTGCGTAAACTGTTCATTCTGAACTAAATTTGAATTAAACCGCAGACTACGTATAGTTTTAACCGGATCATCAGAGGGACGATGAAGCATTTTTCCATCAGACAGCTGCTCCTGAATCTTATTTTGCCGCTCTAATGACTTATTCAAACTTGTTAAAAAATTATAGGTAATTGTATTGTTAGTTATACGCATTAATCACACCTACCTTCCCGTTACCCCGGTACCATTGATAAGTTTATCTAGCATCTCATCCATAGTAGTTATTATTCTGGCAGCGGCGTTATATCCCTGTTGAAAGCGAATCATGTTTGTCATTTCCTCATCCATGTTTACGCCAGCCGTAGATTCGCGCCAATTCATTATCGTGTTAACTAATACTTGCTGATTGTCGGCTAAACGACTTGCATTCTGTTTTTGAACACCTAATGCACCCGTCATTGATGAATAGTATGTATCAAGTGAAGCTCCGCCTAAACTAAGGCTGGTATCAACTTTCAATCTATTACTTAATAGCACGGCATTGTCTCCACTTGCATTATTACCGCTCGAAAGTGAAAACTGATATGTATCCCCATTTACATTTGCAGCCGCTGTATTAATCTGCATATTTACAGTTAGGCCTTTTATATTAATTGAATAAGTAGACGGATACGGGGCCGCACCAGCTATCGCAGCACTCCAAGTAGTACCACCATCTGTAGAGTACTGAATACTAGAAACATTCTGGGAGGCATCAGTTGATATTCTTACACTAACGTTAGTCGGGGTAGAACCACCAGTATAAGATCCAGTTGTACTTACACTCGCGGTTCCGCCACTAGCATTGCTCTGAACAACAGCTAGACTATTTTGAGATGTTTTGGCTGCAATTTTAGCTAGCCCATTTGTGGTATTAAACAGATCTGGATTAACTTTAAGCACTTTAATCCAATCCCCATCCGTGAAACCAGCAGAAAATGCTGAATTATAGTCAGGATCAGTTGCACCGCCATCACCAAAGAAGTTATTATTTGTACTATTATCAGTACCATAACCACCACGATGAACCTCATTGAACTCTTGCAGTAAAAACTTACTCATTGTAGAAAGCTTGTCCAGATAGCCTTTTGCCCCAAACTCAGATGAGTCACGAGCATCCAGTAATCCTTTCATTTCGCCATTAGTAAAGGTAACAGGCTGCGTCGAACCCGCTATTACGACGTTTTTCACTTCATAACCATAGTCAGTATCCATTGTCTTAGTTGTAGCTAGTTTCTGATAGCCATTGCCATCAACTAGCATTACGCCATTAACTTGTACATTATAATTGCCGTATTTATCTTCCGTTACATTTGCACTTGTAATTTTGGTTAACTCATCTATTAGTACATCCCGTCTATCTCGGAGATCATTAGCATGATTAAGACCACCTGATTCTATATTACTAATTTGTTTGTTCAGGCTATATAGTTCAGATGAAATTTGATTTATGTTATTTACTCTAATATCTAAGACAGCATTTATATCCGCAACCATATCAGTCAATTGCTGGGCTGAGTGTTGGATTGCATCTACAACCTCTACACCTCTTTCCCGAACTGCCGTTCTAGCTCCACTATCCGAAGCATTTACTGCAAGTGTTTGCCAAGCACTCCAAAACTTATTTAGAACAGTTTGAATGCCAGTATCAGTTGGCTCCGCAAATACACCTTCAATCTTACCTAAGATATCTTCCATTGTCTGCCCATATCCTAATGAAGAAGACTCTTTCCAATATTGACGGTCAACAAAAGTGTCTCTCGCCCTAAGTATTGATGATACATTTACGCCTGTTCCCACTTCATAGCTTGCATATCCACCAAACACCGTTTGGGGCTTAGTAGTAGATAAGTTAACCATCTGGCGCGAGTAACCTTGAGTACCAGCGTTAGAAATATTGTGTCCGACGGTATCTAATGATACCTGGTTAGCGTAAAGTCCACGTGTTAATGTATTTAATCCTGCAAAAGTAGATCTCATATTACCACTCCATGTTACTTATTACTTATATTTTTTGATCAAAAACCGCCCTGTTTGTTGCATTCTGAGGCTGTTGCCCTTTTGCAGCATATGTAGGACCTGTCGAAGCCTGGGTTAATAAATTAACATTATAGTTTATATACGAAAGTGCTTGCTCAATAAGCCGAGTATTTAGCTCATTTAAACGAACCAATTCAACTGTGACTTTATCAAATTCCTGCCACAAGTCCTTAATACGTTTACCCATAACCTCGTCTGTGCACTCAGCCAGTCGTGATACATTAATGTTTTCATCAGTTATTTTATTCGCTGTAAGAATTTCCTGCAGCACTTGTTCTCTATTTGTCTCGAGTTTACCTATCTGTATTATGAGCAGTTCTTCCTGCTTTGTGATTGCTTCCAATTCTTGCGCCTTAGCAGCAACTAGAATTTCGTGTTTTTGCTTGCTAATAGTTAGCAGCGCCTGATACAACTTTAGCATGTTAGTTAAAACGGTAACCAGTTGCTCCCACATATTTTAACGTCCTTCCTAACGCAATTTATCGGCCATTAGACGGCCAATCATTTTTTCAGCAACATCTTTCGCATCGATATTATAGTTTCCTGAATTAATCCGTTCAGTTAGTTCTTTTACCTTATCTTCTCGAACATCCGATGAATTTTTTATGTTTTGCAGAATCTGTCCAAATTCCTGTGCTTGTGAGGATAGTATTACTTCGTCCTTTTTATAAGCAGGACTCGTTTTTTCAGTTTTGGTGCCCTTTTCTATTTTACTATCTCCGTACGCCTTAAGAATATTTTGAATTTGCTTCCCTGATATAATCACGTTAAACACCCACCTTTGGGATTTTCCTATAATTAATATCGACGAAAAAGGCGGGGATATTAATCCCCACCAAGTACCAAATTAGGTCATTTTTAGCCAACAAGCTAATTTATCATCATTTTACTAATGTTTACATCTTTTCTGATATGTTTTCATTTTTTATTTAAAGTCTTTAGTATACATACGCGTACCAGATCTTTCTTCCTCAGTTTTTTTGGTTTCGCTATGCTTTACTTGCTCAAGAATATTTTTGCTGCACTTTCCGCATAAACGCCCTTCGCTGATTTGTACTCCGCACGTCTCGCAAGGGCGAGTAATCTCGAAATCACCCTTAAAGCGGCCGCGTTTCATCATGCGTAATACAGTCTTTTCTTTTACTCCGGTAGCATTACAGATTTCCTCAATAGAAGCCTTGCCTTTTTCTCTCAAGAAATCGACAATTTTTAGTTCTTCGAACTCTTCTATCTCATAACAAGAAGGACATAAACCACTTGCGTTTTGAACAAACAGCTTACCACATTCAGGACAGTTAGCCAGGCCCATAATCCTACCCCCAAAAACGTAGTTATAATATTCACCAAGTAAAATAGCTTGTCTTTATTATAACTACGTTTTTGGAATTTTGGAACATTTTTTTGTTTTTTGCCTAAAATATCACATTTTTTTCATTTGCCAGCAGGATTATGTCGGTTTATGGCTAAATTAAATATACCGCATTATATGACGAAAGGCGTTTTTCGTGTTTATGCTAACACTTATGCAAGATCCCGAAACTTATGCTGGCGGCACTGGCGAGATGAACGAAATTATCGCTAACCTACTACAATTGATAGAGTTAAAGAGTGCAAAGCTTTATTTACACAGTCAGCAAGTGGCTAATTATGCCGTTAGTGTAGCGGCAAAGATGCGCTTGCCCCGCGAAGAAATAGAGCGAATTCGCACTGCTGCCTTGTTACATGATTTAGGTCATGTGACTGTTCCTAATGCCATTCTATTAAAATTACCTTATCTGACTACTCGTGAATTGAGCGTTTTTAAAAACCACTGCAATGCCGGCAGCTACATGCTTGAAAATATGGCTCCTTGCCAGGAGCTCATTCCATATATTCGTTATCATCATGAACGTTGGGACGGTACTGGCTATCCCAAAAGACTAAAAGGGGTAAATATTCCGCTTGGCGCAAGAATAATTGCTGTTGTAAATCATTATGACCGCTTTATTAATCCCTGCACCCAAAACTGGGAGAAAACAAAGGCCGAAGCCATTAGGGAAATGTTCAGTCTTTCAGGTACGGCATTCGATCCGGACGTCGTTAGGGCGTTCATTGAGGCTTTAGGGGAAGAGTAGTTATTGAACCTCAAAGGCGCAAAGGTCGCTAATAAAAAAATAAATACGGCTCTATAATTAAACCCACGGCTGTTGTAGCAGAAGCCGTGGGTTTTTGGTTTTGGCGTTTATTTCGGCTTCTGTTTTATTGAGCGCTTGCAAAGTATTTCCAAGACGCCTTCGTGTTATTCTGCTTTTTCATCTATTTTGCTGTTTATATGGTTAAGCATAGCTAGTACATCGTTTTGTTCCTGCTGTGCTAAATTGTCAAGTTTAATATCTATTACATTTACTTTTTCTTCTAGAATATCAAATCTATGTTCAAGCCTATCTACTTTTGATTCTAAATTGTCAAATCTGTGCTCAAGCCTATCCACTTTTATTTCTAAATTATCAAATCTGTACTCGAGCCTATCTACTTTTATTTCTAAATTGTCAAATCTGCGTTCTATTGCATCAACCTTTGCATCAACTCGTGCTAAATCATTTTTCACTGCGGCTACATCATCTTTTGTTGCCATATTGTCAAGCTTGGACAATATTAATTTAAAAATATCCTCATTCATGTTTGAGAGCCTCCTTTCAACAAAATTCTGCTAAAAATATTGTAGCACAAGTCACTAAATCAAACAAGTGTTCGTTTTTAATTATCCGTACCACTCGCAATTGCCAGACCTCTAACACTTTTTGCACCGGATATTTTAAGTACTTTAGCACATTCGTCCATAGTTATCCCAGTGGTAAAAATATCATCAACTATCAGTATGTTTTTGCCTTTAATAGAGTCCGGATGGGAAACGGCAAAGGCTCCACGAATGTTTTTTCGGCGCTCACTTAGCTGAAGTTCCCACTGGGGCTTAGTGGGACGCATGCGAACTAAAACATAATCCTGCCAATTAAACCCTCGTTTAATTACCCAGTGTTTGAATATCTTTTCAGTTTGGTTAAAGCCGCGCTCAGTTATACGGCCTGCATGGAGCGGTACAGCAGTCACAATATCAATATTGATAAACAGACTATTCCTTACAAAGCTTTCCAGCATCCATTCGAGATTTAGAGCAGTCTTAAAATTAGCACGAAATTTAATATCGTGTATCATTTTTTTGGCACCGCCCGTATAGTCACAAAGTACCAAACAGCTATCAAGATATCTTAATTTATGTGCGGTCATATTTATGTTTCGGATTGATAGTATTTTACTTAAACATACTCGACATAGTGCGCCATGCTCTTCGATCACTGCACGGCAGATTGGACATTTAGGAGGATAGATAATATCGAGCAGCGCTGCCCACCACATCTTTAACATCCTCCAAAACCTCCTCACATTAAGTATTTAAACTATCTCCTCGCAGCCTCTCTGCAAGCAGCGAATACCGTTTTTTTGTGCGATCATTTGAGACTGCGGTATTTAGCGCAGCCTTAGTTCCAAGCAGTACTACTTTTTCCTTAGCTCTAGTTACAGCAGTATAAAGCAAGTTACGCTGGAGCATTACATGATGACCAGGAATGAGCGGCATTACTACAACTGGATACTCACTGCCTTGGCTTTTATGCACACTCATTGCATAAGCCAGATGCAGCTCTTCAAGCTCACTTCGTTCATACCATACCTCGTTATCCGGATAGCGAACCTTTATCTTGTTATGTTCGATCTCAATAATAAAGCCAATATCACCATTAAAGACATTTTTATTGTAATTATTCCGCATTTGCATAACCTTGTCGCCAATTCTGAACGCATTACTTGTACCATCTGGACTCTCTTGTTGCTCTGGATTTAGTGCCTGCTGCAGAAGCTTGTTTAGATTTTCTACACCACAATCTAAACGGTGCATTGGTGAAAGAACTTGAACATCCCGCCAGACATCGTAACCTTCCTGGGATAGTTTATCTCTGCACATTTCAACAATAGCTTGCGCTGTTGCCACACTAGAGCTAATTTCGATAAACTGAAATTCTAAACTGCTGCTATAGTCTGGCAGCATTCCGCGATTTATGCGGTGGGCATTTTGGACAATCATGCTTTCACCAGCCTGCCGGAACACTTCTGTTAGTCGAACCATAGGTATTGTTACTGACCGAATAATATCTTTAAGCACCGATCCTGGTCCAACCGCAGGAAGCTGGTCAACGTCACCGACTAGTATTACTCTGCAGCCGTCTGGTACGGCACGAAGAAAATAATACATAAGTGAAATATCCATCATGGAAACTTCATCAATAATAATTACATCGGCTTCTAGTGGCTCGTCTTCATTGCGAACAAATTTTGGTGCACTATCGCCGCCACCGGTTGATTCAAGCATGCGATGAATTGTTGCTGCCTCACGCCCAGTCGCTTCACTCAAGCGTTTTGCCGCCCGCCCAGTAGGTGCGCCTAAAAGTATCTGAAAGCCCTGCTTTTCAAGAACAGCTAACATACCTTTAACAACCGTTGTTTTACCGGTACCTGGACCTCCTGTCAGCACTAATACACCATGAGCCAGTGCTGAAACCACCGCTTCACGCTGACTTTCAGCTAAAACCAGTTTAGCAGATGTTTCCCATTCTTTTACTAGTGAATCAAAATCACTTTCTAATACCGGCTTAGCCTTATCCTTGAGTCGCAGAAGCCTATAAGCAGTATTCTTCTCTGCGTAATACAAATGACGCGGATATATTAGTGTAACGCCATGCAAATCTTCGACACACAGTCGTTCTTCTTTTAGCAGTGTTTTAATCCTTAAGGCCACTTCGAGTTTATCTGTCATCAAAAGCTTTGCCGTTTCTTGAACTAGCGCTTCTTCCGGAACACAGCAGTGACCAGCCTGAGCAATTTGAAGCAATGCGAAATTGACACCGGCTGCAATCCGGTCAACATGATTTCGTTCCATCCCTAAAGACATTGCAATTTGATCTGCTGTACGAAACCCAATCCCAGATACTTCCTCTGCTAATCTATAGGGGTTCTCCTGCAGTACGGATATAGAAAAGGACCCATACTGAGCAAAAATCTTTCCTGCATAACCACCCGACACACCGTTCATTTCAAGAAAAAGCATAAGTTCACGAATTTCAGACTGTTCGATATATGCTTGATGGATCGTCTCCGCCTTTTTACTGCCAATGCCTTCGACTTCAACCAAACGATGAGATTTATATTCAATAACATCCAGCGTCTGGATACCAAAATGTTTTACAAGTCTGGCAGCCATTGCCGGACCAATTCCTTTGATAGCACCTGATGCTAGAAAACGTTCTATACCCTTTACGCTGGTAGGGGCGATTCGCTTACACCTTGAAGCTTTGAACTGCTGCCCAAATTTGCTGTGTTCAACCCACTCACCAGTTAACTCAAGCTGTTCGCCTAATAGCGGAGCAGGCATACTTCCGACTACTGTTACGGCACTTCGGTCTTCATTTGGTTTTATTTTAAAAACAGCAAAACTGCCGTCATCACTCTGAAAAACTATGCTTTCTACAATCCCAGCTAACTGCTCCAAAACATTTACTCCTTTTAACGCCCTGTATCTTTAAATGCTCTAATTCGCAAACCAGCCTATAATTCCTCTTTTATTACTCTCAAGTATTTACATTTACCGATAAATGATAATAGAATATAAGCAAACACGGCTTACTCCGAGCCCTAGCGACAGCGGAAGCCGATACTCACCCCTTATGCATGTAGGAAAGTTTTATAATTGCCTATCGTACAATATAAACTTTAAAAATCAAAGGAGCCAATTATGAATCATTACAGCCCTGAAAATGTCTGTTCTAAGGGAATTAGTTTTGAGGTAGAGAACGGTATTGTAAAAAGTGTTAAATTCGAACGAGGCTGTCCCGGCAGCCTAGAAGCAATATGCAAGCTAGTCGAAGGTATGCCTGTTGAAGAAGTAATCAAACGCCTCAAAGGCATCTCATGCAGCGGCAAACCTACCTCCTGCCCGGATCAACTCGCCCGCGCTTTGGAAGAGTTGAAACGATAATTCCCTTTACCGCAGAGTACGCAGAGTACGCAGAGTGAATACCAGGGAATTGTCACGATAACTATGATTAAGCATTCACTTCGTGTCCCTCTGCGACCTCTGCGTACTCTGTGGTTAAAAACCGTATCCAATAATTGCTTAACCCCCAGAGTGCCTATTGGCTCCCTGGGGGTCATTTTATAGCTTTCCTGCTATGACTTTGGATAATTCATTGATACTGACAGTGAGCTGCTCCAGCTTGCCTTCGATGCGTACAAGCAGGTAGACTGATATCACCATGGCAAAGCCGTAGTTCGCTGTATAGCTCAAGATTTGCTCCATGTTAGCTTACCTCCTTAAGTTAGGCAAGCGCCACAGCATCGCGAGTGCGAATACGTGCTTCGACCGTTTGCGTCAGTTCGCCAGCTTTGGTGATAAAGATGTTTCTGCTGACGATTTGCTGCATGACTGTGTCGACTTCGGCTTTAGTAAGATCTTCCTTGGGATCAGCTAAGCTTAAAGTGACTTCCTTGCCTTCGGCATTGCGGAATACCATTTCAAGTGTCTTTGTCATCGGCTATTTCCTCCTTCTTTTGATTTTACTCGTCTACCAATTGGGCATCATCAATTCGGCTGACTCCTTCTACTGGATGCAGCTGCAAGCTGGACAAAGCCAATCCAACAGCATGTACATCACTGTCAACAGCTCCAGGTTTTAAGTTATTAAAGGAACGCTGACGGTACACTGGATTGCCTGCGGTATTGACTCCAGTTTGCACTTTGATAATTAAACGAGAACTTTGCGGTACTTTTACTATCGCCATATCTCTCACCCCCTCTCACTTTAATACATTCCAGCGCAAAGTATTTTTAAACGAGCTAAACCACGCTGCCGCAAATTATATACAGCCTGAGGAGATGACTCCATATAAGTGGCTGCTTCACTGACGCCTTTCCCTAAAACTACAGTTAAAAATATCGCCTGCTGCTGACGTTTTGGTAATTCAGCAATTTCATTTACGGCCATACTTGCCAAAAGCTTCATTTCAACCTCTGACTCAATATTTGAAGCATCAGCCAAAATGTCTAAAAGCGAATTGCTTTCATCTTCATCACTTACCTGCAGCGGAAGCTCATTTTGCCAGCGACGCCGCTCTCTTTTAAACAAATTCCACATAGCAAATTTCACTTTTGATTCTGCATAGCCAGCAAAATTCGTACCATGCTGAGCGTCATAAGTCGATACAGCCTGCACCAACGCCAGCCACGCTTCCGCAACAGCTTCCTCATATAATGGTCGCAAATGCGACTGATAAGCGTACTTTTTTACTAACCCTTCAAACAATTGGCAAACCTGCTCAAAAGCCTCATCATCTCCAGCCTGAGCCTGATAAACTAAAGTATTTAAATCCATTTTTCTCACCTTTAGGTGAGAAACCGGTTCCTCAAGTATTAGCGCTGACTACAATCTACTACTTATCCCCCAAACATAGCAAAAGCCGACCCAGCGCACCTAAATGCACCAGTCGGCTTAAGTAGTATTGATTACTGATATTTTTTTAACCGCAGAGTACGCGGAGTACGCAGAGTGGATACGAGGAAAATTGTCGCGATATCTATCGCGATTAAGCACTCATCCCCACATTCACTCTGCGACCTCTGCGTACTCTGCGGTTTCGTTAATCCGTTCTTACTGCACTTCGACCCATTCTTCATACTTTGCCTCTAGTTCAGCCTGCAGGCGGGAGTGTTCGTTTGCTAATGCTTGGCTGGCAGCGGGGTCAGAGTGGCTGGAGGGATCGTTTAGCTGCAGTTCTACTGCTTTTAACTCGGCCTCCAACATAGCAATTTCGCCTTCAATTTTTTTCGCCAGTTTTTCTTTATCTTGAGGGCGCTGCTGACGCGGTTTGCCCTTCTTGGCAGTATCGACTTCCTTATCAGCCGGCTTTTCGACTTGATGATTCTTCTGATCAACCAGCTTTTTTTCCCGGTAGTAGCTGTAGTTACCGGTGTATTCCACCAGCTTGCCATCTGCTAATTCCACTACGCAGTTGGCTACTTTGTCTAAGAAATAGCGGTCATGAGAAACTGTAATAAAAGTTCCTGGAAAGCTCATAATGGCTTCTTCCACGGCTTCCTTTGCTGGTATATCCAAGTGATTAGTCGGCTCGTCCAATACCAGAAAGTTCGCACCTGTCAGCATCAGCTTTAAGAAAGCCAACCGTGATTTTTCACCGCCGCTTAAGTCTTTTATAATTTTAAAAACATCATCACCACTAAATAAAAATGCCCCGAGGTAATGCCTGGCCCTATCTTCACTTAACCCATAGTCGTGCATTATTTCGTCTATCAGTCTATTGTCACTGTTAAGCCCTTCATGCTGCTGTGAAAAATATCCGATCTTTACCCGGCTGCCAAGTTTAATTCTTCCTGCAGTAGGTGCTAAATCACCTGTCAGCAGTTTTAGCATGGTAGTCTTGCCAGCACCATTCGGACCGACTAAAGCTACACCGTCACCTCTTCTAACAAGCAGAGATAGCCTTTCAAAAACATCTTTTGCCCCATAGCCTGCTGAAACTTCTTCATACTCGGCCACACGCTCAGCACACTCACTGGGCGGGTTAAAAGCAAAGAAATTAAATCTAGCACTTTCCGGCGGCAGCACTATTCTTTCCAATCTATGGAGCTGTTTCTCCCGTCCTCGTGCCTGCTTTGATTTAATACCTGCTTTATAACGCCGAATATATTCCTCAGTCTTTACTATATGAGACTGCTGCTTTTCGTACGCACTTTCCAAGGCCGCCATCCGTTCAGCTTTAACTTGCAAAAACGTCGTATAGTTTCCGCTATAGGCTGTTATAGTGCCGCTCTCTAATTCAATTATTCTACTAGCGACTCTATCCAAAAAGAACCTGTCATGCGAGATGATAAGTACTCCGCCAGGATAAGAGACAAGGAACTCCTCCAACCACTCCACCATTCCAATATCGAGATGGTTAGTTGGCTCGTCCAAAAACAAAAAATCCGGCTGCCTTATCAATGCTTTAGCCAAACAAATCCTTGTCTTTTGCCCACCAGAAAAAGCATTAACACTACGCTGCATATCAGTATCTGCAAACCCTAATCCGAATGCAACACGTCTAATAGTACTCTCATAGTCGTATCCGCCAGCGCGCTCAAACTTTTCGACTATGCTTGAATACTGCTTCATCAGACTATCCAGCTTTGTTTCATCCTGCTCAGCAGCAATAGCCCGCTCAAGTTCGCCCATGTCAGCCTGCCAACCTAATACATCCCTAAAAGCTGCGCAAAACTCATCGTAGAGAGTCCCCTCACCAAGAGCAGCCTCCTGCTCCACATACCCAATAGTCTCACCCATCGGCAGACTGACATGACCCTCATCAGCCTGCTGAAAGCCCATTAATATCTTCATCAAAGTCGACTTGCCGGTGCCGTTAGCCCCAATAAGTCCCACCTTATCGCCACGCCTCACCTCGAAACTAACCTTAGAAAAAAGAGTCTCTATCCCAAAAGCCTTCCCCAGGCCTTCAACTTTCAATATTCCCATCATTCACCTCATAAAAATACGTGTTTTGAACCGCAGAGTACGCAGAGTTCGCAGAGGGTTACGGAGTAGCTTGATAATTTGAAGATTTAATTACACGCTTTATCCCACTTTTAAGACTAACTACATTGAAATTAATTACAATTCCCAAATATAAACCTGTTGTCTTTAGATATGATAATACTTGCGCAGTATGAATAGGAGAAATTTGTTCCACTGCCTTAAGCTCAACAATCAAAATATCATCCACTAAGAAATCCAGTCTGCTTTCCCCCACCTTATGTCCCTTATAGCTAAGATTTATAGTCTTTTGTCTTTCGTATGGAATATCTCTTATCTCAAATTCCTGAGCTAAAGATTCCTCATACACACTTTCTAGATATCCTGGCCCAAGTATGCTATGAACTTCCATCGCTGCACCAAGCACACGGCTCGTTAGTTTCTTTAATTCATCCTCTCTGTCGATAAGCATTTCCCCCTCCTTAGCGATAACATTGCGAAAATCCACTCTGCGCCCTCTGCGTACTCTGCGGTAAAACGTTCGCTCTCCGGTTCAATTATACAATAAAAAAAGCGCGATATCTATCGCGCTTGGGTTTGATTAGTTTATTCGATTGTGCAGATGGCATCTGGTCTGCGTACTAATAGTGCTATTGTTTCTAGTACACGGAAGACGTGGTTCATGTTGGTTGGGCCCATGTAGGCTGTAACCATGTCTTGCCCTACTGCTAGGTTTAGGTTTTGGGAACCAGTTGCGATTACTACCGCTTTTGAACCGCTGATTACGTTAGAGTAGTGTACACCACCCGAAATTAGGGCTTTGACTTGGTCAAGTTCGAGCATACCGGTGTTGCCAAATACTCTTACCATGCGGCCAAAGAGAATCGGACTTACAACCATTGCATAAGGACCATAATGCCCTGCTTGGCTTAGTTTTCCAACTGCTTTAACAACATCAGCAAGGGCCGATCCTGGTTCATCCCAGTTACAAATATCAACTGTCTGACGGCCTTTTACAGTAAATAAACCGTCATGACCTAATTCTTCGTTACCGTTAAAGATAAGATTATCTTCCTGTACCGCTACAAAATTTCCTGCTACAGCGGCAGTGCTTACATCGATTGGCAGTCCTAAATGGCGATCCGCTTCAACATCACGCCACATAATTTTGAAATCTTTATATAATATTGGCAGGTTTATAGTTGCACGCCGACTGGCTTCAACTACGAAATCTTCGTTTTCACCTACCATATCTATACCTGTTGGCGACTTACCGCTGAACACCGAATAAGGGATGCTGTATACACCTGAGCCCAGTGGACCAAGCACGTCAATAACACGACGAGCTACCAGTGTACGGCGGGCAGTACTTATTACAGCTTCATCGATGCGACCCCATTCAGCTTCAGTCAAAGGTGCAGCGTTACGATCTAAGAAATCCACAATAATCCCTCCTCAAAAGTTACCAATAAAATAACAGCTAATAGGAATTAATTATTTTTGCCCAAACATACTTCCCACAGTAGGAATTCGATCAGTTTCAGCTTCGCTAACAACGCGTTCGCCAGCTTCAACCGTATGATCGTTCATAAATTTCTCACGCTGAATTGCATCAATGCGGGAAATTAGATGCGTAATCTCAGCGACGTGTTCTTTTTCGTCATCGCGGATATGAGCTAAAAGGTCTTTAATTTCAGCATCATCAATATTGTCGATGTGCGCTTGATACTGATTAATTGCCTGCAGTTCGCCCATTAAATCTTCACGAAGCCATATTAAAAGTTGTTCAAGTTGAGTTGCCTTAACACTACCTGATTCAGGTTTTCCGTATGCCACAAGCATTCCTCCTTTAACGATACACCATTTTACAAATATTCCTAAACATAGGATATTATTACCTTATTCGTTATTAATATTTATTTTCCTTCCGTTAAACCAACTTGCTATTTTAATTTTTGCAATCTTTAATTAATTGATGGTATTGCTATAATCGGTAATATTTGCTAATATTGAATTATTAAATCGAACATATGTTCTTGAGAGGAGTATTCATAATGTCAAATTTTCTTCCGCCTTTTGAACAAATCGCGGCTATTGTGCCACAATATTCAACGCAAGGCCACGGCACAACAATAATTTCAACTACAGGCTTATCCTCAAATACTCAAAGCAGTGTTAAAACAATAATAAAGCGGCTGGCGCGCAGCCGCTCAACTGACCTTACCGCATTGAAAGCCCGTTCCTCTGGTGCTACTCAACGGGCGATACTACAGCCTCTTCCACTAGCCCCCGGACTGGTGCTGGTACCGCTCAAAATACGAAAGCCGATTGTCCGAGGTGATATAAGTACCGGATATGTTAATATTCATGCGGTGAAGGCGGTATCAATAAATCAAAAACGTCCTTTTCGTTCAACTTTATCCTTGTCAGGCGGCACTGAATTGCCGGTAATGTGGACCGCTTCCACTGTAAAAAAACAATTGCAGTGTGCCCGTTTAGTCATGACGCAAACGCCTTCCAACCATACACTTCAAGAAACGCCAGCAAGTTATGCTGCTATCTCGAATATTGCCGCCAAACTGATTGAGGTTATCTATGATATTCTAACTCTCAAGAGTAAATCTTAATCCCTCTGTCTAATCGCTACTTCATTACAGCTCTGGCGCATTAAGCTGCATACTGCTACCATAAACTCATCACAATTTAACCGATTAACAACATCTAAGACATGAATAACAGTTCCCCGACAATAAGGTACAGCCTCTGCTATCGGTCTGTTATAACCAGTTGCTTTATGGATTGTCAATCCAGGCAAATCGTGGGCTAACCTTACTAAAATTGCAGGTGTCAAATCATCTGAATTGCAATCTACCACTACAGCATCGCATTCTACATCTGAGCTCTCGATTTCCCGCATCAAATAGCGCATCATCTCTTCAATATCTTGCTCAATATCCTTTACCATTATTAAGAAGGTAACACTTGGCAGTCGAACCAATTGCGGCTGCAAGAGCCAAGTCCATAGATCTTTGATGAAGCACCATATTCCAAACATCGCAAGGGATACTAAAATTACGCTTGCAGTATACGAAAAAAACATAATATCCTACCCCCTCTGCCTGGGATAGGATATTATATGCTAATACAAGTTTATTGGATACTTACTGCTAATCTAAAATAACAATTTTATTTTTGAGAGCGTAAAGCACGGCTTGAGTACGATCTGTTACATTAATCTTGCGGAAGATATTTGTTAAATGATTTTTTACCGTCTTTTCACTCAAATATAGCTTTTGCGCGATTTCCTGGTTGCTCATACCCTGACATATCAGTTCAAGAACTTCTATTTCGCGATATGTCAGACGCTCCTCTTTACGCCGCTCATGCATGTTAACAGCATGTTTACGCTCCTCACGGCGATTGATCTCACCGAATAGCTTTTTAGCCAACGTAGGATAAATAAATGACTCACCTTCAAAAACAGTATGGATAGCTTTTATAAGCATGCTTGGTTCAACGTCTTTTAGCAGATAACCTGAAGCACCGGATTTAATGACCTCAATAACGTAGTTTTCATCGTCATGCATCGTTAGAACGATTACTTTTATGTTAGGGTTTTCAACCTTTATCCTTTTGGTTACTTCCAGGCCTGTTAAACGCGGCATATTGATATCAAGCAGCATTATATCGGGTTTCAACTCTAGAGCTTTGTTTACTGCTTCCTCACCGTCAGCAGCTTCATCTATAACGGCCAAGTCGCTTTCAAGTTCGAGGACATTTCTTATACCTTTTCTAAGCAGCATATGATCATCAGCAATTAAAATATTTATAGGCATGACCGTTACCCCTCTTTCTTATTTCACTATATGCGCCGTTAGGAAAATGACTACTTCAGACTCATTCTTAGTATTGTTATTATTGCGGAACAGTGACCCAAGAATCGGTAAATCACCTAAAAATGGAACTTTGCTCATGGATTTCAATTCATCCTTACCAATAAGTCCGCCAATTACCATTGTTTCCCCATCCTTCAAACGGACTTCGGTATCTGCCGAACGTTTATTAAACCGATAAGCTTTTAACTCCGGAACCAAAACTGGGGAGCTTACTTCGGTATGTACTTTTGCTATTATATGACCATCCGCATTAATTCGCGGCGTATATTTAAGGATAATACCAGCCTCTTTGTATTCAATCGAAGTAGTCGTTGTATTATTAGAAGTTGTAGTTACAGGAATTGGTACTTCACCGCCGATATTTATGATCGCTTCTTTACCATTGATAGTCATGATCTTAGGCTTTGCTAAAACATTTGCCTTACCGTTAGTAACTAAAGCATTTATTTTAAACTGATAGTACATCTCATAAGAGTAGCCCTCAGGAGTACGTCCGAATGAAATTATCCCCGGCACACTGCTATTATCCCCACCGTCTAAGGTCTTACGAGTAACTGTCTTTTTCCCTTTATCGTCAATTTCATATTCAGGGTAATTGGGCCCTTTGGACCATTCCCATTCTACACCCAAGTTTTTTGCGTCATCATTATTAATAGCAAGAACCTGTGCTTCAAGAGATACCTGCTGATAAGGTATATCCACTTCAGTAAGTATCTTTCTTATTTGTGCTACTTCGCTAGGCGTACCGGAGAATACTAGCGAATTCGTCGCAACATCTACTTTTATACGACTGGAAGAACTTACTGATATATTCCCTTGGGATTCCGAACTGCTTTTTTCTGGGCTTGCTTCCGATTTATTATTCTTCCCGTCTTGTTTTTCGGTAAAGACTACACTAAGCAAATCTACTACATCCGAAGCTTTAGCGTGCTGAAGTTTAAAGACATTGATTTGCCCAAACCCTCTGCTCATTTGGCCGGAATTACCAACAACAATTACTCCACCTATCTTTTGGTAATCATAGCCCTTAGTTTTGGTGACAATATCAAGTGCCGTATCGAAAGAGACATCTTGCAACTGCACAGTTATTTTGCCAGTAACAGAATCATCAGCAACAATATTAACTCCACCGATAGATGCTAATGCTGTAAGCACGTCACGCACTTCGCCATTAGTTACATTCATATTTACTTTAGGATTCGCTGCCATGGCTGCGGAGGTAAGCAAAAGTATAAATATCATCAAAGTAACACTTGTTTTAATAATTTTCATTAACTACCACCTCCCAGCATTAAATTGAATTTACCCTCAGGTCCATCAAAAAGTACCGAGTTCTCGAATATTGCGGCAACTCGGTATGGTCCAATAAAATCATTAACCCTATATGTACGACTCTCAGACATATACTCTATGATAGCAAGACTTTTTGATTCTGCGCCAATAACACCAGTAAGAGTAGGTTTTTCAAATTTGGGTGTGTTACCATTATGAGCGTTCTGATTTATTCGATAATCACTTTGGCTTGCTGTATTAGCATTTTTATCTTCCCTGGGCTTTTGAAATGCCGTGGGAACTTCAAAAGGATTTTTTAATGAAGCCTCAGCCTTATATCCCTGTGGCATTACTGGCTGAGCGGTACTTTTCTTCACTGGTATGACTTGATTAGGAGTATTAATTTCTACTGAAGCCTCAGGTGCCATCAGGAAATTTGCAACAACAAGAGCTAATGTTCCTGCCGCTGCAACAGCCAGAATACGCTGCCTTGGCTGTAGATTAGCGATGAACTCCCTAATATTAACCTTCATTCACCACTACCGCCCTTTATTACCGAATTTTCTCTTTAATTCTACATAAGCATAAGAAAATCCTGTCAAGTATTGACAGGATTATAGTGGAAATATTTTATTGGGACTATCCACCTACTTATAGCGACAAATAGACTATTACTTATTAGCCTTAAGTGCTTTAAGCCTCGGCCCCATTAGCCGCTTATACCCCTCGACTCCCGGCTGATCAAAGGCATCGACATTAGCTAGTTCCCCTTCATATGCTACTGAAAGTGCCAACAGATATAATAGCTCACCTAAATGAAAAGCATTTAACTTTGGTAAAATAAAAGTTGCATTTAAGCGTTCATTTGAAGCTAAGGCTTCTGCATTAGCCGACCGAGCTACATCTAAAGCGTCACTCATATTAATTGATGAGACTTCCGAAAGCTTAGCTGCACTTGGGAATATATTAGGTATGACAAGATCATCCGACCACTCAGCTACTTTTACAAACTGGACTACCTTATCGTTCTTACCATCCTGGTGCTGTTGAGTTTGAGCATGCATATCAGTTGTACCAACCGCAACGACTGGTGTACGACCATAGTATACTTCGTTACCCTCACGATCTAAGCGTTTTCCAAGCGATTCGGCCAGCAGTTGTACATACCATTCTGCAACTGATTTCAAGTAATCCGCATAGGGCATAAACACTTCGATATCCCGCCCATATTTTTCGGCTGCTAGGTACTTCAGAGAGGCATTGAGCAGAGCCGGGTTGTTCCATATATTATCCTGCTGGCAGGCTTCGTCCATTGCTCGAGCCCCAGCCAAAAATCCATCAATATCGAAACCTATACATGCTGCTGTTATAAGACCAACTTCGCAAAATATACTGAATCTGCCGCCAACACCATCAGGTACGCCAAACGTTGGCCACCCCTGCTCAGCAGCCAGTTTCTTTAAAAGAGTAGCATTTTCACCTTCAGCAGGATCGGTTACAGCTACCACATTAACCTCTATTAATGGAGACTTTTTCAGTTCATTGTAAACTACCATAAAGGTAGCCATAGTATCCAATGTTGCGCCAGATTTTGAAATAACAATCAGCGTTATGTTATAAGGCTTCGCCGTCAAATCAAATGCTGCATGTGAAGCTTCTGTCCGTATCTGTTCAATAAGCTCACTTGTCCTGCGCGGATCTATATTGTTGCCACTGAAATAGTATTTTGGATACCCATTTCGTTCAGCAGCAGCCTTAGAATTCCAAAACTCACCGCAATGCATGTCAAACAACACTTTATTGCCTAGGAAGGATCCGCCAATACCGAAAGATATAACAGCATCGACTTTATTGCGCAATGAATTCCCAAACTCTTTTAACCTTTTTATCGACTGAGGAGAATTTAGATTGCCTTCTTTAACATAAGGGAGGTGAGTAAAAAGTACCTTCTCTGGGGTGTCGTCCTTAGATAGATGTCCTCTTACCTCTCCAGTAGCCCGCATATGCTTTATTGCCTTATGAGCATTTTCAAACTTAGCAGTTATTTCGTTAATATCATCACTAGATACTTTGCCTTCACCATACAGATTATTAAAATCGAATGTAAACCCAGAACTAAGCACTAAACATGAATTATTGTTAGCCATTCGAACACCTCAGCCCAAGTAGAATTTTTGTAAAATTTTACCTGATATGTATATTCAGTAAAAATGGATAATATTCCTGCTAATAAATATGCTAAGATTAAGAACCTCCTCAGTGGACGTGTCCATTGAGGAGGTTCTCTATGTTTCCGTAAGATAAATACAAAAAAATAGATTAATCCTTAATTTTTGCTTCTGACAACTCTTCAGATGCGGCTGCGGCCGCATCTTCGTTCTGAAGAATTGGGCCAACTTTTTTTAGCAAGTAGTTTAAAAACTTATCACGAAGATCAGGGCGCTTTAAAGCATATTCTACCGTTGCCTCTAGATACCCCTGCTTGTCACCGACATCATAACGGCGGCCATAGAAATTATACGCATAAACTGGCTTAATTGCAGCTAGTCGACATAAAGCATCAGTTAGCTGGATCTCACCACCGCGCCCTGGCTCAGTCTGCTCAAGCAGCTCAAATATTTCGGGATCGATAATATATCTCCCTAATACAGCAAGCTGTGACGGTGCTTTTTCAATAGATGGTTTCTCCACTAAATCAATAGCCTGCCACAAGTTATGCTTTATTGACTTGGGATTTACAATATCATAGCTGGATACCTTAGACCTGGTAACTTCCTGTACACCTAGCACGGTACCTTGATAGTCTTCATATACGTCCATAAGCTGCTTTAGGCAAGGTACATTAGCATCAACAATATCATCTCCTAAAAGCACAGCAAATGGCTCATTACCAACAAACTGTTTAGCACATAGTACAGCGTGGCCAAGACCTTTAGCTTCTTTTTGACGTACATAGTGAATCGTTACATTTGAAATTTCCCCAACTAAGCCTAACATATCATACTTGCCTTGTTCTTTGAGCTGAAGTTCCAACTCAACAGAACGGTCAAAGTGATCCTCAATTGCCCTTTTATTGCGTCCCGTTATAGTAAGATTTCTTCAATACCAGATTGAATAGCTTCTTCAACTATATACTGAATTGCTGGCTTATCAACAATAGGCAGCATTTCCTTCGGCTGAGCCTTTGTTGCAGGAAGAAATCTAGTCCCAAGTCCAGCTGCAGGAATTATTGCTTTTCGAACTTTAGGTGTAGTTTTCATGGAGAAACCCTTTCATCGTGGAAATAACGAATATAATTAGTAGCTATTTCGCTATTATAAGCAAATATTCTACTGTTAAATAATTGAATATATAAAGATATTCCAATTATGAATTGATTAGTTTTAGCAGTTCATTGGTTTTTTGTTTCATAAGTTCTACATCACACCGGGATTCAACATTTAGCCGTAACACAGGCTCAGTATTTGACATACGCACGTTAAACCGCCAATTTTCAAATTCAACACTTAAACCATCAATATACTCTACACTAACAGCACTGGGTATATATATATCCTCAATACGCTTTATTGCAGCCACCTGATCCTCAACATGACTATTTATTTCGCCGCTAACCGGAAAACAAGCCGTTCGTTCCTTCATCAATACAGATAAGGCTTTACCTTCTAGACTCATGATTTCTAATACTAGCAGCCATGGTATCATCCCACTATCACAATAAGCAAAATCTTTAAAGTAATGATGGGCTGACATTTCACCGCCATATACTGCACCTTCCTGGCGCATTCGTTCCTTCATAAAAGCATGCCCTGTTTTATTCTGGATTGGTACTCCGCCAGCTTGAGTTACAAGCTCTATCGTATTCCAAGTTAAACGAGGATCGTGAATAATCCTCGCTCCGGGATTTCTTCTAATAAAAGCTGTTGCAAGAAAACCTACTAAGTAATAACCTTCGATAAAATCTCCGTTTTCATCAAATAAAAAGCAGCGATCAAAATCTCCATCCCAGGCAATGCCAATATCAGCCCCGGTCTCCTTAACAACCTTTGATGTAGCCTCTCGATTTTCAACTAATAGAGGATTAGGAATACCGTTGGGAAAGCTGCCATCTGGATTATGATTGATTTTTATAAATTCAAATGGTAAGTACTCTACAATGGCATCAATTACTTTTCCAGCACCACCATTGCCGGCATTCACAACTACTTTAAGCGGCCTTAAAGTATTAATATCTATAAAGGTGAGTAGATGTTCAATATACTCAGGCATTATATCATAATAACTCACTTGTCCCGGTATGCTACCTCGCGTAGTAAATTCTCCATTAATCACAGCTTCTTCCAAATCCTTTAGTCCGCTATCACTGCTGATAGGCTTGGCCTCAGACCGGACCAGCTTCATGCCATTATATTCTTGTGGATTATGGCTTGCCGTAATCATAATACCGCCATCCAATTTTAAATGGGCGGTAGCAAAGTAAATTTGCTCAGTGCCGCACATACCAATATCTATTACATTACACCCGGCTTCAGTAAGGCCAGTAACCAAAGCATCTCTAAGCGCTGGACCTGATAACCGAATATCATGACCAACAGCTACTTGCTTAGCCTTAAATATGTCAACATAAGCTCGCCCAAGTCGGTAGGCCATTTCTTCATTTAGTTCTTCTGGTACCTTACCGCGAATATCATAAGCTTTAAATGCGTTGCGTAAAATCTTCATATACTTTTCACGCCCTTTAGTTAATTACGTTCTACCATACACATCTTCAAAGCGCACTATATCATCCTCTTCCAGATAGACGCCATTTTGCACCTCAATTATTTCAAGAGGTATTTTACCCGGGTTCTCAAGTCTGTGCTTCGTAGTTTGCGGTACAAAAATACTCTCGTTTTCATGCACCATTTTCTCTTCACTATCAAGAGTTACCTTAGCTGTGCCGCCAATCACAATCCAGTGCTCACTGCGATGATAATGCATTTGTAGGCTTAACCTCTGACCGGGATTTACAACTATTTTTTTCATTTTATAGCCTGGTCCTTCACCTAGTACTGTATAGTTTCCCCAAGGCCGATACATAGTCGTATTCTCACATATTTCCTTACGTCCACGCTTATTTAATTCAGCAACTAATTCTTTTACTTTTTGTGACTCTTCCCGCCTAGCTACAACAACTACATCGCTTGTTTCTACCACCAATAAATCTTCAAGGCCAACAGCTGCTACTAAGCGATTATGTCCCACAAGCAGACTATTTTTGCAATCTAAAGCAACGCAATCCCCATGAACGGCATTGCCATCGTTGTCTTTGTTTAGCACATCATATATAGCATCCCATGACCCAATATCTTTCCAATCGGCAGTTACCGGAATAGTCACTACCTTTTTAGATTTTTCAGCTATAGCATAATCTATTGAAATATTAGGCAAATGTTCAAAGTTGCTTATTAGACTATCAATATCACTAGCTAACCTTAGCATATCTGGCTGATATGTTTTCAGTTCATCAAGATAGCTCTTTATATTAAAGGCAAAAATACCCGAATTCCAATAATAATTACCATCTGCCATATATTTTTCAGCAGTTTCTTTGTCCGGCTTTTCTCGGAAAGACTTAACAGTAAAAGCACTGCCTTGTTTGTCACCAGCTTGAATATACCCATAAGCTGTTTTCGGCTCGTCAGGCTTTATCCCAAATGTAACAATCACATCGTTTTTTGCTATTTCAGCGGCCTGTTTAACTGCAGCATTAAACCCGTCTTCCGGTTTTACAACATGATCTGATGGAGTAACTAGAATAACCTCATGATCTGCAACTCCAAGTTTGTCTAAGCAGTAGCGAACAGCTAAGGTAATTGCAGGCGCTGTGTTTTTTCTCATAGGCTCGAGTAAAATGTGAGCATCTGAAGAACCACATAGTTCTAATTCTGCCTTGACATGATGAAAGTATTCCTGGTGAGTCACTATGATAATATCGGATGGGCTTACAATTGGAAGAAACCGTTCAACTGTCTTGTGAAAAAGTGATTTATCTTCGCCCACATTTATAAACTGTTTTGGGTAGCAGGTTCGCGAGAGCGGAAACAATCTAGTACCACCGCCACCAGCTAAAATAACTATTTTCATATTTTAATTTCTCCTTTAGGAAAATGCAAAAAGCATTATAATATATTCTTTAATATATTATAATGCTCCTTCTGGAAAGGTATTATAAGAATTATAAGCTCCACATTAAAAACAACCGAGTTGAGTTTATAGCAGGAAATCTAATTTTACATTAATCGGATTATTCTTTGTTAATCAATTCTAATTATATAAACTTTTTAAAAAATCTTACTCGAATTTTGCTAGCTATACTATCAACTTCTCCTATCTTCATAAAATAAATCATTATGATATACACGACTGCGCTTATGCAGATCGAAAGAATTAATGAAATATTTTCACTAAAACTGCCAGTAAAAGTACCGAAGGTATACTTTGCAATTAATCCCATTGCTATAGATGCAGTTAAGATTTTGCAGAATGATATTGTTAAATTCTTAATCCCAAAAGCGCCTATTTTTTTCCTTAAGCTTATAAATAATAGAATTGTACATAATATAGCCGAAATACTAGTTGCTAATGCTAAACCACCTATACCGAGATACCTTGATAAAATGATATTTAAAACTATGTTGAGTACCATAGCGATCGTTGCATTTATCATTGGTGTTTTAGTATCTTGAAGTGCATAAAAAGCCCGCGTTAGCACTTCCCGTAAGCCAAAACCAACCATACCTATTGAAAAAAAGTACAAAGCATATGACGTCATATAAATGGCGTGATAATCAAATGCCCCTCTACCAAATAAAAGCTTTACAATCGGTTCTGCAAAAATCATGGCTCCGACAGTGGCTGGTAAGACAAGTAAACTAATCCCACTAATAGCTTCAGCTAGCGTCTTTTTTAGACCAGATATGTTTTTTTCCGCTGCCATTTGAGAAATGACCGGATAAATAACAGTAGTTATAGAAGCAACAAATATCCCCTGGATAAATAAATTTAGACGATTTGCATAATTTAACGCAGAAATACCGCCAGTAGCTATCTGCGAAGCGATTGTCCTATCCACTAATACATTAATTTGGTCAACCGAACTGCCTACTATAACTGGAAGTGAAAGATACATTATTTCTTTCAAATACTTATCATTTGTATCAAATATAAAACTATATTTATACCCCTCCTTACGGATAAAAGGGATAAGATACAAAAGCTGAATAATTACTCCAATAGTAGTACCTATCGATAAGAATATGACATCAAATTTAGCACTTATAATAATTGAAAAAATGACAAATAAATTGGGAATTATACCGGCTAAAGCAGGTATTACAAAACTACTTTTTAATTGTAAGTAACTTTTAAAAATTGAAATAATACCATAAAAATATACTGCTACAATGCTAATCTGAGTAAATTGAATAGCACGGTTTAAAGTTTCACCTTCAAATCCAGAAGCGAATAACTTTACAATTGGACCGGCAAAAATTATACCCATAAAGGTTATCAAAGTACATATCATTAGCAAAAAATTTATAACACTACTTGTAAACCTATCCGCCCTTTGAATATTAAACTCTCTATTTATACGGCTGTACATAGGAATATAGCTTATAGCCAATCCTGTTCCTACAAATGAAAATATCGTAACAGGAATAGTAAGAGAAATTAAATATGCATCACTTATTCCAGAAGTTCCGTAATAATAGGACAAAGTTACATCTCTTAGAAATCCTACTATTTTGGAGACTATCGTCAGTACCATTAAAATTAAGGCTGTTTTTTTCATAGCTTACCCCAATTTAGTTTAGAAATAAAATCAATAAACAAGTTTTCATAAATAAACACTTAAGTTATAAAAAAACATCCTTTATCCAAAACTCTAAACTATATTTGTCATAAATAGTTTCGTCTATTTTTTCGTACTTTCCATTTATAAAAGAACATTCAATTTTTGGACTTTCTCTATCGACCAATAATATATTATTGGGATTAAAAAAATCATAATCTTTTATGTTAGGATTTGTAGTAATTAACTTTTTTCTCATCCCAAGCATCTCTATCGTTCTCATAGTTAAGCCGCTTTGTTTTGGATGTTGAATATCTAAGACAGTCTTAGATAAAAGAATCGTATTTTTTATTTCTTGAAATGATAAAGGCTTAAAATTAAAATCACTTGATTTAGTGTGCCGGAAACTGCTATTAAATATTTTTAAATAATAATACAATTGCTTTGCTGGGATAAACATATAGAAAAATGCACTTAAGCCTTTAGCTTCTAAGTCATGCTTAATATTCTCAATTAACGCATATCTATCGGAATGTATAGTTCCAATAAAACAACAGTCGTAAGCAAGGTTATTACTATTTTGATACTTATATTCATCTATGTAAAATAAAGGCCTAAACTTAAGGTCCTTAAACTTTTTAGCATCATGAAGATCAAATGTAAATACATCATCAAAATATTGAATTTTTTCATCTATATTTTTAATATTTTCTATTGAGTCCCATAAATAAAGTATCATTTTTGCTTTATTAAAGATTGTTCTTATTCTTTTTAGAATCTCACTGGTAACCGACTCGCCTTTTATAAAAAAAATATAATCGTATTGCTTATCTCTGACTTTACGAATTATTTCTTCGTAATATGTATTTATTGCTTGTACAAGAAATTTGTTATTTATTCTTAATAAAGCTTTGGATAAAACGGTATTAGAAGGCCTTTCATCGAAGAAATCAACCATATTTCCCATCAGTTCTAACTTTTTCTTTACCTCCATTTCATATCCGAAAAATCTAGGCGAAAAAAATAGAATTCTCTTATTTTTCAATTGGAAATCGGACATCTATTTGTACAGCCCCTTAACTTTCAACTCTTCGATTGACCTATCATAATTATCATCATTGATAGCCTGCTTGTTAACCCAGTCCACGAATCTTGATATACCATATTCAAATTCATATTTGGGAGCAAATCCCAACATTTTTTTAATTTTTAAAAGATCAGCATAATTATGTCTAATATCACCAATTCTATAATTACCGCTTATGTGAATATGAATATCAGAGTTAAATTTCTTTTTAAGTAATTCTGCAACTTCTAAGACATTGACAGGCCTGCCACTTCCTACATTAAAACATTCATAATTCGCTTCTTCTTTTTCTAGCGCCAAAATAGTTGCATCTACTACATCATCTATATATACAAAATCCCTTGATTCCTTACCATCTTCAAATATATTGATATCATTTCCATTCTTGATTCGTGTTGAAAATATTGATAATATTCCAGTATATGGATTAGCCAAAGATTGTCCAGGCCCATACACATTTTGGTATCGCAGCGATACAACCGGTATATCCATAGCCTTCCCTATCATCATACACATATTTTCTTGCATATATTTTGTTAATGCATATATTGATAAACAGTTTGTTAATGAATCTTCGGAAGTAGGAATTTCTCTTGCATCCTTATTGCAACAAGGACATTTGATTTGAAAATCTCCTTTAAGCATACATTGCTGCGTTCTTTGTAAAGGATATATTTCCCCATGCTCAGCACAATGATATTTTCCTTCACCATATATTGCTCTTGACGAAGCTACTACAATTTTCTTTATTTCACATTTCTTGTTTTGGATTAAATCCAACATAATAGCAGTTCCTGAAACATTTACATCAGAATATTTTTCAACTTCATACATAGATTGTCCAGTACCAGTTTCGGCCGCAAGGTGAATAATTGAGTCTTGATTTTTTAATGCTATTTCCCAGTCAGCTTTATTTCTTACATCTCCATAAATAAAAGAAACTTTGTGCTTAATATTTTTATATAGTGGTGAATCCTCATGGTTCTCTCCATGTATTTGCTTTGATAAGTTATCTAATACTGTCACTATATAGCCTTTTTCTATTAATTTATTGGCTAAGTTACTGCCTATAAATCCGGCCCCGCCAGTAATTAAAACTCTATTATTCATAATTTACTCCCCTCTAAATTTTCCCATTTTTGGCTATCAAAGTTGTAGCTCTTTATTACTTTAGCAGGTGAACCAACTGCTACTGAATAATCGGGTATATCCTTATTGACAACTGAATTGGCCCCTATTATGCAATGCTTACCCACTCTACAGCTTATTACGCTTACATTCTCACCAATCCAACTGTTATCACCTATATATACTTCTCCCTTAGAATTTATTGGCTGCTTCAATATTGGTTTAGTGATATCCTCGTATTCGTGATAGTTATCACTTATGTAAACTTTATCAGCGACTAATACATTCCTTCCAATTACAACCCTATTCTTAGATACGATGTGACAAAAATGGCCAACTCTAGAACCCGAATCTATAATAAGAGATGAATGTTTATCATGGGTGTATAACCAATTAAAGTCATTAATAATAACATCATTTCCAATGATAATATTCTGCGGATTAGTTAATTTTAATGGCTTAATAATAATTGATAAAGCCCCAATTTTCTTCAATATAAATCTAAAAAATATCTGTGTTTTGATAAGCCAATAGATTTTATAAATTTTATTTATGGCATTCATGACCATCGCTTCCTATTCTTGATATCTGACCACTATAAAATCTCGTCAATATATGTTGCGCTATTGTATCGCCCGACTTTAGATCTTTGTCCTGAAAATGACCTTCAAATAGATATTCAAAAAATAGATTATATAAAAATTTGTTTATTCTATTTTTAGGAATGTTATTCTCTATTGCCTCTTTAATTTTAATTACAATATCATCTTTTGAATTTACCTTAAAGCCAACTTCATGGCTATCATAATAACTATCACCCAAGATTACTAAAGGTTTATAATGGACTAATGCCTCTAATCCAACAGTCGAATTATTAACAACAATAACTTCACTTTGTTTAATCATTTCACCTAATGGCAAATCATTGATTAGTAAAATATTATTATTTTTTATATAATCATACATTTTTACATCGTAGTTATGAATATATAGTGGGTGTTCTCTAACGATAAGATTATATTCCCTTGGGATACTCTTATGTATCTCTTCAACCATTTCAGTAAAATCATTAAAAAGAGGTGAATTAAACATCATTTGAACATCGTAAGGAACCTGTAAGATTAATAAAATGGATTTTTTAGGTACTTCTAATTTTGATTTTATTTTATTTTTCAATGATAATATCCGTTTTAAATTACGTATAGCTAGATTAATAAAACTACTTTCGGCAACTAGTTCAATAGGGAAAATATTCTTTAAAGGAGGTGATAAATACATTAAATCTAAGATTTTAAGAGCATAGTATGTATATTCATTTTTATAAAACTTCGGTGATTTTTCCCTTGTTATGAATTTCTCTAATTTATTTTCATCAATTTCATTTTTGATTAAATAGTTTCTGAAAGAAGAATTAGCGTTTACTCCTTTTTCGTCAATAATAGTAGTATCATATGGACCTTGTTCGAAGTAGAAAATCTTAACATTATATCTTTGTGCAATTAAGATTGCAATCTCAACGAACATTCTACTATCGCCGCTGCAAATGAAAATATCGAAATTATGTTTCTTAAAAACCTGATCAAAATATTCAATGTATTTTAATGCAACTATCTTCAATTTACGATATTGACAGGTATCTCGCTTTATTCCCAGCAACTGCAAATGGTATTTCATAACATCTTCTATATTGATTCTTTTATATATTTCGCCAATTTCGTCAATATTAGAAATTCTAACTTTGCGTATTTCTTTGGGTAGAAATACCGACCTTTCACCTTGGTTTTTCCAATATAAATGAGCTGAAGGATATATGCTCATATTAAAATATTCTATCTCTTTACTTAATTTTGATATATTTTTTTGCAAGTATTTAAAGTATCGCGAAAAACTGCCATAATAGCCAAGGGTAACAATTTTCATCTTATTACTCCAGTCGAATAGATATCTTATTTTTATTGATTACTTTAGGTCTTGACGAAAATTTAGCTAGTAGAGTTGAAAGATAGTACAGGGTAAAGTAAACAAATGCAAATTTAAAAACTATTCTGATATTGTACGTATACCATTTTGGTAGTGTACAAAGTAAAAGTATTGTCCAGCAAACATACACCTGTTTATTTGTCTGAAATCCTTTAAAAATTAGTCTACCAAGAATATATGCGAATAACAATGTGCCTAGGTACCCAAACCATAAATACCCAGATATCCCGACTAGCCCTCCATTACCTGGTAAGGGAGCAAGTCCATTCTCCATTATATAGATATTAACCAACGCTTCATTTGGTGTTAGAGATGTGGGCAAAAAACTGTTTAAGAATGTACCTACAATGCTTTTTAACCTAAATTCTAAGTCAAATATACCATCACCAATTAATTTATATATAATTTCAGACGCAAACCAGACTCCTGTTTGATTATTATTTAAAATATCATTATCATTCAATCCAAACAATCCGCCAATTAAACTTTGATTCGAATGTACTCTATAAAATGCAAATAAACTGTTTAGTACATAACCAGCAATAGTTAATATATATATATATATAGTTTTATAGTTTCCTTCGATAAAAAGGATAAAGAATAAGATGAAAAGTTGCACAGAAGCTAGCCTTTTACCAAATAATAACGGCATAGCAGCCATTAATAGTATTAACGCACAGTTAAGACCTTTTTGAAACTTACTTGAAGAAAACTTATAATTAATTAGTGCAAAAATTAAAAAATAATCAAAATAAATTGTGCTTGCAGTATCAATACTATACATTGACTCTAAAATTGTCTCTCCGAAAGGAATATCCGCGAAAGAAATAACCATCAAAAGCAAGGAAAGAATATACGGAACATTAGCATTACTAATTTGCATCATCCTACGGATTGGAGTTTCTTCCTTTATTGGTAGTAAAGAAATGAACACTACCAGAAATATACTTTGTACTCGAAGAACACCTGATACGTTGTCAAACATATCAGGGTCAAATAGGACTTGATAAATCGAAAGAGGCAATTCAAAAAAGATAAACGGAATGATGTATAAAAAATAAGTCAACATAAACAACTGAAGTATTAATAATATTTGGCTTTTTGTTTTAGTTATTTTAATAACGGAGTATGCAATCATCCATATTAAAAGTGTCTTTACAAAAAAGGTATCGTAATAAGATAGCAATACAAATATTATTGTAATAAAGAACTCTATCAATTTTTTTACGCTAATAACCATAAATTTCTTCCTTATTCATAATTGTACATTTAAAGTGCTAAGTATCTTTAAATATTTGAATAAATCTTTATAATCGCTGCATTTCAAAATTATCGAGGTATTCTTTAATCTCCTCTTTAATCCCGTCCTCAAACGAAACAGGTGAATATCCGAAATCTTTTGTTGCATTTTCATAATCAAAATCTTTGTCTTCCTGCATTCTAAGAACCTGTTCAACAGAAATAATAGCATTTTTGCTAATCTTATTATAGATTTTGGCCGAGATAATTGAGAACCACAGAGGCAAATTGACTATATAATTCTTTCTCTCCAGTTTTTGAGAAACACATTTTACTAAATCTATATACCGTATTGGTCTCTTTCCCGACAAATTATATTCTTTATTTAGAGTTTTATCTTTATTTAACAGCACATCATAATACGCATATCCCAAATCTTTTGCATGTACTGGCTGCATTAAATTTTCCCCCTCTCCAAACAAAGGGAAAATTTTATTCCTATATAGATAATCAATTAGCTTGAACATATTTTTATCCTTGGAGGATCCGTATATCATAGTTGGCCTCAATACCGTAATACTAATTTTATCTCTCAAATTCAGTATATCGTCTTCGATTCTAATATACTCGTCAGAAGCACTTTTATATTTTGAATATCGTCCAGTTGTGTGGACTAAAATAGCCCATCTTACATTATTTGCAATTGCTGCTTCTACCACATTATTGGAAAACAATATTCCTGAAATGTGTACTATAATTTTAACACCAGCCATTGAAGATTCTAAAAAAGTCTTATCAGTAAGGCTACCATTAACCTTTTCTATTGAAAGTCCCGATTTATCTAGCATTTCTGTATTACTGTTTTCCCTAACTAAACAACGTATTTTCCCTTGGTAGTTTTCCTTAATTAATCTATCCAGAAACCATCTCCCCGTATGACCTGTGATACCAGTGACAAACAACATATACTTCCCTCCACGGAATAATAGTACAAATTTACTTTTTATGCTATTTAATTTTACCTCGCCCCTTCTTTTACACCATCTCTTAAAAGTATGCTGAATATAGTTTTAAAGAAAATTTCGGCATCAAAAATAAAGCACATTTTATTAGCATACTCTCCATCTAACTTAGCCTTAACATCTATGGGCAACTCATCTCGTCCATTTATTTGAGCCCAGCCTGTCAGTCCAGGATCAATATTATTAGCACCATATTTATCTCTTTCCTCAATTAAATCATACTGGTTCCATAGCGCAGGCCGTGGACCTACTATACTCATTTCTCCCTTTAATATATTAAAGATTTGAGGTATTTCGTCTAAACTTGATTTCCTTAGAATTCTTCCTACTCTAGTTATATACATTTCTGGATTTTGAACCATATGTGTAGGCATATCCTTAGGGGTATCTATTTTCATAGTTCTAAACTTAAGTATATAGAATTCTTTTTTATGTTTACATATACGTTTTTGCCTAAAAAGCACGGGGCCATTGGAATCTATTTTAATAAGAATAGCAATCGCCAGAAATAGCGGCCAAAGAACTAAAACTGCCATCGAAGAAAGAATAATATCTAAAAATCGTTTTAAATTATCATATCCGATAATACAAACCACACCTCTATATTTCTTTTTGCATTTAATTATGATCTGAAAACTAGCAAGCTGCTATCAAGTTCGCAAAGTCGGGAATTTTCCTTATCTTTATCAGATACTATTGGGTCACTAATTGGCCAATGTATATCGATATCTGGATCATTCCACAATACCCCTAGTTCAGCTTGTGGGTTGTACTTATTAGTACATTTATAACCGAATAGAACAGTTTCACTTAGAACGCAAAAACCGTGCAGAAATCCTTCAGGTACGTAAAGCTGCCGTTTGTTGTCACTAGATAGCGTTACCCCTACCCACTCTCCAAAGGTTTTAGACCCATACCTTACATCTACTGCTACATCAAATACTTCTCCCTGTAATACATGAACTAGTTTTCCTTGCGAGTTTGGGTTTTGGCTATGTAACCCCCGTAGTACTCCCTTTCGGGAAAAAGAGAGATTATCTTGAACAAATATAGAAGGAATTCCATATTTCTCATAACGAGACTGATGCCAAGTTTCCATAAAAAAGCCCCGTTCATCTCCATGTACTTTGGGTTCTATAATTAATACCCCTGGTAATTTAGTCTCAATTACGTTCATACAGGTTCACCATCCTGGATTAGATTGAGTAGATATTGACCGTAACCATTTTTCTTTAGTACGTTCGCTAACTTACGTACTTGGTCGACACTAATAAACCCCTTACGATAGGCTATTTCTTCCGGGCAAGCAACCATTAAACCCTGACGTTGTTGTACTGTCTCGATATAATTTGCTGCCTGGAGCAAAGACTCATGTGTTCCTGTGTCTAACCACGCATAACCACGACCTAGTGTTTCCACTCGTAAGCTCTTTTTTTCCAGATACATCCGATTTACATCTGTTATCTCTAGTTCTCCCCGCTTCGAAGGCTTTAAGTTTAGCGCAATATCCACAACCTGATTATCGTAAAAGTAAAGCCCGGTTACCGCATAATTTGATTTAGGTTTTACGGGTTTTTCCTCTATACTGATTGCATTCCCCTTTTTATCAAACTCTACAACGCCATAACGTTCGGGATCTTTAACCCAATAAGCAAATACAGTAGCGCCCTGATCAAAGTTTGCAGCTTGCTGTAAGCTTTCCGTTAAACCATGTCCATAAAAAACATTGTCCCCAAGTATTAATGCACAACTATCAGACCCAATAAAATTTTTCCCTATTATAAAAGCTTGTGCTAGCCCATCCGGATTAGGCTGTACAGCGTAAGATAAATTAATTCCCCATTGGCTTCCATCGTTTAACATAGTCTGAAATAAGGGCTGGTCCTGAGGGGTTGTAATCATTAATATATCAGTTATACCAGACAGCATTAATGTAGATAGCGGGTAGTAAATCATAGGTTTGTCGTAAATAGGCATTAGCTGTTTGCTAACTACAGTTGTCAGCGGATAAAGCCTAGTTCCTGAACCACCTGCTAGAATTATTCCTTTTCTAATAGCCATCTCCTAGATACCCTCCCCGAGCCTTTCGCCACGGTATTTCCCACTGCACACATTTTCAATCCATACAGGATTGTTCAAATACCAATTAATTGTTTTCTGAATACCAGTTTTGAAAGACTCTTTAGGTATCCACCCAAGCTCAGTCTTCATTTTCGTAGCATCTATAGCGTAGCGTCTATCATGACCTGGTCGGTCTTTAACAAATATTATTTGTTGACGGTAGGAGCGACCATCCGCACGTGGTTTGTCAATATCTAAAATATCACAGATTATATGCACGATTTCTAAATTGGTTTTTTCATTATGCCCACCAATATTGTAAGTACCGCCAATATTGCCGTTTTCCAGTACAGTTATAATTGCATTACAATGATCTTCAACATACAGCCAATCCCTTATATTCAACCCATCCCCATATACAGTAAGTGACCTACCTGAGAGTGCGTTTAAGATCATAAGTGGTATCAATTTTTCTGGGAATTGATAAGGCCCATAATTATTAGAGCAGTTTGTGGTCAACGTTGGTAAACCATAAGTGTGATGGTATGCCCTGACTAAGTGGTCTGACGCCGCTTTAGATGCGGAATATGGAGAGTTTGGAGCATAAGGAGTCTCCTCTGTAAAATATCCACTTTGTCCCAATGATCCATATACTTCATCAGTAGATATATGTAAAAAGCGAAAGGCTTTTTTATCTTGGTTAGACAATCCCACCCAATAGAAACGAGCAGCTTCTAACAATTCATAAGTTCCTACAATGTTAGTATGAATAAAGTCACGCGGGTCATCAATTGATCTGTCTACATGCGACTCAGCCGCGAAATTAACTATTGCGTCTGGCTTATATTTCCTAATAATTTCGGCTACTAGAGTCCTATCTTCAATCGCCCCCTTTATAAATACACAATTAGGATTGCCCGTTAAATCATCAAGAGAAGTAATATTCCCTGCGTAAGTAAGTTTATCTAAATTTATTATTTTATAATTATCACATTTAATAGCTGTGCGTACAAAATTACTTCCAATGAAGCCTGCACCACCAGTAACTAATAATGTTTTCAAGAATATCTCCCCTATTTCTAATTGTCATTACTAAATCAGCCTATTAGAAACTCTGTCAGCGCTTCCTCCCAGGATCTCATGTCTATTCCTCGTAACTGCAACATTTTGTTTTCCATTACTGAATACTTCGGCCTCAAGGCTTTAGAAGGATATTCCTCTGTACTAATTGATTTAATTTTTGTTGACTTATCGGTTATTTCAAATACCTTTTTTGCAAAGCTATCCCATGAACATACGCCGTTATTCGAGGCATGATATAAACCATAAAAATCAGTATACATCAGCTTTTCAATAACCAAGGCTAAGTCTTTGGTATAAGTCGGGGAGCCATATTGATCAGATACTACAGAGATTTCATCCTTATTCTCTGATAGCCTTAACATAGTACGAACAAAATTATTTCCGTCACCGTACAGCCATGAAGTTCTCAAAATAAAACATTTACAACCACTTTGCTGGATTAGCAATTCTCCCCAATATTTACTTTCCCCATAAATTGAGAGTGGATTGGGGGTATCGAATTCATTATATATGCATCCCTTTTTCCCGTCGAATACATAATCAGTACTAATGTGGAATAATTTGGCTTGAATTTTTTTAGCTACTATAGCAAGATTTTGAGCACCAATAGCATTAATTTTAAACGCCTGCTCAATTTCTTCCTCTGCTTTTTCTACATTAGTATAGGCAGCAGCATTTATAATAACATCGGGTAATTCTGATTGTAATTTAACATTTACCTCATTAAATTCAGTAATGTTAAGTGTTTCTATATCATGTAAAATTAAATCATGCTGATCCTTGAATTGTTTTGCGATAGCCCTTCCAAGCTGCCCATTCGAACCAGTTACGAGAATTTTCATAAGGGTTAGTCTCCTATCTATTTCAAAAAATAGCAGAATTAATATTAGCTTCCTATACCTAAAACTTCAGGATTTTTAAGGAGCGTTTCTGTGCTTTTATTTTGTATACTTACGTTATGTTCCAAATTCTGATCTTTAACCTTATACGGCTTATAGGTCCCAATCAATTGAAATAAAAGGTTCTTAATTTCATTACAGCTATTTCTCTTGGTTTCTAGTGACAAAAGGATTGTAATGAGCTTTTTAGTATCGATAGGATTTAGATTTGCAATGAATATTTTAGTATGCTTAGTAGAGGTTGTCCCTTCTTCATCTGTTAATAACTCCTCAAATAGCTTTTCACCAGGTCTAAGCCCAGTATATTTTATCTGAATATTTTCAAATTCCAACCCCGAGAGCCTAATTAAATCTAGGGCTAAATCTACTATCTTAACAGGTTGCCCCATATCAAGTAGAAAAACCTCGCCCCCTCTAGCCATAGCACCTGCTTGAAGAACAAGTTGGGTAGCTTCCGGAATAGTCATAAAATAACGATTCATATCAGGATGAGTAACAGTTATGGGACCACCCTTGGCAATTTGTTTTTTGAACAATGGAATTACACTTCCACGACTACCTAAAACGTTGCCAAATCTTACGGCGGCATATTTTGTATTACTAATATTATTTAAATGCTGAATTATCATTTCAGCAGCTCTTTTCGTAGCTCCCATTACACTAGTTGGATTCACAGCTTTATCAGTTGATATCATTATAAAAGTTTCGACGTTGAATCTATCTGCAGCTTCTGCAACAGTTTTAGTACCAAAGATATTATTTAAGACTGCTTCTGCAGGCTGAGCTTCCATTAGCGGTACATGTTTATGCGCAGCGGCATGAAAAACAACTTGGGGTCGAAATTCAGCGAAAATTGAATATATTCTATTTTTATCACGAATATCAGCAATGATCGGTATAATCCTTAAGTCAGAGTTTTTTTCTAGCAATTCTCGATGAATTTCATAGATACTATTCTCACCCTTGCCTAAAAGCACTACCGACTGTGGTGAAATTTTTGCCACTTGGCGGCAAAGTTCAGAGCCAATTGATCCTCCGGCTCCAGTAATTAATACAGTTTTACCAGTTAAATATGCAGAAATTTCGTCTATATCCAATTTTACTGGTTCACGACGAAGCAAATCTTCAACTTCAACATTCCTTAACTGTTGAACTGTAACCTTACCATCTATGAGTTCGTACAACCCTGGTAGTATTTTAAGCTCACATTTAGTCTTTTTACATTCATTAATAATTTTTCTAATTGCGTTACCAGTTATGGAAGGCATTGCAATTATAATTTCATTTACGCAGTTATCTTGAACAATTGATTGGATGTTCTCACGCGTGCCGAGAACCCTGGCACCAAACATTTCTTTCTTCTGTTTAAGAGGATCATCGTCAACAAAGCCAACTAATTTTCTAGAATCATGATATCGGTAAATCATCTCACGGGCTATCATTGCACCGGCATCGCCAGCTCCAATTATAAGTAGATTTGACTGCGTGTTGCACTCTTTTGTTTTGTTTCTAAAATAGTAATAAATTTTAACTGCTAGACGAATACCTCCAATGAGTAGAATATTTAGGAACCAGCTTAATATGTGCGTACTACGCGGCACTCCTGCATTAATGTATATTAGATATGTTGTTAAGATTAAGGTGCTTACTGTCACAGCACCAACAATGCATAATAATTCATTAATGCTTGCATATCGCCATAATCGATTATATAGTCCAAAAAAATAAAATATGGAAATTCTTACTGCGATAATTACCGGAATAAATCGCAATAGTGCATACAAATAATTATTTGGTATGACTCCCTCAAAACGTATATATAACGCAATAAAAGGTACTAATGACACTATACATACATCAGCAAACATTAAAAGCAAAGATAGAATTCGCCGTCGCACACTTTACACTCCCTAACGTACACCTTTTTTATTATCTTCATTACCATAATAATAGTAGTAATAAGCATGCTCTTCTTCAATTTCCACGCGATTCAGCACCACACCCAAAATGTGTCCGTTAGCTTTAACCAGCAACTCTTTTGCCTTTTGAACCATTTCGGGTCTATTGGTTCCAGAGTTAACAATAAGAATAATACCATCGACCTTAGAGGCTAAAACCGAGGCATCGGTAACTGCAACAACTGGGGGAGCATCGATGATTAGCATATCGCATTCCTGTTTTAAGTTGTTTATTATTTGCTGCATTGCTTCTGTGCCTAGTAATTCTGATGGGTTCGGTGGTATGGGTCCGCTTGGTAATATCCTTAAATTATCTACTTCTGTCTCTTGAAGCAAGGCAATAGCCGATCGCTCTTCAACCAGAATATTTGTTACCCCTCTATTTTGTTTAGCAAATATTTTATGCTGGACTGGCTTCCTTAAGTCGCAGTCTACTAATATTACACTTTTCCCTGCCTGGGCCATAGCAACGGCTGTATTTGCAGCAGTTGTTGATTTGCCTTCACCAGGTCCCGAGCTGGTAAACATTAATATTTTAAGTTCTCCATCTGCTCTTGAAAACTGTATATTAGTCCTCAACGTCCGATAAGCCTCAGCAATTGGGGACTTAGCCTGTTCTTGTACAATAAGTCTTCGTTGTGTAGACATAACCTCACGCTCCCCTTTGAACTTTAGCAACCATTATTTGTTTTATTCTTGCCCATAGATTTTGTTTAGGAGTATGATATTCATTATCAAAATGGGGTATACTTCCTAGAACTGGAAGGTCTAAATAATGATTTACATCGTCTGCAGTGCGGATTGACTTGTTCATATACTCAAGACCAAATGCCAAGCCTGTACCAACAAATAGGCCAAGTATAGCTGCAATTGCTATATTGAGGCTCTTCTTAGGTTTTATAGGTTCATCTGGAAGTGTAGCGCTATCTATGATTTGAACATCTGTCGGCTGCATGACCTCGCTGATACGCGCTTCTTCGTGGCGTTTAGCAAGCATTACATATATTTCCTGAGCTACAGCGGCATCACGCATTACCTTAGCTAAACCTTGCTCCTTTACAGGAAGCTTTGATATCTCTTGCTCATTTTGCTTAATTATGTTTGAAATTGCACCTTTCTGCGCAGCACTAGCCGCGATTTGGGCTTCGGCCATAATCTGGCTTTGAAGTAAAATTTGATGAATGGGGTTCATCGATGGAGACTCAGCATTAACCACTCTGCTGATTTCAGTATTAAGCCTAGCTTCAGTCTCTTGAATGGCAGCTCTTGTTGCTGCAACTTGAGGATGCTTCTCCGTATATTTCTGTGAAAGCTCTACTAGACTTACTTGAAGTTCAGCCAGTTTAGTTTTATATTGACTAATAAGTTGATTATCAGCAATAAACCCAGGCTTTTCGCTGACTATCTGCTGTTTTGAATTAGCCAATTTTCCTTGTGTAGCAGCTAAGGTTACTTGATTTTCGGCTGAAATTTTATTAATGGATGACATCATATCAATTAATGCCTTAGTTTCAACTGAAGGATCTGTAACTTTATGTTCACTCTTATAGTGCCTTAAGGCCGCTTCGGCTTTTTCAAGCTCCAATTTTGATTCTTTCAGACGATCGCCAATAAATTGCCGAACGACACTTTGTTCGGAACGAGCTAATAGTGTAAGCCTTTCATTAAAGGAAGCAACGAGCGTATTAGCAACCAACTGTGCTTCTTCAGGTGACTTTGCAGTAACCTTTATTTTTAGTATCTCAGTATCCTTAACTGGCTGTGTAGTAATTCGCTTAAGCATGTCATCGTAATCAGGTATTTCCTCTTTATCGGATTGAGTTTTAGTAATAACTTCTTCTAGCACAGTACGACTCTTAAGTATTTCTGCATATGTTGACATCAGTTGTTTCGTAGCTGATGCATTCCCCATCGGCAAATCAGACAGTAGTGAGCTAGCCAGTCCCTTAGGCTGCTTAACCCGAAGCGTTGTTTCAGCCTCATATGTAGGAGGTAATACGAAGCTAACTGCAGATGCAAGAGTAACAAAGCCTGCAAATGTACAAATAATAATTTTTCTGCGTTTTTTTATAGTTTTTATAATATCTCTCAAGTCGAGCGTTGCTTCTTCCATTGTTTAACCTCCGATTTGTTAATTGAAGTACCGTATCTGATTTTCTCTAGAAATAGATTACTCATCGATACGACTAACTTGGTAAGTTGCGGATATCCAAGGTAGAATATCTTTTGCAAAATCAATCCGACCATTGTCACTTAGGTAAACAACATCGCCATCGTTAAGTGCAAAATTCTGGCTCATATCTCCTTTAGTAAGGATATCTAAAAGGTTAGCTTTGATTTTTTCTCCATCTTTACGAATAATATGCACCTTTTTCTTGGCCGCATCTTTCGTATACCCACCTGCGATCCCAATAGCATCAAGCAAATTGTGTTGCTTTTCAATTTCATACATACCTGGTTTAGTTACTTGTCCTAATAGATATACCCTTGTTGTACGGTATTTAGCTATATTCACTGTTACCTTAGGATCTTTGACATATTCTGATAAACCTCTTGTCAATATACTTGTTAGTTCAAAAGTAGATTTTCCCGTTGCAGATATCTCACCAACTAAAGGGAAAGCAATTTTACCATCCGGTCTTATAATCAGATCTTTTACTTGCAGCTCTTCATAGCCCCAAACACTAACACTCAATATATCTCCGGCATCAAGACAATAATCCTGTGCATATACACTATTTAACGGAATTATTACAACAAGTGCTAGATTTATCAAAATAAACTTAATAAAACTCTTCACATTAGTCCTCCTTATTATGATCATTTGCATGTATAGTTCGACCGGACTAGTCAGTCTCCTGCTTCGACAAACACCTACATAATTTACCAATTATATGTCTGAAAATTCAATAAACCCGTCTTGCAATAGCGACGGGTTGTATTTTCTTGCCTTTATAACATATATTTGCAAAAATGATGTAACTTTGTAATACCTCTATCAGTTGCTTTTGCTGCTGGTTTCTAGTATCTTTCACTTGTGATGTCCCGATTACATCGTTTGGGATATTATCTATTTGGTATCCGTAGCACCCTAAATCAGATAGCTGTTTCTTAGGACTTTGTATCTCCGATACCTTATTCATAAAACCTCCTAGAAATGCAAAGTACAATAACTAGCAATTGGACTTAAGCGCCACAGAAAGAGTACTATTAGTTTCCGTCTTAAATCACTTAAAAACCGATAATATTTTATTTAATAGATTGGACTTATCTTTCATTTGCACTTTAGCTATTTCATTTATGAACACATCTTGATTATCTACTATTGCCTTTGGATTTACATTGATAATATTATTTGTTCTTTCGCTTCCTATCAAGCTTTGAAGTCTAGATATCCCTTGAGTCATGTCAGGGTTTCTAGTTCGGGTACTATGGGCGTCTGAGCCAGCAATATAAATCATGTTATTTGCAATAAAAAGTTCGGCTGTTTTCATCGCCCGCTCTCCCATTTTCCCTATTAGACTTGAAAAATTCATCTGAGTAAGTATACCTTTATTTATCCAATCTGCAAGTTTATTTGGGTCTTTTGCTAATATTGGATGCCTTTCTGGATGAGCAATTATAGGGGTTATTCCACGTGTTTGTAGAATAAAAAAGAAATCCTCGGCGTAGTCAGGTACTTCAGCTGCCGGCAATTCCACCAATAGATAACGTCCTCCGTTAATACAGTAAGGGCCAGGGCCTTTGATATGCTCAAGGATATCCATATGCATTGCAACTTCCCCGCCCGGGTAAATATCCATTTTAATACCCAGTTCGTCTGCTGCGTTTTTGACTTTTTTACAACCTGCGAGGATAGTATCCCAATCCGGTAACCAGTTTCCTTCTATTACATGAGGTGTAGCTACAATTTTAGTTGTACCATTTTGCGCTGCAATTTTAAGCATAGCGATGGTAGTTTCTAAATCTTTAGCCCCATCATCTATTTCTGGTATTATATGTATATGCATATCGTACATGACTGCTTACTCCTTTACCTTATAAGACTATATATGACAACTTATTTATATTTCTACATAAGATTGTCTAATCCTGTTATGCAAATCTTCAGGAACATTGTCTTATACCCTCTGGTGTCATTGTCCTATTTTGTATGTAATTTACACATTAAGAGTTGTAAATTATATACTCATTAAGAGGGGAGATTCTGTGTTTGAATTTAGAAAAATAACTCTTTTATCATTTATTTTATTGTTATTCGTAAGTCATAATTTACCAGCCATTAAATATTAATAACAATGGTTATAAGTACGCGCAGAATGCAAGCGGGGTATCTAGATTCCGGTTTGAAAAACCTGTGGATAAGAGTGTTATTATTAGCTTAGCACCTCGTTTTGATATTAACTAAGATAAGTTCAATCTCCTTCACTTGTTGGCTTTCGAGGCGACTTTACTCCCAACAAAAACTTTACATTCGGTATATCCCGCACTTCAATAATTGGCGGTAAAGGTCATGCACTTAGCGGCAGTGATTATTGGGATTTTTTAACAGGTAAAAATACTGAAACAGCTCATATAGACCAGTGGAATTCCATCGCTGGTTTTGATTTCCGCTGGCGTATTCAAAATCTCAGCGGAGTTCAAATGTATGGTGAACTATATGGTGAAGACCAGTCAAAAATGCTTGGGCCTATACCAGATCCCTCCAAAGTAGCACCACTTTTAGGTATTTATCTGCCTCGTTTATCAAAGGCAGGTGATTGGGATGCTGAGTTAGAGTGGGCTCGCACTGGTAGTCATGGTATACACACTCTTTGTATACAAATGGCTACGTACATAAAGGTGATATTTTAGGTGACGCGATGGGTAACGACGCAACACCATACCTCAAATGCTTCACAGATTTCCTTTAATTTTGAACGATTAATTCAGCAGGCGTCAGCGAATACTCCTCAATAGATAGATTCAATTTGGGTTTCCTCTCGTCATAAATTAAAACAGGATTTGTCCTTAGCTGCTTCATTCGGAATGGCTAATATTAAAAATACCAATTATATCGCTGGATTAACTGACCGTGATTACTTATTAAACTTAAATTTGGTTAAGCAATATTAAAATTATTACCAACGTTATAGTAAACGTAAAATACCAAATGTATATTATACATTTGGTATTTTTGTCATTTTAATTCGGCTGTAACTTCCGTGGTTTCTTTTTTTGCTTTTTTTTTAGATATTTAAAAATTCCTGCAAATGTGATAGTTGCTGTTACATCAAGTAATATATCAAAAAATCTTGAACTTCTGCCTTGAACAAATCCTTGGTGAATCTCGTCACTTAATGCAAATATAGCAGCTATTATTACAGCCCACTTTAAAGAACGGTTAGTTGCTAGAAAAATAGCAATTCCCAGTAAACCATAAAAAACAATATGTCCTATTTTATGGATTATAAAGTTTGGATGCAAACTAAAGGAGTAAGAAAAAAATCCATCACTGCCTATTTTGATATATGTTAGTTTAATTAGCTTCTTCCACCATATAGGCACTTGAGAGTCGGATATGACATGAAGATTAGGAATGTTAGAAAAATAGAAAATCATGAGCATAATTATTGCCGAAATTAGAAAATAGATCCCTCTCATTTTCTCATTCCTTTTTTATATTTATTGAATGTTTAATCACTCTTTAAGCTATTACTTGCAATCAAGCTTTCAGCAATAATCCAGTCTAGATGGGTATCAATATCAACTGAGTTTCTCTTATCCATAATATAAGCTGATTCATTGTCATTAAAGCTAGTTAACACCGTTAAATCTTTAATATAATTTATATATATCGCTCCATTTACATGATAATACTCGGCCATATCTTGCCTACGGACAGTACTATTCTGGCTTAATAACTTATTAACAGTCATATCTGAATTCAACGTTCGAATTAAAACAGGATTATCATTAACCGGGCTGACACTAACCAAACTTTTGCAACTTTCTTGCAGAAAAACTTTTATTGCCTTTTGTATGTCGCTCGAACTCCTAAGAGGCTGTGTTGGCTGAAGCAACACTAAAATATCATATTTTTTCCCGTTATCTTCTAACCATTGGATTGCATGTAAAACTGCATCAATAGTTTTTGCAGTGTCTCCTGCAAGATGAGCTGGTCTTAAGAAAGGGACGGTAGCACCGTATTGTTGAGAAACTTCAGCTATTTTCGGACTATCTGTAGTAACTATGACATCATCGATCATATCCACGGCTGAGGCGGCCTCAATTGTATATGCTATTAAGGGCTTTCCATTAAGTTCTTTTATATTTTTGTTTTTGATGCCTTTGCTTCCGCCCCTAGCAGGTATTAATGCTAGTATTTTTTTGTTATCAAACATTAATCTCACCTAAATCAATAAATCTTTTTTGGATTTTTATATCCCATAAATTAGGATTGTTTAAAGCTTCCATGAACATCTCGGTACTAGTCCCTTCCCCAAAATGTTTAGATACTAATCGATAGTTCTCCAAACATTTCAAGGCACTCAAGATTTGAGCTGTGTCTTCAGTTACATGCTGGATATTACTCATTTTTTTCAGGTCATATCTACCTGATTGTCTTGTCCCAATATCAATCGCCGGAATACCATACACGCAAGATTCCCTAATTCCCGCACTTGAATTGCCTATAATGCAATCTGCATGTTTTAACAAGGTTAAAAAGTATTCAAACCTTAGTGAGGGGAACATCCTAACATGTTCGTTATTTTTAACGCGATTATACTCATTTAAGATAATTTCAGAGCCTAGGTCATTATTAGGATAAATGATCACATAATTCCTTTTGGATTTAATTACTGCATCTATTACTTGTTTTATGTTTTCGGCTACCCTGCTATATTCGGTGGTTACTGGATGATACATTAGGATACAATAATTATTAAAGGGTAACCCGTAATACCGTTTTACTTCATCTATGTCCGGTAATAAACCTGAAAGCATAATATCTATGTCGGGCGATCCAATTTCATAAACAGTATCAGAGTTTTCTCCGAGCTGCAGAAGGCGCTTGGAGGCTTCTGAATTGCAAGTGAAATGTATGTGACAAAATTTTGATACAGCATGACGAATTGATTCATCAATAGTACCTGATACTTCTCCGCCCTCAATGTGAGCAACCAATATATTGTTTAGAGCCCCAACAACTGCACCAGCTAATGCATCCAGCCTATCGCCGTGAACAATAATCATATCAGGTTTGACATGTGCTACATAGCCCGTCAGCTGCTTAATTGTATTTCCTAAATTTATACTCATGCTGCTTGAATGCTCAAGTCCAAATGCCACGTAAACATTTTTATAGTTATCTTTTAATACTTCGTTATAGGTATTGCCATATTGAGCTAGCAGGTGCATGCCAGAGACAAATATATAGTTTTCAAAATTACTACTTGCCTCGATAGCTTTAAGCAATGGCTTTAGCTTACCGTAGTCTGCTCGCGTCCCAGTAATAAAAAGTATTTTTTTCTTAACTGCCATTAGCTAACCCTCTATCATATCAAATCTAATATGCGTGTCATTGGGAATATCACAGGTAGCCTTTCGTCCCAGGATCTTTTCATATTCTTCCGCTAATATTTCACCTGTGCCAGGCCGTTTTACCCAAAGGTTGCTTGCTGTAAATGTTTCACCAGCTTTAATGTCTCGTGTAGAAACAACTGTGGCAAAAGCAAAATCTATTGTAACTTGTTCTTCGGCTGCAGCCTTTTTCTCTCCGCCAAGCATCAGCGGCACTTCTTCAGCGGCTCTCAGAAGATTTGCTAACGCCATTTTATCCATTGAGCATATAATATCCGGGCCAGTCCTTCCCATATGGTCAGTAAAATGCCGCTCTACTAATGACGCCCCAAGCGCCATAGCAGCAATGCAAGCGTTATTATTTAGGGTATGGTCGGATAACCCAATAGGTATATCTTTAAACTCATCCATTAACTGCTGCATTGCTCCAAGCCGCACAAGTCTAGGGGCAGTCGGATATAAGTTCGTGGTGTGCATTAATGCATAGTCTACACCTCTTTTTTCCAAAACATCAACTGCTTTTGCAACACTTGCAAGGTCATTCATACCAGTTGACACTATCATTGGTTTACCAAATGACGCAATATAGTCTAACAAAGGGTAATTATTCATTTCACCTGAACCGATTTTATAAGCACATACATTTAATCGCTCAAGCCTCTCGGCTGCAGCTCGCGAAAATGGTGTGCTTAAATAAACAAGACCTTTAGATTCTGTATATAGTTTTAACTCTTTTTCTTCTTCTTCATCTAATGCGCATCTCGCCATTATATCGTAAATTGAAACATCAGCGTTACCCGGTATTACCTTTTTAGCCGCACTACTCATTTCGTCTTCGACAATATGAGTTTGGTGTTTTATAAGCCTTGCGCCAGCTGCAGCCGCTGCGTCTACCATCTCTTTTGCTACTTCTATACTACCTTCATGATTTATACCTATTTCAGGAATAACAACCGGCTTAAAGCCATTTCCAATTCCAATACTTCCGATAAAAAAACTAGGTTTTCCCACTTTCTACTCCTCCAAATCTTGATTGATATCCATCTGATAGTCTCTGTTTATAAAATTCTATAAACCATTTATTTTCAGCCATTCATCAAGTTTTTTATGGAATTCTTCTGTTTCTTTGGTCATTTTTCTCATTATTTGACTATTTTCAATTTTTAAACTTTCAAGAGAAGCTAAGCTTACAACCGTCTTATCCAGTAGTTTTTGCGCAAAACCTTTTTTATTAGCTTCTATTACTCTATCTTCCAAACCTATATCTTCGTATAGTTTTATATGCTTATGATAACTTAATAAACCAATAGTTGGTATGCCTTGCCCTATTGAACATACATTAGAGTGATACCTCATCCCAATTGTTAAATCACATTTACTGTACAAATCAAAAATGTAACTTCCATCTGTTACAGTTCCATTCAAGCATGGCGATACAGTTACTCTAGTTCTCAGAAATACATCGTTAATACAGCTAAATACCCTTGTCATAATTTCGTAATCTTTGATTATATGAGGAATAAAGACTAGGTGTATGCTTGGGTCCATTGCTAATAATTTATTTATAGTAACAGCAAAATCTTTAATAAACTCATCCATAGATATTTGTGTTTCATCAATTTCGGGGTTAAACCGAATTGTAGGCATATCTCCTGCTATATTGATACCAATTATTTTTTTGTCTTCGGCAATTTCTGGATGGATATAGCCCTTAGGTTTAACGAAGAATCCCCCATCTGGTATCTTATATATTTTTTCAATAATATCTTTAGGGTAATATTTACGCAAAATTTCTTGTGAACCATCATTCCTGACTGAAACAATATATTTCGGCGACGATGTCAGCGAAGTTAAAAAGCTCCCAAATTTATTAATCGTACTCTCTGTGACACCCTTACCATCATCTACTCCGACCCCATTAAAGAAAATAGGGGTTTTCAGGCGCTCTAAAATTTCTTTTGAGATATCGATGGTAGTACCAGTGCTAGAATAGTCCCACGCCACCTCGAAGAAGTTACCGCCGCCTATAATTATCAAATCATAATCGTTGGCCATCTTAACAAAATTTTCATCAAACTTTCTAAGATTCCACGATCGATAGAACTCTCTGATTTCCAAGTCTGTATAAATGAAGTTTCTGTTTAAGTTTTCTTCTAATGTTCTCCTGAAGCCAATATGGTTGCCAATATCTCCGACATTCCCGTTGAAACTCGCTATATGTAAGGCATGTAAGGTTTTTAAACTCATACTTGTCCTCCTATTATGAAAATTTATTCAATACATTATTTTGTTCGTTCATTAATAAGGTTAACACAGCGTTTGATGTCATTATATGGTAAATCTTTTATTACCTCGAAGTCTAAATTCCACCACTCTAAATCCAACAGTTGTTCTATTGTTGCTGAATCAAATCGATATTTAATAATTTTGGCTGGGTTACCTACGACAATAGCATAAGGAGGTACATCTTTAACAACTATTGCTCCCGCACCAACAATTGCTCCATCGCCAATTTTAACTCCTCGTTTAACAAATACATTCGCACCTATCCACACGTCATTCCCAATATTAGTACCTTCACCTGTTTCTTTGTGCTTAATACTCTTACTTTTCGTTTTAAATATGCCACCATACTGAAATGGACTTGTACTGAGCCAATCACTCGGGTGATTTGGCGCACCAATTGCTACGTTTTCGGCAATTGAGCAATACCTTCCGATCTTTGTATCCGAATAGATTCTGCCAGATACTATATAGCTATATTTTCCGATAGAAACTCTTTCGCTAATCTTAACCTCTTTAATAAATCTAACCGGATGTTCTAACGACCACTTTTTTCCACGTCCCAAAATACAGTACTTGATTTTACGAATGTATTCTTTCAACTAAAACACCTCTATACTGCTTCCTTGCAGATATGATTGGGTATTTCACCTTTTATTATAAGTTCGATAAAATAATCTCTTCTAATTGCTGCTCAGTTTCAGGTATCAAAACCCCACCCTTAAGCATCAGTAGTTCTAACTGCGTGTAAAAATCATTAGCAACTGTTTGATTATCCATTTTCCATAGTTTATATGTACTAATAGGTGTAATACTATGCTGTGCGAATACGTCAGAGTATATTATCCCTGATGACATGTAGCTAACAACATATTTAAGTTTATCTAACGCGTGGAATATTACTTCAATTGGCTCGACAGAATGAAAAAAATCAACCCCTGCTAAATTCTCACGGTAATAGTTAATTTTTTTATCATCTTCACCATGGTGTGTCTTATAGACCATTTTAAGCCCAGACTTTAGAGTGATAGTACGTAATTTTTCGAGATAAGCTAGTTCATTTTCTAGTGATATTCTCTTTCTCTCAACAAGCGGACTAGCCAAAAATAATAAACACTTCTCAGAATCTAGTACTTCCGTCAGTTGAAGTTGTCCAGTTATTTTGCTCATAGCAGTCTTAATTGCTTCACGGCCTATTTCTTTAGCATCTGGAGAATAACGTGTAAGCAGTTGAGGTTTGTATAGATAGTCTGCAGTACCTGCTTTTCCTTGACCAATACTTCCTAGATTGTACTCCATATCTGAGCACAGTCCTGCTAACATGCGAAGAACTTTTATTGTCACCCACTCTGCTGCTTTGCTTTGCCATTTTCTTTTTTTGGTGATATATGAACCTATTCCTTCGTCAAATCGGATAAATGAGACATTGCCTGATATTTCTACTGCTAATTGGCTCGCAATAGGTTTATCGTTCCCTAAATAGACTTGATCGATCTTACCATTTTTATTGATTATGCTCTTAAAGTTATTCAGAAGACTCCTTATGCCATCTTCCTTATACTGATTACGAACCTGTTCACTAGTCAATATAATAATATCTTGCCAAGTGTGATCATCGCTAGAAATCATAGCTAAGCACTTACTGTTAGCCCACTCTTTATATCCTTTGGGATTTTGCAAAAACAAGTAGTTGTTTTCATTGCAAGTGTATGTATTAGCAATTATATATGCTGTAAGCATCTGCAAGGGTGTATTAACTATAAAAAGATTTTTCATCGTCCTCCACCATATCCTCACTCATTGCTTTTATCTTTTATTATTTTAGTAATAATAGCTGTTGATGAACGCCCTTGCACTTCAGGCACCAGCATAGTTTGACCACCATAATTGCTAACAATTTCAGCCTCTGGAATAGCTTCGACTTTATAGTCTCCACCTTTAACATAAATCTGGGGTCTAAAATTAGCTATCAGATTTTTAGCTGTGGGCTCATCAAAAACAATAATATAATCAACTGAAGCAAGCGCAGCAAGAACTTCCGCACGGTCTGCCTGATTATTAATCGGCCGTGTTGGTCCTTTTAACCCGCGCACGGAGCTGTCACTGTTTAATCCTATAACCAAACAGTCACCAAGCTCGCGAGCCGCCTGCAGGTATCTTACATGACCAACATGTAAAATATCAAAACAGCCGTTGGTAAAAACGACGGTTTTACCAGCGGCTTTAATATCTTCAACTATTGCTGTTAGCTGTTCACGATTGACGATTTTCATAGTATACTCCTATAGCTGCCTTAAGCTCTGCAGGATTTGTGGTTGCAGTACCGGGTTTGCGTACTACGACACCTGCCGCATAATTTGCTAAACATGCAGCCTCCAAATATGATACTCCAGTTGATATTGCCAGAGCCATTGTTGCAACTACTGTATCACCGGCTCCAGTTACATCATAGACTTCACTTTTATTGGTAACCGGGATATGGGTATACTTCCCGTTGCGTTCGAATAGAGTCATACCGTCAGGTCCCTGTGTGATTAGAACAGCTTCCGCTTCAAGGCGTTCTAATATAGTATGACCGGCCGTAAGCAGCTGAGCCCGGTCCAGAGTTTTACAACCTAAAGCCGCAGCCGCCTCAGATTCATTTTGCTTTACAATCGTCACACCTCGATAACCCATAACATTGTAACGTGAATCAACAATACAATGTTTGTTTAACTGTTGGCAGCGAGTAATAACATACGAAACAATTTCAGAAGTTACAGACTTACTGCCATAATCACTGATTACTACCGCCGACATACTTGATATTTTATCTTCAATATAGGCTAATACTTTTTGTTCTACAGCAGGTTCGAGGTCTTGTTTGCTCTCTCTATCAACTCTCACTACCTGCTGCCTCACTGTAGCTTGTCCGCCAGCCATAACTCGCGTTTTAGTAATAGTCGGGCGGCCATCGTCAATAATTAGTCCTTCAGTCTTAGCTGACTTACTTTCTAACACCCTGATCAACTCATAGCCTGCGGAGTCATTCCCTACCACGCCAACGGCAAAAACTTCACCGCCCAATGTCGCGGTATTATGAACGGCATTAGCTGCTCCACCAGGCACAACTGTTTGATTCTCATGTTCGAGAATCAAAACAGGCGCCTCACGGGAAATTCGTGATATTTTTCCCTCGAGATAAACGTCTGCAACCATATCACCAATAACCATTACTTTTTGCTTAGATAATTGGTTAATTAACTCTATATAAGTGTTATACAAGCCAAAGACTCCTTTTAAATATTACCATTCAATGGCGGATACTTTCATTGTCCACTGCTCTCGTTTGGCACGATAGGTAATATCAGTTTCAAAACAATGCATATTGCGGCGCCAAGTATAATCCATATCATGTACTTCATCTTTATCAAGATCATAACTCATCTCTAGACCGAGGCCATTCATCTTATCTACCCTGTACATAACACCTGCGGTTAATTCACGCGGTATATCGATTTCATCATATTTATATACTGATGCACCCGATTGATTTTTATAACTATAACCAGTCCAAGCTTCTAGTCTAGCATTAGGTTTTGCATGTAAACTAAAATCATACTTCCAGATATTATTAGTCGAGTCATTATAGCCGTATTTTACCTGTTGAAAACCTGTCCCAAACTTGAGTGTAAAGTTATCACTTAGCTTGATAGGTTCATGTTTAAAATACAAGTCAAATTCCTGTCGCCAACCTGAAATATTATCCTCAGTCCATTTACCACTGCTAAACAATAAATTCGCTGTCAATCTAGAGTTACCTATTCGTTGAGGATTTAGCTTAAGCTCAAATTCTTGATCCTTTTTAACCCACACATTATCTTCATTCTGTTCATTATCCCACTTTAAGCTTGCTGTATAGTTTTTATCGCGATTGATCAAACCAGCTTTTGGCTTGAAATCGCTTTTTGTATAGTAAGCGAGATCTCCATATACTGCAAGGTTACCGATAACGGGAACCTCCAGATATTGGGCAATCATAAATCCATTATCAGAATCGTAACCAATTCTAGGCACAACGGTCTTAGTAGTTTCTATTAACGATTTTTGATATTTTGGCATAGAAAAAATCACTTTATCTTTGATCCAAAATTTAGCATTGTGGGCGATTAACTTATCGCCCGGCCATAATTCTATTTTGTCGGCAGTAACGCGATAATCAGGTACTTTAGCTGGGCACATGGTAATCATACCATTATGGAGCACCACTTGATCAGGTCTCAAGGTTAAGTCCTCAGCTGCAATATATTCCTTTTCAAGTTTACCAGTAGCCTTTGACATCGTGCCAGTACGGTCTTTGTAGTTATATTCCACTCCTGATCCGACTATATTCAAATCAGGCTGCTTCAAGTTAGCTGCACCATCAACCCAAACTAGGCTTGCCTTAGTATTTCCACGTAACTCATCAGCAGTAATCGATGTCTGACCTTTGAGTATTGTGACATTTCCTTTAGCAAATACTTCTCCTGTCATTTCGTTAAATGATAAATCATCACCTTCAAACACGATAGGGGCATTAGCTGTGGCAGTTTTTTGATTTTTTATTTCAGCCGCCTGACTAGGCAAAGCAGTTCCAAATACAGTAATCAGGGCCAACAAACCTAGAAGAGACTTCTTTGCATTTTTCATATTTACTCCTTAATGCTTAGCGATTCCCTCTAAGGGGTGTATTATTTATAGTGTTTCCAGATTGGCCTTCTTATTCACTAAGATGTTTGTATTCTACAATTATACCGCATTTCCTCCCCAATCCAACACGGGAAAATGTAGAAAAAGCCACCTATTGGCAGCTTTCTCCAGTATTATAGATCTATTTTACCTGTAGTCCGTACACGGCTGTATCGGACTTTACCTGAATATACATTTCTGTTCCTGCTGGTATAGTAATATCCGAACCATGGACAAAAGCGCCTCCGACGACACCTATAGGGCCCAATAATGCCATCCCCGCTACTGAAGCACCCGCAGCCTTTGCAAGTGATTTAGTTTCTTCTTTCGCCTTATCACCCATTTCAGTTTGCACTATACTATTATCAAAAGCAGTGATATCATCAAAACTCACTTCTAACACGGCATCTCGTCCAAAGTTTCTTGCTTGCTGTACTTTAGTTACTGTACCAGTTCCTTGCATTCCTTTAGGAATTACCAGTAATCCAGCAGAGTAAACATCCTCTACTGCCTGATAAGTAACGATATCACCTTTACGAGTCTTTCGGCTATCTAATTCTGAAGTCAGTTTTATTTTGATAAGAGTATCCTTATATATTGTTGTATTTGCAACATTAAATTGACCATTAGGATAGGCTATCTTGGTGAATTTTTCGACCCTATTATCAAATGTTCCTATAGAAGATTTCCCGAAAAGCGTCATCTCTATCGCTTCAATTTTCGCTTTAGATGGCTGATTTGTAACGTTATGAGTAAGCGTCCATTCTACCGCATTTAGCTTAGCTTGAAGAGATGGGGATGACATAGAATTATCCGTTAAATAGAGATAGATTCTGTCTAATTTAGCGGTTAAAGCGTCTCTAGTTTCATCACCAAAAATATCTCTTTCAATCTTAATAGTCCGTTCAATAAGTGAACCGGTCTGCTCAGTTCCATAGATAATTTTTTCAGATGCTGCTGTTTTTTCTAACACTGTCATTTCTTGTAAACTTTGGGCTGATACCAATGATGTAATAAAAAATACTATAAGTAAAGAACAGATTAAAACTCTTCTAGACATATTATCCCCCTTATGTAACTTCTTTATAGTAGTTTTCGGGAGAGTTAAATAAAAATCCTGCCGGATTAGAGCAGGATTTGCCAATTAGCTTTATGGATCTATAGCAACCTGATATTAGATGCTTGTTCACCATTAGGTACATTATCCCTGTGATTGGGCTGAAATACTTTATTAAAGCCCAAGTTAACATATAAACTCAATAGAGAAAAATACATGGTAAGCTCAAATAGCTCTTCGAATAAAGTTTGCCGATTCCCTAAGATACTGTGACTGCGATGTTCAGCAAAATCTGCTGCAATAAGTGATACTACCAAAATCACTACTTCAACTATTGGAAATCTACCATTTTTAGCCCAATGAACTATTTCCTTATAAAGTCTTTTAAATACCATTATTGCTAAGATGAAAAGTAACGTAATTCCGATAATTGGATATACATACTTACCGTACCAAAGAGCTTTAAGTGGAAGAAAACCATCGGTTCCGTTAGGATAAAACACTCTACCCCAGCTTAATTCTCGTAATGCGATAATGATTAAGATTGGAACGGAATATCCCATAAGCTGCTTTGTTGCAGTTGAACCCACATCGCATCTAGATGCTGTGACCGCTGCTATACATGTTAGAATTATTATAAGGACCTGCGCGTTTTCTATCGGCCCATTCTCTCGCCCCCATTCTGGCGGCAAAAGTAAACCTGCAGGAATAATAGCTAACAGAAAAAAAAGACACATCACGGTAACAGGAGTAAAGACTTTTAGAAATCGCGGATTTTTCACTAGATAAACACCTCGAGTAGATAATTAGTAGTACCTGCTTGTTATGGAAAATTAATTTATTATTGGACTATGCAGTCAATTTATAGTATACTCAAAACAATAACCCCATTATACTACATAGAAGGGAGATTTCAATGAAAAATCGCTTAATTATTAGCATGCTACTGGTTTGCTTAATCACTATTACTGCAGTTCCTGCTACCCAGGCGATAAGCCTAAAAGATATCTTAAAGGTAGGAGGCATAGGATTTCTAGTTGATAAGTTTGCCAAGCCTCTAAATGATTTTATCAACACCCTTACTTTTAAGCACGGCGGTAGCCATGATTATGCAACAAAGGTTGTACCCATACTATCTTTTGGTAACGGCAGCCATATCGGTGCCGCTCAGGTTATCGGAGAACGGTCATTGGTTGATAGAACTGAAGCTGTTATACAGTTAGAAGATGATTTTAGCGGCAACCGTTTTAGGGTAAAGGCTTTGATACCTATCGATAGCAAGAACCCTATAAATTTCTCCAGGGTGCAAGGTGTAGGTGTTTCGGCGATAATTGATGTTAAGATTTAAATACATAAAGAGCAGCCTAGCATTTTAGACTGCTCTTATTTTTTATTAGATAAAGTTTTATATTCCAAATAAAACAGGCTTCCCAAAGGAAGCCTGTTTCCAATTCTAATATTCTTAGAATTTGTAATTAACTGTTGTACGGAAGGAGTTGTATTTATCTCCAGTGTATACGCCTTCCATATCTTTGTAGAATATGTTAAGGTTTGTATCATTGGAGATTTTGTGGTTGTAGCTGTAGTAGATACCTTTGCCTTGTGGATCGAAATCAGTCATTGCAGCAATATCACCGAATGCTTCAACTTTGCTGTAAATTACAGCTAAGGAGTTTTTATTGTCGAAAGCATAGCTTGTTCCAACTGCGAAAGCTGCATTTTCAAGATCTACATCAGACTTAGTGTATTCGCCGAATACATTAGCTTTGCCTAATTGATATGAAGCGTCTACCGCCCAATGGTTTGTGGAAACAACATCATAATCAGCTTTTGCGAAAGTTGCACCAACAGTTAAATTCTTAGTTGGTTGGTAACCTGCATGTAATGAATATAGCTTAGCATCAATGCCATCGGTATCATGAGTGCTAACTTTACCTGCTAATACATTAATATCAGTAACGCCTGATTTAACGTTTGCAGTAACACCATCAATAGTACCAGAGTAGTTACCGATTTTGCCTTCTGTGCTGTAAAGAAGAGCAGTTGCACCAACGTTAGCGCCTTGACGTCCAATTTTATAAGTAGCGTTATCACCTTTTAGAACAAATCCAAAACGATCAAGTGAAAGTATGCTTGATCCGTATAAATCGGTACGGAAATCTGCACCAACTTCATCTGCAGTCAGAACTTGACCTGCAAGGCGAGCATAGAAATCAGTTTTTTCGTTAAGTGCTGCAGTTGCATTTAATTTGAAAGTAGTGATGTTACCTTCACTTTTAAGGTTCAAAGCTTTGCTATCTTCACTCCAACGGTATTGAGTAGTAATGTCACCGTCGAATTGGATTGGAGAAGCCATAGCTACGCCCATGGAAAGAGTAACTGTTGCAGCAACAGCTGCAGCGATAAGTCTTTTTTTCATTTTAAAATCCCCCTTAGTTTTTTTATGTATAAACAAACTTGGGAACCAGGGGGGCTTTTCAATAAGTGTCCACGTTTCCTTACTGATTGCACACTCTGGGTACCAAGGGTTTACCAAAAGATTGTAATATTGTTAATTCTCTACTCATTGGAAAATTCCTGCTAAATATTTGTAATCTGTTACTTTTTTAAAAGAGCTCACGCCAAAGACGTGAGCTCTTTTTTTTTACACAGAATTAGAATTTGTAATCAACTTGAACGCGGCTATATTCTGATCTGTCAGCTCCAGTGTGAACTAACTTGCTTCCGAATGTTTGTACGCCAGTAATAACCATGTTTTTAGCTAGTGTGTAGTTACCAGTTAGAGCATATCCTTCTCTGTTGTTTGCTTGGTTAGCAATACCAGCAGCCGCATAGTCTCCACCAGCTGTTAATACACCATTTTCAAACTTGAAGTATTCAACTGATGCACCCCAAGTGTCTTTCTTAGCGAAGTTAGCACCTTTATAGCCTAACTTAACAACATAACCATATGGATCTTCTACAGGAGCAAAAGTTGCTGCTGGTAATCTAGTAGCTGGTACATCTGCAACGTTTTTCAAATATTCGCCAGTTAATACCCAGCCTGGTGCAAATTTAGTCGTGAATCCAAGGTCGTAAACTTTATAATCGCTTATGTCACCGTTTTGTTCTTGGACATAGGAAGCATTTAATGCAGTTGCTTTGCTGAGATTGTAGTCAGCAGTTACGAAAGCAGCATCTTCGATTTGGTAGTCAGTAGTAGTAACGCCTGCAATTGCATTTTTGAAGTTAGCATAACCAACAGTTGTTTTTACTTTATTGCCGAATGATGCTTTAACTCCGTCAACCATACCAGTTGTAGCTAGGAAATAACCAGTAGCACCGATTTTTTGGCTATAACGACCAACAGTAACTGCCGCACCAGTGTTAAGAACATTCTTAGTTGTTAACGCCATTTCAGCAATTTTCATTTCATTGCCACCTGTCTGATCAGTAGCAGTAGTATCATCATCACCAAGTGGACGATGGCCGTTAGTCATGATTTTACCAGTGAAGCTAGTGTTATCGTTAACATTAGCGCTTAAGCCAAGGATTAAACGATAAGTGAAGTCGTTATCGGCTGGTTCTGCAGGAAGTCCGCCGCCAGCAGCTCTATCAAGCTGTACCCAGCGTACACGAGCATCGCCAGTGAATTTAATGTTGGATTGGCTAGCTTCTAATTTAGCTACGCGAACGCCAAGGTTGTTAAGTTCAGCGGAGAATTCAACAGCAAGCTTGTCAAGAGCAGCTTTTTGAGCAGCATCAGCTTTGTCGGATTTAACCATAGCTTTTGCTACGATTTGAGCCATCTCGTAACGAGTGATAGTTTTGTCGCCGCGGAAAGTTCCGTCATTGTAACCATCAACGATACCAGCTTGAGCTAATTTAGTAACAGCGTCATAAGCCCAGTGTTTTGCAGGTACATCCACGAAAGGATTTGCAGCAGCGAAAGTTGTGCTAGCAACACCAACTACCAATGCTGTTGTGATCATAGCAGCTAATCTTTTTTTCATTAGAATTTCCCCCTTAGGTTTTAATTTTTTTGTTGGCTAGTCCCAAGAAGGCAATGATTGAGTATCCATGTTCCCTCAACTTTCCCTATCTTAGGTTTTTGCCAATCTATCATTCTGTGAGAAAGTTTAGAAGTTCTCATCAGTATGATTTCACTTTCCATGGTAATATATTCTTCAATATGAATTAAATTCCTGCAGGATATTGTTATGTTTCTGTAAATTATTTTCAGAAAAATTAATTATTATCAAAAATAGGTGCTTTTTTGTTTAAACTAAATTCAATTTCATTCAGCAAATAAGTACTTTTCGGCAATTATTACTGCTGCATAGTCGTCTACCGATGCTGGCGGCACCATCATTGAAGTAGGAATAAGTCGCTTTATTCCACGTGGAGGGTTCTCCTGCCAATAACGTACTCTAGCTGCATCGGTTGTTCGATATTCGTTAATAAGTACAAGCTGTAAGTTGTTGCAGCCAGCCCGTATGCTCTCAACTGCATTCTTACTGGAAGTACCTGCGCCTAGTACGGCAGTAGCAATTTTGTATTTTTTCGTACATTCATCAACAGTCTCAACAAGCTTAGCTGTATCAACAATATTTTTATACAGTACGCCATTCTTTCTATGTACTACCGCTATCCCGCACTTCTCACGTCCTGGGTCTATACCTATAACAATTTCTTCCACTGTACAACCTCCATGCTTAGTTAGTATATTCTTTTTTTGGGTAATTATTCCTTCATTTTTAGTACGAGTATGTGTTACTTTTGTCATTGCCACAAAAGTAAAGTTAAAGTAAGTCTAGGCCAGTCTTGCAAAAGACTTGAAAAGTCAGCACCTTACTAAAATCCGTAAAACTCGCTTCGCTCAGACAAACGGATTTTTTAACGTAAGCTGCTGACTTTTCATCCTGCGGAACGTCTTTTTTTCAGAATGGCCGCCAACGGGCGAAAAATTTCTTACTACTTAAGTATAATTCAATTTTTCTCAGTTTTAGCTGAGATTTTATCCAACATTATCAACGATACAATGTAAAAGAAACCTGCCGGATTACCCGACAGGTTTCTTTTTTGAATCTTATATTAGAATTTTACGTTTACAGTTGCTTGAGTGCGAGCTCCGATTTCAGTGCCAGCTTGGTCTTTGAAATCTTGGTATTTTACGTTAAGAGCTGCGTTTTTGTTGAAAGATTTATCATATTGGTATTCCATACCTTTGAAGCCGTTAGTACCGATTGCTGTTACATCATTGCTAAGTGAACCGAAGCCTGTGAATGCAGCTGCATCTACATCATAGTGAGTTGCAGTCAGACCAGCTTTAGTGAATTTCACTCCATAAGAAACTGCAGTTGCATCAGCATCGTTATTATCATAGTAAGCAGCTTTAGCTTCTACACTGTTAGATAATTTGAATGCAGTGCTTAAACCATAAATTTCTTGATCTTGAGTATCGTTTTTGTAGTAGTCAGCAACTACTTTACCGCCAAGAGCATTGAAACCATATTCAGCAGCATAGATACGCTCAGAACCAGCAGTTACGTTTCTGTTACCAGCAACTAATTTAAGACCATTGATATCAGTCGCGAAAGCGTTCATTTGTGTATCGAACAGGTAACCACCAGCAAGTTTTACATCTTGACGACCGATTGTGCTAGTTGTACCAAGTGCATTGAAAGTTACGTTAGCAGTGTCGATAGCAGCGTCAGAGTTTCCGCCTTTGTAGTTCATGTTGCCAGTAGTAAGGCGTGCATTGAATTTCATGTCATTGTTGATTTTGCCTTCGAAGCCTACACGAGCGCGGAAGTCATTGTCTGAACCTTGATTGTCAGAACCGAATACACGAACGCGAGCATCACCGGAGATTTTAACCATGTTGTCAACTTTGTTTTGAAGGCCTTCTACTTTAACACCAAGATTGTTAAGTTCAGTTGAGAATTCTTTGGAAAGTTGGTCAACAGCTGCTTGTTGATCAGCATTTAAGGATTTGTTCATAGCTTTAGCTACGATTTGAGCCATTTCGTAACGAGTCATAGTTTTGTCACCTTTGAAAGTGCCATCGTTATAACCGTCAACGATACCAGATTGAGCAAGTTTGTTTACTGCATCATATGCCCAGTGTTTTGCAGGTACATCAGAGAAAGGATTTGCAGCAGCTGCGAATGCAGGTACAGCGAAAGCAACAGTTAGAGCAGTAGTTACAGCAACTTTTAAAAATCTTTTTTTCATTTGAAAAGATCCCCCTAAAGTTTATTTTTTTAGCTGGTGTTGCCACCGGCAATAGGGGCTAATGCTTTTCAAGAAGAGCCGTTATGAGTTTCCACGTTTCCTCATTACTTCTTCTTTATTGCATTTCACCACTCATGCCCCTGCGGCTTTTTTGCAGGTTGTAGTTAACATAATTCGACATGACCTTTAATTATCCTGCTGTATGTTATGGTGTAATTTTTACCACATCTCATGCTACTCAAGCCTTGACCATTCAGTCACGTCATATCAAAAAAATATTTGATATTTACATAATTCTACGTTCCTTTAGATAATCCTGCTTGAGCCGCATTTGTACTTTTTTCCAGCAATCCATTTTAGATTGCCAGAATGACCAGTCAGTCATGTCTTGTCAAAAAAATTTATGCGTTTGCATTTTTTATTCTTTTGATACTATACATAATTCTACGTTTCTTTTATAATTCCTGCTGTATTTAGCTTGTAGTTTTTACCAATAGCCTTTCCTTTATTATATTGACTATTCGGTCATGTATATTCAAAAAAATTATGCATTTAACATAACGTTTTTCTGATATACCTATATTTCTACATAAATTAAGAGAATCCTGCTTTTACACAGGATTCTCCTTTTTGTATTTTATACCATAATCTATTGTGCACTCTTTACTTGAATATCAATCTTAAGCGGCCCTACGGCATAAGTGTCAATCTGAGCAGTAGCTGTAAGCTGCACTTTTCCGTAATACCTATTAACCTTATTTATAGTGTCATATAGTTGCGCCCCACTCATAACTCCGACAGTACCTTGAATAGGATCAGGCAAAATCCCCTTCTTTATGGCTTCGGTATTTACCTTCTGTAAAAATGCCAGAACCGCTTCTTCAGCTTCGTGAGCCGTTCTGCCTGCATTCATAACTTCAGTATGCACTACCTCGTCATGGGCGTATACTAAATGGTTTTCGAAAAGCTCGATACGTCCAATTACTGGCTCACCGTAAACAATATTCCCTGCGGATGAAATGCGGACAATAACATCTTGCTTAGAGTTTGCCAGCAATTCTATAGCTTGATCGTAGTCAGCTTGAGCAATCCAGAGGGCTTCAGCTTTTTTGTCATCAATACCCAATTTATCTAAGATTTCAAAGTTAGTTTTTAGAATAGTACCTGTGAGTGAGCTCTTAATATCACTTTTCGATTCACTACTATGGATTACCGAAGTAGATAAAATCTCACCAGCTCGGTAAAGAATGTCACCTTCCCGGACAACTTGAATGCCTTTATTAAGCTTCGCGGTTAGTTCATTCAAGCGATTTACGTCGCTCTCTAAAGATATTTTGGATTCATTAAGAGCAGCAACCCGAATATCAAGTTCCTTTTTTGTTGCTTGAAGCTGAGTAATTTGCAACCGTGATTTTTCTAAATCACCACGTGCTAAGGTATAGTCTGTCTGGACCTGCTGTAAAGCTGAGGCTGCGCGGTCTCTTTCGCTTGTAACTACCGCCAGTTCAGACGTTATCGAAGCCAGTTTAGCGGCTGTATCTTTGATTTTAATATTTAAGGCAGCATATTCAGCGGTTTTAGCATCTAGTGCCGCCCGACTGACTTCAAGCTCTGTGCTTTTAGCCAAGACTTCATTTGATAAATTTGACAGCTGAGCTTTTAGTGCATCCATACCAAAAAGTGCTGTACGCACATCACGGGAAGCTAATGCAAGTATCCCCAGTGTAGAGGACGTGATTAGTATACCGGTGATGATGGTTACTATTATTGATGTATGCTTAGGGCGCAATCCAAACATTGATAGTTTTCGTTTACCTACTTTTGTGCCGAGTTTATCGCCAATATAGGCGATTGCTCCGCCCATTATAGTGAGTACAGCAATTAGTACTATTCCATACACAGTACACCCTCCTCTACTGGAAATTTCGTTCGAACCGCTAAGGCGCGAAAGTCGCAAAGGGTTAAGTTAACGGGAGGCTTTGCGGATGAGATAGATGCCTGCGAGGATGCCGACGGTGTTTGGTATCCAGGCAGCCACGTATACTGGCAGCGCACCGCCTTGGCCGAGTGCTGTAGTAAGCGTCATTATGGTGTAGTATATAAAGATAATTATTATGCTTAGTCCCAGCCCGATAGATGAGCTTGACCTCTGCGGCTGCAGACCTAACGGTGTTCCTATTAGGGCGAATACAAAACTAGCCATAGGAATTGATACACGCTGCTGCAGTTCAACTTCGTAAGTTGTACTTTTTACATATTCACTCTTAAGCACTTTGATATGCTGCTTAAGTTCTTTTATAGTCATTTCGGAGGCTTGTTTTTGCTCACGAGTAATCGTCGTTGGCGTCTTATCTATTGGCATTATCTGCTGCTCAAATTTCATTGTCCGCTTGAGATTTCCTTCGGCAGATAAATCATGAATTGTACCGTGGTACATTACCCAATGATCTTTATTCCATTCAGCTTTTTCAGCGTGCTCAACTCGCACAATATTGCCATTTTCATATTCTTGAATGGATACGGCGTGCATCGTATTTGTACTTTCCTCATACTTACGAGCATAAGTGAGACGTTCTAGATTACCATTCTTAACATCTTTTATGATGATATGCTCCTGTGATTTGGGAGCAGTATTACGTTCAATTTCATTTTTAACTACATAATTGTACCCAGCATTAGCTTTAGGAACTACGACTTCATTAAATGCTACCGCAAAAATACTGACGAAAAAAGCAACAATGAATACTGGCATAGCCAACCGAGAAAAACTAATACCGCCTGACCTCATCGCAGTTATCTCACTTGAACCAGATAATCTGCCAAAAGCCAACAGTGATGCAAGAAGCATTGACATTGGGAAAGTGAGTACAATAATGTTAGGCAGGCTATAAAAAAACAATTTAACAACCGAAGTTACTGGGGCACCATATTTTGTAACATATTGAGCAATTTTAAATAGAGTATTTGTTCCGATAAAAACGCTTGAAAAAGCGCAGATACCAAATATAAAAGGCCCTAATAATTCTTTTACTATATATTTATCTAATATACGCATTTTTTTCTCCTCTATAAAGGGTGCGTGGGTTTACGTGGGGATGATATTTTAACCGCGAAGGCGCAATGGACATAAAGTGAGTTACGACGCAATAATTATCGCGCTTATATTTATATATTAAATCTCCTTTGCGCTTTCGCGTCTTTGCGGTTAGTCGTTACAAACTAAAATTCTCGCCAAGGTAGAATTTACGGGCGATTTCGCTGGAGGCAATGGTTTCACTGTCGCCTTCTATTAGGATTTTGCCTTCGCTTAGTATATAGGCTCGGTCTACTATACTCAGAGTTTCCCGGACGTTGTGGTCAGTGATGAGTACACCGATACCTCGGTCGCTGAGATAGCCGATAACTGACTGGATGTCAGATACTGCTATTGGATCTACTCCGGCAAAAGGTTCGTCCAACAAAATGAAGTATGGATCTGTGGCAAGACAGCGGGCTATTTCGACCCGGCGTCTTTCGCCGCCTGACAGTTCTGACCCCTTACGCTGACGGACATGCGTGATATTGAATTCCTCCAGAAGACTTTCAGCCTTGTCTTTGCGTTCAGCAGGAGTAAGTTTTGTTGTTTCAAGTATTGCCATAAGATTATCTTCTACAGTCAGTTTGCGGAAAACTGATGCTTCCTGGGGCAGATAACCTAAACCAAATCTTGATCGTTGGTACATCGGCATTTGAGTAACATCCTCTCCGCCGATTAACACTTGCCCGGAATTTGGTTTTTCAAGCCCTACTATCATATAGAAAGTAGTAGTTTTGCCAGCCCCATTCGGTCCTAATAGCCCTACTACTTGTCCTTTATCGACCCTTAGACTAACTCCATTGACCACATTGCGGCCTTTGTATGTTTTTATAAGATTGTGTGTTTCAATAAACATTGTTTATTCCTCATTTCAAGGTTTAAGGAATGACTAGGACTAACCACAAAGGCGCGAAGACCGCAAAGGGTTTTGCACGCGATAATTATCGCGGGATATTTATTTTTTCGTTTTTTAGCGCTTTTGCGTCTTTGCGGTTAAATACATCGTTGGTTACTGTGGCTGAATTACTAGCTTGGTGCGTCCTTGGGCGTTTACGGCATTATCGTCAAGGTATATTGTTAATTTATTACCCTGGAGCACGTTGCCTTCCTGAACAGCTTTTGCGTTGCCAGTAAGGACTACCCTGCCTTGTTCGCCTTTAGCACCGTAGTACGATGCTTGATCAGCCGTTGCGTCTAGCTGTCTTGTTTGACTTACAATATGCACATTACCTGTTCCAACAATCTGATTATCACTCATATAGGCTTCGATCTTATTCGCGGTCATGATGCCATCAGGCATCTTTAGACGAGCGTTATTATTTATAACAGCATAGGATTTATCGGCATAATAATCAATTTGCGGACCTGTTAAAGTGTTATCACCCTTAACAAGCTCAACATCACCGCTAGCGATTATATGATTGTTGTCATAGGAACGTAGTTCTTCTGCTGTCATTACAGCGTTATCCTGAACCAATTTTACTCCGCCTGTTATAACGGCTTCCTGAGTCTTAGTATTATAGTTTACATTTGAGCCGGTTACCACTGCATTGCCTTGAGTAAGTTTTATAGTTCCTTGGCCTGTCATAATTCCAGTAGTTGAATCATACTCAATGACATCTGCCGCTAATTCGACAGGCTTAGTCTGAGCGGCATAGATTTGCGTAGCCATGCCTAAAGTCAGAGCTAATACTAATAATATTCTGCTAAGCTTCAATTGGCAGGACCTCCTTTGCGGATACGGGCATTACCCTCTACTTTTATTTTCTGCATATTAGCATCGCTCTCGATGCGATCACCTATGATAACAGTGTCATCTCTAGTCATAGTTATGCCGCCTGATCCGTAAAAACGGCGGTCATTGCCAGCCCAGCGGGCTGTAGGTGCCGTAAAGGTTGCCCCATCAGCTGAGACAGCTTTAACCTGTCCATTCATGATAATATCTCTTGTCTTGGTATCTAAAACGGCTTGGGCTGCATTTATTTCCATTTTACCGCCATTATCCTGATAAAAAACGCCTCTTAAATTCTTTATAATGGCTTGTTTGCTTTTGGGGTCCACTTCAATTGTTTCGGCACTCAGTTCCCACAACCGCTTACCATCTTGTTCTTCGATAATAGAATTGCCTGAATAGGTCATATTCACCGTTTGTTCATTCTTTACTTGCTGTTGTTGAAGCTCTTTGGGGCTCTCATCTCTAAACAAGTAATATACTCCAAATGCCAGCACTAAAACAATACAGGCAATAAGCGCATATGATTTTTTATTCATTCAGGCTCACTGTCCTCTCTGTTCAGTTGCAGCTGTTTGCTGAACATTGGCATTTATATCAGCTTCTTCATATTTTGTATTCCAACGCTTTTGAAACCATAGCCATTGGTCTGGATATTCTTTTACAATGTCTTCTATAACCTTGGTAGTTTTTTCGGTTATAGTATATAGATCTTTGTTTTCATCACCTGTGTTTTCGTAATACAGCGGCTTACGAATTAGAACTTTATGTCCGCCGGATGGATTTCTAACAATAAACGTTGGTACTATTGGAGACTTAAAACGTTTTGCAAAAACTGACGGCCCTAATGGCGTTGCAGCCATCTTGCCCAGAAATTCTATAAACATGCCAGCTTTTCCGCCGTCTTGATCTGCTAGAAAGGCCAGAATCTTTCCTTGTTTTAGGGCTTTTGCCGCAGCTACCAGTTCTGTGGTTCCACGGGCAAAAACTTCTATACCTACCATTTCACGATATTCATTGAGAATCTGAGTATGCTGGTCATTAGGCTGACGCTTAATGACTGTCGTTATTGGCAATTTTGCCATGGCTAAAGTTGCTCCAAGCCATTCCCAATTGCCAATATGAGCAGTAAGCATTACGACGCCTCTGCCTTCAGCTAATGCCTCGTCTAAATAGTGCATATTTTCTACTTCTACATAGCGTCTAATTTTTTCAGGAGTAAGTGCAGGCATATACATTACTTCTAAAAAAGTCTGCCCTAGATTATTAAATAGACCCACTGCTAAATTCTCAGCCTGCTTAGTGGAAATGCCTAAGCTCTCCTGCATTTGTACTATAGCACGCTTTCGCTGACGACCGGCAGCATAATAGTAAAGCTTACCAACCACTTTACCTAATGCTAATACCATGCCATAAGGCATTAGGCAAACAATGAAGCTAATAACTTTCAGTATTTTATATTGCACGCACCATCCTCCTCTCTCAAGTGACGATTCTATTAACCGCAGAGTACGCGGAGGGCGCAGAGGGAACGCTGAGTTCGGACTTATTATTTTTGCGTGATAACTATCACGCCGTTTCACTCCGTAAACCCTCTGCGTACTCTGTGTACTCTGTGGTTCAATTATTGTCTAGTTTCCATGTTTATGTCTTGGGTGTATGCTGCGATAATGTCAGCCCATTTACCTTGGGCTTTTAGGACTAATTCAACGATTTCACGGACGGCACCGCGGCCGCCTTCGTTGGCTGCAATGTAATGAGCGTTAGCTTTGACCTCAGGTACAGCGTTTGCTACTGCGCAGGCTAGTCCTACTTGAATCATTACTGGGAGATCGATAAGATCATCGCCCACATAGCATACTTCATCTAATTTTAAATTGTACTTTGCAATAAGTTCTTGCAGGGCAGCAAGCTTACTCATAGCACCTTGATATACATCAGTTATTTTGAGTTCAGCTCCACGCAGTTTCACCATGTCGCTTTCGCGCCCGGTAATAATAGCTGTCTTTAATCCGGCTTTATGAGCTACCGATATTCCTAAGCCATCTTGAGCATTGAATTCCTTCATGGCTTCACCATCACGACCAAATATAATTTGGCCGTTAGTGAGAACACCATCAACATCGAAAATCATTAGCTTAATTTTATTAGCCCGGGTGTCAATGTCCATTATACCACTCCTTGACGTAATAAGTCAGTAAGGTGAATAATGCCAATTGCGTGATGGTCCCCGTCAACTACCGGCAATACTGTAATCGGACGAGGTTTATTTTTCTCCATTAGGTTTAGTGCCTGGGCTGCTAGCTTATCTAGCGTAATAGTACGAGGATTCTTGGTCATAAGGTCAACGACTGGCAGATCAAGAAAACCATGACCTTTTTCTAAACCTCGTCGAATATCGCCATCTGTTACTATGCCCATGAGTCTTCCTTGTTCATCCACCACCGAAGTCGCTCCAAGTCCTTTGGCAGTCATAACAAATAAAGCTTCTTTCACTGTCTTATCAGCAGTAACCATAGGATTATCTTCGCCGCTATGCATAACCTTTTCTACCGTAAGCAATAGCTTACGGCCCAGTGAACCACCAGGATGAAATATAGCAAAATCTTCCGGGGTAAATTTGCGTTCTGATAATAGGGCTACTGCTAATGCATCACCCATTGCTAATGCCGCAGTTGTGCTGGCGGTTGGAGCCAAGCCGAGCGGACAAGCTTCCTGACATACGCTCACATCAAGAAATACTTCTGCAGTTTGTACTAATGTAGATTGTTCACGCCCACACATCGCGATAATTGGAGCTCCAATACGCTTAACGGCAGGAATAATACTGATAATTTCGCCAGTCTCGCCACTGTTTGAAAGAGCTAATACTATATCATCAGCTGTAACCATTCCTAAGTCACCATGAATTCCTTCAGCAGGGTGCAGGAAAAAGGACGGAGTCCCGGTACTTGCTAAAGTAGCAGCTATCTTCTTACCGATAAGACCTGATTTACCCATACCGGTAACAATCACTCGGCCTTTGCATTCTAATATCATATTAACGGCTGTAGTAAACTGACCATTTATCCGCGGAATTAAACTCTCAATCGCCGCAGCCTCTATAGCCAATACTTGCCTTGCTTGTTCAATTATCATTGGAGATACCTCCTCTACTTTGGATACGATTAACCGCAGAGTACGCGGAGGTCGCAGAGGGAACGCTGAGGACTAATTTTTATTTAGGCGCGATAACTATCGCGCTGTACTCCGTAATACTCTGCGTACTCTGTGTACTCTGCGGTTCAAAAACCCAGTTCCCGTTTTTATTTATGTCGACGAACTACGTTGTCGATTGCTAGGACGTCTTTCAGCAGATCTTCTAGTTGATCAATGTAGAGCATATTGGGGCCGTCGCACAAGGCTTCGGCGGGATTGTCGTGGACTTCCATGAATAGAGCATCGATGCCAACTGCTACAGCCGCTCTGGTCAGGTAACTGACATACTCTCGTTGACCAGCTGAGCTAGTGCCTGCGCCGCCAGGCAGCTGCACACTGTGGGTAGCATCAAATACTACAGGGTAGCCGAAAGAACGCATAATAGCAAGGCCGCGCATATCAACAACAAGATTATTATATCCGAAGCTTGCCCCACGCTCAGTTAGCATAATATTTTCATTACCTGCCTCGCGCATTTTGGTTACTACATTCTTCATATCATTAGGTGCGAGGAATTGGCCTTTTTTAACATTAACAACCTTACCAGTAAGAGCCGCCTGATAAACTAAATCAGTTTGGCGGGACAGAAAAGCTGGTATTTGCAGAATATCCAGCACTTCAGCTGCCGGCTGTACGTGTGATACATCATGAATATCACTAACAACAGGTACACCAAGATCCTGTTTGATTTTCTTCAGAGTCGCTAGACCTTCTTCTAAACCAGGTCCGCGAAAAGAAGCATAAGATGAACGATTGGCTTTATCAAATGATGCTTTAAAGACATAAGGTATTCCTAATCTATTTGCAATGTCTTTAACCGCACGTCCAATTTTTATTGACCGCTCATAGCCTTCGAGTACACACGGACCTGCTAATAGTACAAGCGGCTGCTTGCCGCCTACTGTTATTGAACCAATATTGACTGTATTCATGGAAAATGCCTCCTTATTGTTGGGGGTGACGTTATTTAACCGCAGAGTACGCGGAGGGCGCAGAGGGTTTACGGAGTTACTTTCTATGCGATAATATCGCACATGTTTTTACTTGTGGCCACTTTGCGTCCTTTGAGTACAATTTTTTGTTAATAGTTTATTTTTTCAACATTTCATTTACGCGTTCGAGGTCTTCGGGGGTGTCGACGCCGATGGATTTGAAGTCTGTTTTTATGACTTTGATACGATAGCCGTGTTCGAGGGCGCGGAGTTGTTCGAGCGATTCAGTACGTTCTAACGGGGTAGGGCTTAGTTTTGCGTATTTTAGAAGAAAATCACGACGGTAAGCGTAGATTCCTAAATGTTTGTGCACTGGCATCCCGACATCCTTTACACGAGGATAAGGTATTATGGAGCGAGAGAAATATAGTGCATAGCCCTTCAAGTCAGTGATTACTTTTACGGCATTTGGATTATTATGTTCAATTTCTTCCATTTCGGTCATGAGTGTAGCCATTGCTAAATCAGGTGAATCATCAAAAGCACTGGCTAAGTCGTCAATTACTTTTGGTTCGATAAGAGGCTCATCGCCTTGCACATTAATAATAATATCAGCGTCAGGAAAGCTGTTGGCCACTTCAGCCAGCCGATCTGTTCCTGTAGGATGATCGGCTGAAGTCATCATAACTTCGCCGCCGAAAGACTTTACTGCTTGATATACTAGTTCATGATCAGTAGCAACTAAAACAGTTGTAGGACGTTCAGCCTGCTTAGCCCGCTCGTACACATGCTGAATCATCGGCTTGCCCGCGATATCAGCTAGCGGCTTTCCCGGCAGCCTAGTCGATGAATATCTTGCGGGTATTACACAAAGTATGTTCATAAAAACCTCCTGTGGAGATGAGAAGAATTTTTAACCGCAAAGGCGCGAAGGTCACAAAGTGTAATCTTTTTTTCGCAATAATTATTGCGTATGTTTTTTTGCGTCTTTGCGGTCAAACATCATTATTTCATCGTTGCTTTTATTAGTTCCATAAAGTCATCATAGCCTTCTAAGAATTGGACTTCAATTCCAAGTACATAAACAGGCAACTGTCGATCAGAGTGGATAAATTCTGCTGGAATTTTCACTGCGTCCTTTTCGGTTGTCACAAGAGCGTCAGCACCCTTTTCAACTGCACTCTGCATTATGGCGTGCATTTCAGCCATTGTGTAGTCATGATGGTCAGGGAAACGAATGCTGTCAACGACCCTTGGCCCAAGATCTGTTATGGTTTGTTCGAAAGAAGTCGGATTGCCAATCGCTGAAAAGGCAACGAGAGTCTGACCACCGAATGTATCCAAAGAAATGTTTTTATAACGAACTCCCTTATACCATTCGGCTATTTCGATAAAACACTTGGGACTATGAATACTCTCTACAACTAAAGCACTCTTGTTATACAAGGCAATAGTATCCCTAATTACATTTCTAGCTCCATCCGTAGCCTGATCAACCTTAGTTAATAGACATACACTTGCGCGGCTTAGGTTTGAAAGCGGTTCTCTCAGCGTACCTCTTGGCAGCATATAACTGTTTCCGAAAACATTTAAGGCATCAATTAAGACTATATCAAGATCTCTCGCTAATTTCCAATGCTGGTAACCATCATCAAGAATTACAACATCGGCCTTAAGTTCCTGTACTGCATACTCGCCGGAAATAGTACGATCACGTCCGATTACTACAGGAACTCCTGGTAGGTTTTTCGCTAAGAGATAGGCTTCATCTCCGGCCTCAGACACTGACATATAAATTTTTTCACCATCTGATACAAGGCCTACTTCTTCCTTAAAACCAGCCCGATATCCTCGGTTTAGAATAACAACACGATAGCCCATGTCCCTGATTGCAGCAGCAAGCAGTTGTGCAGTAGGAGTCTTACCAGTACCGCCAACCGTTATATTACCCAAACTGATCACCCGACAATTAAGTCTGTGCCGCTTTAGTATCCCTCTTTTATATAGTAAAAGGATTAGTGAAACTCCTGAGCCATATACTAAGGATAAAAAGTACAGTATTTTAAGAGCTGACTTAGCTAGTATTCCTTGTTTATCACCATGGACTAATTTATATAAGTAGGTTTGCATCGCTTCACGCTGGCGGCCGATCTGCTCAAGTTTTCTGCTTTCTTTAGACATATCCCAATTAAGCAGCATTTCCTTAAGCTCAATAGCACTCTGTCTCGATGCTCCCTTGTTCTCATTAATAATAGCTAGTGTTTCATTAGACATAGCCTGGCGCATACTATCATTTTGAAGAATATTTAGCATTTTTTCTGTCAGTTCATCGGCATTATGCACTGTAAGGCAGGCAGAGCGTTCAGAAAACAAAGCATATGTGTCCTTAAAGTTGAACATATGAGGCCCGACAATAATCGGCTTTCCGTGGGCTGCTGGTTCTAAAATATTATGTCCCCCGCGCGCCACTAAACTGCCTCCAACATAGATTATATCACCTAAACTGTATACTTTCCCCAGCTCACCTATCGTGTCAAGTACTACAACATCATGCTCATAATTGCTTTCCTGCTGCAAGACAGTACGCTTAGCGGCCTTAACCTGATATGAATCAGCCATCGTAACAATTTCGTCAGCACGTAGAATTTCACGCGGGGCCAATATCAGTTTAGCTGTTGGAAAGAAGGCTTTTACCTTAACAAATGCAGCAAATACTGCCTCTTCCTCTCCAGGGTGTGTACTTCCTGCAACCACTATCGGCGTATAATCCTTCAAGCCCATGCTGTCACGCAGTAATTGTTTGTCACATTCACTCACATCGGTATAGGTCTGGTCAAACTTTGTGTTTCCTGTTACGACTACCCTTTTAGGGTCTGCTCCTAAACGGATAATATGATCAGCATCAATTTTAGACTGCATACAGAATTTAACTACAGTACCAATCATCGAATTTAATATACTTCGCAGATAATGATACCTTTTGACACTCTTGTCACTGATCCGACCATTTACCATCATAACTGGAATACGATGATTCCGGGCAGCCTTTAAAAAGTTCGGCCACAGCTCGGTTTCAACTGGAAGAAATACTCTTGGCATAATCCTTCTAACTACACTTTCACTAAGCCAAGGCAGATCCAGTGGAAAATAAATTATGCTATCTGCATCTTTTACAATTCGCTTAGCCATTGCATAACCGTTTGAAGTAACCACAGAGACCAGTATTGGTGAATCAGGCATCTCGCGTCGAAATTCTTTAACTATAGGGCTGGCGGCTACAATCTCACCGACAGAGGCCGCGTGAAGCCAAATGCAGCCTTTGTTTGCCACAGGAGCCAGTGCTTCCTCAGGCAATAGACCAAAACTCTGACGCACTCGCTCGGCAAAACCATCCTCGCGAAGCATACGGAAAACAAATACCGGTAATGCCAGTACGACAAGCAGTATTGCGACTATGTTGTATAAAAATTGCATACCGGGTACCTCACATTTCTAAATAGATAAAAATGCAATTTAACCGCAGAGTACGCAGAGGGCGCAGAGTGGATGCTAAAACTATGCGCGATGATATCGCGCTTGAAAACTGTAAGCATCATTTGAGTCCTTTGCATACACTTTTTGTTAAATCGTTAATCCTTTTTATTAAACTGAACTTGATATAATTTGCTGTAAAGTCCACCGAGGGCGAGAAGTTCGGCATGGGTACCACGTTCGACGATTTTGCCGCGTTCCATGACTAATATTAAGTCTGCGCGCAAAACTGTGGAAAGGCGATGAGCTATTACAAAAGAAGTTCGCCCGATCATAAGCTTATCAAGAGCTTCTTGTACAAGCTTTTCACTTTCGGTATCTAGTGCCGAAGTAGCTTCATCGAGTATAAGCACCCGAGGATTTTTTAGAATGGCCCGGGCAATTGAAATACGCTGGCGCTGACCACCTGAAAGTTTCGATCCTCGCTCACCAATCTGGGTTTTGTAGCCATCCGGCATTGCAGTGATAAAGTTATGTGCATTTGCAGATTTAGCAGCAGCAAAGATATCCTCCTCGGCAGCACCTAAATCGCCATATAAAATATTATCATATACTGTACCATTGAATAGAACAGTCTCCTGAGGTACAATACCGATTTGTTTACGTAATGAATCCAGCGTAACATTCTTAACGTCAATACCATCAATACTTACACATCCGTGGGTGGCATCGTAAAAGCGCGGCACAAGATTAGCAATAGTAGTCTTGCCAGCACCACTTGGCCCAACGATAGCAACCATTTGGCCCGCCTTTGCTTCAATCGTGATATTGCTAAGAACTGGTTCCCCCTCTTTATATTCAAAGGTTACATTATTGAAAGCAACATCCCCATTAATCGGCGGCAAGTCAACGGCACCAGGCATATCTTTAATTTCTGGTTCGGTGTCTAGTACAGAAAAAACGCGGTCAGCAGCAGCTAACGCACGCTGGATATTACCGTATACTCGGCTTAAACGCTTTATTGGGTTCGATAGATTGACAGCATAAACCAAAAACGCAATCAGAGCTCCAGAAGTCAAATTGCCATTGATTACTTCCCAGCCGCCATACCAAATAATAAAAGTTACACCAATAGCAGCTAATAACTCAATTATCGGGGTAAGGGTAGCAGTAAGTTGCGCATTTTTCATTTGAGCCCGAAAATTGAAATAGTTTTCTTTACTAAATCGCTCTACTTCATAGTTCTCACGAACAAAGGACTTAACAACACGTACTGCCGAAATTGTTTCTTGCAATACAGATGTAATATCTGCAGCACGTTCTTGCATTACTGTGCTAGTGTTACGCAGTTTCTTACCAAAGATGCGCATTGTATGCGCGACCAATGGTAATGTTATCAAGGTTAATAGCGTGAGTTTCCAGTGTAGAAAAAACATCATTGCAAGTGACCCGATAAGCACAGATGCTTCGCTAACCATCTCGATAACACTTTCAACTAAGGCCCCTTGGAGAGCTGCTACATCATTCGTAATATAACTCATGATCGTACCAGTTTGCCTTTTTTCATAATAAGAAAGCGAAAGGCGCTGCAAATGCTTATATATAGCTTCACGAATGTCTATAATAACACGCTGTCCAATATAAGACATTAGGTAAGTTTGTCCGAAGAAAAAAACTCCGCGCAGCATATAGACCACAACTATACCAAATGCAATTGTATTTAACATTACTACATTTTTTTCAGCCAAAACTTCATCAATTACTTCTTTTATTACCCATGGAACATATAGGTTAGCACTCGCCGCAGCAATTATACAAACAACGGCCAAAGCTAAACGCGGCAAGTAGGGCCGAACATAACTTATCAAGCGTTTATATGTGTTCATTGCTACCTCCAGCTTTGGCACTAGCAACCTCAAGGATTACTTTAGCCACACGCCCTACAGCACCAATATCACCTAACTTTTGACGCACCTCGACTAAATCATTTTTGAGGCGTAACTTTTCTGCTTCGTCAATTAGCGTAGGGATAACTTCTTTGGCGATATTATCAGGATTAGCGTCCCCCTGAAGCAGTTCGGGTATAATTCTCCGTCCAGCCACAATATTAGGCAGGCTAAAATGAGGAATTTTAACCAGAAATTTACCTAGCAAATAGGTTAAAGTTGCAAGTTTATAAATAACAACACAGGGTAAATTCAATATAGCAGCTTCTAGAGTGACAGTCCCTGATGCCGCAATTGCTGTATCAGAAATAGTCATTAAATCATAGGTTCGTTCATTTGTTAATTTCACATTCAATTTGTATTTACCTATAATATCCTGCAGCATTTCCCGGGAAATTGTCGAAGCAATTGGCAGATAAAACTGACAATTGGGCACCTTATCGACAATTTTTTCGCCAGCCTCAAGCATGACTGGGAGTAAGTTAGTGATCTCTTGCTTTCGGCTGCCTGGTAATAACAACACCACCGGATGCTTTGGGTCAGCATCGAAAAATTTATATGCTTCATCTTTCGGCATAGTAGGTTTTACAATGTCCATAAGCGGATGCCCGACAAAAGTTACGTTTGCGCCAGCTTCCCGGTAAACATCAGCCTCAAAAGGAAATATTGCCGCAAGTCGGTCAACAATCTTAGCAACATCCTTAGCCCTGCCTTTACGCCACGCCCATGCTGACGGGCTAATATATGAAACAACTGGAATTCCCAGTTCCTTAGCTTTTTCAGCCAACCGCATATTAAAATCAGGGTAATCTATGACTACTAGCACATCAGGCCGCTCAAAAGCCATTAATTCGACAAGGCTGTCGCGCAGCTTAAATAATCTTGGCAAATTTTTTATTACTTCGACAAAGCCAATCACGCCTAAATCGGCGATATCGTGCACAATCTCCACTCCGGCTGATCGCATAGCTTGTCCGCCCATACCAAGCAGCTTAATATCGGGCTGAATATTTTTCAAGGCAGCAGCTACACTGGCCCCATGCAAATCTCCTGATGCTTCGCCTACAGAAATCATGACTTTGTACATAGTTTGCCTCCAAAATACTAGAATACGACTATGAACCGCAGAGTACGCGGAGGTCGCAGAGGGAACGCAAAGTAATATTTGCGCGATAGTTATCGCGCTAAAAAAGCATTTTACTCTGTGTACTCTGCGTACTCTGCGGTTAAACCGTTTATTTCCACAAATAGATAAAAACGCGAAGACGCTTAGTGACAAAACATCCTCCGCGCCCTTCGCGTCTTATTATTAATTATTTACATGGCAACAATAGTTATTCCATTATCGTCAGCCATTTTAATTACTTTTTCTCTTTCAACCACTAAGGTTTTTCCAGCTTCGATCGCTAGTGCTTTTGCGCCTGCTTCAATCATGGAATGTATTGTATTAATACCGACTGCAGGAACATCAAATCGCATATCCTGGTTAGGTTTAGCTACCTTAGCAACAGTCGCATTGCCGCGGCTAAGCTGTCCGCTGCGACGAATGCAGGAATCTGTTCCTTCAATTGCCTCAACCGCAATCACTGCTAGGTTTTTTACGACAACGGTTTGTCCGATATCTAAGCCACCTATTGCTTTAGCCATTTTAAAGCCAAATTCCATATCGGCCTGTTCTTCTGGCGTAGGTTTGCGGCTTGATAAAACACCAGGCGCTGGCATTAGAGTACGAATCAAGGTTGTTTGGTCAAATACACCAATTCCGTCACTTGCTAATTCCCTGACAAAAGCCAACATTATAGTATCATCACTATTGTCTGTCAGTGCTGCAAACATCTTTCGAATGCGAGCATCTAGCTGTACTGAACCGCTAAACATAAGTTCCTTTGTTACTTTGCCCAGCATAGTAACTTGTTCTACGCCTTCACTTTTTAAAGCGGCGATGACCTTATCAAGTTCGCCAATGCTGATATTATATATTGTATCAGCAGATTCACTTAGCTCAGGGTCTACACCCGGCACTAAGGCCACTGCCGTCACGCTAAAGCCCATGCCGCGAGCGGCACGGGCAAACTCTACTGGCAAACGTCCAATTCCTGCTAATAAACCTATTTTCTTCATGCATATCTCCTCCGGATAATCATATCGCCAGGGCAGTTAATCGTTGGAGTCCCTGCGCCCACGGCAGATACCACGTTCCGCATTGCGGAGAAAACGCAGGAAGTGTTCTACTTCTTCACAAGAATCAACTTCTTGCTCTATCATAGCTATAGCCTGCGCTAAGCTTAGGCCTGAGCGATACAACAGTTTGTAAGCTTTTTTGATTTGACTGCGAGAAGCTGCAACAACTCCGGCACGTGACATTCCCACACTGTTTAGACCGGAAACCTTTGCCGGATGGCCATCAACTATAACATATGGAGGCACATCCTGAACTACTTTAGTAAGTCCGCCAACCATCGCATTGCGGCCAATTTTAACAAATTGGTGAACACCAGATAAGCCACCTATGACTGCTCGGTCTTCAACAACAACGTGGCCAGCTAACGTCGCAGCATTAGACATGATAACATTATTTCCAACTATGCAGTTGTGAGCCACATGAGTATAAGCCTGAAGCATACAGTCAGAACCGATACGGGTTTCTTCACCTTCACCAGTAGCTCGGTTAACTGTAGCGAATTCTCTTATCTTAGTATTGTCACCAATAAATACATAGCTCTTTTCGCCACGGAACTTGAGATCCTGTGGTTCTGATCCAATTGAAGCACCAGGGTAAATAATGCAGTCTTTACCGATACTAGTCCAGCCATCTATAACCGCGTGGGCACCGATTTTTGTTCTATCATCAATAAGAACATGCTCCCCAATTACCGCATATGGACCAATTTCAACATCTTTGCCGATGCGGGCGCCAGGATGCACAACCGCCGTTTCATGTATCTTGCGTAAAGCGATTACAACCTTTTCCGGTTTCATCAGCATATCACTCCTTCTAACAGGTAATCTTAAATTACCCAATACTATATTCTAAATAGTTATACTGTGTTAATTTTATCCGATGACTAATCCGCTCAAATAATCCCATATTCTATAAGCGGGAGTTATACCCAAAGGGCACAGGAAAGCAGCTAAGTCCCTGGATAAATTCGATAAAGGAAACACGGCTTGCGTCGAGCCTTAGCGACAGCGCAAGTCGATGTTGCACTTATCCTGCCTTTAAGAAAGTTATACTTTCTGTTAGGACTAGAAATTCAGATGGGGTTCTACCCGAAGAGCACAGCAACTCCACTAAATTAAGTCTCATTTGATACATCTATTAAATATAGTCCGACTAGTCAGACCAACTATAACAATCATTTTTTCGCCAAAACAAGCCATTTTAAGCAATTAAAATACTTTATCTCAATAATTCAAATAAGTTTGACCACTTTACGGCTTTTTTCAAAGCATGATACCGTTTATGAACCGCGAATGTGCTAAAACGCAAATGTTTACTTCGCGATATGCTCGCGTTGAAAAACTATTCCCTTATCTTCCCTTTGCGTCTTTGCGGTTAATCCTCGTACCTACGACATTGCAAACATTAACTCGCCTTCAGCAACGAGTTGACCATCTACAAAGGCCTCACACCATAGTTTACCCATGCCACCACGAACTTTAACCAATTCTGCAACCATTTTAAGTTGGTCACCTGGTACAACTGGTTTTCTGAATTTAACCCGATCTATGCTGGCGAAAAATGCGACTTTACCGCGATTTTCAGCTGGATAAAGAGCGGTTACTGCTCCTACTTGCGCCATAGCCTCCAAAATCAACACACCTGGCATTACAGGCTGTCCAGGAAAGTGTCCTTGGAAGAAAGGCTCGGTGATCGTAACATTTTTAATACCTACAGCACGCTTCATTGGCTCTAATTCGATGATACGGTCAACAAGCAAAAATGGATAACGATGTGGAATTATTTTTTGTATTTCAGTCGATGATAACATTATTAAATTCAACTCCCTCGCAATTTAGGATCGACCTCTATGCATCTCTCTTGAGATACTAGACCGTCTCTATTATATTAGCTAATATTTTGTTGGCTAGTGCTGTATTTAGCGTATGACCAGATTTAACAGCAATAATATGGCCACGTACGCAGCCAGCAAGTGCTAAATCGCCTATAACGTCTAATATTTTATGCCGTACAAGTTCATCCGAGAACCGAAGCGGCGTTAATACATTTTCAGCATCATATACTACTGCATTCTCGAGGCTGCCGCCAAGCGCTAGCCCCTGTGCTTTTAGTGCTTCAACTTCATGCATAAAGCCGATAGTTCGAGCCGGGGCAATTTCCTTTATAAAAGTTTCTGGCGTTATTTCATAATCGCCAAACTGCACCCCTAATAATGGATGAGAATTAATAGAAGTAAAGGTTATTCTAAGTCCGTTATATGGAAGTATAGTTATAAATTTATCTTCATGCCTTATAGTCTGCTCGGCACTTACCGCTAGTATTTTACGTATAGCGTCCTGCTTTATAATACCAGCTTGTTGGATAAGCTCAACAAAAGGCATCGAGCTTCCATCTGCTACAGGCGGCTCTACTGAATCAATTTCAATAATACAATTATCAACCATCATTGCTGAAAATGCCGCTAGAAGGTGTTCAACTGTAAAAACCTTGGCATTACCTGACTCTAAAGTTGTAGCACGCATTGTAGAGGTTACATTGCTGGCCTTTGCTGCTACCTGCGGTGCACCAGGCAAGTCAACTCGAGCAAATACAATACCGGTATCAATTGGTGCGGGATTAAGCCTGATGGTTACATCCTGTCCGGAATGAAGTCCGATACCGGTATATGTCACCGTCTTGCCTATAGTAGTTTGGTGCTGCATGGAAAATCCTCCTGACATGATAACCTTTGTTTATTCTACAAAATATTCGCTCTTCCTGCAAGGGGGAGTGCTGCTAAATTTTTCATATTGGGGGAGTAGAAGTTTTATTAACCGCAGAGGGCGCAGAGTACACAGAGGGTTTACGAAGTGATTTAGCGCGATATTTATCGCGCATAGACATATTCTTTGTGTCCACTCTGCGCCCTCCGCGTACTCTACGGTTAAAAATTCCTTCTCCACAATGTCACTAGGCAATTCGTTTGCCGGCGAGGGTGAGGGCACTTGTGTTCATTTGGTATTCAATGAGTTCTTTGTACTGCTGACCAATTGAAGATGAAGGTTTAAGGAAAACTTGCGACGGTATGCCTTCTTCAACTATTTTCCCTTTATCCATCAGGACAATACGGTCAGCAACGTGAAGGGCAAAGGAAAGTTCATGGGTTACCACAAGCATAGTACTTGCACGGTATTTGGCCAATTCTTCCATAACTACAAGCACTTCACGCACCAATATAGGATCAAGTGAAGCTGTAGGTTCGTCCCACAGCATAAGTTCAGGTTCAAAAGCTAATGCTCTAGCTATCCCCACCCTCTGCTGCTGGCCTCCTGACATTTCAGTCGGTTTATGGCTACTATGTTTTTCTAAGCCAACCTTTTGAAGAGCCTCACTTGCTTTGGTCTGAGCAATTTCCCTCGGTATACCGCCCATAACTAAGCCAAGCATCACATTCTCTAAAGCAGTAAGTCTGCTAATTAGGTTAAAATGCTGAAATACAAAGCCAATCTTTTTACGAACTTGCATAAGTTCGTCCGTACTTAGCTTGATAACATCAGTATCACCAATAACCACACTACCACGGTCTGGTTCTACTAATCGATTAATGGTTCTAATTGTTGTTGACTTACCACATCCAGAAGGGCCCATTATTACAACGGTCTCACCACGACCTACCTGTAAGTTCAGCTCGTCAATAGCAACCAGGCTGCCAAACTGTTTATATAAGTTCTCAATCTTAAGCATAGGTATCACCTCGTTTCTGGTTTAGGAACTTCAACGGCGGATACACGGAGAGCACGAAGATATAATGGACGGTGATAACCGCGAAAGCGCAAAGGATGCAAAGGGTTACGATCGCGATAACTGTCGCGTTTGTGCTTATTTATTTGCGTTCCCTTTGCGCTTTTGCGCCTAAAAATCAGTCTATTTAAACATTACTTTGCGATTGTTTAATTTTTGCAGTAAGCCTGGGCGACCGCTAGGCACAACTATTTCACGCATAACTTCGTCAAAGGACATCCCTAGAGATTCTCCCGCCATAAGCTCTTCGCCAGATATTGGACTAATTTTATCAGCGTAGTTGGCTACAATTAATCCAAGAACAGCACCAATTAGCGGTACTCCAATCACTGGCAGGTAAGGAATACCACCGCCGCTAATTAAGAACATGGCTGTCAGCATTACTGCACCAACAAGCATGCCATATTGCCGCTCTGAAGATGTAAAAGTAATAGCAACACGAGTTGCTATACCTCGCCAGCCGCTAATCTTAATTTTCGCTTGGGATGCTAAACGCTTACGGCGCATAACAGTCATAACTGCAGTGTGGTCGAGCACTAAGAACAAGATAGTAACAATAACTGCTGCCATTCCCGCTAATATCGCTTTTACCTCGTTTAAGAGTTGATACACTTCACTTCGTGTATTAGGTTCAATCACACCCAGCGAACTTGAGTAAAGTGAAACATTATTATGACCAACCTGCTTGTGAACAACAGGCGTAACCGCCTCAAGGCTGAGTTTACCTGAAGTCAGCACCTGGATACGCTGACCTGGAATAACCTGGCCATCTATAAATTTATCCAAAACTGATACTGAATGGCTTATATCTTCATCTTTCAAATTTGGGGCTGAAGCTGCCATATATTGCAGCTGAGCAGTAATAAGAGGTACATCTAGCTGTTGCAATTTAGCCAGCCTGTCATCTGCACTTGTTAAGTTGCTTCTAGCGCCAGCTGCATCAAAATTTCTTAGTGATGCCAGAGTACTATTACCGCTAGTCACTACATTATCAATCGTATATTTAGCACTGCGAGCATCTGCAGCAATATTGTCCAGTGAACTTAATCCCGATTTTAAGCTGTTTAGGTTATTTTGACTTGCTGTGAGATTATCAATGGCCGTGCCAGCTTCAGGATTAAGCAGTTTGACAACTTGCAGTGTGCTTATTAGCCCCCCCATTGAGCGTGAAGAACTATCAAGCTGATTCTGAATTGAACTAGTGTTAATATTAGCAAGTCCACTTGTGGCTGCTTGTATAGCAGTTCCAGCAGTCTGCATGTTTTTTAGAGTTTGCTCAATTGCTCCAATGCTATTGCTGTAATTATCGAGCGCACCTAAAGCAATTTGACTCATATTTTTAGTGTCTTGGGCAAACCCTGGTATCTGCCCCACTAACTTGGACGTTTCTGTTAAGGCTGAACTGAGCTGCTGGCGAGGACTATGGTAGGTAGCACTGCCAATATACTCCCCAATTAAATTATTAGCTAGCTTATAGCCTTGGTTGTTGGTTAATAGAGAAGAATCACCTTGAGTAATTACTCCCTCCGCTATACCATCAGGACGAACAGCAGTAATTGAAACCAGCACATTCCCACTTATTGGAGCATTCCCAGCAGCAGGCTGAGTAGCTGCTGCACCTTGAAATGCAACAACATCTCCCTTCATGAATTTTGCACCAGCATTTGGCTTAATAGTTACTTGGGAAGCATATGCTGACAAAAACCTTTTTAACTCCATCATGGTACTTACCATATAAGTCATATCATCATTTTTACCATCAATAGATACATTCTGCGCATAATCAGCCTTTAGCTCCGTTTTAATATCCCCTGCGATAGCTTCACCGAGTCGAATAGGGTTAGACGGTTCAGCTCCAACCGGAAAACTGATTTCGATGACTTGGTATTCGTTTAGTATGGCTTTTATTTGCTGATTTACGGATGATGTTTTTTCAAGTGAGGTCATAATTACCCCAACAGAATTACCATCACGGAAAGCGAATTTAACTCCATCCATCTGCATAATTCTTTCGATAAGCATATTTTTGGCGCCTTCCGGTACACCTCGGACATTAAGCTTCGGCTCAGTAAGTACACCGGCTCCAGCACCGCCAGGAATACTTCCGAATATCTTACCCAGATTTTCATAAATTTGTTTAGTTCTATATTGCTCAGGCAGTGCAATAAAGAAATTGGTCTTACCAGTAATTGTAGGACCTTCTTTAAGGCGGGCACCCTGGAAGTTTTCATCGATAATCTTTTGAATCTGAACTGCCGTATCTTCTTTCATTTCTTCACGGGCTTGGATAATTAAGTCATATTCTCCGTAATCGCCGACAAGACTTGCCAAAGTCTTCGAGAAATACGCATTAGCACCATATGATATAGCCCCAGCTGCTATCGAACCAATAAGAATACTAACAATAAGAAGGGTTAATATATCACGGTTAAAGGAATCTTTTAAAACGCTTCTGGTTATTACTTCTTTAACTCTTTTTAGGTATTTAACCACTGCTTTTTCACCCCGTTTCTCAAGGAGACATTATATCACGTATATCACATTTTTGTCTAGTTATATATACTATATTTATATACTCCTAGCGTCTAATCGTATATACTTTTTATAGATTTTATACTAAATCCAATTCCATATCATTAGTAGAACAGATTGACTAAGTAAAAAAATAAGGGTCAGGCATGATAATCACTTGCGATTATCATGCCTGACCCTTATTTTACAAAGTTAATTTTTTAATCACTTATCTGGACGATTTTTCCATAAATTATGAAGCCAAAACCATTCATGGGGGTAGCTTCTTATATGTTTTTCTATAGTTTGAGCAAGATGCTGCGTCATAATTTCAACATCATGGTTTCTATTTTGTGTCGCTTCTATCCAAATTGGTTTATTAAGGTAAATTGTATGTGTTCCATCTTGATTCTCAGTAATGAATGCAACAACTATTGGCGCATTTTTCATTCTAGCTAGAGCAGCGGGGCCTTGAGGTATTCGTGTCGGACGATTAAAAAATTCACTTAAACTACTCTGATTTCCTGCAGTCTGGTCCATTAGTAAACCGATGATTTTGCCTTCTCCGAGCATACGAACCATCTCTCTAACACCAGTCTTGTAGGTAATATGCATACCAGTGAGGGTACGATATTCATTAATAAACTTATCCATTTGCTGATTGGATTGCTTCTTGGCTACACCGACCATCGGGAAGCCATTTAGAGCAAGCGCGCCTCCAAGCAATTCCCAATTGCCGCTGTGAGCTGTCGCTAATACTACTCCTTGCCCATAAGACAGGGCTTCTTCTAAATGTTCTTTTCCTTGGATGCGAACGTGTTTATTAACATCTTTTTTTATATCAGGAAAAGCGAGTATTTCCATGAACATTCTTCCAAATCTGGTAGAACTCAGTTTTGCAAGCCTATACGCATGATTAGCTTCAAGATCTAAACAGGTACGCACATTATTTATTGCAATATTTTTTCTATTTTGAGGTATTATCAGCCAGCAAACTTCACCCACCAGGTTCCCTAAGGTAACCCTAGCGTATCTAGGCATTATACATACAATCTTACTAAGTATTTTTACAAATTGATAAAGCATGTATACCTCCGTTACTTAGCGATATCATACATAAGTTAGTTAGTAAAAGTCACTCCAACATATGTCCGATCATCGCGCCAGCCAGCATCCACCTTAAGCCCAGGGACTATAGATAAGCGGGCCCCATAATTCATTTCACGGCCGTCATATTCTGCAATCAGCGTAGTTGCAGGGAAGGCACTGTCGCCAGTCAGAACACTTATAGGATTTATAGTTTTTTCAATGCCGGCAAATAGACCATCATACCGACCTTTGCCAACCCCTGCATGAATTCTAAAACCAAGCGGTAGTCCCTTACTAGCAACTGCGTAATAAGTGCGATCAGTTTTATCCGCTACATCTTCAATACCAATTGCTAATCCCGGTGAAAGTATTGTTTCGGGGAGCAAGCCGAGCTTGGCATTAAGATATGTCTGATCTTGGTCACCATCATAACGAAAACCTGCCACCCCTATTTCGAAGTTTTTAGCGATACCAGTATTAAAGGTGCCAACGCCACCCTCTTTAAGGTTGTAATAGCCAAGTGAAAACTGGCCTTCATGTAAAACATCAGCTGATGGTGTGCTAATCAATCCAGTAGAACCATTAATTGAAGGTGCTGCTGCTGCTGTAGCAGTTGCCATGAAAGCAGCACAGATAGTTGCAAGCAGAACTTTTTTCATTGTTAAATTCCTCCTTAAAGCATTGTCGAAAATGGTCAGATAATCTCGCTATATATTCAGCATTAAAACTATTATATCCTGCTTTTTTACTCTAGGTAATATATGTAGAAATTTTTTAACCGCAGAGTACACAGAGTACGCAGAGTGGTTACGAAGAAAATCCGCGATAATTATCGCGGAAAATATATTTCGTTTACCCTCTGCGACCTCCGCGTACTCTGCGGTTGAGTCGTAGCTATTTCTTTATTTCTTACCCTCGACTTCGGCTAGGCGTTTTTCTAATTCCCTAACCTTTTTAAGTAGATCAGGGAGCTTATTTACTGAAGCCTCGGTTCTCAGCCATTCTTTGTGAGGTTTTGCTGGGAAGCCTGCGTAGAAAGAACCTGCAGGAACATCACCTATTGGTGCTGATCTAGCAGCAAAGACACAATTGTCTCCGATAGTAATGTGACCTACGCTGCCGCTTTGCCCGGCAAAAGTTACATTATTACCAGCTTTCACACTACCGGCAATGCCTGTAAAAGCTACTAATAGGCAGTTCTCACCCATTACTACATTATGAGCTAGGTGGACAAAGTTATCAATTTTAGTACCATTCCTAACTACAGTGCTTCCAGTAGTGGCCCGGTCAATAGCTGTATTCGCACCTATTTCAACATCATCTTCAATAACTACATTACCGACCTGAGGCACCTTATGGTGGCGGCCCTGAGCTGTTATAAATCCAAAGCCATCACTGCCCACCACAGCGCCGCTGTGAATAATTACACGGCTGCCTATATGGCAATACTCACGAATGGTTACGTTAGGATATATAAGGCTGTCGCTGCCGATTACCGCATCCTGCCCAATATATGAGTGTGAATATATGATAGTGTTGTCACCAATACTTACATTGTCTGCTATCACCGCGTATGGTAATATTGCAACGTTTTCCCCAAGTTTAACATTCATCCCAATTACCGCAGTAGGGTGAATTTCACGCTTAATAGTAACAGGCGGTGTAAATATTTCAAGCAGCTTAGTAAAAGCAGCTCGAGGATTAGCTGCACGGATTGCTGGTTTAGGAAAATCGTAAATGGTGTCTGGAATAATCACGGCAGCAGCTTGTGAATTAGCCGCTTTGTCCAGGTGAGGTGGTACTGCAAAAGTAATATCTTTTATCCCTGCATCCTCAATATTCGTTACACCGGATATTTCTGTGTCTCCATCACCCAATACTACACCATCAACCAGTTCGGCGATTTCTTTTAATCTCTTATTCAAAGGAAAGCCTCCCGGATACTATTGCAATTTTTTAATTACTTCCTCAGTAATATCTGTTCCACCTTGTGCTACGCCATTTTTATATAAAATTACGCCAAGCTTCTTTTCTTGAGCTACTTGATCAAGCACTTGTTTAATACTTGCATCAATCTGCCCTTCCATATCCTGTTTAGTTTTTAAGAATTCGCCGTAAGCTGCCTCTTGACGTTTTTGGAATTCTTCTGCACTAATCCCTGCTTTTTCTTTTTCTAAGTTATCACTAAGTTCTTTACCTTTAGTATTTAGTTGATCCTGGAACTGCTTTACTTTCGGGCTTTCGGTCATGACTTTATTGACGTCTAGTACACCAACATTTTGGTTACTGGAACTGCAGCCACTAATGAAGATAACGGCAATAAAGGTTACCATAAGTAGTAATACGTGCTTCTTTGTTAATTTCATAAATTAATCCCCCAATTCATTCCTTTAGTTTTTCTATACAGGATAGGAGACTGCTGTAGCAGTCTCCTAATATTATGCACTACTCACTTATTTCTTAAACTCAGCAATTACAGACTCGGTGATATCTGTTGCATTTACATTCACCTGAATATTTGTTATCACACTATCCAGTCGGCCTTCAGCGGCAATCTTTGCTGCCTTATCACGTACGTCTTGAATAATAAACTGCTCTAAAACAGTTACTTCTTGGCGTTTCATGCCTAACTGCTGTTCTAATTCAGGATTTACAATTACTGCAGACGAAGCGGGCTGTAAAGCTTGAGATTTGTTACGTGCTTCGATTGCAGCACTTTTAGCAGCCGCCTTTTGCGCAAGCTCATTATTTAGTTGACTTGCATAAGCGGCAAGCTGCTGTTCAACAGCTTTTTGTTCAGGCCCCATAATAGCATCCATTTTTGCTGCTAACTGTCTTTCTTTATCAGCCAGTTTATTATTACGAGACTTTTGGAGCTGCTCTAACTGATTCTGTAAATCAGTCATCTCCTCTTTGCTCAATTGAACCGTTTTTAACTTGAGCTGGATGCTAAAGATCTGAGGATGGTATTCCTTGTCCACTTCGGCAGTATAGGCTTTAAGCTCATCAGTTAGCTTTCCGCGTGCTTGATCAGCTTTTGCGGAAAGTTTAGCATTTAGTTCAGCCTGCTCCCCTGCCATTTTTTCCTTAAACTCTTGTTCAAAAGCTGTATTTAAAGCAGTATTATCAGGCGATGTAATAACTGAAGACATTGAACTAAACTGGCGCGCTGCTTTTACCTTTTCAGCATCAATTTGAGCAGATATTGTGTTTAACTGCTGTTTCAGTAAAACTAACTGCTGATATTTAGGATGTGCTTGAATTGCCTTATTCATGTCAATAATGCCAATAGCAGAAGGAGTATTGGTGTCTTTGTCGGTCTTGCCGAAACAACCGGCAGTAAAGGCTGCAACAGATACCATCAATACAAGAAACGGTATAACAGTGCGTTTGATTAACACCAAACCACCCCTTTCTAAAGAAGAGCCGAGCTTGGTAGTCCCTGCTCGGCTGCAAAGGTTCTATTTTAAAATTCAATTATTTGCTAGTAAATTTCTTAGCAACCTCATCAGTAATGTCTTGACCGCCGTACACAACATTGCTTTTATCCATAACAACACTAAGTCCTTTTGCGTCCGCTACAGCTTTAATTGCAGCATCTACCTTATCAAAAACAGGAGCAATTAACTCTTGCTGCTTAAGGTTTAAGCGTTGCTGTAATTGCATATAGTAATCTTGCTTTTCTTTATCGCCCATAGAAGCAGACTTTGCGTCAAAATCTTTTTTTGCTTGCTCAACTTCGGCTTGCATCGCAGCTTGAGCCTTTGCCATATCTGGATGCTGGGATACTAGCATTTGATGGTTAACTACACCAACGTTTGACGAACTGCCAGCAGCGGCAGCATAAGATTTGCCTGATTGTGAAACAGCAATTCCTACTATGCCAAGTACGAAAAATACCGTAATAACTAAGGTAATTAATTTAATTTGTTTCTTTTCCAGTTTCAACATAGTTGACCCCTTCTCTCTGCCTAATGGCAATCAATTTGTCCAAGTTAGCTCAATAATAATCTCTCAATTTAGATGAGCTATTTTATGCTAATCCTGTTCTATTATAGCAAAATGCCATTTTTTATTCAACAATTGTCTATAAATTACCTACCAGTCTTAACCAGTTTTCATTGTCAGTAAATACATATTCAGCACTAAGAAATTCGTGAAGCTTATACCTAACGCCAAGTTCGTTTAAGCTCCATGATTGATTTCGTTCTAGGCGCAGCTGCCAGTTCGAGCCCAAATCTTGCTTAGTCCATAATACTCCGTCTTTTTCACTAATGTCATATTTAATACCTACTGTAGTGACCGAGCTTAGACTATGACCCCACCCTGGAAGAAAACGCCAAGTTACGCTGTTGGGGATAAACTCGATATCAAGAAAAAGCTCATCTTTAGGACTTGCATATTTTCCCACATGTAGTTTTAACGATGTACTGTCATCTTGACGTCCAATATCAAGGTAACCTTCTAACGATAAATTATATTTTGTTGTTTCAACGTCCAAACTGATTTCAGTATTAGCAGAAGCATCAATTGTCGGATTAACCGTCAGTTCATACCGCCTGGTAACAGGATGTTCAGCAGCTGCAGTCTTTATCTTTTCAGTAAAGTAACTACGGTGCCTTTCAACAAAGGCAACCGGTAATCCATTTAAAGTGTTAGCAGCTTCAGTAACAGTAGGCCTAGCTTGCAAAAGCAAAACATTCGGAATAGTATTAGATCTCAAAGATACTCGAACATCTTGAATTAGTTTACCTTGTGGTATTAAGGACAGCTTTACTATAGTGGTTGGTCCAGGAACTATTTCTAAATTGGAACGAAACTCCGGCAACTGAGCAGATAATAACTCACTAACAACTGATTTGGACACTCCCCCAGCCCAATCAACCGCATCTATCGGCAAACCAAGTAAAACACTGTCAATTCTTTCCTCAATATTACCTAAGTCACGTTGCATTAGGTTAGCCAGTTCCGGTGATAAGCCATTAAAATCAATGTCTAGAATTACATTATTTATTACCTCTCCCCAAGGCGTAACTTCAACCATGATTCTAGTCGAAGTACCTGGAGTAATATTTACTTGCTTTACCGAATATCCAACCAAAATGCGGTCAAAAACTTCTCTAACTAGTTTTTCATACGACGCTTTTTTTTCAGTTACGTCAACAATCGTGTGTCCTGCTAAAACGTTCTCACCAATAGTGTGAACACTTGCTGCCATTCGTTTAGTAATTCGCGCCGGTGGTGCCGGAGCAGTGTCACCGGTAGTAACTTGCACCGTAATACTATCAACAGTATCACCAGCTGCGGAAACTACACTAGGCATAAAAAGTAATACCGCGAGAAATATATAGACAGCCTGTAAGTTTTTCCTGAAAATAATCTGCACCTCCAGTCTGCGGCATTGAAGCTGTCCAACCTCATCATATGCCGTTGGTTATAGTAATAGAACTTTGGATTAACCGCGAAGGCGCAAAGGACGCAAAAGGCACGGTGCGGGTTTTGATGCGCAATATTATTGCGCGTATTTGATCCCTTTGCGTACTTTGCGATTTTGCGGTTTAAAATACGTTACCCTTATAACAAGAGCCAGGCTTTAGCCTGGCTCTTTGGTTTGTGATTAGAATTGTCCGCCAAAGCTGAAGTGAGTTTTACCACCATCTGCACCTTGAGCGTAGTCAATACGGATAGGGCCAATAGGTGTGGTTACACGGACACCGACACCAGCACTGGCTTCAAGATCATCAAGCTTATAACCTTCACCATTCCACGCTTTACCGATATCGGTAAAGACAACGCCTTGAACCTTCTTGGCGATTGGGAAACGGTATTCGGCTGTAGCTGTCAGCATTTTGTCACCTTTGAACTGATCATCATTATAACCACGCAGCGTATCGGAACCGCCGACAGCAAATAATCCGCTCTCTGGCATGTTACCATCAGCATAACCAGCTGCAACTTTGAAAGCTAAAACATGGTCGCGGCCTACTTTAAGGTACTGGCGGTTTTCAACGGTGTATTTATTAAAATCAAAATCTCCACCAAAACTGCGCCCAGCAAATTCAGCTGTTAAGGATAAACGCTGACCTTCAGTAGGATTGAACACATTATCACGCGAATCAAGGATACGAGCTAAGCTTATGCTACGAGTTGTTCCGAAGTTATCCTCTAGATACTGCTGGTTATATACAGGGTCAGTATTGGATTCATAGTCAATACCTTCACCCTCTACCCAACCAACATAGGTATCTTGTCGATGCTTCAAGGTTATATAGTTCTGAATATACTCCCCTTGCGGACGGCCTATGGTAATATCCCAACCGTGACGACGCTTATCATAAGTGGAGCGAAGATCACCATTATCATAATAATCGCTGTATTGGTTGGTCATGTCATATAGGCTGAAGCCCAAGGAAGTCTGTTTAGCATCCAGCCATGGACGAGTGTAGCCAAACTCGTAGTTCTTGTTGCTAGCTTCACCGCCAAACTCCCAGTGAAGCTTAATTTTATCACCTGTACCACGGAAGTTGTTGTCGCCAAGTTCAATAATACCAACTAAACCATCAGATTTGCTATAACCGCCCCCGATAGAGAAGGTACCAGTTTTTTGCTCAACAACACTTGTTTCCAGCACTACAGCATTTGGATCCTTACCAGGATTTAGTTTCATATTTACATCTTCAAAAAAGCCAAGATTGTACACTTTTTGCATACTGCGGCGAGCATCTTTAACGTTGAACGGCTCACCAGCCTTAAGCTTCATTTCACGGGTAATTACATCTTGTTTGGTTTTCTCATTACCCTTAACGACTATACCTTCCAAAGCACCTTCATTAATGCTAATGGTCAATACACCACCTGGACTCATCGCGACATCACTGATCTTAGCTAAAATGTAGCCTTGATCATGATAGTACTGCTCAACGGCCCGAGCATTGTCATTTAAGGCTTTAGTATTAAGAGTTTTCCCTTTAGTAACACCAAGCAGACTTAAAATCTTTTCTGTTGTTACCTTAGTGTTTCCTTTAATAACAATGTCCTTAAGAGCCGGGTTTTCCATCACAGTGTATACTACTTTCACACCTTCTGGAACTTCGGTGAAATTGGCTACAACGTCAAAGAAATAGCCCAATTCATAAATGGCCTGCATATCCTGTTTAACATTATCTGCTGACAATGTATCGCCAGGCTTGGTCTTAACAGCAGCCATTATTGCGCTTTCAGCTACTGAGTTATTGCCGGTAATACTCACAGCGGTAACTGTTTTGCCGGTGAGATCAGCAGCAAACGCAGGGGCAACAGCGGAAAGAATGATACTCATGCTGAAAACAGCTGCAAGTAATAAAAGCCCGTAGCGTTGTCTAGTTCTCATGCATTACCTCCTTATTAAATTACTGACCGCGTAAAGACTTTCCGGCGGCCCGCATAAGCTTTTGCATCTGATCAGGCGGCAGTTCTACCGCACTGTCTGCCTCGTCTGCAACGCTACGCCGCGGCTCGCGCTTTACTTCTTGGCGGTCTGTTGTTTTAAAACTTGTTGGTTGTGCTTGAATGGGTGCTGGTTTCTCCGCAATCAATGCTGAGTTACTTAACTCTTTGAACGGCTCTTGTGGTAATGTTTTCTCGCTTGATACAAGTTCAACCTTCGGCTCATTAAGCTTAACCGAATTAGCAGGACGCTGTCCCTCACTAGGCGGTACTAAAGCTTGACCATTTAAAAGAAAAAAGGCACCGCCAAGCCCGCCTACGGCGACCAGCATAGCTAGTCCAAAGGCGAATCCATGACGCATTACAAAATATTTGTAGCGCCATTCTCCTGCTCGTTTGGCCTCTTTAGCATGCTGAAGTTCGGCTTGTGCCAACATCAAATCAAGCTCACCGCGAATATCGCTTTGCTTGTCAAATGATTCTTCAGCCCTCGTAAGCCATTGCTTCGCTGATTGCAGATGCCGGGACATGTGCTGTTTAAAGTCAGCCATTTTCACCACCCCTACATTATAACCACAATATATAATCATGGGAAGAGGCCAGATTCTGGTCATTGAAATTTAGCCTAAATTCGTCTATTAAAGCTGTTTATTAGCTATTTTCATCACTTATCGCACTAAGTTAACCGTTTTACGCAGATTATCGTTAATATTAACATAAAAATATAAAGAATTTGCTTAACCGCAGAGTACGCAGAGGTCGCAGAGGGTTACGAACGCGATAATTATCGCGCCAAAAATTCTTCGCGTTCCACTCTGTGTCCTCTGCGTACTCTGCGGTTCATAAAACGTTTTCTTACCAGTTGTGCATGAATTTGGACAGCATGCCGCGGATACGGCGGATACCTTGTTTTTGCAGACGGTAGATGTGCGAAACGCTTAGGTCCATAGATTCAGCAAGCTGTTTTGGCTCCTGATCTTGTAGATATACACCGCTAAGCACTAGTTGTTCCTTGTTCGGAAGTCGGTTTAGTGCATTTTTTACTTGCTCAGCTAAGAAATTCCGCTCTGCCTGATGAGCTACTGCTGGGGCTGTATCAATAAGCGTGTCGCCAAGGGTAGCAGTTTCTTCACCATTCAATGGACTGTCGATATAAGCAAAATTTCTCTTACCTTCGCGCTCCATAAAATTGAGCATACGACCGCGAATGCGATGTGAAGCAAATAAACTAAAAGCTACTCCGCGGGTGTGATCGTAATTTTCCACAGCTTCAATCAGCCCCACCGTCCCCTCCTGCACTATATCCATCAGAGTGGATTCATCTGCCTTCCAATTTACAGCAGATTTAAAAACTAACGGCTGGTAACTTTCAATCAGCTTTCTGCGGCAATCAATATTATCATTTTCTTTATATTCACGCCATAAATATTGTTCTTCACTAGCTTCCAGCAAACGAACTTTATTTAGTTCGCTGAGGTATTGCTTTAACTGCATGTTCATCATCCTTAATTAAAACTTATACCGTGTCTCTATGCCAAACATATGACGATTAAGCTGATCATAGGAGCCGGTAAAGCTCATTCGTTTACTTAAATCATAGCGAAATGCAATTTTATTGATGTCATGACCAACACCCATAGTATAGCTGAGCATAAATCGGTCAGTTAGATATTTACCAAATTCAAGATTATACACTTCGCGATCTCTATCATACCCAAGCCCATTTTTATCATCGGTCGTTTGACCTGGCAAAAGTGTATCACGTACAATACGGAATTCATCTAAGCCAAACGCTTCACGAACAATATTCTCCAATTCACTTACAAAACGCATCTGCAAACCAGCGTCAAGTATAGTTAACAGCTCGTCCCGGCCTAGACCGGTGTCGCGTCCATCTGCACTGCCATTTTGTTTGTCAAAATAGCGACTGCGCAGCGTTAAAAGAGACATTATTTCCTGTTGACTCATTGCCGGTTCGGCAGTCAAGTTAAAATCCATAGTGCTAATAGGACCATTTACTGCTAGCAGAATTTTGGTCTTCTCCAGCCGTGTTTCAGCCTCTAGCTTGATTATCGGTTCAAAGGAAGCAAACTGGGTAAACTCGGCACTTGCTTCTTTCACCTTGAAGGAAGTTCGAAGATAACTGACTGTTCCCCTTGTAGCAGTAATCTTTCCTGACACATCAGGACGTTTTGTAGAGCCTTTAAAGTTAACCCGACCCTCTGCCCAGATATCGTATAGATAGGGATTATAGAGGCGAACCTTTTTACCTGCTATAAGTTCAACATCAAGTTCAATATTTGGACTGTCAGATGTAAACTCTGGGATATAAGGGATATCAATTATATTATTCTCAAATGTCAGCTTACCAGAAAGTTTAGGTCTTTTACTGCCACTAACAAGTGACAGCGCACCATCTACTGGTCCCTTGAAGTATTTGCTGTTTACACCAAGTTTATCCAGCTTAAGAGTAAAATCATAATCACTTAACACCACGCCTCTAAGCTGAGCCCATCCGGTAAGATTATATGACCCTGCCCCCATTACCCCTTCAAAGGTTTTAACATTAATTTTATCACCATTAAAACGAATATCAAGGACCACTTTTTGGATTGGGTCTAGAAGTGAAGCTAATTTAAGAACTCCATTTTGAACTGAAATTATTCCATTAATTGACGGATGTACTAGTGTACCACCGATTGTCAATTCACCTTGAGTACGTCCAGCGGCCCAAGATACTTCCTTCGTTAGCAGCGGCAGGATGCTTAAATCGGCTTCATCTAAGCGCACCTTAAGATCCATTTGGTCTTGGATATCACCTTGTTTGCGCCCCTCTGCAGTAAGAGCTGCTACAGGGATTATACCATAAGCACTGGCACGATACTGACCTTTCGTCAACATTATCTGGTTTACATGAATACTCCCTTGATCAAGCAGTAGCAAACCATAAAGCGAGTCAAATGTCGCATTTGCTACACCGCCACCTGCTATCTCTAACGACACTGCAGCCTTGGGGCTTTCGGTCGTGCCTGATACTTGCGCGGCAAAATTGAGTTTTCCCTTGGTTTCAATTTTTGCATCCAGCCAAGCTGTTATAAGGCCGGCATCAATATCACGTCCACCAACTTCAAAGTTTAGCGGTCCATCTAGATCTGCGCTGCCTTCAATAGCCAATATACCTTGGCCTTGCTTAGCCATGAACTTATTAACTGTAATAATATTATTGCTTAGTGCTATGTCTATCTCTACATTATCAAGCGGGTAGTTTTTTAGACTGCCCTTTGTTAAGGAGCCAGTCACCCACATATTGGGCCTTGAGGTATTACCACTAACCAAAACGCGGCCATTTAGCTGACCATCGATCTCTTTTGCTGGTAGATTGATTATGGCCAGTAGTGCAGCCAATTGGCCGTTTTCTACCCCAATATCGCCATATACCTCACTTGACAATAGGTTAATCCCGCCCGAAAAATTGAATTTACCTGCTCCTTGACTAAAGCAAAGCGAAGGTACATCGATCTGACTTCCTTCTATAGAAATATTACCTTCAACTTGCTTTAATTGCTCTGAGTTAAAAGAAAGACTATTAGCAGTAAGCTGACCACCGAAAATCGGGCTATCAGATGTACCTCTTAGTTTTCCGGTAAAGTCGATTTGACCATCAATAGGATAAGGGAAGTTAAAATGAAGTTTTGAGATATCAACATCTTTCGCAGCAATGTCCAAATCAAACTTGCTGCTTTGGTCAATAATCCCGCTTATCTTCACCTGCGTATTAAGAGAATTTATAGCAAAATCCTTTATTGTGGTTATGCCATTCTGTTTCTGATAACTACCAGCCCCCTTAGCAATAAGAAAGCCGCGGAAACTGCCGTCAGTAAGCGTAACATTGCCAACTGCATTAAAATTATCCAAGGTACCAGAAAGCACAACCTCATTATCAACATTACCAGTCAGTCGCTCACCTGGAGCTAATAATTTAACTAAGTTTTCAGCTCTAGCTTGTTTGGTAACAACTTTAATATTTAGACTATGTTCGCCTTTTAAACCTACGATACCTTGCGCATAATGCTGTGTTATGCCTTCGTTTAACACAATTTCAGTAATTTCAAGCATTTCAGGTGAAACTATCAAATTTCCTTGCGCATGTGTAAATGGCTGATTAAGTACCTGTCCATTAGCTGCTGAAAAAACTGTCTGAAACTTAGGGCTAATAATTGATCCCGTAACAGTTCCATTAAAGTTAGCAGTACCATCCATATTCAGTTTGGGTTCGTATTTAGTAACAAGATTCAGCGGCAAGCCATTTCCACGAACATCTAAACTCAATTTATCATCAGTAATAGTCCCACTGGCTGTGACGATTCCCTGACCTAAACCAATATTGATATAATCAATTACTGCATTACGGCCATTCTTATAAAAACTGCCAGCTAAATTAGTAAACTCAACACCTTGATACTTTCCTGCCCCTATAGCAGCAGTACCATGTATTGATGTTTCAGCGAAGGATTCATTACCTGAAGCATTTATATCAAAATCGACATATCCGTCTAAACCTGGTAAGTAATTTGACATTAACACAGTATCAAGCTGTTTACCAGTAACATGCAAATTATAGCGCTGAGATTCCGGTTCTATAGACCCTTGTGCTGTAAGCTGCCCTCCAAAGGTAGTGCCTTCAAATGATTTTATGTTAATAATTTTGTCCACATAAATTAAATCAATCTCGGCACGTTCTATTGTTTGGTCATAAACTCTAGTTTGTTCTAAGCTAAAGTGACCATCTATAGTTGGATTATCAGACATGCCAGTTATTTGTGCATTAAAGTCTACTTTCCCACTAATAGAATAGCTTGTCTCAATTGCACTTAGATCAAAACCCTCTGAGGACACGGACAAATCAAGTACAGGTTTTACAGTATCAGTAGCTATTTTACCGCGCAGCTTTAGCGGCTGCTCAAAAACTTTAGCGGTATTAAACAAATATATGTAGTTGTCGGTAAAAGTAATCATTCCTTGCAGATCTCGTACCGCTATTCCATCAACATTTAACGAACCATTTTCAATTCTGGCTTCACCGTCATAAACCGTTTGTCCGTTATTCCTGCTTAATAGCAATTCAGCCTCTGAAGCTGTTCCACCAAGCAGCTGAGTTGAGCTTTCATACTGAAAAAAAGGCTGGTAATTAGCTAACATCAAGTTCTTAGCCTTTATTGTTAATGAACCACGCTGACTATTCCAATTTCCTGTTAAAGCAACAGATGCTCCGGCCTGATTCAGGGAAAGCTTTATATTACTCAAAGAATGCTGATGAATTTCGAGCGATCCATTAACAGTTTCTATCAGCCATGTACCTAGCTCATTACTAATATTTGCTGTACCATCTTTTATCGTTAGTTTTATATCAAGAGCTTCTGTGTCAGAGCCTTTAGACTTAAGTATTTTTTCAATATTCCAAGTTTTATCCGGATATTGATTAAGGGATATATAAGGTCTAAAAATAGTGATTTCACTAATGGCTGCGGCTGCTGTGTGTCCCTGTATTATACTTAAGGGGCTAAACGACACTTCCAGTTGATCTGCAACTGCGATTTTTTCCCCCTCGTGATCATATAGTTCAAAATCACTTACACTTAGTGAGTCAAATGTCCCAACTTCGATCTTTCCGACTTTTACAGTTGTTCCGAACATCTGGGAAAGTTCAGCGGATAAAGTACCGCCAGCAGCAGTCATATATGTCTGGCTTTTGTTATGCCAAACAATAGCTAAAGCGGCAAAAATCATCAGTGCTATTATAATCAGCGCTTTGGCCTTTTGCTTCATGGTCCGCCTCCCAGGTATTTATTCATCAAATACTTCGCCATAAGGCCTACGCCTTCCTGTGAGTATTATTTGGAATATAGTTATTCTTTGCGGAAAAATATGGAATGATACTTAAAATCCCCGCTTTTGGCGGGGATGTTTTTTGTGGGGAACGATTTAACCGCAAAGGCGCGAAGGACGCGAAGGGTTCGCGAAGTGTGATGGAACGTTTAACCGCAGAGTACACAGAGGACGCAGAGTGGTTATGGGGTACGCGATCATATCGCGTAGAGTTTTTTTAAAATTTTGTGTTAAGTAAAGACTTTTCAGGTGTCAGCGGTGGTGATTTTCTCTGCGGGACTTGTGACCACAGCCGTCGACAGCTGTGCTGTCGGTACGGCGTAGGGAACGTCCGTAGCAGAGGAATTCACCTCCGCTTTGCCGGCTGACTTATTGTGGCGGAAACCATGGTTAGTTTTAACCGTAAAGGCGCTAAAGTCTCAAAGGTTCTGCGCTTTTATATTAAATTTATTCGCGTTCCCTTTGCGCTTTTGCGTCTTTGCTGTAAATAAGTCCTTATTTAACAGCTACACCCATGGCTTTTTCTAGTTTTGCTTTGCTGGTGTTGTAGTCATACATAGCTTGAATATAATTGGTTTTTGCTTGGGTTAGTGCTAACTGAGCATCGATTACGTCTAAGTTCGTACCTACGCCAGCACCATAACGGACTTGGGCAATTTTAAAGTCTTCTTCTGCCTTATCAACAGCTACTTGGCTGGTGTCGATGCGTTTTTCAGCTTCATTCATATTGAGATAAGCTTGGCGTACTTCAAGCTGAATATTATCCAGCGTTTGTTTTGTTTGTTCGTTAGCTTTATTTACACCAAAGTCTGCTTGTTTTACTTTTGCTTTAGTTGCGCCTGAGTCAAAGATATTCCAGGAAGCTGCTACAGAAAGAGACCAAGTGTTGTCTTCTGTGCCTGGGAAATCTTTATCGCTCCAGCCAGTATTACCGTTAAAACTTACAGTTGGTTTGTTGCCGCTGTTTGCTACGCGGACACCTTGTTTAGCATAGTCAACCGCAAGTTTAGCTTGAGCAGCATCCGGACGGTTGTTCAGTGCATATTTTATACTGTCATCTAAACTCGTATTGTATTTGGTGTATTTTAAATCATCTTTTATGGCAATTTCGCTATCTAATGGCAGACCTATAACATTATTTAAGCTGGAGATAGCAAGATCATAAGCATTTTGGGCTTTAATCAAATTCTGCTCTGCATTTGCAAGTTCCACTTCTGAACGTAATACATCGGATTTGGCTACTGTGCCAACATAGTATTGAGCTTGTACATTCTTTAAGTGAGCCTTAAGACTGGCAACTGACTGTTTGCTGACTTCAAGCAAATTACGTGTCTGAAGTACATTGAAGTAACCCGAGGTTGCATCTAATTTAATTTGCTGTTTAGTCTTTTCAAGCCCTAAATCCACCGATTGGGAGTTTGTTTTGGCTTGATCTATTAAGCCTTCAGTCTTACCTCCAGTATATATAGGTAAACTAAGATTTACAGTATTACTGAAATCATTACCTACAGCAGATACCCCATTATCAGCACGACTGCTTGTGTGCTTTAGTGTCACACTAGGCTGTTTGCTGCTTTTAGCTTCATTTATACCCCAGGAAGCTTTTTCTTTATCGGCTTGCGCTATTTTAATTGCTGGATTGTTTTTTAATGCAAGTTCAATACTCTCATCCAGCGATAGCTCTACTGGAGCGGCAAATACCGCAGCTGTATTCAATAATAAATACCCACCTGCCAACAGGCTAGTAATGTGTTTTTTCCAAAGATTTTTCCTTAGCATTTACATTTCCTCCTCGATACACGAAACCTTGACTATATAGTCATTTCCAGTTTAATTATATTATCTGATTTTTCCAGTGTCAACTAAAAGGTGGAATTATTTGGAGACGTTTTTTAACTTAAAGTGTACTCGAAGTACTCAAAGGGGACACGAAGGCACCGGGTTCGGAGGGGGTATTGTTAGCCGCAAAGACGCGAAGGACGCAAATGGATTCGGGCGATGTTATCGCACTTTGGGGTTTAGTGTTTAAAGTTTGTAGATAAGGACTTGCTGGTTTGGCGGTGGTGATTTTCTCTGCGGGACTTGTGACCACAGCCGTCGGCAGCTCTGCTGCCGGTAACGGCGTTGGGAACGTCCGTAGCAGAGAAATTCACCACCGCTTTGCTGGCTGGCTTTTGGGGAGGTCCAGGGGTTAGCGTTTAACGCAAAGTACACAAAGTACTCAAAGGGGACGCTACGGGGGTGATTTTTTAACCGCAGAGTACGCGGAGGACGCAGAGTGGTTACACTAAAAGTTATGACGGACACCTACGAAGGTGTTGTTGTCCGTGTCCTTGTTAATATTATTAGCCTGGCCGACGATGGAGGTATCGGATGTCATCTGATATTGGGTACGAAGTTTAACACGAACATCATTAGGGTCGTACACATCTACTGACATCTTCAGCTGTTTACCCAATTTTGTGTCAACACCAACACCGGCTTCGCCGTCTATAATACCGGCGCGACCAGCAAATTTATCAGTGCCAGAGCCGATTTGGAAATTATTTTTAGATCCTTGACCAATATCGTTTACACCAATTATGGCGAAATCTTTATCAGAGGTGTTAATTCTAATGTCAGCATTAGTACTGTACTTTCCGGTATCAGAGTTGTACAGCATCTCAACGCCAGCCTTAGCGCTTACCGATTCAACTTTATTTAGCATCTTGTCAGCTTTTTCGGTAACTGAACGCGCATTTTTCAGCGTTTCTTTTATATTTCTCGATGTTTCAGGATCGGTTACAATTCCTTCTAGGGAAGCTGCCATTTTTTCTACTCTTACACTAGTGCTGCGAAGGTTTGCTATTGTTTCTGTTAAATCTTTTGCTGTCTGTCCGTCGTTATCGACACTTGCTGCCATCTTGTCCACTCTGGCAGCAACATCACGCAGACTGCCAGACATTGCACTTAAATTTCTAACCATTGCGTTAACATCATCTTCATTATTTACTGCCATTCGCGCCATAGCAGCACTCATAGCATTCATGTTTGAGGTTATCTCCTTAACATTTAAAGCGCTTTCCTTCATAGACGCTTTTACCTTTTCATCACCTAAAACATCATTAAGGGAATTCACCAATTTTTGGACATCAATCAGCACCTTGTCTGCTGTAGCTATAAGCTGGTCGAGGCCTTGAGGGTTCTCGCCCCGCACCACTGCCCCAGGCGCTAATATACCTGAGTTATTACTTGGTGGTACAATATCAATAAATTTCTCGCCTAATAATCCATCAGAGCCAATATTAAATTTTGAGCCCTCTGGGATTTTAACACCAGGGTTGATCATTACTGTAACCTGAACGCCTTCAGGAGTGACTTTAACGGCACTAACTTTACCAATATCTACACCGGCATATCGTACTGTATTGCCCTCTTTCAAACCATTAACCTGACTGAACACTGCATGGACAGGATAGCCCTTATCTCCAAACGAAAAGCCACCAAGATGAATTATCATATATGCTAAAAGCGCTAGACCTATTACAGTAATTGAGCCAACTCTTGCTTCGGTACTTAACATTCTGTCTTGCCCCTCCTTCTTGCTAATAGTCCTGGTGTTTTTTCTCCGTGAATAAACTGTTGTACTATTGGGTTTTTTGACTGCTTAAACTCTTCGACAGTACCAAGCTCAATAATCTTACCACCATAGATCATGGCTATTCTATCGGCAATATTGAAAGCACTCGACATATGATGGGTAACAACAACTGATGTAACCCCCATAATCCGACGGGTACTTGTAATCAATCGATCGATTTTTCCTGACATTATTGGATCAAGTCCAGCGGTTGGCTCATCATACAGCACTATTTCCGGATTAACAGCAATAGCACGTGCCAAGCTTACCCTTTTTTTCATCCCACCTGAAAGTTCATTCGGCATAGTGTCTTCTTTTCCGAACAGACCAACCATTCTTAGTTTCCTACTGACTACTTTGGCAATTTCATCCTCAGTCATTTTAGTATGCTGTCGTAGTCCAAAGGCGACATTATCGCCTACTGTCATAGAGTCAAACAACGCTGAGTACTGAAAAACCATTCCCATTCTAAGGCGGATCTGATTGAGTTCTGTTTCGGAAAGCTGAGTTATCTCCTGACCGTCAATATATATTTCCCCGCTGGTCGGCTTAAGAAGACCGACAATTAGCCGAAGGAGCGTACTTTTCCCTGACCCGCTCGGTCCTATAATAACCATTATTTCGCCTGTTTTAATTTCGAGGTTTATGTCTTCAAGTATTTGCTTGCCTTTGTAATTCATATTTATATTTGATAGTTTTATCATTAGTACACCTCTTAGCGGTATAACAACAACGACAGAAAGTAGTTGCTGATGAAGATTAGAATAATTGAACTAACAACTGAGCCAGTCGTTGCCTTGCCGACTCCTTCGGCTCCGTCTGGTGCATTAAGTCCTTTGTAGCAGCCTACCATTGCAATTATACCGCCAAATGCTACAGACTTAATCAAACCGCCGATAACGTCATTTATTACGGCAAACACTTTAATCGATTGAATAAAAGTGAACGAACCAATTCCCGAATGTAATGTAGCCACAAGATAGCCGCCGATAGTGCCAATGACATCAGCAAATATGACTAAAACAGGAAGCATCAACATACAGGCAAGCACACGCGGTACTACTAAATAAGCAACAGGATTAATCGCCATTACTCTTAAGGCATCTATTTGCTCTGTAACCTTCATTGAGCCAATTTCCGCTGTGATTGCTGCACCGACCCGTCCTGCTGCTACAACTCCTGTTAAAACAGGAGCCAGTTCTCGCCCCATTGCTATGGCTATAACACCGCCAACTGAAGATTGCGCACCGTATTTTATGAATTCGTGCGATATTTGTACAGTCATAACCATGCCGGTAAATAAGATGGTGAGCATAACTATCGGAAGTGAATCTACGCCAAGATGTGACATTTGGTATAAAACATGTTTAATATTTGGTTTACTCAAAAGTTTATATGTATCCCAAACCAACATCATGACGCGTCCACAGTTTTCAAAACCAGCAATCATCGAATGCCCGATTTTTTCTAAGTATCTTACAAGCATGTTGTATTTCTCCTACTTGTATATTTGTAATTTATTAAACGCTAAGGTGCAAGAACGCAAAGAATTATGGATTTTTCATTATAAAGTAGAGATATTCAATATTTTTGGCGTGTTCCCTGCTTATTTCACTTGTTTTTATAATGGCATTATATTCATTTTTTCCATCTTTTAGCCCAAGAAAATACTATTTTTAACGCAAAGTACTCGAAGTACTCAAAGGGGACGCAATTGGGGGATATTGCTAACCGCAAAGGCGCTAAAGACACAAAGGGGATTGGGGCGATGTGAGCGCATAAAAGTTTTGTTTTTTTGCTTAAGGGTTTAGGTTTGTAGATACGAGCTCGCTGGTGTCAGCGGCGGGGATTTTCTCTGCGGGACTTATGACCATAGCAGTCGGCAGCTCTGCTGTCGGTAACGGCGTTGGGAACGTCCGTAACAGAGGAATTCCCCGCTGCTTGGCTGACTGGCTTTTGGGGGGATGTTAACCGCAAAGGCGCTAAGGTCGCAAAGGGATTCGGGCGATGTTATCGCTTAGGGTTTTTGGTTTGGAGAAACAGGCTACCTGTTGGCAGCGGCGGTGATTCTCTCTGCGGGACTTGTGACCACAGCCGTCGGCAGCTCTGCTGTCGGTAACGGCGTTGGGAACGTCCGTAGCAGAGGAATTCACCGCCGCTTTGCTGGCTGGGTTTTAGGGGATATCGCTGACCACGAAGGCGCTAAGGACGCAAAGGGATTAGCGATGTTTCACTTAGGATTAAGGATTTTAGGTTTGGGATACAGACTTCCTGGTGGCAGCGACTTGGATTTTATCTATGGGACTTGTGACCACAGCCGTAGGCAACTCTGCGTCGGTAACGGCGTTAGGAACGTCCGCAGCAGAGGAATTCACCGCTGCTTTGCTGACTTGCTTTTTTGGGGATGGACTTACGGAGGGAATAGATTTAGAAAACCCAGCCGCAGATTAATCTGGGCTGGGTTTCAACTTAAGGGTTTACTATATTTATTATTACTTGCGTATCATTATCAATGATATAGTCGGTAGCAAAGTTAGTCTTCGCAGCCTCCTTGCTGTCTGCAGCTGCACCAATTGCTACTGCCGGTTTAACGGTTTTGCTTGGGTTAGCCTTAGTTGCCTTTTTAGGCTCGATAGGCGAATCTCCGCCTGTTTGCTCTAGCATATTTCCGATATTCATATCCATGATTTCAACTACGATATCATTATTTCTAGGCCCATTTTGAAACTCTTTCAAAATATCTGCAAAAGATTTTTGCCTATCTTGATTTTTAGATAAATCAATACCCTGCTGTTTAAGAAGAAGCTGCGTAAGTGGTACCAGTCCTCCACCCCTTACTTGAAGCATCAGCGGTCCAGCCGGCTGATTTTTAGGAATAACAAATGGTACTATTCTTGTAACAGTTTCACCACGAAACGGCTTTAACTTTACAGTTAAACTGATAGTTTCACCTGGTCTAGCAGTAGCTACTGCTGAACGTGCTTCTGTAATGGAAGCCGTTCGACGTTCTTCAGTTAAATCAACGTTAATTTTAACATCCATTATGTCTACAGAATTGAATTTATTATTAGCAATCATATTCATAGCTTCGAAAAACTCAGCAACACTAAGTTCGCCGATACTGCCGGCACTGTAGAACATATTATCTCTTTTAATTACATCCCCCGGCATACCGCGGGCCATAATTTCGAAGCTGACCTTAGCAGTTCCTGGACCAACGCGATCAATAGTTTTATCAATTGCGTTGAAGGCAACCGTCGCTGCTAGTGCTGGCCCTAACTGATCGTCGTGAACTACTTGAACAGCATAATCCTGATTCACACCTAATTGCTGATCAGACACTTTAATACGGACAGGTATTACACTAGGGAATTTATTAAGTTGTCCGGCAATACCAGCACCGCGATCTTGATTAATTAAACCAATTGCTTCACCTGTTGCCCCGACCTTAAAGCCGCTCTCAAGACCATCAACCGCCGTGAAAATGTAGGCATTAGTCATGAAATAGCCTGTATTGCCTTTTTTAAGAAAAGGATGACCAAAAGCAAGAACTTTGCCATTCTCAACATAAGTAGCAGTACCTAAAGCACTCAAACTTATATCACCGCGAACTAACTCTACACCAACAGCACTTCCTGGTTCAATCGCCCCAAAGTCAGTATCGGAAGGCGCACCTCCAACAGAATAGGGGACCATATTTAATGGTTTTAACTTATCTGTAAGCATCTTTAAAGCTTGTTCGGTAAAACCTGAAGCCATTAGAGGAGTAGCAACAGGTACTGCTTCCTCGGCTGGTTTATCAATGTTTTCAAATAGATTAATATCTTCGGATAGATCAATCTGTTCAAATACTCTATTATTTACTTTATCCGGGGCTTCCCATAATTTCAGCATATCACCGATAGGTGTAACCATTCCAATTTTGTGGTCACTCAGCGGCCAACCATAAGCTATAGCACCAGCCAGCTGACCGTCGAAATATACTGGACTGCCGCTCATCCCCTGGACGATCCCGCCCGTACGATTAATAACGTCACCATATGTACGCACAAGTATTAAATCGCCGGATGGACCTTTATTTTTCATTATCCCTAAAACTTCAACACCGAACTCTTCTATCTTCGTGCCGTTAACTACAGTTTTGGCAATACCATTCATTCCTGGTTTTATTTTATCTACAGGCAAAAACCCAGCTGCCGCATTGGCAATAGCGGTAGGCAGTACTATCAACATTAATAGTGCTGCCAGGCACCGCTTAAACAATTTTAACAACAAAACCATCCTCTCTATTATCGGCGCGTTGACTGAATACGAGCTACAACATCACCGCTGCGAACACTATCACCTGGATGCACTAAAACTTCCTTGACTATACCGTCTGTTGTAGCTCTAGCTACAGGAAGCGATCCGGTTATTGTAGAGATGCTCGCAAGTGTATCACCTTCGCAAACGCTTGCACCTACAGCTACTACCCCAGTGACCTTGCCAGACAATACTGCTTTTTGATCAATTAAGGCATTAGCTGAAACACTCCAAATCCCAACTGCTGCAATTAAAACTAAAGTGAAAACTATTATGCTTTTTCTATGAAGCATAATTACACCCCCCTTGCTTAAAATTAATTATACATTATTAACGCTAATTATCAAGGTGCTCCCTCTGCTGCTGAACCACGATCAAGGCATTGCCAACCTTTCTTTCGCGGCCATCTGAGGGTTTGTTAACTATTGTTCCATTAACTACCATTTCACTTGAACCGCCACCATCAAAATTCATTGCATCTACGGAACCTGATTCTTGCATAAATAATGCCATTTCTAATAATGTAAAACCAACGCTGCTGTATTGACGACCATCGACAACTGCAAGCAATATGTGCCCATCTTTAGTCATGCCTAGTGCAGTACGAGGAGCTTTTCCACCTGCAACATCAGAACCGAACTGCTCAAGCTTGGTTGTCAGATACACACTATTATTCTTGACAAGCCTCGGTCCTGCGCTGAGAATATGGACAGCTTTATCCCATTTTTCTCCAAGCGTCTGGTTTACTTTAATTGTATCTCCAATTTTAAGTGCTGAAAACTTTTCTATCATTGTACCATGTACTGATAATACTATTCCGTTACTTGGAATTTCCGAATTACCCTTATTGATCGCAGTTACCTTACTATCTACAACTATGTATTCAATACCATAATCATTTGTATTAGTTTTGGAATCATAGTAGCTGTTGTATAAAACTAAACTATTTGGACCTCGCTCACAATTGATACCGCCTATAGGAATTAAAGTTTTATCCGGCAATAATACATTCCCATCGTAATCGACTTGGTCGATAAAAACTGTGCCCTCCGGAGTTATGCCCATCGCAGTTCTGGCTAGTCCAGCAGTACTTACTATTGTGCCATTCATCTTCAGTAAACCTAAGATATCACCACTTAGGGAAAAATACGACGCATTAGTTGCCGCAATTGCCTGAGTCCGGTCTGCCATTGATTTTACTGTTTCTAAATTAGCAACATACTCATTTGACAACACTGGTTTAAAGGCATAACCTGCCTTTGGATCAATGTCAAGGACGTGAGCAGAGATTGGTCCCTCCTGACGGCCCCGCAGCAAAGTCGTAAGCTTAATACCAGGTGCTACTTCTTCCTGTATTTTTTGATCATATACCTTAATTAGATCTACAACTAACCTATTTGGTCCTTTTAAAGTGAAAACCTTATACATTACCGCATGCTTTAATTCAATCACAGCTTTGACACTTAAACCGCTGTCAACAAACTTAAGTCCTTTTACAGCTGGATCATTAAAGGCTATTTGAGGTAACCCTGTTTTATTGGTGGCACCGACTAACTCTATCTCGAGACTTTCCGGTTTTCCGGTCATGGTTACATTATATTCAGGCAGTTTGTCAACGTCAAAAACAATACGCATAACTTCTGGAGTCTGGCTAAAGCGAACTTTACTAACAGCGGCCAATGCTTGTTTCTGAGCAGCCAATGATTTTGCGGGAGCCTGATTATTCGCTGGTACAGGAGCAGCCAACACTGCCTGTGCACTAAATACAACAACTAATAGCAGCAAACCTAGCTGCTGATAAAAATTCTTCATAATTATCCTCCTAAATGAGAGGTAACGTTAACCGCAAATACACAAAAGCGCAAAAATCATATGGTAATATTTATTATAATAATACCTTCGCGTAATTCGCGTCTTAGCGGTTTATACCCATCATATATTGAACGAAAACCAGGCTAGCGAGCCTGGTTTTTATTATTTGAGCCAGCTGTTGGGGTAAGCTGACGATAAAGCATATCAGCTAAGCCTATTCCACCTGCTTGGGCCATATTTTTAGTCATCTCACTGTCAAGCAGCGAGCGCATCATTTTTTCCTTTGATGAGTCACCTGTCAAGTTTGAGTGTTGGACAGTTTCGCGCATTTTAGATAGCATCATATTCAAGAAAACAGCTTCCATATCGCGACATACCGATTTTAACTTTGCTTCGTCTTTGGTATCTGCAGCACTAGCGACAGCTTTTTCTAGCGTAACGGCAAAGTCACCTTCAGATTTATACTGGGCAGAAGTAAGTTTATTTGACGTTATTGGTGATCCAATAGAGTTAATTTTCATATCTTCACCTACAGTTAGATAATTTGCAGATCGGCATGCAGAGCACCTGCTGCCTTCATAGCCTGCAATATTGATATTATATCTCTTGGTGTAGCCCCTATCGCATTTAATGCATTTACTACATCGCCAACACTAGATGTTGCTGGAAGCAACACAATATTTGCCTTATCTTCCGTTACATCTATATCAGTATTTTTCGTCTTTTCGGTATTACCCCCAGAAAACGGCGGCGGCTGTGAGATATCAGTATATTTGCTTATCTTAATACTAAGACCGCCTTGGGCAACAGCAACCTCGTCTACAGTTACGTTTGATCCCATGACTATAGTTCCTGTCCGTTCATTAATTACAACTTTTGCAATATTATCAGGTGTAACAGCCAGTTCCTCAATGGCAGCAATAAAGCCAACTATATTGTTTCTATACTCATGAGGTATGTTTATTTGAACCGTACCAGGATCTTTAGCAATCGATATTCCGCCAAAACGGCTGTCAATTGCCTCACTCACTCGGCTGGCTGTAGTAAAGTCTGGTTGAGACAGAGATAATGATATCGTACTGTTAGAGCTAAACTGCATTGGCACATCGCGTTCTACAATTGCACCATTTGGTGTTGTCCCCACTGTCGGAAAGTTTTTTTGCTGGCTGCTCCCGCCGCTCGAAGCAGCAAAACCGCCAGTTGAAACAGCCCCTTGGGCAACAGCATATACTAGACCATTAGCGGCTTGCAGCGGTGTCTGCAGCAATGTCCCCCCTTGCAGACTCTTAGCGTCACCAATCGACGATACTGTTATATCAATAGTATCACCCGGTTTAGCAAAGGGTGGCAGTTGGGCTGTTATTATCGCGGCGGCAACGTTTTTTGACTGCAGTTGAGCAGTATTAACCGTTACACCAAAAGTTTTAAGCATATTAGCGATTGATTGTATTGTCTCAAGACTCTTATTTGAGTCTCCAGTTCCCGCTAAACCAACTACTAATCCGTAACCGACAAGTTGGTTTGAACGAACACCTTGAACTTTTGCAATATCTTTGATACGGCTGTTTACAGCAAATGGCCCAGCCGAAACTAGTGATATTTGACTGCCTAGCAGCATTAACATTAGTGCTGCCGCAATTAATTTACGCATAAAGGCCTCCACTAAAATAAAAAGTTAAAAATTTGACTTAATATGCCTTGACGCTGCTTGCGGGAAATTGGGCCTTTTCCATCCATTTTAATTTGAGCATCGGCAACATAATTCGATAGCACTGTATTGTCAGATGTTATATCATCTGGACGTACAGTTCCCGATATAGTGATCCGATGTTCTTCACCGTTTTGCTTTATGGATTGGGTACCTGAAACGACGAGATTGCCATTTGGTTTAACTTCAGTCACTTCTACAGTAATTTTGCCATTGACTCTATTACTGTTATTGATTGAACCCTGTGCCTTAAAGCTGTCAGAGCTACTGGCACTAGCCTCTGCTAAAAATTTAAAAATGCCAACACCAGCATCAGCCCCAACTTCTGATGACTTAGAATTACTTGCGCTGCCTGTGCGGCTAGCAGTAGAATTCTCGTTAATTATAATTGTAAGCACATCTCCTACTGCCCGGGCCTTATGATCTATAAATAACCCAGCTGTTGAAGCACTATCACTCCAAAGTGATGTTGCCTGACCAATTGAAATAGGAAGAAACGTTATCATTAAACCTAACATCAGAGCTGCTGCCGCCTTTAATACGCTCTTCATTTGTGTCACCTTCCATTAAAAGTTACAACCTGGGCTGTACCTTCATCCAGCACCCTGGCCGAAACACTTTTCTTCGAGTTTGTATTTTGAACGCGGATAATCTGCCCTTGGCTTCCATCCTGCTGAGCTTGTCCTGCTGCTTTAACTTCAATGTCACCAATGCGAGCCAAAATATTTATTATACTGCCACGTTTCACAATAATCGGCTTCGCCAACATAGTTTCGGAAATTAATTCTCCTGGCACAATCGGTCGGCGAACTTGCATTCCTGCAACCTTTTCAGTATTCGTGAAATAACCTGCATTTAATCTGCCAATATCCGTTCGTTCATATCGTAAATCTTCTGCCGCCAAAACCTGGTTCCTAGAGATAGGCTTGGCAGCAACAACAACCTTACCGTATTGCTTCACCTCAAAGCTGCTGTTTAATCTTGTATAAAGAGTACCATCGGTACTAATACTGATTCTGGCAATTGTGGGCGCATTATATCGAATACCATACGGCAGCTCGATATTCAGGCTGATTTGACCTAGTGGGATCAGCACGTCCTGCAACTCATTTATTGGCGTGACACTTAAGTCACTACTTGCAATAGCTGAACCAACTTTATTTCTTATTGCGGAAATTGCTTCATCGACGAGTATCTGACCACTGATTACTTGTGACCCGGTAGTCACCCTTACTGATAAAGGAATATGCCAGGTAATCCCGGCATAGTTTGTACCCGCCGCTGCTAGACGCATTCCTAGTATATCGCTGGTAAGTTTTATACTGCCACCGGGTGTAGGTGCGCTGCCCAGCTTAGTCTGCTGCAAAGCCTGAACACGGCTACTATCTTCGCCGCTAATTTCGGCCAATTCACCTAGTGTTATTAACGGTCCCCTTACTGTAGCGTGTTCTGTAACTGTAACAGTAATAGCTTCAGCATACACTAGCGGAAAATTTATGTATAAACTTAATGCAACAACAAAGCAGATAGCCAATATTTTTTTTAGCATAATTTACACCTAGCGTTTTAGGTTATTTGCCTGCCCCAGCATTTCATCAGCTGTCGTGATTGCTTTGGAATTAACTTCATAGGCTCTTTGAGCAACAATCATGTTAACCATTTCCTCAACAACTTGGACGTTAGACATTTCAAGATACTTTTGTACTATTGTTCCAGACCCATCTGTGCCGGGATTAGTTACAACAGGAGCTCCTGATGCGGCTGTTTCCTTAAGTAAGTTACGGCCAATATTATCTAAACCAGCTGAGTTAACGAAGCGGGCAAGCTGTATCTGTCCAATTTCCTGCGGTTCTGTTTGCCCAGGGATTGTTGCAGTGACTCGGCCATCAGCCGATATAGTTACATCCGTAGCTTCAGCTGGAATTGCAATTTGCGGTTCAAGTGCATAACCCTCAGATGTACATATACGACCTTGCGAATCGCGCTTAAATGAGCCATCTCGGCTATAAGCAATAGTACCGTCCGGCATTGCTATCTGATAAAAACCATCACCCTCGATAGCCATATCAAGGGAATTTCCTGTCTGTTGAAAGCTGCCCTGTGTATATATTTTCTGAGTAGCTACCTGACGCACACCGTGTCCTATTTGAACTCCGGTTGGTAACTGATTATCCGGTCCAGTAGTGGCACCAGCCTGCCGAATAGTCTGATACATTAAATCTTGAAAATCAGTACGGCTTTTCTTAAAACCGGTAGTATTTACGTTAGATAAGTTATTAGAAATTACATCAATATTTCCCTGTTGGGCAACCATACCAGACCCAGCTGTCCAAAGTGCACGCATCATGTCTTTTTCCTCCTCGAAAACGGTAATCGCTTAGATTTACAAAACTGCCTCTGTCAGTCGGCAGCCAGCAGGGCCTCCCATTTTGGTCCAGCCCTTTCTCACATACTAATTATCGAATAAAATCCTAATAAACTTAAGCGGTATTTAATGGATACTAAACTCGTCCTACTTCTGTCACCGCTTTTTCAAGCATCTGGTCCTGGGATTGTACTGTTTTCGCATTTGTTTCATATGCTCTATAGCCATTTATCAGGTTGATCATTTCAGAAATTACATTGACATTTGAGCCTTCAGTATAGCCCTGTGATATTAAGCCTGAAGCCGGCCTTTCTTGATTCTCGCCTGCACTATACAAACTTGCGCCTTCTTTAACAAGTTGTTTCTCGTTTTCAAACTCAACAACTTGCAGACGACCGCTTTCAACCCCGTCAACCAGCACTCTGCCGTCCTCACCCACAGTAAACTTATTGCCGTTAATGCGGATAGGACCATTTTGACCTAAAACTTTATGACCTTCGTTAGTAATTAACTCACCAACTATATTTTTACTAAAAGTACCATTGCGGGTATATCTTACTCCAGCGTCGGTTTCTACTGCAAAGAACCCTTTGCCGTTAATTGCTAAATCAAAGTCATTGCCAGTATGACGCATTGAACCTTGGGTATGAATTGTGGCAACCTCATCAACAAACGTACCACGGCCCAGATAACCAACAGTAGAAGCATCTGCCCCGTCATTAATACGGTGGAGCAGCATCTCACCAAATTCCTTGTTAACTGCTGTATCCTTTTTAAAGCCAGCGGTATTAACATTCGCCAGATTATTTGCAGTTGCATCAGTACGGATACTCTCGGCAACCATTCCAGAAGCAGCGGTATAAAGTCCGCGTATCATAGTTTTTCCTCCAAAGATTATAAAATAATTGAGCGAAACAGAAATGAGGTACGATTAACCGCAAAGCCGCGAAAGCGCAAAGGGGAAGCATAGCATTATGTCTTTATATCCTTTGCGTACTTGGCGTCTTTGCGGTTCAAGTCATACCTTTATGCGATGCTGCTTTTCTTTAGTGTAGTCAAACTATCCTCAATATTTTCTAACGAGTCTAGTGCCTTACCAGTGCCTAAAGCTACACAAGACAATGGATCATCAGCTAGGTATGTAGGGATACCAGTTTCTTCTTTTATCAGCTTGTCCAGTCCGAAAAGAAGCGAACCGCCTCCAGTCATTACAATGCCACGGTCCATAATGTCTGCCGCAAGTTCAGGTGGTGTATTTTCCAGAACTGATTTTACGCATTGAACAATAAGCGAAACTGGTTCATGAAGTGCATCTCTAGTCTCGGCTGAAGTTATGCGGAGCGTTTTAGGCAGACCCGATAGTAAATCGCGTCCGCGGATTTCCATGCTTTCCTGACGACCGTCAATACACGCTGTGCCGATTTTAACTTTAATTTCTTCGGCTGTACGTTCGCCGATCATAATGTTATATTCCCGTTTGACGTAGCGAACGAGTGCTTCATCAAACTTGTCGCCGCCAATACGCAGAGATTCACTGACAACTATTCCGCCGAGGCTTAATACCGCTACGTCGGTAGTACCTCCGCCAATATCTACAACCATAGCACCACACGGCTCAGCTATTTCAAGACCTGCACCAAGCGCAGCTGCCAACGGCTCCTCGATAAGATAAGTCTTTCTAGCACCTGCTTGCATTGCTGCTTCTAACACAGCACGTTTTTCTACTGTTGTTACACCAGAAGGAATGCAAACCATTATACGTGGTTTGAAGAAAAAGCTTTTACCTGCCACTTTCTTAATAAAATGACGAAGCATACTTTCTGTAGTATCATAGTCCGCAATTACACCTTCACGCAGAGGTCTAATCGCAATAATATTACCTGGTGTCCGACCAAGCATGCGGCGAGCTTCTTCACCAATAGCCAAAACACGGTTTGTATCACGATCAATTGCAACTACCGAAGGCTCGCTAAGCACAATACCTTTTCCTTTAATATACACTAGAACATTGGCTGTACCTAAATCTACACCGATATCCATTGACATTCCAAACATCAAAATCCACTCTCCAAATAACCTAATAGTTGTCCAAAATTTTCGCCCGAAAAAGCGGCAGACTGCCGCTATTTTGGTGAATCAACAACAAATATATTATTATAACTGATTCACATAAAACGCGACTAAGGTTTCCCGCCGCTGTGTACGGACTTGGTATATTTCCAAGCAACATTTACCGAGCAACAGAGTAAACCTATATTGGCTGTAAATATTCTACATTTTACAATAAAATCCTTTATTCCTCGTCATTTTCTTTTGGTTCTTTATACTTCTTACGAGTAGCTTCTCCACCCCGAATATGACGTTCTGCTTTATTCTGCTCTAACACCGTTCTTACTCTTATTGCTAGTCTTTTATTTATAAGTGGCAGCCGTTCGATCATATCTTTATGTACTGTACTTTTGCTGACACCAAAAACTGTTGCAGCTTGCCGTACTGTATGCTTACTTTCAAGAATATGATTACAAATGTCTAATACCCTCTTGCGGATATAATCTTTCATATTATCGTTTCCCCCTCGCCCCCGTTTGCTAACATGTATATGCGGACAAAAGAGAAAGCATGCCATTTGAATTGTGAGTGAGAGTGGAAACGACTGATTAACGCAAAGTACGCTAAGTACTCAAAGGGGACGCTAAGGGGGAGTTAATTTTAACCACAGAGTACACAGAGGGCACAGAGTGGTATGCAACGCGATGTCATCGCTTGGGATTGTTTTTAAAAACGGCATACAATAGTTGCGGCGGGGATTTTCTCTGCGGTACTTATGACCACAGCCAAGCTTTTCTTACGATAACGGCATTGGGAACGTCCGTAGCAGATGAATTCACCGTCGCTTTGCTGGCTGGCCTGTTAGTGAGGAATTAGGTTATAGAGGTACGGTTTAACCGCAGAGTACGCAGAGTGATTACGGAGGGGATATTGTTAACTGCAAAGACGTAAAGGGCGAGAAGGGTTTATAATAATATTTCGCGATAACTATCGCACAAAAAACCACTCCCTTTGCGTTTTTGTGCCCTCTGCATCCATAAAAAAAACGTGAGCCGATGGCTCACGTTTAAGGGTTTATTTGAGGATTTTTCGTGGGTCAATGTACTTGTCCCCTTGCTGAACTGTTAAGTGCAGGTGTGTGTATGGTTCGGTATTGCAGACACCGGTAGTTCCAATTTTGTCACCACCATTAACATAGCTTCCTTTACGAAGGCTTACATTCACAGCAGCTAAAGAACCATAGCTTATAGTATATTTGCCGCTCTCGATGACGACAGTAAGACCGGTATTTTTGTCTGAGTAAATTTCAGTTATCTGACCACTAAAAATCGCCTGAATTAAAGTACCTTCTGCAACAGCAATATCTATGCCAGGATGATAGCGCCAATCATTGAATACAGGGTGAAGATGCCATCCAAATTCAGTCTTTATCTCACCCTTTACTGGCCAATGAGGAGTCTGATTGATCGCCGCAGCTGCCGCCACAGTGGGTGATTGTTGACTAGACGCCTTTTCATCCTTTTTAGCAGCCTCTTGTATTACTTTACTTGGAATATTTTCTTTCACAGGATCAGGCTCTTGTTTGGTATTAGGACCAACGTAGACAACATTATTTGGATTCTCAACAGGACTATTTTTTAAACTTACCGCTACTGCAAACAGCATAACGCCAGCAACTATTAAAAGACTGCAGGCGCCAAGAATGGGCTTAGGTTCGATCCAGCCCGGTTTAAGAATTTCTTTTAATTTTTCACGTAAATAAGTAATAGGCCTAAGGGAGCCAGGCATTAATATCACCTCGCTACCATTATGCCCATTATTTTCAACACTCAAACAGTTTAGGAGTTGAAGATATTTTTTATCGCTACTCCAGTATAATAATAAGTTATAATCTGGCGATAATCTCGTCCTTCCTTTGCCATACCATTGGCCCCATACTGACAAAGTCCAACACCATGGCCATAACCTATAGTTTTAAAAATCAGTTTATCGCCTTTAAGTTCTGCTGTAAAATTCGTCGATCGAAGTTCAAGTTTTTCTCTCATTTCAATACCTGTTAATGTTTTACTGCCAATACGAACTTTGTCAACGCGACCAGAACCTGTTAATTCAAGAATTTTCACAAGACTCGTATCTCCGCTTTTTGCGGCAGCTACAACTCCAGCATCTGCTCCTAGACGCTGCTCAATATCTGATAATGCTAATTGCTTTGTTTCTGTGTAGCGTGGTGAACCTTGATCCCATTTGCAGGCAACGCTCTGAAGATATGGGTAATCAAAACCCCATACTTCCTTGGAACTAGCGGTCTTTTCACCGCTTGTTGAGTGGAAGAGGGCATTTATTGGCTCTCCATTGTAGGTTATAACTTCACCGCTTGTTGCCTCAACTGCTTGACTTATTTTCTTCCAATACTGCTCATACTTAAAAGGTCCCCATTTTGTCTTAAGGCTGACCTCATCACTCCAGGCTTGGCTTACTCTATGGTCAGTACTCACATCGGCACCTGGCTTATCAGCAAGACCACTTCCCCCAAACACAAGCATATTTTTAACAGCGTATGTTCGAGCCGCTAACGCCTGTGCTTTTAGAGCTTCTTGATCAAATTCGGCAGGCATCTCGGCAGCGACTACACCTTTCACATATTCTTCTAAGCTCATTGTGACTATTCTATCTTGTTCATGCAGATAAACGTGAATAGGAACATCCTCATTTTTTACCTTCTTACTGGCTCCCCTTTCGCTCTTCGCTCCGGATAAGTCTAAACCAACAACTGCGACCGGAACAAGAATAACCATTATTATGACTAGCGCAATTGAAAACGCCAGTATTTTCTTCACAAAATGCCCCTCCCTTTTCGCCGCCTCGCCATTACCATAATATGCATGGGGCAGGCCAAGTATGACAGGCAGGGGATACGATTTTCTAACCGCAGAGGACGCAGAGTACGCGGAGTGGAAACGAAGGACATTAGCGCGATAACTATCGCGATGTAATAATAAATTACCGCGTCCCCTCTGCGATCTCTGTGTACTCTGTGGTTAATAGAGGCTCATAATCTTCATTCCAATAAAAAATGGACGACAGTTTGTCGTCCATTTAAGGTTAGCTTATTCTTGTTATATCAGCGCCGAGGCTGCGCAGTTTATCTACAAGTCCTTCGTATCCGCGGTCGATGTGATGGATATATCCGATGTGAGTCTCGCCTTTAGCGACGAGGCCCGCAAGAACCATTGCTGCACCTGCTCTTAGGTCGGTCGCTTTGACAGGACACCCGGTTAGTTGGCTGACTCCTTCTACAACAGCGCTGCGTCCTTCAATTTTTATATTTGCGCCCATTCGCTTTAATTCATCAACGTGCATGAAACGATTTTCAAAAACAGTTTCACTGACAATACTTGTACCTTGGGCGATAGTCAGCATAGCCATAAACTGAGCCTGCATATCTGTTGGAAACCCTGGATATGGGAGTGTCTTTATATCAACTGCTCGAATAGGACCATTACCTTTAACGCGAACTCCATTGATGTCTTCCTCAATATATACACCAGCTTCTTTTAGCTTTGCTACAACAGGCTTTAAATGTTCAATAAGTGCATTTTCAATATAAACATCACCATTAGTCATTGCCGCAGCAACCATATAAGTGCCAGCTTCGATACGATCAGGTATAATAGTATAATTAGTTCCTTTAAGCTCGCTGACGCCCTCTATTTTAATTACATTGGTGCCGGCTCCACGAATATTAGCTCCCATAACATTAAGATAATTCGCTAGATCGACTATCTCAGGTTCGTGAGCTGGATTCTCTAATATTGTCTGTCCTTTGGCCATCGATGCGGCCATCATGATATTTTCAGTCGCCCCAACGCTGGGGAAATCAAGATAAATCCTAGCCCCAGTTAGCCCCTTCGGTGCTTTTGCTTCAATATAGCCATGACCAATATCGATTTCAGCACCCAATGCCTCAAAGCCCTTTAGATGAAGATCAATTGGTCTTGTTCCAATTGCACAGCCTCCAGGCAATGAAATCTTAGCCAAACCACGTCGAGCTAAGAGCGGTCCCATGATGAGGAAAGATGCGCGCATTTTACGTACCAACTCATACGGTGCATCGCACGTCTCAATATTAGTACTATCAATAGTTAAGGTATTAGGACTGGTTGATGATACCGGCACCCCAAGATGCTGAAGTACTTCAGATATAGTGCGCACATCTTCAAGATCAGGTACTTCTTCCAGTACACTTGGACTCTGCCCCAATAAAGCTGCTGCAATTATTGGAAGTACCGCATTTTTTGCACCACTGATTTTTACTGTTCCATTAAGTTGTCTGCCACCATTTATTACTAGCTTTTCCATAAGATCCTCCCACAACTACTAGTGCTGACAGAGAGACTGTTGTCTATCTAAACTTCAGTTTCTATAGTTATTATGTACAAATATAAGATTATTTTTAATACTCCATGGTGATAACAGGTGAACCAATTATTACATATGTACGATTATCATACGGACTGTATCGCATCGCGATATTGATATTGATTTCGTCGCTGCCAACTTTCAACTGGTTGATTATCAATGGACTAAACCCAGTTGAACTTGTATATTGTGCGCTAGTATTTGCGGTAATAATTCTTGCGTTAACCGAAGCGAATGCATCTTTCAAACGCTTGTCCTGCTCATCCTTCACTAGTTTACCATCAAGCCATCCAACCAAGCAAGTAGTAATATGCGGTGTTCCACCAAAATTCTCCATTATATTAGCAAATTTAGTATTCAAGTCCTTAATCGTTATTTCATCCTGGGACTTTGAATCTACATTAATTACTAAATATACTTCTGGTTCTTTAGTTTTATCTAGTGATTTCAGTTGCTGTGCTGCTGCAACAATATGCATATTTCTCAGTAGTGCTTCAGCTTTTACTATTCGCTGATATCGAGTAGCACTTCGCGTTATTTTGTAATTTTCCTTTGTGATACCAAATCCACTCATCGCTTCCTTAACGGCGTCTTCTAAATCTTCATCACTGGCATCATTAATAGCCAATTTAGTCCAGCCATTTACATTAACTTCGCTTATTTCCGCCCCAGTTGCTTGCATTGCCGTACTCAGTGGCTCTTCAGTGGTCACAGGTACATTCTCGGCATGGCTAAAGTTAATTGAAATAATAAGTACCACTAGCATTACTATTCTTATATTTAGATATTTTTTCACTGTATATTCTCTCCCTAAATCATTCTCCCTAATTTCATTCTTGCCATTTTCTAGGTGAGATATACAATGAAATATATGGTTAACAAAAGCTCATTTAAGAATTGAATAACCGCAGAGTACGCTGAGGACGCAGAGGGCTACAGAGGAAATTATTATATTTTTAAACCACAGAGTACACAAAGGACACAGAGTGGTTCGGTGGTCGTTGTTGGTAACAACAAAGGCGAGAAAGCGCAAAGAGATTGGTAATGTTATTGTCTAGGTTTGGAGATAAACACGAGCACACTCAGCGGTGGTGATTTTCTCTGCGGGACTTGTGACCACAGCCGTCGGAAGCTCTGCTGACGGTAACGGTGTTGGGAACGTCCGTAGCAGAGGAATTCACCGCCGCTTGTCTGACTGACTATACGACTCGATCGAACTTTCGAGAACGTTTTATCCGCGGTTCCAAAATCACCCATGCCAATCAAAAAAGCAGGCTTTCGCCTGCTCAAGATATTTGTCTTAAATTTTTCCGCGATTTGCTAGCTGCAGTCTTAGTAAAGCACGTTTTAGCGCTGCTTCAGCACGAGCGGTATCTACTTTTTCACGGGCTTCTTTGTCAGCTTTAAGTCTGGCTTCGGCTCGTGACTTTGCCGCTTCAGCTCTGCCTACATCGATCTCTTCTGGAAGTTCAGCACATGCTGCAAGTACTGTAACCTTTTCAGGCTGCACTTCGATAAAACCGCTGCAAACGGAAACTTGCTTTTCTCCCTCATCTGTTAGCAGCCGCAGCGGCCATATTTGCAAACCAGCTATAAGCGGTGTATGCCCTGGCAGAACCCCGATGTCTCCATCTGTAGTCCTGGCTATAACCATGTTTACATCTGCACTGTAGACAACTCGTTCAGGGGAAACAATATCAAGCCTAATTTTTTTAGCCACTTGCTATTCCCCCTTCATTTTACGCGCCTTTTCCACCACTTCATCAATTGTTCCTGCCATATAGAATGCTGCTTCAGGCAGCTCATCATGCTTGCCGTTTAGAATTTCTTTAAACCCGCGAATTGTTTCTTTGAGCGAAACGTACTTGCCTGGTGTTCCAGTAAAGGCCTCCGCTACAAAGAATGGCTGACTGAGGAAACGCTGAATCTTACGGGCCCGTGATACAGTAATTTTATCTTCATCGGATAATTCTTCCATACCTAGTATAGCGATAATATCCTGAAGTTCTTTATAACGCTGCAGAACTTCCTGTACACCACGCGCGACCTGATAATGTTCTTCACCGATTATGTTAGGGTCAACTATCCGCGAAGTAGAATCAAGCGGGTCAACTGCCGGGTAAATTCCAAGTTCAGCGATTTGCCTTGATAATACTGTTGTAGCATCCAAATGGGCAAAAGTTGCCGCTGGAGCCGGGTCAGTCAAATCATCTGCTGGAACATAAACAGCCTGAACTGATGTTATTGAACCTTTTTTCGTCGATGTAATCCGTTCCTGCAATGCACCGACGTCGGTTGAAAGAGTTGGCTGATAACCAACAGCTGAAGGCATGCGTCCTAATAGTGCTGACACTTCTGAACCTGCCTGGATAAAGCGAAAGATATTATCAACAAAAAGTAGCACATCTTGTCCGCCGATATCACGGAAATATTCAGCCATAGTAAGACCGGTAAGTGCTACCCTCATACGAGCACCGGGCGGTTCATTCATCTGACCGTAAACCAAAGCAGTTTTCTCAATAACGCCAGACTCGCGCATTTCCATCCATAAGTCATTACCCTCACGAGTACGTTCGCCGACGCCGGCAAAAACCGAGTAGCCGCCGTGTTCTGTAGCTATGTTACGGATAAGTTCCATAATAAGTACTGTTTTACCTACCCCAGCACCACCAAAAAGTCCGATTTTACCACCGCGAGAATAAGGAGCAATAAGGTCAACAACTTTAATCCCAGTTTCTAAGATTTCGGTAGAAGTCTCCTGTTCTTCGAAGGTTGGAGCTGGACGATGAATTGGCCAATAATCTTCACCATTGACCGGTGTGGAATTGTTGTCAACAGTTTCACCTAAAACGTTAAAAATACGCCCCAAGGTTTCCTTGCCGACCGGAACCATTATCGCATTTCCGGTATCTGTAGCCTGCATGCCGCGAGTCAGACCATCGGTCGACGACATAGCAACACAACGGACATTGTTGTCGCCTAGATGCTGCATAACTTCAACTATCAAGCTGATTTGCATATCACCTGACTGACCTTCAATTTTAATTGCATTATAAATGGCCGGAAGCTGTTCCGGGGGGAATTGAATATCTACTACAGGTCCAATAACCTGAACCACTTTTCCTACGTTCACTAAAGTCCCCTCCTTACTTCAAGGCCTCAGCACCGCCCACGATTTCCGAGATCTCGCGAGTAATGGTAGCCTGACGCACTTTATTATAGTTCAAAATTAGCTTTGAAATTATGTCCTCGGCATTGTCAGTTGCCGCTTCCATCGCAGTCATGCGAGCACCCAGCTCACTTGCAGCAGACTGCAGCAACGCGCCGTAAATTGTTGTTTCAAGATATTTTGGCAGCAAGAGCCCTAGTACTTCATCCGCTGAAGGCTCAAATATATATTCGGTATTAGCTTGCTCGGCAGCCTGAGCTGTAATATCTGCTAGCGGCAATAGCTTTATTGTTGTTGGCTTAAGGTTAATTGGCGAGTAAAATTGCGTATAAACCAAATATATCTCATCACAATCACCGCTTTCAAACCGCTGAGCTAAGTCTCTAGCTATTGCCCAAGCATGATCATATGAGGGTCTTTCACTGAAGCCAGTGTATTCTGCATCAACAGTATAGCCGCGGCGCTGAAAATAATCTCGCGCTTTTCGGCCAACTGTCACCAACCCTATTTTTGACTTTTCAGTAATTTGTGGAACAAGTTCTTTAAAAACATTTGTTGAATAGGCTCCAGCCAATCCCTTATCAGAACTAAGCACTAAAAAAACGGTCCGCTTAACATCACGTATTTCGAGCAGCGGATGAGCAGCGTCCTTTGCACTAGCGGCGACACTTGCTAATACCTGCCGAATTTTTGTAGTGTATGGCTTACTGGTATTAGCTTTTTCCTGAGCACGACGCAAACGAGCAGCCGCAACCATCTTCATAGCCTTAGTGATTTGCTGAATATTTTTTACGCTTTTAATACGACGTCTTATATCCTGTGCGCTAGGCATTTACAATCACCTCGCAGCCGCTTTTTCGTCATATGTAACAAATGTATCTTTAAATTCTTTTATTGCTTTCTTAAGTGCTGCCTCAGTCTCGCTGTCCAGTACTTTCTTCTCACGTATGCTTTTACCAATTTCAGCATAGTTTGAGCGCATGAATTTAAGATAATCATGTTCAAACTTAACTATTTGGCTAACCTCTATATCATCCAGATAGCCGTTGGCTGCAATGTAGATAACCATAACTTGTTCTTCAACCGGCATTGGCGAATACTGTGACTGCTTTAATATTTCTACTGTTCGCTCGCCGCGATCAAGCAGAGCTTTAGTTGCTTTATCCAAATCAGAGCCAAACTGCGCGAAAGCAGCCAATTCACGATACTGGGCCAAATCTAAACGCAAACGGCCTGAAACTTGCTTCATCGCCTTGATCTGAGCTGAACCACCTACACGGGAGACCGATAAACCAGCATTAATTGCCGGACGAACACCAGCGTAGAAGGCTTCACTTTCAAGAATAATCTGTCCGTCAGTGATTGAAATAACATTTGTAGGAATATAGGCCGAAACATCACCAGCCAGAGTTTCAATAACAGGCAGTGCGGTTATTGATCCCCCGCCTAGCTCGTCAGAAAGTTTAGCTGCCCGCTCGAGTAGGCGAGAGTGTAAATAGAATACATCCCCTGGGTAAGCTTCGCGTCCTGGCGGACGTCTCAAGAGCAGCGACATGGCGCGATAGGCCATAGCATGCTTGGATAAGTCATCATATACGCAAAGAGCATGGCCGCCCTTGTACATAAAATACTCAGCTATTGAAACACCGGCATAAGGAGCTAAATACTGCAGCGGTGCGCTGTCCGATGCTGAAGCAACAACCACAACGGTATATTCCATTGCGCCAGCGTTTTCTAAAGTCTTTACTACACGAGCTACTGTAGAAGCTTTTTGACCAATTGCTACATAAACGCAAACTACGCCTTGGCCTTTTTGATTAATTATTGTGTCAATTGCGATTGCTGTTTTACCTGTGCCGCGGTCTCCAATTATGAGTTCGCGCTGTCCCCGTCCAATGGGAACTAAGGAGTCAATAGCCTTTAGACCAGTCTGCAGAGGTTCTCGCACTGACTGACGATCAGCTATACCTGGCGCATTATACTCAACTGGGCGAGTCTCAGTAGTTTCGATCGGCCCTTTTCCGTCAATAGGCTGACCAAGAGCATTAACAACCCTACCGACCATAGCTTCACCCACTGGCACTTGCATAATCCGACCAGTTCGGCGGACAGTATCGCCTTCCTTAATTAAGGTTTCACCGCCTAATATAACTCCGCCTACATTATCTTCTTCTAAGTTTAAAACCATTCCAAAAACGCCGTTAGGAAACTCCAAGAGTTCACCGGCCATGGCCTTTTCTAAACCGTGAATACGGGCAATTCCGTCGCCAACCTCGATTACGGTACCGACATCATCAACATTAAGATCTACTTGGTATTGCTCTATCTGCTGCTTTATAATCGCAGTTATCTCTTCAGGCCTCATCTTCATGATTAGCTTTTCACCCCAATCTTAGCCGCATCATTTGTCAGTAGTGCTTGCTGCAGCATATTCAGCTGCCTAGCAACACTGCCATCAATCAGTTTATCGCCGATCTTCACAATAACGCCGCCCAATATACGTTTGTCAACCTTAGTTTGGATAGTAACATTTTTCCCGGTCACAGTGCTAAGTTTTTGTATTAGGGCAGACTGCTCGCCTTCACTAAGCGGCATAGCTACAGTAACTTCGGCTTCAATAATATTGCGAGCTGCATTGGCGAGTTTGGTATACTCACGTACAATTGCCGGCAGCAGCACTTCCCGCCTCTTATCAACCAGGAGCAGCAGAAATTTGTGAACAAACTCGGCTAAATCCTGAGCAAACAAGCTAGTTATCGTCTCTTTTTTTGCCTCAATCTGAACCCGTGGATGATAGAGAAATATTTCGAGATCACTATGCTCCTCAATAGTAGCCAAAACCATGTTTAACTGTGCTTTAGCTTCAATCAGCATATCTTTATCGCTGGCTAGTTCATAAACAGCTTGGGCGTACTTTTGTGCTAACTGGCTTGTTAGCATGGCAGACCACCTATTTTCTTTTCATCTAACTTGTCAATAAACTCACTTACAAGTTTAGAGTTTGCTTGCTGATCTAAGTTTGCCCCGATGATTTTTGTAGCTGCTGCCATCGAAAGTGACACAACTTCACTACGCAATTCAGTTAAGGCTTTCTCTTGTTCACGGGCAATTTCATCTCTTGCGTTTTTAAGCATGCGAGCATGTTCAGCCCGTGCTTCTGCCAATATTTCTTCTTTACTTTCCTCAGCGAGTTTTACGGCCTTTTCAACAATTGCTTGGGCCTGAGCTCTAGCTGAGTTAAGCTGTTCCTGATGTTCACGTCTAAGCTGCTCTGCAGCCTTTTTTTCGTTTTCAGCTGTTTCAAGGCTTCCGGCAATTTTACTCTGCCGTTCCTCTAGCGTCTTCATAAGAGGTTTATAAGCTACTTTTGTCAATATTGCAACAAGTATAAGGAAATTTATAATTTGCGCAATTAACGTCGCATTTAAGTCAATCAATCAGAGCACCTCCTTGTCGGGCGTATAAGACGGGCGACGGCACTAAGCTATCGCCCTCATAACGCTGATCACTATTACTTGAGTAACGGGTTGGCGTACAACAACACGATAGCGATAACGGCAGCAATAATTGGCACTGCCTCAATCAAACCAACTGAAATCAGCATATTTACCAATAAAGTACCTTTAGCTTCCGGCTGTCTAGCTACACCTTCAACGAATTTTGCTGTAACAACACCGTTACCAATACCTGCGCCGATAGCTGCCAAACCAATAGCTAAGCCTGCACCGACAAGAGCTCCCATAACCATAATAGCATGTTCCACGATGCCCCCCCCTTTCTTAGAGATAAGTGTATATTATTTTTGTAGTTGGTAATAAGTAACTGACAATTAGAAAACTGCTTATCTCCTAATTATCATCAATGCTCACTTTTTATCGAATTAGCTAAATAAGCCATCGAAAGCATCGTAAAAATAAAAGCCTGAATTACTCCTACAAAAACGCTGAAACCAAGCCACACAACGTTAGGTATAGGAAACCACATTGGCACTAGCATACCTAGTATGATAATCAGTACTTCGCCTGCTAAAATATTACCAAATAGACGAAATGCCAGTGTAATCGGCTTTGCTAATTCTTCAAGCAGGTTTATGATAACAAATGGAATGTATGGTTCAAAAAAGTGTTTGAAATACTTAAACCCCTTATATGTTACCCCCAATATATGAACGAGTGCCACTACCATGAGGGCAAGCCCCAAAGTTGTGTTAACATCATTAGTAGGGGATGTAAAACCAGGTACCAATCCAAGCCAGTTTGATATCAGCAGAAATAGGAATAAAGTTATTAAAAGAGGTGCCAGTTTTCTGCCCCTTGGCCCCATCGTAGCATCTATTTGGTCTAATAACGCTGTAACGACCATTTCTAGCAAGTTCTGCCAGCCGCTCGGAACTATTGCCAAACGCCTAGTTGCTAAGAATGCTATTAAAATAACAATCCCCATAGCCAGCCAGGTCATATACAAGGTGTCCATATGCAAAGTCAAGCCTGCAATCTGCGCAACCTTATGAGCACCAATTTCATGTCCGCCGCCGCCATGCTCCATTTCTACCACTCCTCTCCTAGTATCTTTTATTAAGTTTACTTCGTAAAACTGCTGCTATAGCATTTGCAATAATGACTATATGAAATGACATTAATCCTGCTATAGTTGCCCAAAAATTAGTTTGAGAAACACGAACAGCCATTAATAGTATTGACACGATAAACCCGAATCTAATCACCCAGCCTATGCGCATATATCTAACAGCCTTGTCGATAGGCAAATCCGCCGACCGCCTTATCCGGTATGCCGCTAGGGCAAAGTATGCTAGGCTTGCAATAGTCCCCGAAATCAAACCGGGGATAATTAGATTAAAGCCTGCTATATAAGCGAATAAGCACAGAAGCCCACTCCATAGTAGCATCTGTGCTGCTGTACATCTAATTTCAGAAATAAATTCCTGCATAAGTGCCTCACAAATACCTTTAAACTATTGGCTGGACATAATCTTCTTGTATGTAGACCAAAGTCCCGCCAACATTCCAGTTACAATACCAATAACGGTCAGCCAGGGATTTGTATCAAGCCAGTTGTCCAGCAATTTTCCTAATATTACACCCACTGCTAGGGTTGCAACCATGTTTAAACCAATTGAAGCAGCAATACTAAATGCTGTTTGTAGCTGATTATTTCTTTTTCCAGACATAATTTAGCTTCACCCTCAGCAAATACTATCCCAGTATTCTTTTATCGATGATAATCCGCTCAATACTCCGATATTCTCCAATGGGGAGAATTACCCGAAGAGCGCAGACTGCTACATATGAATTAAGGCCCACTTTATCAGACTCCTTTATGGTTACCAATCTGACAAAATATATCAATAAATTTACTAATAATAACTAATATTCTGCCCATTTTACAACAATCCTGCAATTTTATTCAAGTTAATAAAGTAACTATCTTTGTAAGAGCAGAAAATATTTATCACAGTCAAGGTTGTCTTTTTATATCTATTAGAGTTTATTCGGTTTTAATAACAAAAATACCGATAAACAGACTTACCTGTTTATCGGTATGCATTATATTTCGCAGCAGAAAGAATCAGGCCTTATATCAACAATGCCACGTTTCCATAGTATAGCCTGGACAATGCGCCGCGACGCACGCCCATCACCATATGGATTGCAAGCATTAGCCATTCGGTCATATTCGGCTTTATCTGTCAGTAATAAACGAGCCTCGCTATAGACCCGTTCTTTATCTGTACCGATAAGTTTAACAGTGCCAGCTTCAATTGCTTCTGGACGCTCTGTAGTATCTCTCAGTACAAGCACTGGTTTACCTAATGACGGCGCCTCCTCTTGAATTCCTCCCGAATCGGTGAGGACAAGATAGGAGCGGGCTAATAAATTAGCAAATGGCTGATAATCAAGCGGGTCAATTAAATGTACTCGCTCCAGTCCACCAAGCTCACTTTCGACAACTTCGCGAACTAAAGGATTTTTATGCACAGGAAATACAATTTCGACATCGTTGAATTCTGTAACGATATCACGCAAAGCCTGATAAACATGACGCATTGGTTCACCAAGGTTTTCGCGACGATGTGTAGTAACTAGAATAACTTTCTTTTCAGTATAATTAATCGTCGATAAAAGCTTATCCTCGAATTTATATTCTTTATCGACTATTGCCAAAAGTGCGTCGATAACGGTGTTTCCTGTTACAAAAACACTGTTTTGATTTATTTTTTCCTGTAGAAGGTTAGTTCTAGCTGTTTCAGTAGGAGCGAAATGTAAATCCGTCAGAGAACCCGTAAGTTTTCGGTTCATCTCTTCAGGATAAGGGGAATATTTATTATGAGTTCTAAGACCTGCTTCAACATGTCCAACTTCAATTTGATGATAGAATGCAGTGAGTGCCCCAGCGAAGGTCGTTGTAGTATCACCATGCACCAATACAATATCAGGCTTTTCCTGAGCTAGTACTGCATTCAGGCCTTGCATCGCTCGGGAGGTTATATCAAATAAGGTTTGTCCCTTTGCCATAATGTCAAGATCATGATCAGGCTTGATATCGAATAAATTGAGCACCTGATCCAGCATCTCCCGATGCTGCGCCGTAACCGCGACTACAGGTTCAATCATTTCAGGATATTTAGCTAGTTCCAGCACTACAGGAGCCATCTTAATTGCTTCAGGACGTGTACCAAAAACTGTCATAACTTTTAGACGAGACATAATATTTACCCCTTCCGTCTGGTGAAGATTAATTCATACGGAGTTTGACGTTTACCGCAAAGTACGCAAAGAATACGCTATGGATCAGCGATATTTGTCATGAATTTTTGATTTCCCTTTGAGTACATTGAGTCCTTTGTGTTCAACTCAGTCTCCATTTTAAACATTGAAAGAGGCAGGCTGATGCCTGCCTGATTTGTGAATTAGTGACTTTCCGCCTGTTTAGCAGCTTTTAGGACACCGATTTTTCTAGCGCCAAAGAAGGCAACACAAACTATTGCTAAAATGATTAGTACACCTAATCCTTTATTCACTTCTGTCAGTGCAATAGCACTCAGACCTAGACAGCCGCTGATAACATACATTAAGAGTACTGCTTGTTTTTGGCTAAAGCCCATTTCCAGCAAGCGATGATGCAAGTGACCGCGGTCTGGTTTAAAAATAGGCTTGCCGCTCATATAACGGCGAATGATTGCAAATGCAGTATCCATTATTGGAAGACCTAGTGCAACAATCGGAACAATAAGTGCAATTGTTGCTGCACTCTTAACTGCACCAATTACTGATATAGCTGCAAGCATGTATCCGAGAAACATACTTCCTGTATCACCCATGAAAATTTTAGCAGGGTTAAAGTTGTGCTGTAAAAAGCCTAGCGCACTGCCAGCCAAAGCAGCTGTCAGGATAGCTACGATCCAGAAATCCTGCTGCAAAGCAATAAGCAGAATGGTAACAGATGCGATTATAGAAACACCTGCCGCTAACCCATCTAAACCATCAATAAGATTTACGGTATTGGTAAGACCTACTATCCAAAGTATTGTAAGCGGTATTGATAAGAAATCAACATAAATCATATCGCCAAACGGATTAGTAATCCAGTCAATACGAATGTCAAACAGTACGAGTACTGCAGCTGCCACTATTTGCCCAAACAATTTCGTTTTAGCCGGAAGCTGTTTTAAATCATCAATAATACCAACAATTAATATGACAGTCCCGCCTAACAGCAGGCCCAATATCTCATGGTTAACATGCATACTGGCCAGTACCGCCAGTACAAAGCCAACATAAATAGCTAAACCTCCCATACGAGGAATAGGTTTAGTATGCACTTTTCTGGCATCTGGAGCATCCATCGCTCCAGCCTTAACAGCTAATTCTATAATCCGTGGAGTTAAGAAGTAGGCAACAGCCAAAGCCACGGTAAATGCAACAATATATGTCTGCATAAATTTAACACCTCATTTCTATGCAACAAACCTATTTTACATCAGCCCATCAGCACTGTCAATCAAGACATAGCGGGGGTAATGCGGACATTTCGGCTGTTTTCCTTCACCTACAGAAGTATACGCCTCAGACAAACAGTTTGTCGCGGTTATCCGCCATATTTTGAAGCTATGCGCAATATCCTTTACGCCTAAGCTTTGCAATATGGTTTTGAGTCAGCATATTTATATCAACTTGGTATTTTTCAGCCAATATGTACATCATAGTAAAACAACATTGAGCAACATCCAAGAGTTCACTCGCACATCCGAGCAGTATGGATTCACTAGATAATGCTTGCTTTTCACCGGATGCCCCCGCCTTCTTACCTAGATATTGGGTAAGTTCACCTATTTCTTCTTGAATCTTGCACACAGTAGTAAGCAGCGTAACACCTTCGAGATTAAGCCTCGGCAGAGCCAAATACTTATAATTCCCAGCTGTTTCGATACGATAACACTGAGACTTATCAAAGGAATAGCCTTTTGCCTCAAGTTTTTCTAAATGAGAACTGACCAGAGATTGAGGCTGAATACCATAATAGTCTTCCATTACAAAGATCATTGTTACACACGTTTGAGCAACATCTAACAGTTCGCTAGAAACGTCGTCAAGGTATTTTAAAGTCTCTTGCTTGTCAGCAGCCTGCTCGCATGGCAGGAAAACAAGCACAGCTCTAGCAAGTTCGCCTGCTTCTTCCATGATCTTCAGCAGAGTCGACTGCAGTGTCGGTGAAAGGTTGTTTAATTTGGGAAGGTGAATAGCTTTAAACATGACATACCCCGCTAAAAATGCTTTCAATGGAATTTTAGCACAGTGTATGTCTAATTTTCAATTTCAAATTAAGAATATTTTAAATAATTAATGCTCCCGCATGGCGAATTGCTTCGGAAAGCATTCTTTTGGATATAAAAGCTCAATAACCCGCCCTTTTTCTGTCATACCTCTTTCATTAATAAAAACATTTGGTATACCACGAGCATATCCTCTTACCCTATCAGGACCAAATATTTCTTGAGCAGCTTCAACAGCTTTTACAAACGACGATTCAGACTCTTGATTCCTAATCCGCTGCATGTAATCAGATAATTCTTCTCCGCACAGCCAGCAGTCAGGTGCATTATCATGTTTCCCGACAATTACTGAGCAGTAAGGCCCTTTTCCTTTATAGCGTTTTTGCCTAGCCGAAAGTAAACTGCGGTAAATAACATCATCGGACGGCAGTGTATAGCCCATCATGACAATATGCTCAGCTTTTTCTAAGGCAATGCGCATATCCCTTTGAATTTCTTCAAGAAAAGGAGGGTGATTCCCCTTGAAGTTACTTTGCATAACAAGCGGCGTATGCCTAAGTTCAGTAAGTGTTCCGCAATACGCACATTGAACGGTATCTGACCGTCCCTGCCCATGGGCTATTTTCTCTTCTAATGATCTAGGCTTATACCAGCCAGCTGAGAACTTAGGCAATAATGGGGGTGGGAAAAGACTTACTGAGTTGTATTGCCATTGATCGCCTAGATACATAGTAAGTTTGCCGCAGCTTGGACATTCACGCCACCCTGAGCAACCATGAGGAAAATAAAATTTACCAATGCGTACCCGGCGTGAACTCTTTTGGTCCGGATCATTCAAACGTTGAACTACTGATTCATTAAGCGGATACCACACATCTGGGTTATTTGAATCGATACGTCTTACACCCATGAAATGACTTAAGTCATGAAAAAGCTTAAGCGGAACAGCCGGATTATCTATGAGCGGTACATCGCTAGCATTATTCAATCGGCGATGGGCGTTAAAAACAAGCCACAAAAGAATCGCATCCCAATTCATATTTATAATAGCATAACTAAATAAATAGAACTTTCTTTGGCTGAATCTATGACTTTTTTCGTAAAAACGTAAACCTTCTTGCTGCATCATCTCAGCTAATATTTCGGCAAATCCAATATATTGCTCATAAATAGTGCCATTTTGTTCAAGAGTCGTTTGATAGTCATGAAAATGCAGCAAACCAATAAGCATAATCAAAGCATTGCGAGCCAATACCAGCGCCTCTGGCGGTATAAACCTCTGCCCCTCGGAATTGTCCCCATAAACATAGAAACCATGTCTGCTCATTATATGCATATCCAGCAGGTTAAATAAGTCCTGCAGCCTAAGAAACTGCTCATTGTGTCCAGGGCATATGTGAATTAGCTGCCTAAGTGTGCCCCAGTCGTAGGTATAACGCAGTTCACGACCACGCTGCTCCTGCTCAAAGGCGGATAACCCATCAAATTGTCTATTTAAAGCGGCTGTCTGTTCTTCCGAGGGAAAAGCCGCTGCGCCAATTTCATCATCTCCAAGTATTATTAATAAATCAGCTATACAATTAAGCATTTTAGTGCGTCTAAACGCCGCCTCGACACGGTCTGTTAACTTTTTGTTTCTTCGAGCAAGACAATATATGGCCTGTCCAAGCTCATCGGTTGTATGCATATTAAGAGCACTAGTAGCCCCAGCTCCCCAAAAGATAACCGTTTCTGGCCAGATTGGTTTGTAACTTTCTAGTGACATAAATCCAACCTTTACCTCTCACATAGTAAAATTTTTCATAACCTTCACGCTAAGCATTCTCAATAGCCATAGTTTTTATGCAAACAACATTACAAGTGAAAGATTACGGTTAACCGCAAAGAACACAAAGAACACAAAGGTCGCAAAGGGTTACAAAAACAAAAAAGCGCGATGATTATCGCGCTAAAATTCTACTTAGATCCTCTCTGCACTGTTTTTAGAAAGGTGTATCTCTACCATTTATCTATGTTTTCGACGAATATTTTTACTAAATGCGGATCAAACTGGCCGTCTGATTCGATAATCTCCTTTAGTGCTTCACTTTTAGTTAATGCCTTTTTATAAGGTCTGTCATGAGTAAGAATATCGAAAACATCAACTATTGCAGTTATTCGTGTAATCAACGGGATCTCAGTTTCTTTTAGTCCGTATGGATAACCAGTTCCATCCCAGCGCTCGTGCATTGCTAGTATTGCCTCAGCTACAACTTGTTCGCCGATTGATTGAGCCATACGATAACCAATTTCACTATGCGCCTCTATGATATCCCATTCAGCAGACGTTAATGGTCCAGGCTTACCTAAAACTTCTTTAGGTATAGCCACTTTCCCTATGTCATGCAGCATTGTTAATAACTCCAAGTTTTTGCTCTCAGGTGAACCTTCACCAAACCCAAGAAGCTCAGCGAACATAGCTGCTTTAAGTTTTAATCTCTTAGTATGACCATGGTTTTCAAAACAGCGATCTTCCAAAGCCTGTTCCATTTTCATAATGATATTTTTTCTAATAGTTTTACTTTCAATAATCTTGTTGCTGTACATCCTGGTTTCGGCTATACTGAACAATTCAAATATACCTGCCGATATGCTGTCGGTAGACGCACTCCCAAGAGCGATACTCATTTCAATTGGATCTGGTGGTACTTGTTTGCAGGCTTCTTTTATTCTAGCACAAACTTTCTCACAGGAGTCCGCGTCAGTATTAGGCAGTATGATGAAGAACTCATCACCGCCCCAACGCGCAATAATGTCATTTTTACGGCAGCACTTAATCAGCAGCTGAGCTGCTTGAATAAGCAATCTATCGCCTTTATCGTGCCCGAATACATCATTGGTTATTTTAAGACCGTTCATATCAGCTAAAATAACACTGATCGGTCTATTACTGGTGCATTCTATTTGGTCTAAATGCTGCTCTACATATGCCCTATTATAAAGACCAGTAAGCTTGTCATGATAACTCAAGTATTTTATGGTCTGTTCTGCACGCTGCTTTTCTGTAACATCGGTCGAAATCAGCATTAATACCGTCTGATCAGTTTCACTTGTATCCTGCTCGATAATTTTGCATTCTAAGTTTATATATTTATCATCAAGCTTAAGAACCCTCGGAAGCTGACGTAGATGACTTAGCTTCTGGTCCGGATCATAACAGTCAAATACTGATCGCAAAATTTGTTCGATATTATGTCGTTGTTGTTCGTTATCGGCAAGTATATCCGCAACATTTAAACTACTAATTTTTTTCTCGAAAATCTTTAAGCATTCAGCACTATATTCTTTATTGATAATTAAATCACTGCCAAAAGTTAAGAAACCTTGATTGGCATTGTTTAGTAGATTCTTCACCTCATATTCGCGCTGTTTTAGGCTTTTCCCCTGACTATCGCTAATCTTAAAGATTTTTCGAGTCAGCTTAAGCAGCTTATCGTATTCTTTTATAAGCTTGTTGTAGCTCGACAACAACTCGTTATCCTTGTACTTTGCATCTGCTACCTCAGCACGTGCGGATTCTAGAGTTTTTATTTCGCTTTCAAACAGCTCGCGTTCGAAATCTTTACTTATCATTTTATCTCTCCCGCAGCCCATAGAATTGGACTTCAGATTTTGAATCCAACAACCGTTATATCATCCCGCTGTGCTTCATCAGCCATATACTGCGTCAATGCCGTTTCAAACTCCGCTTTTTGCTTAGTAAGCGGCATATCCTTAATCTTAGCCATAACATCTCGTAATCTCTTTTTGCCGAGAGAGTAATCTTTTTCGCCGCCATTCTGATCTATATAGCCATCGGTCGTAAAGTATAGGGTTGTGTCGGGTGTAACTGTAATAGAATTGCTAGTAAACTCCCATTTTCCATCCGATCTTTGATAGCCGATGCTCCGACGGTCTCCTCTAAGTTCGTTTACTTCATTCTTAGTACTAATAAATAGTGATATTTTAGCACCAGAAAAAACTACACTACTGCCTTTAATATGGCAGATACCAATATCAAGGCCATCATCCGCACCATGTGAGTTGTCGCCCTGATACAGCGTTTGCTTTAGGCGAATATTTAGTTCTTTCAATATAAGCGCAGGATCATCATTACAGACTTCATCGTAAATTTGATTGAGTATTGATATCGACGTCATGGTCATAAGTGCTCCGGGAACTCCATGCCCAGTACAATCACCTACGGCAATAATAACTTCATCATTACGGCGACGCAACCAATAGAAATCGCCACCTACAATGTCGCGCGGCTTCCAGATAACAAAAGATTCTTTAAAGGCAGCTGTTAACTCTTGCGGTGCTGGCAACACTGACTCCTGAATCCGTTTTGCATAATTAATACTATCAATTATCTTAGTATTTTGTTCTGCAAGTTCACGCGTCCTGTCGGAAACCTTAGTCTCAAGTTCATTTGTTAATAATAGGGCGCGCTTATACGGATTAGCAATTTTATAAGATATTAAATAAAAAATTATGATTGCTAAAATTAACGCCACAGCTCCAGCAAATAGGGTGTTAGTCTTTATTGACTGCAGCACAGAAATACTTTCGCTGCGTGGTAGTTGAAAGACCAGTTTTAAATCAGTTGATCGCATCGACTTACAAGCGAGATCAAAAGTAAGCCCGCTTTCATCTTTATACTCAGTTACGTTAACCGGAGTACGCGAATTTTCAAGACTAAGAAGCATATTGTCCTTTACGGCTTCAGGGATAAAATCGGTAATATTCTTGCCATTATGATTAACATCTGCCGCCAGAAGAATTTTCCCGCTTCGGTCGATAAGCCATAAGTTGCTTTTCTCAATCCTTTTATATGATTGAAATTCATTAGCAACATCGTTTAAATCCAAACCTACCCCAGCAACTCCTACAGGGTTTGCAATTTCTCCCATAAGAACATCAACAAACACAAAGGTTTTTTTACGCTCATCGCTGTAGTCAAGGTTCACAAATACTTGCTTTTTGGATTCTAAGGCTTCAAAAAACCAGGCGTTTAAGGGATTATCTTCAGTCATGACGCCCATAGCCTTGCCGCTCTCACCCCAGTATTGATGTGTGACTGCACTTACGACGAAGGTATTGCTATAATCATATAGTTTAGCAATCTCTTGAAGTTTACTTCGAATGGGTTCACCTAAGGTATCGTCCTTTTCCCCACCCTTAACCCATGAAAGTATAAACGGATCTCTAGCCATTATTAATGAAGTTTCTTTGGCGCGCTCAATCCGGCTGTCAATCTTATCAGCAATTGAGTCAACTATATATACAAGATCACGGGACTTTAATTTTGCAACAATTGCATCCTGAGCAATAAAGTAGCTTATTCCGCCCATGAAAAATATTGTTAGGACAAACATTACGCAGGCAATGGCTATTACCTTAAACGTACTCTTATCATAGAGAACAGAATTTTTTTCATTGTCATTTTCAGGCCTAGGCATAAATTATCTCCTTTGCCTATCTTTCTTATTTTATTGGAATTATTTCAAATGGCAGAGAAACATCTTCTTGGAATTCTTCTGCACACTCTAGTTCGCTTTCGTTTTCCTCGTCGTAATACCAGTCGATTCTAATACGCTTGCCGTCACTATATGCCTCATCTAACTTGTCAAGAAGCATCATAATGCACTTTGAACTGCTAGTATTTATGTATGGCAGATTTAGTTTTACCAGTACTTCGGCATCAGTTTGGGCAAAGTATTCATCGATCCAGGCAAATATTGGCTCGTAGAACTTATAAGCATTCTCTGGATAACTTTGACCATTTAATTCTAGAATATTTCTCTCAGGATCTAAATTAACTTCTGGTGTTCCCTTGGTTTGCTCAATATATAATTTATTCATAGTACCTCCTGAATTAAACGACAACTTTTAGAGTGAAATAAGAATAAGAATCGTCGAGCTTAATAACGCTGTATTCTAGAGGCTGAGTAGCTTTGCGAGCCATATCAATCAAGCCTATTCCTGCACCTACAGCATCTGGTGCTACTTCTTGCCGGATCTTTTCTTTGTAAAGCTTTTTAAGGGCATCTTTATCTAGACCGCTGATACCAGCTATTCTTTCGGCTAGAAGGGCTACATCACCATTTTCAATAACATTACCGGAACAAATAAAATAGTATTCATCATTTTTGCCGATTGTAACTATGCCGGAGTTTGCGATAATTTCAGAGGATGGATAATTTTGTTTACTAACACAATAATTTTTTATATTCTGAGTCTGTTCAATAAAAATAGCAAAAACATTATGAATAGCATTTTTAGGCTTTTGGTCATTTTCCATGTAAATTCTTACTGCATTGCCAAGTTCTTCAATAATACCTTGAGAAAACCGCCCAGAAAAACTGATTAATACGCCATGCTCTCTCATTCCGCGTTGTAAATCTAACAGTTTATTCTTTAGCATTGTCTTACCTCCGATAATTGTCATATTTGATAATAATTCGGCGAATTACATAAATATCCTTTTACACTAGCTGTAAAACATATGTAAAAACCTCGGCATAAGCCGAGGCAGTTAGCCAAACATATATTCAAATTTATTATAATTCATTCTGTCTAAATACTTCTCTTTTTGCATTGCATCAATAAAGCAATCAACCACTTCTGGATCAAATTGACTGCCTCTGCAGCGCTTAATTTCATCAAGAGCTTCTTCTTGGGTAAAGCAAGGACGATAAATTCTTGGAGCGGTCATAGCATCGTATGAATCAGCAACAGCTACGATTCTTGCCCCAAATGGAATATCAAAACCTTTCAGCCCATCAGGATAACCCTTGCCATCATATCTTTCGTGATGATAACGAACAATATCAGAAATTACTTCAAAGGTCTTAACCTTATTTACGATATTAAATCCTATCACTGGATGCTGTTTAATGACGGCGAATTGTTCATCTGTGAGCCGACCAGGTTTATTTAGCACCTCATCAGGAATACCAATTTTTCCGATATCATGCAAATGAGCCCCTATATGGATAAGCTGCTTTTTTTCTTCAGTAAGCCCCAAGTTCTGTGCAATTAAAAGTGACAAATCAGCTACACGCTCAGAATGACCGCAAGTATATGAGCTTTTCGCATCTAAGGCTGCGGCTAATGCGTCTACTAACTGGTGTAAATCATCTAACAATAACGGGTGCGATAACAAAGCTCATTCCCTCCTCTTTCCTTGCAGCAATTTAATTTACAAATAGCCGCTGACTGCATGTCGTAGATGCTAATGGCATCACGTCCGCTATCTTTAGATTGATAAAGAGCCTGATCAGCAAAGTTGTAGAACGAATCCAGCGTAGGAAAAGGCGGACGAGCTAGACTGCACATTCCAATTGAAACTGTAAGCTTAATTAAATCTTGATTAGCGGAATAAAATAACGTAGCTGCAACTGAAGCTTGAATTTTTCCAGCTACACTTTTTGCGCCATTAGCGTCAGTGCCAGGCAAGAGTACGGCAAATTCTTCGCCACCAATGCGGGCTACCAAGTCTGTATTGCGAACAGTCTTGCGTATTATTGATGCCAGTTCCACAAGGACTTTATCGCCAGCTTGATGACCATAATGGTCATTTATTTTTTTGAAATGATCAATATCTAATATGAGCAATGAAAGTGGCTGGCTGTTGTGCGTTAGCCCACAAAACTCACGTTCCAACTCGTGAAAAAACCATCGTCTATTAGCAATTTGAGTAAGCGGATCTGTCATAGCCATAACTTGCATCCTTTGGCAAGCTTTTTCGAGCTCATCTGTCCTCTGCTGCAACGACATCTGGGTTTCGGTCAATTCATAATTTGCCTGCTCCAAAACTGCTTTTTGCTGTGATATCTCGTGACGCGAATGATTCAGCTCTGAAATGGTTTGCTGCAGCACTCTTTCCCTCATATATATCTGACGAGCCATCCAATTCATATCACGCATTAAAGAAACCATTTCATTTTCGCTGTCTTTATGATTTTGTTCATTAGGTACAGTCAGCTCAATTAGATATTCCCCATTTTTAACTTTAGTACAAAATAGTTTTATATTAGCCAACTGAGAGCCAATAAGCCAACGGGCTGTCAGCCACGGCGAAAGCAAACCTAGTAAAAGGGCGGCAGCTAGTGCTGCCGCCAAAACTTGATTAAAATATTTATCAGAGTGCATAAAGGTATCCATTGTCATTCCCAAAATCACAGTCAACGGAGCTAAAGCAATCCCTAAGTAAACTATCCTCAACTTTGTTTCTAATTTCATAAAGGCTTCCTCCCTGTGAACTAAAAACAATGTCTACTCTTTACGCTCCGGGAAGCACTCTTTCTTATCTTTCTGGCAGCATTCTCCAGAGGAGCAATTACAACCTTTATTGCCCCAAGCCTGTCGCCAAACTATCCAAGCTACATATCCTAAAGCCGTTAGTCCGACTGCGGCTAAAACAAACTTTTCCATGCTAGCCTCCTAATATTTTAGTACCCCAAAAAGGTACCGATTTGGTATATTGCAAACGCTACTACCCAAGCAAGTGTTGTGGTATACACTGTGCTAAACGCAGCCCATTTCCAGGAGTTAGTTTCACGTTTAATTACGGCAATTGCTGCTAGGCAAGGAGAATAGATAAGCACGAAGGCCATTAACGCATAAGCAACAAGCGGAGTAAAATGAGGATCTGCTAGTAAAGCTGATTTTAAATCACTGGAAGTTTCGTCAGCATCACCAATACTATAGATAGTACCAATGGTACTTACCAGCACTTCTTTGGCTGTAAAGCCGGCAAATAAACCAACGCCTATTTTCCAGTCAAAGCCTAGTGGTCTAATAGCTGGCTCAATGAAATGTCCGAACTGTCCAGCATAGCTGCCAGCAAGTTTCTCACTAGCTTGGTCTTGCTCAAGTGCTCCAATTTCATCCTCTTTTGCTGTTTCGAATCCAATATATTGTTGAGCAAAAGTATACAATTCTGGATTAGACGCTTCTATCTCTTGTAATTTAACTTCTTTTTCAGTATCTAAAGCAGCCAACATAGCTGTATCTTCGCCAGCTTCTTCAGAAGCAGTATTATATTCTTCTTCCACAGCCTGAATACTAGCAACCATAGAGGCTAAGATTTCATTGTCCTCAAGTTTTTCAAGGCTAAGCGGAGCCAAAATACTATTTTTAACATTCTCATCAAAAGTAGTTTCAACTTGTGCAGTCAACTGACCGAAGTCTTTGCTGTATTCAACTTCTGCCGGATAGTTAGTTAAAAACCATACTAGAATTGATACCGCAAGAATTATAGTACCTGCCTTACGCAGATATAACATACTGCGTTCCCACATATGCATCATAATACCGCGTGCCGTTGGCATGTGGTAAGGAGGCAGCTCCATAACAAAAGGCTCAGCCGCACCAGGGAAAAGTGTTTTGCGGAAAACAAAAGCCATTAGAATTGCTAAAGCTATACCGAGAACATAGATTGAAAATAGCACCGAACCAGCAGACTCAGCTGAGAAGAAAGCAGCAATAAGCAGTGTATATACAGGCAAACGAGCACTGCAGCTCATTAGCGGCGAAACAAGTATTGTTACCATTCGATCGTTTCGATTTTCTAACGTTCTTGCGCCCATTATTGCTGGAACGCTGCAGCCAAAACCAATCAAAAGCGGGATAAACGACTTGCCGTGCAGACCTACTGTTCTCATAATGCGGTCCATAACAAAAGCTGCTCTAGCCATATAACCAGAATCTTCAAGTATCGAAATACCTAAGAATAATAGCAAAATATTTGGTAAGAAGACAATTACACCGCCAACACCGCCGATAATACCATCTACAACTAGAGACCGCAGGTCGCCTTCAGCCATATGCTGACCGACCCACTCACCTAAGAGGGTTACGCCCTCTTCAAGCCACCCCTGTGGGTACGCGCCGACAGTAAACACCATATTGAACAATAGCCACATTAAACCAAAAAATATTGGTAGACCTAGCAAACGATTAGTAAGTATAGAATCAATCTTATCTGATGTGCTTTCACTGCCAAGTCCGGCATTTACAGCTTCACCATATACGTCAGCAACAAATCCATAACGAATGCTTGCAATCGCCAATTCAGGTTCTTCACCAAGCACTCCAGCTAGATTTCGACGCAGTCCTTCTACATGTGCCACTAAACTTTGGCACTCAGTGTTATCACTAAATGCATTAAGCACTTCTTTATCATTTTCTAAAAGTTTTACTGCAAGCCAACGTTTAGGATACTTCAGACTCTGCACTGACGATAGCGCGCTGACAAGCTCAGAAATAGCTGTTTCAATTTGCTCACCATAGTTAATATTGAATGTTTTCTTATCCTGAGCCTCACCCTGAGCTACTGCTGTTTGGAGTAAATCCTCCATGCCTTGTTTTTTGCTGCCTACTGTTCTAACTACTGGGCAGCCAAGTTTTTCACCTAGTAACTTGTCATTAATTTGAATGCCAGCTTTTTCAGCCATATCAGCCATATTGAGTGCCAATACTACTGGACGTTCTAATTCTAATAACTGAACCGCCAAGTATAAGTTGCGCTCTAAGTTAGCGGCATCAAGAATATTTACGATAATATCAGGCTTCTCATCAACAATAAAGTTTCTCGCTACCACTTCATCAAGTGAATACGCCGTCAAACTATATGTTCCCGGTAAATCCACCACCATCAAATTTTTACCTTGATAACGGCAAGATCCTTCGCGGCGTTCAACCGTAACCCCAGCATAGTTACCAACATGCTGCCTCGATCCAGTAATATTATTAAAGATTGTAGTTTTGCCTGAGTTTGGATTGCCCGCTAAAGCAACCGTCAAACTTGCTCCTCCCACATCAATCACCCTCTCATCTATTTATCTTAAGCCGGTTCGACTTCTATTAAATCAGCTTCTGATTTTCTTAGTGACATATTGAAACCTTTTAGCTTTACTTCAATTGGATCACCTAGTGGCGCATACTTCTTGACTTCGATACGCGTTCCCGCAATGACACCCATATCAACAATTCGTCTTGTAACAGCACCACCGCCGTTAACCTTCTTTACAATGCCAAATTCACCAGGCAGTAGTTGACTCAACGTTTTAGACACTATGTATCGCCTCCGCGTAATTGATAATTGTTTTCATTGATTGTATTATAAATGAGAATGCTTGTCAGTGTCAATATAAATATTGACATTTTTTACATCATTTTTTTAAAGAATCAGGGTTAATCACCCCTTGTAGTGACTGATAATTCTCATAATTCAACATAATGTATCGAAAACACTAGGCAATGACTGGCAATTGAGAATAAGCATAATTATTCTCAATATCAAAGTTAACAATAAACATTCTTTATCAAGATTTTTACAATGTTAAAACCGCCCTATCCGTCAGTCAAGTCTTACGCAATCAGCCAGATACCTCTCACAGTTCGTCTTGGAACAAGCAAATAAAAAACCGCGATAAAAAATCGCGGCAACATCTTTTCATATTATCTTTGGCAGGCTCCTCCAGCTAAAAGCTGGCTCGGATTACATGATATTAGTTTTCCATCCTTATCATAATATACTACTCGCTCAACCATTGCATTCCTTATCATCCTGCGGCATAAAAGGCACGGTTCACCAGAGGCTGCCGTTCCATCATCATTAAAGCCTGCAACATAGATTGTCGCACCCTTCATTTCAATCGGGTCGGCATTTATCATTGCGTTCTGCTCAGCGTGAACGGCGACGCAAAGTTCGTATCTTTCGCCCTTAGGTACGTGCAGTTCTTCGCGGCGGCAAGTTCCTTTATCACAACAGTTACTTTCACCTCGCGGGGCGCCATTATAGCCTGTGCTCAAAATAATATTATCTTTTGTAATGACAGCGCCATAACGACGCCTCAAGCAAGTTGATCTTTTTGATACTATCTCAGCAATCTCGAGAAAATATTCATCCCATGCTGGCCTTTTATCACTCAAAACAACATTCCCCTTTCCATGCTAGCGCTGCCAGAATGCCATCTCTTTGTATTTTGGTAGTGATTTAGTATATGTTATTTCGCTAAAATTGCTACAAAGAAATCACCTGTAAAATAATGCATTATTCGCGTATTTTTTTGACTTGCCAAATACCAATACTAAGGAAAACAAGCAAATAGCCAATCATGACGAATAGCGAAGTAATTGCTACACCGCTGTCCGCAGCGCTGCTCCTAAGTGCTTGACTAGCATGAGTTAACGGCAGCAGCTCGATAACAAAGCGAGCTGCGTCAGGCAGTTGTTTGGGAGTGAAAAAAGTAGCACACAGAAAGGACATCGGCAATAGTACATATGTATTAAAATTCCCCATATCCTCATGCGTATCAAGGCTCATAGCCGCAACTAGCGCTAAGGCAGCAAATATTCCGCAGTTTAAGATAAGGATGAGAATAAACCAGGCATTAACACTAAAATTAGCGCCAAAAATATAAGCCATTATAATAAGTACCGCTGAGGAAATAAGGCCTCGTAAAATCCCGGACAATACTTTGCCAATAACAAAGGAAGCCGCCCCGATAGGAGCAATCAAATATTCCTCTAAGGTTTTATGATAAATACGACTCATATTAAGAGGTGTGCCTACCGCATTAAAGCTGATCGTCATAGAGTTCAAAGCAACAATACCCGGTACAATAAAGTCTAGATAACTGCCCTGGCCTACCTGAATACTTTTCCCGAGACCCCAGCCGAATGCAACCAGATATAGCATTGGGGAAATCATTCTTGATAGAATGTAGCGGCTCAGTCGTCGTTTAAGTACTATCCAATCACGCCAAAATACCGTCCATATATCTACAACCACTAGCCTACCACCTTTCGTCCTGTCAACTCGACAAACACATCCTCTAAGTTTGAAAGACGAATAGTCGCGGTCGAGGTGAGTGTTGCTGCAAACTGGGCGGCCTCATTGCGATTAGCAAAAAACCGCGATTCGGTATTCTCACCATCAGACCATTCTACCACATATTCACCAAGTCCTTGGCAAAGTGCGGCAGGCGAATCTAAAGCAATCAGTTTACCCTTCTCCAAAATTGCTACTCGCTTGCAAAGATGCTGAGCTTCTTCAATATAATGAGTTGTTAATAATACAGTCAAACCTTCTTCGTTCATTCTGCGGATCAAATCCCAAAGCCGCCTTCTAACTTGTGGATCAAGACCAACTGTTGGTTCATCTAGGAATAACACCTGAGGACGATGAAGCAAAGCCCGGGCGATCATCAATCGACGCTTCATGCCACCGGAAAAAGTGTTTACTCGGTCGTTTTCTCTATCTGACAACTCTACATATTTTAAAAGCTCCGTAATTCTCCTGTTACGCTCGTCTTTAGGTATATGATGCAGCCGCCCGTGCAAATCTAAATTTTCCCGCGCAGTTAAATCACTGTCTAAATTAAAAAACTGCGGCACTACGCCGATAATAGCCTTAATCTTCTGCTCATCGACTGGAAGATTAAGTCCGGCAATTTTTATCTGCCCGGCTGTAGCCTTTGTAAGCATTGTAAGAATCCGGATAGTAGTTGTCTTTCCGGCACCATTCGGTCCGAGCAGGCCAAAAGTCTCACCTTTATTTATTTGTAAGTTAAGATGGTCTATAACCGTACGGTCATCAAATCTTTTTACTAAGCCATCAATAACAATCATTCTACTTCCCTCAGCCTTTTCATGTTTCATAATTTGCCAAGCCCTTTACCAAGAAGGTTGGACGACCATTCTCGGCTGGCAGAAATTCCGCTTCTACTCGAAAAACTTCTCGAAGCAGTTCTTTTGTAATTACCTGTGGCGGGCAGCCGGCTGCAAAAATCTCCCCTTCACGGACAACGGCTATATAATCAGCATATTGAGCCGCTTGGTTTATGTCATGCAGAACCATAACTACTGTAATGCCATTTTCACCATTTAATTTAGCAACAAGCTGCATAACTTCCAGCTGATGACATATATCCAAATAGGTTGTTGGCTCGTCCAGCATCAGCACTTGTGGCTGCTGAGCCAGTGACATGGCGATCCAAGCCCGCTGACGCTCACCTCCAGACAAGGTGCTTACCAGCCTGTCTGACATATCAAATACACCGGTCTGATGCAGCGCCCAATCTACAACTGCTTTATCCTCGTTTGACAAGCTTTTCCACCAACTCCGGTGGGGAAACCGACCGTGTTCAACCAGATCCCTTACTGTTAAGTCAGGCGGTGATTGCGGAGTTTGAGGAAGTACAGCAAGCCGGCTTGCTAATTCCTTCGCTGGTATCGAACTTAGATTATTACCGTCAAAATAACTTTCACCAGACTGCGGCTTTAAAACCCTAGACAATACTTTTAAAAGTGTGCTTTTACCCGAACCGTTAGGCCCGATAATAGCCGTTACTTTTCCAGCCGGAACGGCTATGCTTAAGTCTTTGATGATATGTTTATCGCCGATTGCTACATTTAATTTTTTGGCTTCTAAAATTGCCATCACAATTCCCTCCTTAGCAAAAAGAGGAAAAATGGAGCGCCGAAGAAGGCCATGATTATTCCTACTGGAAGTTCTACAGGCGCAAGCATGGTACGAGCTAGTGTATCACTGAAAGTTACTACACTAATCCCTAATAGCGCTGACGCCGGAAGTAAATAACGGTAATCTGAACCTATTAAGAGCCGCGCCGCATGGGGTACAACTAAACCGACAAACCCCAAAAGACCTGCTACACTAACTGCGCTTGCCGCCAACAAGGCAGCAACAGCGGTCATTAACAGACGGGTAACCTCAACATTGAGTCCCAGTCCGCGGGCCATATCATCACCAAGCTGCAGAACATTAAGCCTGGTTGATCCAAGGACTGCTAATAGACCGCCTAATACAGCATAGGGAAGAATAACATCTACATGAGGCCAGCTGCGGGCGGATAAACCTCCAACCATCCACATTAGTGCCCCATGCACGCGGTCGCTGTAAAAAATCATTAAAGCTGAAATTCCTGATCCTAAAAAGGCTGATACAGCTACACCAGCTAATATAATCCGGATAGGCCTGATCCCGCCTTTCCAGGCCAAAATATAGATAGCCACAGCTGCTGCCATAGCTCCTACGAAAGCTATAGGGGTTATTAGATATTCCATCTTTGGAAAAAGAATCATAACTGCAACCCCGGCTAAACCAGCTCCGGATGATATACCGATAATATGGGGATCGGCTAAGGGGTTACGCATAACGGCCTGCAGAATTGCTCCCGAAAGTGCCAAATTCATTCCAACCAAGGCCCCTACCAGAGTCCGCGGCAGACGAATATTCCATATGACCTGACTTTTAGCGTCACTTGGCTCAGCTAGTATGATACTTAATATTTGTTCTGGAGCAATATAAATTGCCCCTTTAACTAAACTGATAATTATCCCGCTTATTGCAAGTATCGCAAATAAAACTAAGATACTTAACCGCCAAACTATTCTTGAAACAGGAAAGTTAAAAAATTTAAATACTGAGTGCTCTGTCCTATTATCGGCCATTGGCAAATACCTCAGGGTAAGCAAGCTTGGCCATGTATTCTACAGCATCAGGATACTTTAAGCCCGGGTTAAGCAAGAAAAATTCCTGTGGGAGAAAATACACCTGCTGATTTTTAACTGCATCTAATGCTGACCAAGCTGGATTGCTTTCTACATCAGCCTTCATCCGCTTCTCAACCTCAGCACTTTGCCCCATAGTTACGATAAAAATTTTATCAGGATTGCTTTCCACCAATTTTTCCAGGCTGTAAGGGGTAGCATCCTGGTCACTCTCGAGCGCCTTGCTTCCAGCAGCAACGTTTTTAAGTTTAAGCATTTTTGCAACACTGCCGGCAATACTGTTTTCTAATTCTACCGTCACACTTTTGGCAGTCGCATGTAATATTACGACACTTTTTTCTTTCGCAGGTACCTTTGCCAGAATGGTGTTTATCTTAGCGTCAATCTCTTGCGAAGCTAGATTTCCTTTGCTTTCAGTACCAGCGATAACGCCAAAAAGTTTAACTTTATCGTTAATATCTTGATAGGTTTTCATCCGAACTAATATCACCGGTACTTTATTGCTTTCTAGAACAGGCAGCAGCTTATCGTGTATTCCCTGAAAAGCAATTACTAAGTCAGGCTGCAATGCAACTACCTTTTCAATGTTAATATTATACACATAACCTACTTCGGCTGCGTCTAGGGCAGCTGCCGGAAGCTCGCTAGTTTTAGAGCTAGGACGGCCAACGGCCTTTCCGTCGACAGCATATAAAAGTTCAAGAAAGGACGTTGATAAAACAACTATCCTTTCAGGTTTTTTTTCTAGTGATACTGTACGCCCGGCATCATCGGTTACTGTGAGAAATGACTTTTGGTCATTCTTTGCTGCCGGAGCTTCTGTCCGCCCACAGCCGGTCAGAATTACAACTATGAGTGTCAGACATACTGCAAGCAGCTGTTTTATCTTTTTAACTTGCATCCCACCGCCACCTCACTTCTTCCCGCAATGTTAACTCCGGCGTGATAAAATTGTTGATAAATAGTTGATTTTTTTATCATCAGTGCAGCTTAACTCACGAACCACTTCCTCGTCTGGCAGACCGCAGCGGCTGATCATTACAGCCTTATCTGCAAGATTATGACGGTTAAGCTTTTCGACTATTTCATTGTAGTTTTTATAAACTTTCATTAATACTACGTTATCAGACATATTTAAAGCCTGCTCTAATTTTTCCTCTTCGATTGTAGCAGGAATAATGCTCAAAATATTATTACCTTCCACAAGCGGATAGCCAAGCTTACTGCCAATTGCACAGAATGCAGTAACTCCAGGAATTGTTTCAATTGGGTATCCTGAGTGTTCCAGCAGCCTAAATACATAGATATAGGTACTATAAAACATTGGGTCGCCTAGTGTTAAAAAAACTACTTTTTTGCCTTCTTCTAATAATTCAAGGATGCTGCTTTTATTGCTTTCCCAAGCTTCTGTTAAAATCTCGGTATCTGAAACCATCGGGAAAACCTGGGTCATAATCTCGACATCTGGCTTCAAATAAGGGCTGGCAATAGACAGGGCTACACTTCCCTCTTTCTTTTCAGTCTTTGGCGCTATAATGACATCTGCTTGTTTGATAATTTGAATCGCTTTTAATGTTAGAAGCTCTGGATCTCCTGGCCCTACACCTACACCGTAAAAAATACCTGACATAATTACCTCCCATAATAAACAACGCTAATGCGAATTTTGTTTAATCACAACAGTTTTAGCTGAGATTAAGTCTTATTGAAATTGGAAAAACCGCAAGCGGTATTTATCCACCGCGGCTAGGAATATGCCTTATAGTAAATTTCTGCAAGGCATATTCCTAGTCGTTCAATTTATAAAAGCTGCAAGGATAAAGTAAGACTTAATTCAGAAGGAGTCTTATTCTGAATTTTAGCCGAACTTATCCAGGAACCTAGCCGCTATTTACTCCCACTTGCAAGTCAAGGGAGCGTATTAGAGCGGATTAGTTATCGGATAAAAAACCCAAAATTAAGTATACCATTAAAAACACAAAAAACCCTAGGCAGTCTCGAAAAAAATTTCGAGACTGCTGTAGGTATTTGTCTAAGGATTTATTTATCAGATGAGTGCTTTGCTTTATATAAGCCCCAAATAGCATCTCTTACGTGCTGTACGTAGATATCCTGTATCGCACTGTTCTCACCTAAGCCATGAAGATATGTGCTGACTTGGTAACCCTCAGCAATCAGCTGACTTTTCCATGAATCTTCCTCATCACCAGCCATATCATTGTTTGCATGATCTCCTGCAACAAGCATAAGCGGCATTAAAAGCACTCTTTTGACACCCTGTTCTTTTAGTCGAGTTTTTACATCATCAAAGCTCGGGGTATCACTTTCTTCAACTACTCCAACTGTTGCACTAAAACCTGCACAATCTAGCTGCTCTTGCAATTTAGCGTATGCAACATTATGTTTATGAGGTGAACCGTGCCCCATAAACACTACTGTGCGATCATTCAACTGGAGCATAGGCATTTGTTTTTTTAATGCGGCAGCCGCAATTGCGAAATCATTTGGTGTTCCATTCTGGCCATCAAACGTTAAAAGAGGACGTCCGATAGCTATCTTATTGAAAGCTTTGCCATATTTATGAACTACCGCAACAACCTTGTTTTCATATTCTTCACCAGGAGTCAAATGAGTTGTTTGAACAATAACTTCTTTATATCCTTCTTTTTGCAGTTTTGCTAAAACTTGATCTAAACTATCCACTTGAATTTTTCGTTCAGCTAATCTCTGCATTACTATTTTGGAAGTAAATGCACGGTGCACGTCATATTCCGGGAAATTTTCCTTGATTTTATTCTCCACACTTTCGATACATAACTCACGAGAATCATCGAAAGTTGTACCAAAGCTAACTACTACAATAGCTTTTTTATAATCTGCTGCCTCTACTTTTTGTGCACCAAATACTCCTATTCCTAACAACACAGTGCAGATCAATAAAATACTTAAACTTAATTTCATTGAATTTTTCATCACTTGTTCAACATCCTTCCATTTACTTATATTTTAATTTTAAAAACTTAGCCAACGACTGAAACCAAAACCTCCTCGAAATTAATTATCTAAATGAATAGTGTTGTAAAAAGGATGTCCCTTAACAGGACAGCGTCGCGTTCCCAGGCGCAACCACATCATATTATTTGAGCAATGAAAACTCAGTACGATCAATCGTATAGAGTATAAGAAAGGCATGATTTATAGCCAATCTTTTAAATCTGCCATAAACCTTAGCGATTCTTACATAATCAGGAAATCATTCATCTCCTGATTATGTAAAAAACCTCCCTTATGGGAGGTTTTTGTCCATCGAATATCAATAGAAATCCCAGCTATTGTAAATAGCTGGGAAGATGATACACATGTGTGCAAAATCCCCTTCCCCATCGCTCGTGAGTATAACGGTGATTGACATATAGGCAGTTCTCCTGGCTCTGGATCATCGCTCGCTCAAGCCTTCCCAAGACTTTTGTCTCAGTGGCATATTTTGAGTTTGCTCTCCCATTACAGTGGCGGGACCGCGCCGGCATTTAACCGAACTTCCCTATTAAGCCCTTTCGGGCACCTATACCGAAATTATTTAATTATCAAAATGACGGTTGTCATTAAGTTAATGTTAGCACTTAACCACCCTCTAGTCAATATCTGCTAGAAAATAGTTGCCCTTGTGTAACATTTATATTTAGTACTTCATAGCATACAGCATAAAAGCAAAATGTTAGCCTCAGTTAATGAAGTTGTATAGAGTTAACTTAGATAGGCGAAGCTAATTTTTTTTAGCCTAAATTGTTACCTTAAGCTAACCATGTTGTACTGAGCTAACTTAGATGTTGTTTTTCAAAAATAATTTTTACATTAGGTAATGTATAGGAGGATTATAACATGAACAGCAAGTCAGAGGTTATTGCTTTGTCATCACTAGCCGCAGGAGAATGCTGCTGGGTTGCAGCTATAGAGATACACGGACTGCTCAGGAGAAGAATTCTTGATATGGGTATGGTTCCTGGCACAACTGTAGAGTGCATCCGCCGCAGCCCTTCAGGCGATCCTATTGCTTATAAGGTTAGAGATTCGATTATTGCGCTGCGGCACGATGACGCAAGCAATATTAAAGTATTTACATCTAATAATTAGTGGGAGGGTTTAGTTGTGGTCTTTAGCACAGAAACACAGCAGCGGGTTCTCCGCGAACATTTCGGTATCGCTTCTGCAGCAAATCAGCTGATCATTGCTCTTGCCGGCAATCCAAATGTAGGGAAAAGCACAGTATTTAACGCTTTAACAGGCTTACGTCAGCATACTGGTAACTGGCCTGGTAAAACTGTTGACAACGCCCAGGGTACTTTTACCTATCAGGAGCAATCGTTCTTACTAGTTGATCTGCCTGGCACTTATTCTATCTTGGCTCATACTGTTGAAGAACAAGTAGCTCGCGACTTCATTTGCTTTGGCCGGCCGGACGTTACTCTGGTTGTGCTTGACGCTACCTGCCTGGAACGTAACCTAAATCTAGCATTGCAAATTATGGAGATTACACCGAATGTAGTTGTCTGTGTTAATTTAATGGATGAAGCCCGTAAGAAAAACATTAGAGTTAATATCAAAGCACTGGAGAAAGAGCTAGGTGTGCCTGTTGTGGCAACCGCTGCCCGAAATAGCGAAGGACTAGATGAACTCCTATCAGTACTGTACCAGTTTGCTAATGGTAAACTTAAGCCCTGTCCAAAACGAATCGACTATTCACCTGAGGTCGAAGCCGCAGTTGAAACAATTTTACCAAAAATCCAGCGGCTTATTGATCATAAATTAGATCCGCGGTGGGTTACCCTAAGATTATTAGACGGCGATCAAGGCTTTATTGAAAGCATTTCACTGCACTTGGAACTAAATCCCCTCCAGACGCATAAGGAGGCTGCCGTATGAAAAACGTTGTTAGACCCATGACAACTTTAGCTGAAGTCTGCATGGAGGCGGATTCTATCCGTCTTCAGAATAATAATACTATAGGCGATAAAATTGTTACTGATATTTATGCCAATGCTGAAGCTATTGCGCAAAAAGTTGTAACAAAGCCGCCGGCAGCAAAATCTCTGGATGCTCGAGTCGACGATATTCTTACTTCGCGAATTTTTGGCTATCCAATTATGCTGGCTCTATTAGGAGCAATACTTTGGATTACTATTGAGGGAGCTAACGTACTTTCACAAATGCTTGCAACTGCGCTGTTCGGTTTCCAAGATGTTCTCACTGGTTGGTTTGAAGCTCTTCATGCCCCCGCTTGGGTGCATGGCGTATTGGTACTAGGACTATATCGCGGATTGGCTTGGGTCATATCAGTAATGCTGCCGCCAATGGCAATTTTCTTCCCCATGTTTACCTTATTAGAGGATTTAGGCTATCTACCCCGAGTAGCCTTTAATCTTGATCATGTCTTTAAAAAATGCAAGGCGTGCGGTAAGCAGATACTTACTATGTGCATGGGTTTTGGCTGCAATGCTGCTGGCATTGTATCATGCCGAATTATTGATTCACCACGCGAACGGTTAATTGCCATCCTGACCAATAATTTCGTCCCTTGTAACGGCCGTTTTCCCACGCTCATTGCTGTAGCGGCTATCCTCGTTGGCGGAACCTTCGCACAAGAATACTCAACACCAATTGTTGCCCTAATGATTACAGGGTTAGTAGTACTTGGAGTTTTAATAACTTTTGCAGTTTCCTGGCTGTTATCGCATACCCTTCTAAAAGGTGAAGCCTCATCAATGGTTCTAGAACTGCCGCCTTACCGCAAACCACAGTTTGGTGCTGTGCTGTATCGTTCCCTAATTGACCGGACTATATTTGTCCTCAAACGAGCCATCATTATGGCAGCTCCCGCTGGGGCACTAACTTGGATTTTGGCTAATATCTACATAGGCGAAGCAAGCGTTATCGTTCATCTTGCCAATTTCCTACAGCCTGTTGCATACGCTATCGGTTTGGATGGGTTTATCCTGCTGGCCTTCATATTAGGCCTGCCAGCTAATGAAATAGTTGTTCCAATTCTGCTGATGAGTTATCTGTCAACAGGTTATATGATTGAGGTAGATTCTTTAGAAGAACTACACCAAATTTTTATCAACCACGGCTGGACCTGGCTTACAGCACTATGCACTATGCTGTTTTGCCTGTTGCACTGGCCTTGTACCACTGCGTTGTTATCGGCCTACAAGGAATCTGGCAGCGCTAAGTGGACCTTCCTAACTTTTCTCATCCCAACTGCAGCCGGCTTTGCTGTATGCTACCTTGTCGCCCAAAGTGCGCGACTGCTAGGTCTTGCTTGAAATTTGTAATGCATAAAATAGAGGAGCTATATCAGCCCCTCTATTCATTCATCAATATCAGATTGCTCAACTTCTGGTAATTCAATAAACTCTAGGTAACGTTTATAGATATCAGGATTATTCTGCATAAACATCCCCAAATATTTAAACTGATCAATTGTAGTATTAGAAAGATAATGTTCAATTGATTCAGCTTCGGCAGAAATGTCACAATTAGCTCTAATCAGCATTAGGAATTCTTGCACAGTCTGATTACGCTCAATAAGAAAGCTTCCCTTTTGCTTCCCTTTATCAGTTACACTGATCAAGCCATATTTCTGATGAGTGATATAACCGTATGTGATTAATTTACGAAGGGCCTTAGTAACAGAGGGTGAAGACACGCGAAGTTTGCGGCTTATATCAGTTACCCTTACCGTTCCTGCAGTAAGCGATAAACGATAAATCTCTTCTAGATAGTCTTCTAAACTTGGTGAAAGCATAAGGCACCTCCTACTCAAAACTAATATATTTTATGACTTGTAAGGCTAAAAAAGACTACTTATTATAAAAATATAAACCAGAAGAACACTCTCTTTGGCTGAGTGTTTCTTCTGGTTTATATAGTCATTTTTTGCTCGAACCCGTCGAAATGCGTTACCGCTATTCTTCCATTTCCCCTTCAAGATCTAAATAAAGGCGGCGCAATTCAGCAAGTTCTTTTTCACTTGCTTGCCAGTAGCCACGCTTGCTGCATTCCAACAGTCGTTCTACCATGCTGTAATACGCCCAGCGGTTATTTTCCGTAAGCCTTTGAGACATCTGAGGATCAGTTACATAGGTTTGATGTAATTCGGAAAAAATCCAATTATCGACTTGATTTGTAGTTGCGGCCAAACCAAGAATGTTCTCAAACCTATCATTTATATTCTGGCCCCCATGATAGGAATGCTCCAGCATGGCGTCAATCCATTTGGGATTTAGCAAACGGGTCCGCACTCCTCGATCAATTGAACGATCAACCGTTTCAGTTTGGATTTTTTCGCCGGTCGTATCAGTTATATAAACCTGAGCTTTTGTTCCTTTGGCCCTTTCGACTGATTTAGACAAACCACCAAAATATTCATAATAGTGGTCGAGGTCTGTAACCTCATATTCATGATTGCTGCGAACCTGAGAAACAAGATCTACCCCTGCCAGATGAGTATTTAGCAGCCCTTGAACAGCTTTACCACGAAAGGATTTGCTGTATACATGCTGCAAACTATTAACATAGGTTTCTGCCAGCAGGTTTTCATCAGTCCAGTTTTTCAGCTCAATCAATTTGGAGACTTTGGTTCCGTACTCAGCTTCCGCTGGTCCAAAAAGACGCGCTGCCGATAATTCTTTTGCAGTTTCTTCATCATAACCTTCTGCTAACAACTTATTAAAAACCTTAGCGGCGTTTGCTTTTAAATAATTATCCTCATCAGCTTCATTTAAGTCCGCGATTTGACAGAAAAGCTCGTGCAGGTCGTCTATCAGCATGGGAAACATGTCCCTAAAGAAGCCGCACATATTGACTACAACATCTATACGGGGACGTCCCAGTTCAGACTGAGGAATAATTTCATAGCGTGCAGCAAACTGATTTTTCTTGTTTATTGTTCTAACTCCAAGATAGTGGAGAATTTGTCCTAACGTTTCACCTTGGGTGCGTGATGTCTCCAGTCCCCACAAAACTACAGCCGCGCTTTTCGGATAGCCCCCGTTTGATTTTCTATACTGCTCTAAGGTATTCTTGGCAATTAGAGAGCCCCGCGCCATGGCTGCTGCACTTGGCACCTGACGCGGATCAAATTGGTACAGGTTGTAACCAGTTGGAAGTACAGCTGGATTTCGTACCATATCGCCAGCTAATCGCGCCGGCAGATAGCGTCCGGCGAGAATTCGCGTAAGTCCAGACTCTTCCTGACAATTCAAGCTCGCTTTATAGGCATTATAGCCGTACTTTAATACCTCTAGATAGCTTTCCTCATTCTTACCAGTGCTGTGATCTTGCCTAGGCACTTTGCCTGTGCGGACATATTCATCTACAATTTGAGCAGCAGTTTGATCCAGCTTACTGAGTACTCCCACCTGATTTGCTGCCAGCAGCATGTCATAATCTATGCCTTTGTTTTCAGCAATAAGTCTTTGCAAAGACGGAAGTTCGCCCCGGTCATATCGCAGCACAAATTTCATAAAATTGACCGCAGCATCAGAGTCCATACCTTGTCCAAAAATATGCAGCCCTTGCGGAATAAGTGACCGGCGCATGCGAAACAACTCTTGTTCAAGACCATCTAAGTCACAAGGAAGATGTTGTAGTCTGGCCTTTCTCTGAATTAATTCATCTAAGACAACTATTCTTCCCGGATCAAGTATTTTTGCCTCTTCTCTCTGTTGCAGCAGCCCCTCCAATTCCGCAAGTTCGCCATAAAGCTCACTTTCAGTAAAACCGGGAGATTGATAACTAACAAGTGACGCATGGGAACGCCGTTTGGCAATCATAGCTTCCGCTGGATTGCCAGCATAATATAAGTATATGTGCGGGATATCCGAGATCAAATAGTCCGGCAGGCATGCACCGGACATGCCACACTCTTTTCCGGGCAAGAATTCCAGCGTACCGTGCGTACCTACATGCACAATTACATCAGCCTTGAACTCCTCTTTCAGCCACTGGTAAAAAGCAATATATTGATGGTGTGGCAGTAAGCCTTTGTCATGATAAAGTTTATCCGGCTGCTCATGAATACCGCGTGTTGGCTGAAGGCCGACGAAGATATTTTGCCAAACACATCCTGGAATTAACAAATCATTATCTTCAGTCATGATTTCACCTGGTGCTGAGCCCCACTGCTGCTCGAGCTTTTCTCGCCATACAGTACTGCCTAGACGGTCACTATACGTCTTACTTTTATATCGAATAAAAGGTACATTAGCTGTATCACCCATCCAGCGGCCGGAATTAACCAACTTACCCGCTGTAAAAGTTTGTTGCAGTGTTTCAGCTGAGACTTCATCTACCATATACCCCTCTCGTTTAAAAAGCGCAAGGATTCTTTCCACAGATAAAAAAGTATCCAAAAAAGCGCCACCAAAGAGATTATCTTCACCAGGAGGATAATTGTAGCAAATAACCGCTATTTTCTTTTCACAAATTGGCTTGCGACGCAGCTTAATCCAATTTTCAATTCGGGCGGCAACCTTATCGGCACGCTCTTCAATAAGCTTAAGTTCATGCAGCTCAATATTAAGCTCTGCATTATGGGTGGCTGTACCAAGGGCACCAATCGGTACCGTTTCGATACACCCGTCCAATTCGGGCAGCATAACCTGAATAAGAAACTCGGCACTATTAATACCCTGAGCCGATTGTTCCCACTCACTAACTTCTCGCCGCGACATAAAATACGGATGCATTACCGGAACATCTAATTCTTCTAGAAGTCGAATGGCTTCTTGGGCATCACCACCCATAGGTCCGGCCCCCAAACGGAAAGCAAGAAAATTCACCACTAAATCGACTCGCTTACCGGTTTGATTTATCAGTATATCCTTAAGTGTTGCTAAATCTCGATTAGTTGTACGGGCAAAAGCAACCGGCAACACATTGGCAAAGGGCTTCAACTTCTCAATAAAAGCCGCTACACACCCCCGGGTCCGGTTTGGATAGCTGTGACCATAAAATAATATTGCGATTGTCGGCTTATCTTCATCATAACCCTCATGGCGGCGATAGGCTGCTACATTGGCATAATAGCGAGAGATACGCGGCTCTAAAATGCCGGTATCGTCGATAATAATCGGTTCACGAGGTTTTGGGAATGACCGGATACCGCCATAGTCTCTTCCAATAAGATAGAGCATATTACGGATATTTTCTTCTTCAGCATTCTTCCAGTACTTGATAATTTGGATATAGTTTTTCATGTCTTTAAGCTTGCCAACAGGAAGTACTTTTCCCAAAGTTTCGGCTAAGTTCATCATCTTGGTCATAGCCTCGGGCGAAACACGCCCGCCAGAAGTCATGCCTGCTCGCATATCCTTACCGGTAAAACTGCCAAGCCGCAATAGCGAACGGATTTCTTCATTATCGCCCCCAAAGGGAACAATATATCCTTTACAAGTTTGGCAAGCCAAAAATACCAGCTGCTCATATTCTCGCGAAGCTCCCATCAAGTCTAGAATAATACAGTCTGCCTCAATAATCGCATCTTGAATTCGCTCTGCCTCCTCTGAATCGATATGTTTTGCTGCATAAAACAACTTTATTTCCAGACTGCCAGGAAATGATTTCGCTATGTCTCCATTCACATAAGCTAAATCGGCTAATCCGGCATTAGAGACAGATATTACTACTAATTTCATTTACTTTACTCCTTTACCTAACTCATCGATATATTTCCGGCACACCATTTTTGCCAAATATAAAACAACCTCAAAGTAATGAACACGGGATTAAGCAAATAGATGCTAATTGATAGGAAATGGACATTCTTGTTTTGTATATCACGCAGACTAGACCATGCCGGACTACATAGCTATCCGACATGGTCTTCTGTTGTTAAAACGAATGCTTCACGCCAATCTCAATGGTACGAGGCGCTCCGTAAAAATATCCGGACATTGACGACGGCGTACTTTCTGTAGTTACATCATGACGATTCAATACATTCCTCACAGTAGCAAAAACCGTGGTCTCAGGCTGGGCTTTATAGTTTACCGTCAGGCTGACCGGGAAAGCAGGAGGAGCGTCATTGGCTCTGTCCGTTATATAATTAGCTGACAAGTTAGCCGATACCTTATCCAGCGTATAATGAAGTCCTAGTGTTCCTTGAACTCGACTGTACAGACGGCTCCAATTTCTATTATAGTAGGCTTGCGGATTACTGACGACGCCGCCAACCGTATAGCTAAATTTGTCGGATAACTTATCTTCCCAGCTGACCTCCAGCCCTTGATTTCTATATTGATCAAAGTTTTGATACATCTTAGCAGCCGTACTATCTGTTTCGATATAGTCATTCATATCAAGCACAAAATAAGTAGCTTTTACTGCACCTGTTGCAATTTGTTTTTTCCACCCGGTCTCATATGACCATCCACTTTGCGGCTTGAGATTAGGATTGCCGGTAAATCTGTCGCTTGTCACATACATTTCGGTCAGTGTCGGCAGGCGGAAGGCTTTTCCGATATTAACAAACCAGGAGCTGCTTTCACCGATTTTTTCATTGTACTGCAGTTGTGGCAGCAATTGAGTATACTCTTTTCCCTGTTCGGCCTCCGTCTTTTGCCCGCGCACACCGAGAATAATTTTTCGTTCATCGTCAATCTGATGGGTCGCTTGTGTGTATAAAGCAATTACATTCCGCTCAAAAGGACCGGTCTGTTGATTGGTGATAACCGGACTAGCAGGAGCTGAAGCTTTTGTCATTATTACTTTGTTTTGCTCATATTTTTCGGTCTCCAGCGTTATTCCAGCCAGATACTTATTATTTCTGACCTCCCATTGCTTATTAGTATCCAGTCCGTATTTTGCTGTCTTTAAGTTTGTATGAACATCAGCCTTCCTAGGATAACCACCCATGGTGGGTAAAGGAACGCTGCCATCATTATTGCGGGTATAATAGTCTATTTCCCTAAAAGCACCATATACGTTAGCCAGGAGTGTATCATCCTGATACTGAAACGAGAAGCGATCCACACTCTCCTGGTCATTGGAGTACTGCTGGCGATTATTGGTGGATAAGCTTATATCTTCTTTATTAATATCGTCCTTGCTATGCGTATAATTCATCACTAGTTTATCGGTAAAACGATAGGCTCCGTTGAGGCTAATTTTTTCCGAGCCAGTATAGTTGGTGTATTTAGTCGAAGTTGAAGTAACATTCCCAGTCTCCCCACCCTCGACCAGACTTCCGCTGAAGGCCAGCTTACCCGCCTGAAGGTTGAGGCTATGGCTATGGCGGCCAAAGCTGCCGATAGAAGAGGATATGGAGTTATCTACCTGTTTCTTCGTAATGATGTTAATTACACCGCCAAACGCTTCGCTGCCGTACATAACCGAACCTGCACCACGAATTACCTCAACCTTCTCAACGTTTTCCAAGAGAATGTTATCAAGCTGAAATAAACCGTTCATATTAACAGGTGCTCCATTAACCATGACAAGCGTTCCTTTTTTCGCGCCCCGAATAACAATTTCGCTGCTCATTCGTCCGGCAGATTGTCCATAAGGTCCTTGCGAATACATATTAATGCCTTCAATGAACTGCAATGCATCCGCGACGGTTAATGCACCCGTTGCTTTTAACTCTTCGCCTGTTCTAACGGTTACGCTTGCAGGTGTATCTAAATCCTTCATTTCCGCTCGTAAAGCAGTAATCACTAATCTATCCAGACTAAATTCCGACTCTGCCGCCTGTGCACTCGGTAGCGCTAAAAACCCAAAAGCTAACGTAGTACAGATAATTCTTGTTAATTTGTTTTTCATAAGTCACTCTCCAATTAATTTAAGTTTTTTTATTTACATTTTTCGTAGAAGCAATGTGCAATTTGCAACCGCCGCCAGGGTTAAGCGTCTACTGGAATTTAAGAAAGCAAAAACCTCCCGACCTTTGTCGGGAGGTAAATAATCATGCTGAACTAAACCAGGTTATGGTCTGCCCTGCATAATCCCCTCCCCATCGCTCGTGGGTCTAATGGTGATTGTTATATAGGCAGTTCTCCTGACTCTGGATCATTGCTCGCCCAAACCTTCCCAAGACTATCGTCTCAGTGGCAGAGTATAGTATTCGACCCTAATCCTGTATAATATGGCGGTATATTTTCTGCAAGACAGCGTTGTCGTCAATCGGCATACTATTCAAGTATGCCTCATTCCGCCGCCTTGCCTTGCAGAAAATCTCCTCACCATTTTTCTTACAGTCTTAGAGTCGACACTGTACTTTGGGTTTACTCCCCATTACAGTGGCGGGACCGCGCCGGCTTTAAACCGGACTTCCCTATTAAGCCCTTATGGGCACCTATACCAACATATGTACTTATATACATTTGAGTATTATCATGACAGGCAGTGTTTTAACTGCAACTTCTTCTGTAACCTGACCTGGTTTATCATTTAATTATTTAATTCAGCTGAAATACTATTGGCAAGGTTGTAACACAACCAATATTTCTGCCGGTTTCCCTGTCTTTTGCAGGGATAAATCGCCATTTTTTTACTGCCACAATCGCAGCATCATCTAAAGCATCATAGCCAGATGAACTATAAACGACAACATCACCTGGACGACCATTATCATGAACTTGAATCTTTAGGATAACTGTTCCCTGCTGTCCGGCGTTTCGTGCACTGGATGGGTACTGTGGTTCAACTTTACTTAAAATACCTGGCGGCGATATACCCCGTTTCCCGCTACCTGTATCGGCAGAAGGACCGCTTCCTCCACCGCTGTTGCTGGTTGCACTACTGCCACTGCCATTTTCCACAGAATAATAATTGCTTAGCCCACCAGAGGGTTTCACCGCTGTTACCTGGACTTCGGCAGCAAGTATCGACATGGCTTCTGCCACAACCTGGGGGTTTTGGGTCTCAGTTGTTGGCAATGCAACCGGTATAGACTGTGCTGCAGCTGTCGCTGCAGCAGCCGACTGACTATGGACAGCCAAATCTTTGCTACCAGGCGCAGCCAGCTCCAATTCAATTAGTTGTTCAGTAACCACTGGGGGTTCAAACATCGGCCAAGCGAACCAGCCCAAGCCTAGCAAGAAGAATATATGAAATAAACAAGATAATCCTACGGCACGGCGCCATCTAGTACTTGTTGTCATTTACCTACCTCGCCTTCAGCTCTGCCGCAACCGCTATCCGGCGTGCACCGGCCTGTTTCAACTGATCAAGCACCTCAATTACATTTCCATATTCCACTTTTTTATCGCCCCGCAAAACAAACACATTATCTGGCTGTTTTTGAAGTTCTAGGCTTATCCGTTTTTGCAGCAAATTCAAAGGAATTTCTTCCTGCTCAAATATTACCTTTCCATCGGGAAGCACGGTTATATTGATACTGCGGTTAGTATCATTTTGGGTGGAGGCGGCCTGCGGCAGATTTACCGGTATGGTACGCTGTTCCACCATATACAAGGTACTCATCATAAAAAATACCAGCAGAAAAAATATAATATCAATCATGGGAATTATCATTAATTGCGGCTGACTATCGATGCGTAAACTACGCAATTTCATGAGCTTCCCTCCGCACCTGCTTTTTTTTGGCCAGCCGGATAACCAAGAGTGCAGTAATTTGCTCCATGTCAGTAATCAATTTATCCAACCGGTGCGAAAAGTACACATGAGTAGATAGTGCCATGACTGCTACAACCAGCCCGGCAGCAGTTGCAATAAGAGCTTCACCAACGCCGCCGGTGATTGCCATCGGCTGACCTGATTGCACGTTAAACACACTAAATGAATTAATCATACCAATAACAGTTCCCAAAAGCCCCAAAAGCGGCGCCATAGTTACGATAGCACTAAGAAAACTCATGTTTTCACGTAAACGCGCCGCTGCCAGCATTGACCCGGCTGTCATAGTATTTTCCACCTGTTCGTCTCGCTGGTAGGCGTGCAAACCTTGAGCAGCCAAATTGCTAACAATACCTGGAGTTTGCTCACAAAACTGCAGTGCTTCAGTCAGCCGCTGACGCTCTAATAGCTGCTGCAGTTTTTCTATAAAAGCCATCATATTTACATTGCCATTGCGATAGTATAAATACCTTTCGACCGCAATGGTCACCACAATTAGTGAGCATAATGCCAGCAGATACATAACTGGCCCACCCTTGTTAAACAAACTTACGCATTGTAATAATAAGTCCATTTTAAATCTCCTTTAACTCAACGCAAATTATTGACAATCCTTATGATACTTTGCGTTGATAGTTCTTCTATCTTACAGTAAGCTCCGCCAAGCTTTTGCGCGATTTTTTCCGCAATACCTAGTTTTATAAATTCATGTTCGGTATCAATGATCAAGCTGTGAACTCCAGCTGTCCCAAGCTTACTCGCCACTTCGAAAGCTGCATTAACCGCATCTGATTGATTTCTGCTACTATTTGCCCGCCCATCTGTGACTAGTACCACAACTGGTTGCCCATCTTTATCCCGTCGTTTAAGAGCCTGTATAACCTCTAGCGTCATGGTCAAACCAGCGGCAAGCGGAGTTTTCCCACCTGTAGGCATATGCTTTAAACACTTTTGAGCCAAATCCACACTGCGGGTCACTGGCAGCAGCAGTTCGGCCTGATCACGTCGGAAGGCAATCAACCCCACCTTGTCCCTTTTTTGATAAGCATCTTGCAGCAGGGCTAAAACTGTCCCCTTAACGGCTTTCATCCTTTGTCGTGCCCCCATTGAGCCACTGGCATCAACAACAAACAAGAATGTGGTCCCAATATGTTTTTCGCGAATTTTTTTCCGCCAATCTTGTCGATATATGGTCAGAGCGCAATTCCCTCTCGGTCTTGAACGCTGGTAAGGTGCAGCGGCCCGTAAAGTCGCATCAAGGGCAAGATCAGTAAAACTATCCGGTCTATTCTCAACCCTTACATAGCGGCCTAGTTTCATATCAGTTCTAGTAAGACTACGTTTGCCCGTTCCTTGACGGGCAATTCTATCTCTAGTATTAAAATCCAATTTACCGATTGTCAAAGGCATACCAATATCGGCAGTATGTTCAGCCGCGGAGCTATTATGATTACCGTCTTGCTGATTTTGTTCGTTTTCATGAAATTGAGTCTGTTCCAGTTCAGAATAACCATGGTGTTCGGTGTGACACTGCCGTTGGTTTTGGTTTCCATCATCTTGTTCTCCAGCCGGCTCGTTCTCTTTCGGCTCAGATGGCTGGACTGAAGGCGAATCGGCCATTCTTTGCTGCTCTATACGATGTGGCAGCACTAATTTAGCGGCTGCTGCAACATCATCTGGTGAAACAAAAAGCCGCTCAGCTAGCGCAGCAATGGCTTTGGCAGCTTCTACCAGGAATAATTCTGCCCGATGACCAGCAGACTGAGCTTTGCAGCATTGTTGTACAGTCAGTTCTACCATAGCTTCTGATAATTCTACATAGGGGAGCCGTTGCTTTGCAGCAGCAAGTTGCTGCTGCAAACACAAAGTTTCTGCTTGAAATTGGCGATTAAAACCAGCCGGATCGATTTCATAAGCCAAAAACCGGCGAATAATCTGAGCACGCAACGCAATATCCTGCTCTCCCACAACATTTACAACCATTCCAAAGCGATCAAGCAGCTGCGGCGGCAGGCTTCCTTCCTCAGGATTCATACTTCCTATCATGATGAACCGTGAATTTTGGCAGCATGAAATACCTTCTCGTTCAACAATATTTGTGCCGGTTGAAGCTGCATTTAAGATTCCGCTTACAATTTCACGCCGAAGTAGATTGATTTCATCAATATATAAAATGTTATTATCAGCTTTTGCTAAAATACCAGGTGCCACTGATTTAACGCCCTGTTTGATGGCTTTTTGAATATCTATACTGCCAAAAACCATGTCCTCAGTGGCATTAAGGGGTAATTCAACAATGCTAATACCTTCGAGCAGATTAGCAAGACCGCGAACTAATGTCGATTTTGCGGCGCCTTTTACACCATTGAGCAGCAAACCACCGGCTTTTGGATTCACTGCTGCAATAAGCAGAGCCTGTTTAACTTGCTCTTGTCCTACAACTGCCGCGAACGGAAATACCATTCTCCGCACTATAGTTGCCTCCTATAACTGATGTTCATCGAAGACTGTCTCGATTTTATTCCAATCTAATACCCCATCTTCAAATGGACGCCTGCGCATTCGGTGAGGCAATGCCATCCGGGCAGCCTGCTTTATATCGTCAGTATTTACAAAAGCACGCCCTTGAAAAGCAGCCATGGTCATGGCTGTCTTAATTACCGTGATATCAGCCCGATGACCATCTACTTCTAGGGCTATAGAAAGCTTTGCCGTTAGCAGCAATAAATCATCGGGTAACTCAATCTGAGGCAATAGCTTTCGGGCTTTATTAATTTGCTCAGCTAGTTGCTGCTGTTTCTCAGCATAGTTAGAAGCAAATTCCGCCTGATTTTGTTCATAAGCCAATCGGCGTTTTATAACTTCAACCCGTTGTTCAGGTGCATGTTCGCCTTTAACCGTTACCGATAAAGCAAACCTATCTACTAATTGGGGGCGAATATCACCTTCTTCGGGATTCATTGTACCCACCAGGACAAATTTAGCCGGATGTGAGTAGGAAACTCCTTCCCGCTCAACCGTGCTAACTCCCATTGCCGCAGCATCTAACAGCACATCAACAACATGATCATCCAGCAAGTTTATTTCATCCACATATAAAATATTGCGATTTGCATCTGCCAATATCCCAGGTTCAAAGCGCTTTTCGCCCTCTTTTATTGCGTGTTCAATATCAAGAGTACCTACAACCCGGTCTTCCGTAGCGCTTATCGGCAGTTCAACGACACGCATTTTTGCAAATTTGCTGTCTGCTTTTTGATTGGAATTTTTTCGGTCTATACAGTCCGCACACAAGTTTACCATACTGTTGGGATCACAATGAAAACGGCAGCTGCTAAACACCTCCATTGGTGGCAGCAAGTCTGCCAAGGCTCGCACAGCTGTCGACTTAGCTGTACCTTTTTCCCCTTTAATCAGTACTCCACCTAGTGAAGGATTGATTATATTCAAAATTAAAGCTAGTTTCATATCATCTTGGCCAACAATGGCCGTAAATGGATAAATGGTAGTATTCATTTCTTCCTCCCAATGTCTTTTAACAGACTTTCAAATAACTACGGCATCTCTAAATCGACTTAAGTTGCTCATTATCCAGCATCTCAAATATGGTATTACCTAAGAGGCAGCTGAGCTGCTAACTGCTCAGATGTTATAACAGTTGTATTTGCTTTCTTCACTAGCTCTCTATACAGATTAGTTGCCTTTCCTCCACTATAGTCACGCTGTTCGATAGGCGTATCTTCAAGTATTATTAACTTCTTAGCCTTAAAGGCTGCTCTAAGATTATCGAGATTAAGATCGCCAAAACAAACATTGGTCAATATGGTGAGGTCAGCTTGAGCAATTTGCTCTCGATGCTGCTCGGCAGACTCTTCAGCAATAACACTAAAGGGCGGAATAAATATACCGGGTATTTTAAAGGCTTTGGCCGCTTCGGCATCGGCATCGCCTTCAGCTAACACTCCGCATGTTATATTGCAGCCACGCTCATATAATAGCCGCAATACAGCACCAGCAGTACCACCGCCGCCAATAACATGAACCTTCCTTTGCGAACATACGCTGTCATGCGCAGCATAAGTATGCAAGTCTAGCGCACCAGTTACCTTGTTGGTAAAAACAGCAGCCTGCATACCATAGGCAGTCTTCAAGTTTTCTTCCGTAATAACCTTAGACGGCACTCCATCAGCAACAATACTGCCTCCGGCTATAAGAATCAGACGAGAGCAGAATTTAGCGGCTAGCTTTAAATCATGGGCGACTATCAGCATAGTTTTTCCCTGACTGCACATATTCTGGCAATAGCGAAACATTTCTTCCTGATACACCAAATCCAAACTGGCTGTCGGTTCATCCAAAAAAACCAGCTGAGTTTGCTGCGCCAGCACCTTCGCCAAAAGTATCCGCTGCCTTTGACCTCCAGAGACACATTCAACTGGTGTATCAGCCAAATCAGATACACCGGTAAACTTCATAAACTCGAGGGCAATTTCAATATCCTGCTGACGCTCATTCTGCCACCATTTCAAATGTGGATACCGCCCTGCGAGTACTAGCTCTAAGCCAGTATACCCAAAGCCGATGTTAAGCTCCTGCTGCATGTAAGCAACCTGCAGTGCCAATTGTTTGTCCTTTAAACCGGCGATATTTTGACCATATAGACGTATCATTCCGTCAGCCGGCGGTAAAAGGCCGCGCAGACACCTTAGCAGCGTACTTTTGCCAGCAGCGTTAGGACCGATTATGCCAATAAACTCCCCAACATTAGCTGAAAAACTAACGTCCTGCAGAATTGTTTTCGAGCCCAGTACCACTTTGAGGTTGTTAACATCTAATAGCTGCTGATTCATGCCGCACCCCTTTCTTGCTTCAATTTATGAAGCAAATAAAGGAAGTATGGTGCGCCAACAAGGGCCGTCATAATACCGACTCTTATTTCTGTCGGCTGAATTAATACCCGCCCTACAGTATCACAAGCTACAAGAAATATGCTTCCCGCCAAAGCACTTGCTGGAAGCAATATCCGATGATCCGGTCCCAGTAAAAGCCGCATAATATGCGGTACAACAAGACCAATAAAGCTGATTGTCCCACTTACACATACTGCCGAAGCGGTGGTAACTGCCGTGATAAAGAGCAGCAGCAGCCGGAAAAAGAACACCGGGACGCCTACCGACCGTGCTTCTTGGTCACCTAAAACCAATATATTTATATGTCTTGCTAATAAACAAAGCACGAAAATTCCAATGATAATCGGACCAACAGTAAGGTAAACGTGTTCCCAGCGCCGATAATCCAAGCCTCCAACCATCCAAAATAAAAACTCGCGCAACCGTTGTTCATTCAGCAGCGTCAAAATTCCTGAGGTAATTGCTCCCATGAACATACTGACAGCAATGCCTGCCAGCAGTAAAATCATTACAGGAATTTTGCCATCTCGCATTGCCAGCAGAATAATCAACGCAATAGCCAGTAAAGACCCCGCTAGTGCTAATAACGGCATGTAAAAAAAACTCTGCGAAGTAAGCCCGAGGGCTATGGCAATAACAGCTCCCAGCGATGCCCCGCTAGATACGCCGATAATTCCCGGATCAGCTAAAGGATTACTGAATATTCCCTGCATTACTGCCCCCGAGATACCTAGTGCCGCGCCCACTAAAATTCCCACTAGTACACGCGGCAAGCGAATGTACCAAAAGACTGAGTGCTGCTCTGGTGTCAAAAACACCTCGGCAGCTCCGGGAGCATTGAGTTTAGCAGCAATTGTTCCTACTATCTTTATAAAAGGCACAGTAACCTGTCCAATAGATAAAGAAACAAGCGCTACAATGCCCAGTAGAACACTCATTGTTATAAGGAATACTCCTTTATCATGAATTTTTCTCATACTCCAGCCTTTCTTATGCTATTTATCCTGCGGATATGCGGCATTGGCAATATCTCGTATTCCGTATACGATATATTGGGATGAGCTGTCCTGATACTTGCCATCAGCCGCAACTAAGCGGTCATTTTGTATAGCTTTTACAGCCTGCAGACCAGGATCATTTCTTATATCGTCATAATATTTTTTCATATCTGTTTTGCCGCTGTAATCCCATGTTGGCATAATAAATACATCGGGATTAATCTGCACAATTTGTTCCTTAGATAGAATGTCATGGCTATTTAAACATGCCAGCGATGCACCATTATTAACCCCGGCTAGTTTGCACATATCCTCAAACAAGCTGCCTTTGCCATCAGTTCCGCCCATTAAGGTAAAACGAATTACAGTTTTGCGCTCGTTATGAGGAATACTATGAACTCTTTCAGTAACAGCGGCTAGCTCTCTGTCCATTTTAGTAATAACCGTGGTGCCCCTTGCCTCTGCGCCCAACACCCGTGCTAACTCGGTAATTGACTGTTTAACTTCCTCGATATTAGTTGGAGTATGATATACATATACATTAACCCCAGCATCTCGTAGTATTTGGATAAGTTCGCCGGAATGCCAATCTGGGATAAGGACTAAATCAGGCTGCAGTGCTATTATTTGCTCAGGATTGGCCCTGACTTTATTAGCGACAAGCTTGGCTTGCTCGGTTATGCAGGATATGTTCGTATCTTCAGAGATAGCACTCAAAGCGGCAATGCGTTCTATTGGTACTAAATCAACCAGTATCTCATCAGTACCAATTGACAGCGAAACAATTCGCTGGGGCTGACCGGGAAGCTTTACTATATATCCTTGATAATCTTTAAACTCATAACCCCACTGCCCTGGCGTTAGTCCTGATTGACCTCTATTGCAGCCGCTTAGCAGTATGACCAGCAGCATAATTATTAAGAACCAAAATAACCGCCGCACTTTAGCCCTCCTTGTTACATCCCAGCGCTTGCTGTTGGGTGAAAATTTTCTGCGACCAGCCAGTTAAATCTTCGTTAATAAACTCATGTACTAGATACTTTGGTTTTATATAGTCTACAAGTCTCTTAACAGCACTTGTTCTAAAAGGTAAATGCTGATCAATTTTCATTACGTGCTCCATCACATCAGCAACTGTAATTTCTCCAGTCACTTGCTGTGCTTGACTGTTTTTTAAATATTCACCGGAAAGCGAACAATGCAGATGTATTCCCTTTATAGACTCACAGTAAACTCCTAAGTTTTCCACCGTCTTGATAATATAATCGACACCGTCTGCTTCGGTTTTAAGGGCAGGGTTAGTATTCATCAGATGTCCAGTGTCCAGCATAATGCCAACGTTACGATGCTTAACACTATCGAGCAGTTTAGCTGTCACCGCCTTATCCAACAATGTAAGCCCCGGCCACCATAAATTCTCAAACAGCAATTCCATACCTGGTGGAATATCCTCCGCAAGAGCATTGACAACCTCTATAACTGCGTTGATAACTTCATTGTCATCTGCACTAAAAGACCATTTAAATAATTCAGCTGTTTTGGCATGGCTAACATGAAAAACTATATATTTTGCTTCGGCCGCCTTAGCTCGGCGAATATTCTCGCGAAATGTCTCCAGCCATTCCAAAGGGTCTAGAGTACCATAATAAGCTTTTATGTCAGCTTCATTGGTAAACTGGCGCAGCAGTGCTTGCTTATCGCCCCGCCAAAAATCCAACCAGCATGGCCAAAACATAAGATGCACGCCATGTATCCATTCTTTTTTATGAACTCGTGCATCCCATGGCGCACATATCATCATTTCGACTCCGTCTAGGTGATGATAGTTCAGAAAAGCCCGTAAAAGCTGCGAACTATCTCTTATAAGTTCTCTATCGGAACTATAATTGGATAAATTCACAAGTTGAAGCATGTGTATTTCCTTTTCATATATTTAATCAACTCTGGCCGAACCTATATCACGGCCCTGACGCCTAACAGGAAGCTGCGCCCGCCGTTAGGATATCCTGCAACGCCGTCATAGTAAGCATCAAAGATATTATTGACAGTTAAAAATACGGTACGACTATTGTCTAATTTATAATTGATGTTTGAATCCCACAGCCAATAACTTTTCGCAATAAATTGGTTATAATCGTAATTTTCCCGCCTCATTAACGCCGTCCCCTTAATGTCGGCACTAATTTTATCCTGTGAATATAGAACGCCAACATTCCAGGTCTTATCCGGTACTTTTGCATCTTTTTTATAATCGCTGTCCCCGCTCTTATTTTGGATATTTAGATAACTGAAACCGACGTAGCCTTGCAGTGCCTGGTTAAAGTTTTTACTTAGCTGCAGTTCAATACCTTCAGCTTTCCGCTTATCTACGTTGGATGGCACCCAATGCTGATTATTGGGAACTGTACTAATATCTTTCCAGGCAATAGCATCATCTAATTTACGATAAAAGTATGTAAATTTGCCGCTAGTAGTGCTATCAAACTTATGCTTAATCCCAAAATCACTGCTCCAGCCTGTTTCTGGTTTAAGATTTGGATTTCCATCATAGGTATAGGTTGTAGAACCCCAGGTTTCAACTGAGTGCGGCCAGTATAAATCATCGAAACGCGGGGCATTGAATACCTCCCCCCAAGATACATAATAGGAGGTCTTATCGCTCACCTTATAGTTTAATGAAGCCTGAGGGGTAGTTTGATTACCATAAACGTCATGGTTGTCATAACGGACGCCTAGAACGACCCCGACTTTATTATTCAAGTCCCATTTGTCCTGAACGTAAAGTCCTGTCAAGTCTGTCTGCTTATTACCATACTCGGTGCTTTTTATTTTATCTTGACGCCAATCTAATCCGGCAGTAAACAAATGCTTATCAGTAACTTTATTATCTGTCTGATAGTTAAAACCTGACACTGTAACATCATGGCCAGCACCATCATAACGACGGTTATTAGTATTCTGATAATATCTAGCTTGATAGCCATTGTCGTCATCATTACGATTTTTATATGCTAAATCCCAATTATTTTGCTGGGTTTTATCAAATTTTTGGGCAATCGCATTGCCTTGGCTTTCATCCCTAAAGTATTCATACGAAAAAGTCAAATCACCATCATTTATTTTTTGATCTAAACGTAAGGTATAGGCATCCTGATCAGAACCTGTATGGTTTACGGTTTTACTATTCCCATCACTATAGTTGCCGATGTTTCTAATATCCGTGCTAAAATACCAGCCGGAATCACCATGCCGCCCCTCATTAGTCAAGCTGATACTGCTGCTATCCCAATTGCCGCCTGCTACTTTCAGTGTAGTCTCATTCTTTTCTCCCTGTTTGGTAATGATGTTAATTATACCGCCAACTGCATCGGCGCCGTATAAAGCTGATTTACCGCCTTTTACTATTTCAATCCGCTCAATATTTTCTATTCCCACAAAGCTGGATAATTTGGCGGTTGACATCCCAAAGCCGCCAATCCCATTAGGTAAATTCATGCGCCTTCCATCAATCATCACGATAATCTGTTCACTGCCATTGATAAACGCGGCACTATTGCTGCCAGGTGTTCCATAGCTTCTTACATGTATACCTGGTAAGTGCTGCAGCACCTCGCCTAGATTACGATAGTTTCCTTTTTCTAGCTGCTCACGGCTGATAATTTCTACGTTGGCGGCTGTCTCGGAAACTTTTGTTGATATCCGATTGGCTGTTACCACCACTTGATCCAGATAGAACTGCTCTCCCCCCTCTTGGTTAGCATAAGTAGTTGGCATGCTTTGCAACAGTATTGTACTGCCTAAAATACAGGTATAAATAATATTTTTAGTCAAACTTATCTTTATAGTCACTTTTCTTCCTCCTGATTTTAAATTTGTATAATTATTAACATCCTCACCCCAGCAGCAGTACTCAAACAAAAAATCTCCCTCCAATAGAGAGGGAGATATACAAATAAGTTTACCTATAAAAATCCCGGCGTATAAATACGCCGGGACGAAATAAGCACACCAAATAGTGTACAAATCCCCTCCCCATCGCTCGCGGGTCAAACGGTGATTGATATATAGGCAGTTCTCCTGGCTCTGGATCATCGCTTGCTCAAGCCTTCCCAAGACATTTGTCTCAGTGGCATCATTTGAGTTCGCTTCCCATTACAGTGGCGGGACCGCGCCGGCATTGCACCGGACTTCCCTATTAAGCCCTTGCGGGCACCTATACCAACATTTATTTAATTGTAAATAACTTACTTAGTGCTTATGACAGCAATGTCCTGCCGGTTTTTCCATGGCTTCCTTTAAATGCTGTACATAAATATCCCCAATAGCTGCATTTTCACCTAACCCATGTAAATATACATCTACTTCGATGCCTGCCATATTCAACTGGGCTTTTGCCGAATCGTCCTCATCCCCAGCCATATCATTATATGCATGATCTCCTGCAACCAGCATAAAGGGCATTAACGTTACTTTTCGTACTTTGTTCTTTTTGAGTTTTTCAATGACTGTATCAAGTTCCGGAAACCCTTCAACAGTATAAAGAAAAACATTATTCAGACCGGCTTGTGCGAATTTCATCTGTAGAGCAGCATATGCCGCATTAGCCGGATGAACTCCTCCATGCCCCATAAAGATAACTGCTTCCTTCTCATTTAATGCCGGAAGCTGATTTTTAATGGCATTGATAGCAATTAAATAGTCGTCAGCGTGATCTTCCTGCCCCATGTAGTAAAGCAACGGACGTCCAAGAGCTATTCTGTCAAATGGCTTGTCCTTGACATGAGCGTACTGTACAACCATTCTTTTAATCTTCTCATATTCTTCCCCTGCGACAACGTGAAGGGGCTGGATGAATACCTCTTTATAACCCTCAGATTGAAGCCTCGCCAACGCTTGTTGTTCAGTATCAATCTGAATACCATCACGCTCACTCAATCTTCTGATAACCATTCGGGACGTAAATGCTCTGCGCACTTCATATTCTGGGAAGGCCTCCCTGATTTTATCTTCCACACTTTCAATATTTAGCTTCAATGCATCTGTATAGGTAGTACCAAAACTAACAACTAAAATGGCCTTTTTCATTTTCCCAACTCCTTTATTAAACAAAGAAATCTCCCTACCTTAAGAAGGGAGACATGCATAGCAGTATATCCTTATAAAAATCCCGGAGTATAAAAATACACCGGGACGAAATAAGCACAATAGCAGAAACGCTGCGCAAATCCCCTCCCCATCGCTCGTGGGTAAAACGGTGACTTATATATAGGCAGTTCTCCTGGCTCTGGATCATCGCTTGGCCAAACCTTCCCAAGATTATTTATCTCAGTGGCATATTCTTGGCTTTACTCTCCCATTACAGTGGCGGGACCGCGCCGGTATTACACCGGTCTTCCCTATTAAGCCCCTTAGGGCACCTATACAAATATATGAAATTTTTCACTTATGTGTAGTATTACATGCGATTATCCGTTTGTCAATCAAAAAAGGGATATTTTAATTCAATCATATGTTCCTAGACGCTGTACCTGTTAACTTTAACTGTTCGCGTAAATGCTTATTGTCAGCTTCCAGTTTTGTAATCTTTTTAATTAGCACACTAATAATTTTGTCTTTATTCTCGTTATTTAAGTCTTCAGCAATACAAAATTGCTTCGAAAATTCCTGTTCACGCAATTCCTCAATTCTAGCACGTAAATCGGGATGATTATAAAGTGTCTTCTTGGCAACACAAGCAGTCAAGGCTACACTGTTAAAATTTACTGGCTGGCCAGAGCAAATCAAATATTGGATTGCATCGTTAACAAGTTGATACGTTCTCTCGCGTCTAGTTTGATGGAGACGCTTCAGCTTTTCAGTTCTATCACTCAGCATTATCTTTAACGCTCTGGGAGTTTAATATAACTTGCCGCGTAGCCAGTCGCTCCATCAAAGGAGTACTATGGGTTATAACAATCAGGCCGATTTTTCTTTCTGCTACTTCTTGAAGCAAGAAATTCCATATTTGGCTTTGGGTAATAAGATCGAGCATTGTACTTATTTCATCAGCAATAAGAAACTTTGTCCGCTTGCCTAGCGCTCTAGCAATACAAAAACGTTGCAGCTCACCACCGGATAATTCACTGGGAAAACGATTAAACCAATCACGCTCTATACCCAATCCCTCGATAATCCGGTCTTCGATTCCATCACCTTCGGCAATTACATCTTGCATGCGCAGCCTTGGATTAACCGATTTTTTTGGATGCTGATATATCATTTGAACAGGGCAATATCCTTTTATACTGTAAATGTCTTCTCCATCTAACAATACCTGCCCACTTGCAGGTTTTATATAACCTGATAAAATTTGGCACAGCGTTGTCTTGCCAAAGCCACTGGGTGCTGCAATACCGACTCGTTCATGACTGTGCATTTTTATGTCGAAGTTTTCAAATATATTTAAACCTTTTTTATAACCAAAAGAAATTCCTTTTGCCTCTAAGATCACTTCAATCGCTCCTCACACTGCATGAATACAGCGAACCGTTCCAAAACGTATCGTCTTCTCTTTGATATCCCCTTTACATTCTGGCGTTAGCTGGGGGCAACGGGGCCCAAATGCACAGCCACTTGGCATATCTTTAACGTATGTCTGATTGCCTGGGAAGGGATGAAAGCCATTTTGCGGTAAAGCTCGCCAAAGTGCTTTGGTGTAAGGATGCCTAAGTGTATTGACTGATTGAAAGTCTGCTACTGGAGCTTCCTCTACCGTGGTTCCCGCATAAAAAACAGCAATACGATCAGCTACTTCTAGTGCTAATTCAATATCATGCGTGATGAGTAGCACACCATTACCTTGGTCGGCAAACTCACGAAAATGACGCATGGCCTTTTTAGCTGCATCTAAATGAAGCCCAGGCGTAGGTTCATCAGCAATAATTAAGCGCGGACTCTCCATCATTGCGGTGGTAAGAAGAACCCTGCGCGCCATTCCCCCAGATAGCTCAAAGGGATAAAGGTCGGCAGTATTTTGTGGTAGTTTGTAATAATCAAAAAGTTCTTCTTGTTTTATTCGAACACTTGCATCGCTACGTTCTCTTCGCACTTGCTTGCCGACCTTTTCTAAAGGGTCGAGGTAAGTAACACTTTGCGGAACCAAAACAATCTTCTTACCTCTAAGCTTTTTTATACGCTCTGGACATAATAGCTCATCTTCGAACAAAATATTGCCTTTAGCACTGCAGTTATGCGGCAATATCCCCAACATTGCATGGGCTAAAAGACTTTTGCCTGAACCGCTGGAGCCTACCACAGCCACAAGCTCTCCCTCACGCACTGAAACATTTAAATTACGAATGACATCTAACTCAGTCTGCCTCAAGCCTTGCTCATACTTAGTAAAAGAAACGGACAGATTTTTTATCTTCAAAATATATTTTTTATCCATGCAGGTTAACACTCCTTAGTCATGGGCACTACGGGGATCGATAATTTTACGCAAACTTTGCCCTACCAAATCAAAAAGCATAACAGTGGCAAGCAAAACTACTCCCGGGAAAAGCGCCAGCCACCACATCCCCAGAGCTAAATACTTCATGCTTTCAGATAAAATAATGCCAATGCCGGGCTGCTCCGGCGGCAAGCCGAAACCTAAAAAAGTAAGGGCCGCTTCATGCAAAATGGCATGGGGAAAAAGCAGCACTAACCCAACCAGAAACTGTGGAAATATATGCGGAATCATATGTTTTGCGACGATTTTCATCTTGCTCTGGCCTAGTTTTCCGGCAATTTTTATATAGTTTGCTTCTTTTAACTGAAGGATTTCGCCCCGGATTATCCTGGTCAAAAGCGGCCAATGGCTTATCGCAACGGCAACAACCACGCCAAATGTACCTCTTCCTAAAGCATACGATATTAATATAAGCAGCAATAAATGAGGGATGCCCATAACCAAGTCGATAAACCAGGTTATAATAGCATCTACCTTTTTTCCTAAAGTTGCAGCCGCCGCCCCTAAAATTGCTGCTATAAGCGCACTAATAACTGAGGCAAAAAGTCCAATATAAATACTTATCGACATTCCCTTCAAAGTACGGGAAAGCATATCTCGGCCCAGGTAGTCAGTACCAAACGGATGTGCCATCTGCGGCACAAGATTTTTCTGAGTAAAGTTCGTTGTTATGGCTACATCTCCAAGCAAGGTACCAATTAGTGTAATAGCAAATAAAAAGATACCACCAAAAGCTAAATAAATAATTGTCTGACTGCGTTGATTCAATTTTCTCCTTTGGTATTTCTGCAAAACAGTGACCGAAGAAGTATTATTCATATGCGCTTCCCCGCCTTATTCTAGGGTCAATAATCCCATATAAAATATTAGCAATTAAATTGCCGACAAATACTAACGCTGCGCTGATCACTGCAACACCTAGCAAAAGAGGCGCATCACCGCTTAAACCGGCCGAAACTGCAGCTTTCCCTAATCCAGGATAAGAAAAGACTTGTTCTACCAGAACAGAACCTCCAAAAATCTCACTGATAGAAGCAAATTGCAAGGTTATAGCTGGAAGGATGATATTGCGGAGAGCATGATTGCGGATAATTGAGACCGTGCTTTTACCTCGTGCTTTGGCAAACAGGATATAATCTTCCCCCATGATATCGATCATTTTTTCCCTGGTATGTAAAGTAATATTGGCAATTCCAATTACACTAAGTGTCAAAGCTGGCAGAAGCAAATGCTTTAGATTGTCAAACACCGTGACTTCGGCGGCATTTACTCCAATCGGCACACTCAAGCCAATTGGCAAGATCTGCAGCCATACTGAGAAAACCATCAATAAAACCAGTGCCAGCCAAAAAGTTGGCGTACTGGCAACAAGCAGTGAGTATCCTTTAATTAATTTATCAATCCAGTGACCGCGATATAATCCGGCGACAATCCCTAATACAAATCCTAGAATGCCCGAGAACATCCAGGCAGTTGTCATTAGGACCATAGAGTTCATAAATTTCACTTGGATAACATCTGCAACAGGCTGACGATAGAGAAGCGATGATCCCATATTCCCTTGAACAAAATCGCTAAACCAATTCCAATACCTTTGTACTGGAGGTATGTTTAAGCCAAAATACGCTTCTAGTTTGGCTAAATTCTCGGCACTCATATTAGCCATGCCAACTTCCCCAATATAGGCGCGAATTGGATCAACCGGCGATGCTGAAACCAGGATAAATGAAAGAATACTGACTGCAATTAACAATGAAACGATTTTTACTATACTTTTTCCGATATATCTTATAATACCGGAATACTTTTCAACATCCATAGAAATACCTCATTTAAAAGAATAAAGCCTATGGAACAGAGAAAGTAGGCATTCTCTGTTCCATAGAATATTTGCAATCTTATTTCCAAGACCATTTGTGAACATTATTAACAATTGTCCAGCCATAGCCATGTGGATGAATTTTTTTATCAACCACATTCAGGTTCTCCTTGGCAAAATAAATGTGTTTAATTTCCACCAGCCACACCCAAGGGGAATCTGCTTGCGGAGTAACCCCGGTAGTTCCGTCCCATTGAGCTTTTTTCCAATATTGATAAGATGCTTCTAAAGAAGTAGCCGCTAGCGCTTCGTCGATATATTTATCAACAGTTGGATTGGAGTAGGAGGCAAAGTTTTTACCAGTATAATAGTGACTTCTTATACTGGTAGGCGAATGTAATCCGGCGCCAAAAACATGCGGTGTCTCATAACACAAGGTTGAAATCTTATCCCAGCTTGAGCCTATTGGATTTACTTTTATTCCCACTTGTTTTAGCATTTCTTTTACAGCCATCGCAATGCCAGTTCGAACAGAGTTTGAGGCAATATAAAGAAGATCAAATTCGGCTTTTTGCCCTTGCTTTTCGTAGATACCTTCGGCATTTAATTTCCAGCCGTCTGCTTCTAGTATACTTTTTGCTTTTGCAGGATCATACGAAGTTTTCATAGCCTCGTTTTCCCAAGGTTCATTAATGCTATCACTATAGGCTACTGAGCCATAGCCATACAGAACATTCTTTACAATGGCCTCGCGGTCAATCGCACAGGCAATTGCCTGCCGAATGGCTAAATTTGAAGTCACGTTATTACCTGCTGGATAGGTCTCACCACTTTTCTTGGCAGGTGTCTTATGCCCTGCAGGAACCGCTGGAAGATTAAGACCGCGAACATCTACACTATTAAAAGCAAGAATATTATAGCCCTTGACAGGATTAACTGTATAAGACGGGGCAGTATATGCTACATCTACCTGTCCGCCTTTAGCTGCCGCATATGAAGCATCTTCCGACATAAAAACAATGGTAACTTTCTTAATGTTTGGTTTTTCGCCATAGTAATTAGGGTTTGCTTCCAAAATTACTTGCTGACCTTTATCCCACTGTTTTAAAACATAGCGACCTGAACCAATTGGATTTTTGCCATAGGTTTCAGCCTTATAAGCATGCTCAGGAACAATACCCACGACGGCAGCCGTATAAGCAAACGCTGAGTGAGGTGTTTTGAAATGGAATTTGACAGTGGTATCATCAACTGCTTCGACAGATTTTAACATTGACAAATCTGTCTCGGTTGCCTGCTTCATTGCATTATTGTAGGTAAAAGCCACATCTTTAGCAGTAAGTGGTACACCGTCTGTAAATTTGACATCAGAGCGAATTTTAAAAGTCCAGGTAAGTCCATCCGACGAAATAGTATACTCTTTCGCCAAATCATAGCCAATTGTAATATCATCTTTTGTAATCAGCAATGTACTTTGAAACAAGGGATCATGGGTATGCTCACCCGCAGCCCATCCCATAATTGGATCAAATCCCGCAGCAGGTTCTGACTCGGCATCCATAGCAATAACTACACTATCTTTAGCTGAATTTGTGTTCTTATCAGTATTTTTACTGCAGCCAACTAATGTAATTAAGAAAGTTATTATCAGACACAATACTATAATTTTTTTATTCTTCATACTATCCTCCAAACAATTTTCCTTTTTACGTACACTTTGCATCAATACACGTAATGGATAAAAATTAACCGGGTAGTTCACCACGCTTCATATGGTTTTTAAACGCCATATGTAATAAAGAACAAGTGAAATTTAAATAAAAAAAGACTACGCAAGATAGCCCCAAACTATTTGGAGCATGACCTTCGTAGTCATTTAGCGACCTTCATAGCCACATGATGATTATTAACTTTAAGTAAATTTATTCTCTGTTTACCACGATTATCCTGCTAGTTCCGAAAATAAATGTAGGATTTTCACCTACGTTTATGTAGGGTGGAAATTAGTCTATCTTATTCCCTATTCTGCAGTTAGACTGCAATCCGGCTGATCGAACAAACTTTTTATCACTCAAAAAATTATACTAGTTATTACTCTTTTTATATACAACGCCTGCTGTGGCCTGATTAACTGGAGTCACTGTTACTTCACATATTTGAACATGCGGCGGTACACTCGCAGTATACAGAACGATATCAGCAATATCCTCAGCAACCAATGGCTGTATACCAGAATAAACATTATCAGCCTTTTCCTGGCTGCCACGGAAACGAGTTACGCTAAAATTAGTTTCAACCATACCAGGCTGAATGTTAGTTACTCGGATTGGCTTGTCGACAACATCCATTCTTAATCCGTCACTTATGAATTTTACTGCAGCCTTAGTCGCACAATAAACCGCACCGCCTTGGTAGGAATGAATACCTGCTGTCGATCCAAGATTGATGATCTGCCCGTTTAACCCATGTTCCAACATTAGCGGCACAATCGCTCTAGTCAGATATAAAAGCCCCTTGACGTTGGTATCTAGCATAACATCCCACTCATCTGGATTTCCTTCCTGCAGTTTTTCCAAACCTAAGGCTAAACCGGCGTTATTCACCAGAATGTCAATACGCCGCCATTGTCCTGTCAGCCCATCAATCAATTGGGTTACCTCAGCCTTATCCCGTACGTCCAAATGCCGAACTAAAATATCGACCTCATACTGCTTACTTAGACTATCAGCCAACTTTTCAAGTTTTTCGGTATTGCGAGCACATAAGATTAAATTCGCGCCCGCTCTGGCAAATGCCAGAGCACAGGCCTCGCCGATGCCGCTGCTGGCTCCACTGATAAAAACCGTTTTGTCTGTTAAAGCTGCCATTTTTATCCCCCCATAATCTTTTTCGCTGCTAAAACTCTATCCCTTTTTGGGCTTTGATACCTTTTTTATAGGGATGTTTGATTTCTCTCATCTCTGTTACTAAATCAGCTTTCTCAATAATCTCATCACGTGCATCACGACCAGTAAGAACAACATGCATCTGCTCAGGCTTTTGGTCTAACAATGCTATTACGTCTTCGACTGACACTAGACCAAATTTCACAGCATAGTTTATTTCATCTAGGATTATAAGATTCCAATTCCCAGAAATAATTTCTGCTTTAGCCATTTCAAAAGCTTCGTTAGCAGCACTCTGGTGGTCCGCAGCAGCTTCACCCTTAGCGTCTTTAACAAAACCTTCTCCCATTTGACGTATAACAAAATTGGGACCTAATGCTTCAGCTGCCTTAAGTTCGCCATACTTCCAATTACCTTTGATAAATTGTACGATTAGTACCCGAAGCCCCTGCCCCCATGCCCGAAGAGCCATGCCAAGAGCCGCAGTAGTCTTCCCTTTACCATTGCCGGTATGTACAATAATTAGACCTTTAGTATCTGACACAATAGCACCCTCTCTAATTCTGTTTTGGCTTTTCCGCCTTCGTAATAGACAGTTTTATTTCTGTGAAAAGAATACCTAGTAATTTTTGGATTGTCAAGTCACCCTCTGTTTATTTGACCTTATAATAGTAAAGGCTTGGTGAGTATCGTACTCACCAAGCCTTGTATCTTTATTATTAGATTAATTTCATGCCCAAAGCCTTGCAGTCTGCAAGTCCTTGTTCACCCGGCATATCCTGAATGATCAACCCCTCGCTAAGCAGGTTTGCACCACAATTAGTCATTCTATCGACCCAATCTTGCATCCACTCACCATTGCCCCAACCGTATGATCCGAATAAAACCAATGGCTTGCCGGTTAATATTCCTTCAATTGATGCTACAAATGGCTCCATTTCAGACTCCTCTAATACTTCTGCTCCCATGGATGGGCATCCTAGGGCAATTGCATCAGAGTTTTTAACTATATCTAAAGTCGCCTCACTAACCGAAAGCAGGCTTACCTCAGTATTATCAGATTTAGCACCTTCAGCAACCGCTTTTGCCATTGCTTCAGTATTGCCTGTACCACTCCAGTAAATAACAGCCACTTTTTTCACTTTGAATTCCCCCTACGTATTTTATATCTAATTTCTTACTTTACCCACGACCAAATTCAAATACTACTACTTGTATAATGTGGTAGTATTTGAATTTGGTCCCTGGATAAACTCAGATGGAATTAAAAAATCCATCTGAATTAAGTCTCACTATATCTACAGCGGTAATAACCGCAGCGGATGCGTCATCACTTATTCCCAATGAAATATTATTTTAGAAATTACAGCCTTCAATAATCAGTTCTCCACCTTTGCGGGAAACTTGATCACGAACATAGCTGAGCATCTTAGCACCCTCACTATCAAGCATACTGACATTTTGCATGTTTATAATTATGCGGCGGTAGCCATAATGCAGACGGTTAAGCAAATTGTACTCTAAAAAATCAATATGTTCGGAACAGACAGCTCCACTAATATGCATATATACTTGGCAAGAATCAGCTTTTACCCAGATTGACATATAATCACGTCCTTCTTAAGCGTTAATTACGCCCGCATCAAGTAATTGCTTTTCTACAGCTCCCCATGAACGCTTTGCAAATACTAATGGCACTTCTTGAGTCTTGGCCGCTGTTTTAATCATTTTAGCTGTATTGTGATTGACAAAATCAGTTAATACCAAGACAAATGAAGTATGCTTAGGTATATTGATCTTATTTCTGTTGGCCGCTTTTCGCCCAGTAATATGTATTAGTTCTTTGACGCCCTTTGCATAAAGATTCTTTTCTATACCCCCGAGATAGTCAGCGCCAACAATTACAATAGACATAAGCATCCTCCCTTTGATAGTTTTACAAGTCATTTGATAATCATTATCATTGTGTTTGTAAAAAAAATACATGTAGTTGCATGCATGTATTTATTTTTAATATTTATTTGATAATGATTATCATTTCTATTAATAGAATAGCCCTCTTTACTATTTTTGTCAAGCAATTTTAAAACTATATTGGTAATTTTTAATTACATATTACTACAAATTTAAAATGTTATCCTTAACGCGATCTAAAACTTCTCCTGCCTTTTCTCTAATAACCCACTTGGCGTAATTATCAAACGGCGTCGGCTCATTATTAATTATCAGCAGATTGGCCCCATTGCTTAAAGCCATTTGCGGACAATAATTTGCCGGTGATACTGCCAGCGAAGAGCCGATAACAACAAAGAAGTCTGCCTCGCTGCAGGCATTTTGGGCTTTTTGCCAAGCCTTCTGAGGAAGCGCCTCGCCAAACAAAACGACATCCGGCCTCATAGAGCTATTGCATTCTGGGCAATGACACTCCATTCCATAATTATAAGTACCCTTGCGATAAGCAGCCTCCCACCCTGTATAGTCAGGCAGCAGCGTACGACTATCCGCAGTATAGCTGCACTCTATACAGCTAACTGTTCTTAGTGTGCCATGCAATTCTATCGCATCTACCGAACCAGCCCTCTGGTGCAAACCATCAACATTTTGGGTTATTAGTTTATGAACATACCCTTCCTGTTGCAAGGCCGCAAGCGCTGTATGTCCATTATTAGGGGCGACCTCCCATAGCTTGGCTATTCGCCACTGATAAAAAAAGTAAAATTCACCCGGCTGACTATATAGAGCCTCCAGTGTAGCTAACGCTTCGGGGCGCTGCTTCCATAATCCCTGCGCCGAACGGAAATCCGGCAGCCCTGACTCAGTACTCATACCTGCTCCGGTAAAAACCACTACCTTCTTAGCTTTCCGCCAGGCATCAGCAATTTCATATGTATTTTGCACATTCAACCCTCACCTTAGAAAACTTCTTAGAGCTATTATAACCTAAAAAGACTGAACTTGGACATTGTCCAAGTTCAGTCTTTTTAGGGTGTGGATTTGTGTGGGGATTAAATTTTATGATGAGTTCAGAAAATAAAAGCCGAAACTAGTCATGCCAAGCATAACGGGTTTCGGGCTTCTCATATCTCAGCCTCAATATTAAGTTAACTTATAACTTATACTCATATAATACCAACATATTCGAAAAAAGGCAATACCTTTACTTAAATATTCTAACATTTTAAAAGATTCCGTTATTAACCACAGAGTACGCAGAGGACACAGAGGGCTACGGCCGCGATGATATCGCAGTGTTTTTTATCATATTCTCTAAGGGATCGTTTTAGCTCAACATACTTTTCACTTCAGGATAGGTAGCTACACCTATCCGTCCAACTATTATAATAAAGCAAATCATAAGAGCCTACTTATCTCTATCTATTCCAACAGCAAAAAAAGGAGAGACTAAAGTCTCCCCCAAAAAGTTCTATTTTGTTCCGAAAATACGATCTCCTGCGTCACCTAGACCAGGTACGATATAGCCATGGTCATTTAAACATTCGTCAACAGCCGCAGTATAAATTTCAACATCTGGATGGGCATCATTAACTACTTTTACTCCCTCAGGTGCAGCAACTAAGCACATAAGCTTAATATTTCTAGCCCCTTTGGTTTTCAATAGTTCAATAGCAGCAGCTGCTGAACCACCAGTTGCGAGCATGGGATCGATTACTACCAATTCCCGTTCAGACACATCGGTAGGAAGCTTGCAATAGTATTCCACAGGTTTTAAAGTTTCTGGATCGCGGTATAGTCCAACATGACCAACCTTTGCGGCTGGAATTAACTTAACAACACCGCTAACCATTCCTAAGCCAGCGCGAAGGATTGGAATTACGCCAATTTTCTTTCCGCTTAAAACCTTGCACTTGCAAGGGCCTACAGGAGTTTGCACTTCAGTTTCTTCAAGCGGCATTTCACGGGTTATTTCATAAGCCATCAGCATAGCTATTTCTTCTAACAGCTCGCGGAATTCTTTTGTGCCTGTTTTCTCATCGCGAATAAAGGTTAGCTTGTGCTGGATGAGCGGGTGATTAATTATATTTATTTTTATATTATTCATATCTATTCTCCTATGCATATAACGGGTATTTTTGGCAGAGCTCACTTACCATGCTGACTGCCTTAGCCTTGGCAGTTTCATCGTTAGGATTATTCAGCGTTAAGGCAATTATCTCGCCTACCCGCTCCATATCTTCTTCTTTCATTCCGCGTGAAGTAAGTGCTGGCGTTCCAACACGGATACCACTAGTTACAAATGGACTTGTCGGATCGAAAGGTATAGCATTCTTATTAACAGTAACGCCGATTTCATCAAGAAGCTTCTCAGCCTCTTTACCAGTCAAGTTTTGCCCTCGTACGTCAACAAGCATTAGGTGATTATCAGTTCCGCCAGAGATTAAGCTGAATCCTGATTCAACAAGTTTGCCAGCCAAAGCGCGAGCATTTTTCACAATTTGCTGCTGATATTGACGGAACTCATCAGTCATAGCCTCTTTTAAAGCTACCGCTTTAGCGGCAATAACATGCATTAACGGACCGCCTTGAATACCAGGGAATACTGCTTTGTTAATAGCTGCAGCAAATTCCTGGCGACAAAGGATTATACCGCCGCGAGGACCACGCAGTGTTTTATGAGTTGTAGTTGTGACGATATCTGCATGAGGTACTGGGCTTGGATGTACACCAGCTGCAACAAGTCCGGCGATATGAGCCATATCAACCATGAAAAGTGCGCCGACTTCCTTCGCTATGTTCCCCATAACCTCGAAATCTATTGTCCGAGAGTAAGCACTTGCGCCAGCTACAATCATTTTAGGTTTATGCTCTATAGCTAGTTTGCGAACTTCGTCATAATTAATACGATGGGTATCTTCACTAACTCCGTATGGAACTATCTTGAAATACTTTCCTGATATATTTACAGGACTACCGTGAGTTAAGTGACCGCCGTGCGCCAGGTTCATCCCAAGGATTGTATCACCTGGTTCTAGGCAAGCAAAGTAAACAGCAGTATTAGCCTGAGCACCAGAGTGCGGCTGAACATTTGCATGTTCTGCACCGAAAAGTTCTTTGGCACGATCGATAGCTAACTGCTCAACAATATCAACATACTCGCAGCCACCATAATAGCGTTTACCTGGATAGCCTTCAGCATACTTGTTAGTCAGAACAGATCCTTGGGCTTCCATAACAGCTTGGCTAACAAAGTTTTCTGAAGCAATTAGTTCTAACTTATTTTGCTGACGCTTGAGTTCAAGTTCAATAGCATTTGCTATTTCTGGATCGAGTTTAGCAAGTAAAGTCACTTTCATTCCCCCAACTCAATATTTACTTATATATTATTATGGCAGCTCATAAATTGCTCTAATACCGCCAATTAATTTAGGACGAGTACGTGCAGCCGTAACAATAGCCTGACCAACTGTCTTTTGTGCAAGCCTTATAGGTACAGCCACTCGTTTTAAATGCATTCCGATAAGTGTACAACCAATATCGAGTCCCGCGTGAGCCGCAATTTCTTCAACTACAACGGCATCTGTAAAATCTTGCATAGCTCTTGCGGCTAACGCACCACCAGCTTTAGGAACCGGTATAACGGTTACTTGCTCAAGACGATACTGCTCCATAACTTGTCTCTCGACAACTAATGCGCGGTTAAGGTGCTCACAGCATTGCACAGCCAAAAATACGTTATACTTACTGCACACATTATGTAGAGTATTAAATATTATTTGCGCGGCTTCGTCTGAGCCGCCAGTGCCAATTTTGGCACCAATAACTTCACTAGTACTGCAACCAACAACCAAGATCTGTCCAGGCGTTAATTTAGCTTCAGATAAAAGCTCTTCAACCGCCCTTTGTACCTGTAAGCCCAAATCAGAAAGTCCACCCATTACTAAGTGCCCTCCTTAGACAATTCTGGAGATTACGCTAATACTTATTATGCTTCTAAGTCAGCAATTTGACATACCCTGCGAGAATGACGTCCACCCGCAAATTCGGTAGTCAGCCACTTTTCTACAATTGCTCGCGCCAGTCCACAGCCAATTACCCGCTCACCCATAGTTAAAATGTTAGCATCATTATGCTCGCGAGACATTTGAGCTGAAAAGATATCATGACAAAGCGCTGCTCTGATGCCTTTTATTTTGTTTGCCGCAATAGAAACGCCAATGCCTGTCCCACATATAATAATGCCGCGGGTACATTCGCAATTAGCAACGGCCTGAGCCACATTACGGGAAATCTCCGGGTAGTCCACAGAATCAGTAGAATATGTACCGAAATCACGAAATTGAATATTCATTTCGCACATTAACTGTTTTATTTCTTCCTTAAGGCGAAATCCGCCATGATCACTACCAATCGCTATTAACAAATCAATACCTCCACGCTATTTATTAGTCAACGACCTCATTCAAGCTTAAATATTAGACAGATATAAAAACTGCTATTTTTGCTAAAGCAGGCTAGCGAGCATACTTATTATAAGCGTAAGTCAGCGCCAGCGTTGGAGCGTTAATATGTATGCTCACTAGCCGTCCTATTAAAAACGGTTACGCGCATATCCCACTTACTTTTCGTTATTTTAAACCTTTTCTCCTGCTAAATCAACAATTTTTCCCCAAGCCTTATCAATGAGCTGTTCAATTTGCTCCGCACAAGCCTGATAAACGGCATTACTTCCGCCGTAAGGATCAGCTACCTGACTTGACCCGCCTGCAAATTCAGCTAATGTGTAAACCTTGTTTCGAGCGGCAGGAAGATAATTAAGAATTGCTCTTTTATGGTTTTCAGTCATAGTAAGAACCAGATCAGCTGCCTCGACATACTCTGGCTGTAATTGTCTAGAATAATGCTTAGTAACATCAATACTTTTGATTCTCATTGCCATAACAGCTCCCGCTGATGCCGGAAATTCTCCGCCTGCGGCAACTCCCGCAGATAGAACTAGTATTTTGTCAAGCAATCCATTCTGCCTGATTTTTTCTCTAAGTAAAGCCTCAGCCATTGGACTGCGGCAGGTATTTCCTGTACATACAAACAAAACTCGCAGCATACACTTTCCTCCAACAACAGTAGTATGTCAATACTAAATCAATTCTATCACAGCATCATCATATCTAAAAGTACGCAAAAAGCAGCAAAGCCGCTTTATACTCCTAACTTGCGAGCTTAAGCGGCTAATTCTTTTAATTTATTCAAGGCATCTGAAATGAATGGTTTTAAAGCTGGCACCTCATGCTAACGTATGCCACAAAATGTGCAGACCTAAAAATATCAGTACAGCTCCACCCACCAATTCGGACTTTTCACCTAAGTAGCGGCCAGCTTTTCGACCAAGACCAAGTCCTGCAATTGCAATACAAAAAATTACTACACCAAGAATAACACTCAGTTTAAGTAAATCTACATCCATCATGCCTAAACTAAATCCCGCCGCCAACGCATCGATGCTTACACTTGTTGCTAAAACCAATAGAGCCAAACCCTTGAGGGGATGACTGCTGCCAGCTTCTTTTGAGTCTCCAGACAGGTTTTCTTTAATCATATGTATACCAAGTCCGGTCAGAACAAGCGCTCCTAGAATACTAGCCCAGTTTTCCATAACCAAAGTTGGACAATCACTATGATGACTACCTAAATTTTCAACTACATTGCCCAGCCAATGTCCAAAATGATAGCCGGCTAAAATCATTATGATATGAAAAACGGCAAATACTATCGCGGCCCGTAAAATTATCATTCGACGAACTCTGTTCATCCCAATAGGAATTGCTACTGAAAACAAATCAGTACCTAAAGCTAGGCTTAATACAAATAATTCAATTCCGCCCAATCCCCTCACCTCCGCTCCTAATGTATATGAACATTGTTGAAGGGATATACACCGATCTAAACCTTTATAATTCGATAAGCACTCGCTTTACGCAGACGGTTCATTACTGCCAGTCCCAAACCAGTTTCAGCAACGCCTTCGGCAAAAATTATATCAACCGGATCTGTATCAAATTTACGCAGGGCAGAATAAAGGTTTGCGGCCACTTGTTCTAACGAGGTACGCGAACCATAGTCAGCAGCCAGTACGTTATCAGGCAGCAGCCTTGCCGTTTCACTGCTTACAATAGCGCCTATCTTTTTGCCTTGCACAGCATGATGCTTTATTTCTCTTTGCAGTCTATCAATCTGACTTGAGTTTTCTCCCTCCAGCAAATACATTGGCGCATTTGGAGCATAATGGGCATACTTCATACCAGGCGATTTAGGAACAGTATTTTCACAGCCTAGCGCCGGGTCAATTTCAATATCTCCCAGCACTTCAATAAGCATTTCTAATGTAACGCCGCCTGGACGCAAAAGTGTCGGAACAGGTGTAGTACAATCTACAACTGTTGATTCAACGCCAATATTAGAAGGCCCAGCGTCAATTACAGCTCCTATTTTACCAGCTAAATCAGCTAGAACGGCTTCAGCCGTTGTTGGGCTTGGACGACCAGAGGTGTTAGCGCTAGGAGCAGCCAAAGGTACTCCCGATAAGCGTATTAACTCACGGGCAACTGTCGAATCAGGCATACGTATTGCAACTGTATCTAATCCGCCTGTCACAATATTAGGAATAGCCTGGGTTCTTTTTAAGACAATAGTCAGCGGACCCGGCCAAAATTTCTCTATTAGAACTTTAGCATTTAGCGGAATACTGCTTGCAAGCTTCGCTAATTCGCAATAATCAGCTATATGCAAGATCAGCGGATTATCAGAGGGCCGACCTTTGGCTTGATATATTCCCGAAACCGCTCTCTCATCAAGACCGTTAGCAGCAAGACCATAAACTGTCTCAGTCGGAAATGCTACTAGACCGCCCTGCTTAATTATTACGGCCGCCTGTGCTAGGATGCTAGTATCAGGCTTATCTTTGTTGACATGAAAGTACTGGGTTTGCACTGCGCACCTCCTGATCTATTTCCTCTTAAGTATTACAACTCTTTCAATACCGCCATAGTCTGAAATAATGCTGTCAAAGCTTAACTCCGAAATACTTTCAGCTAATGAAGCTACTGGTCTCGCTTGATGAATACCTACCTCTAAAGCTATAAAACCGCCTGGCTTTAAGTACTTTGAGGCATCATTTATAATTCGGCGATAAAAATCAAGCCCATCTTGACCTCCTGCCAAAGCTAACGCTGGCTCCTGTCTAACTTCAGGTGCTAGTGTGCTGATATCCTCATTTGGAATATAGGGAGGGTTAGACAAAATGGCGTCGTATATGCGGCCCTGAACTGGCTGATAAATATCCCCTTGATAAAACTGTAATCTTTCGGCAACATTATTTTTCTCAGCATTTACTTTAGCAATTGCTAGAGCCTTTTCGGATATATCCACTGCTGTTCCCCGTGCCGTGATAATATTGGCCAATACAGACACAACAATGGCACCGCTGCCTGTCCCGATGTCTAAGATCTCTGGCTGATCAGTATCTTTCAATCTTTTCAGCGCTGCTTCGACTAACACTTCGGTATCAGGCCGAGGGATAAGTACTGCCGGAGTTACGCAAAAATCCAGACCCATAAATTCTTTATGACCTGTTATATAAGCAACAGGCAGCCGTGCCGCTCTTTTCTTAACAGCTTCTCTAAAAGCCATAAGCTCATGCTGCTGCAGCGGCTGATCAAAATGGACATACAATTGAATTCGTTCCTTATGCAAAATATGGGAAAGCAGTACCTCCGCATCAAGGCGTGGATTTTCCACGCCTTTTTCGCCAAAGTACTGCCCAGTCCATTTTAAAATACTGCCAATAGTCCAAACTTCATTCTCTTTGCTCATTTTATTCAACCTGTTTAAGTTTTTCACTTTGATCAGCGGTAACTAGTGCTGTTATTAGTTCTTCGATATCGCCATTTAAAACAAAGTCAAGTTTGTGCAGCGTTAGTCCTACTCTATGGTCGGTAACTCGGCCTTGAGGAAAGTTATATGTTCTAATACGCTCACTGCGGTCACCTGTCCCAACCTGACTTTTGCGGTTTTCAGCAACTTCTGCCCGCTGCTGTTCTTCAGCAAGTTCAAGCAATTTAGCTCTTAAAACCCGCATTGCTTTATCACGATTTTTGAGCTGGGATTTTTCATCCTGACACTGAACCACAACTCCTGTTGGTAAGTGCGTAATTCTAACAGCTGATTCAGTCTTATTAACGTGCTGACCGCCAGCACCGCTCGCACAGTACGTATCAATCCTTAGATCGTTTTGATTAACATCAATATCAACATCTTCAGCTTCAGGAAGAACAGCTACCGTAACGGTAGAAGTATGAATACGTCCGCTGGATTCAGTTGCTGGTACGCGCTGAACACGATGTACACCGCTCTCATATTTAAGTTTGCTGTAAGCACCGTAACCGTCAATTACAAATACTACTTCTTTAAAGCCGCCTAATCCGGTAGGGTTTGAATCTAGCATTTCAGTACGCCAGCCTTGAGCTTCAGCAAAACGCATATACATCCTAAATAAGTCACCGGCAAATAATGCAGCTTCATCGCCTCCGGCTCCGCCGCGAATCTCAACGATAACACTTTTATCATCATTCGGATCTTTTGGCAGAAGAAGAATTGGAAGTTCCTCTTCTAACTTGGCATTTTTCTCTTTCATTTCGGAAAATTCTGCTTCAACCATTTCCCGAAAATCTGCATCAAGCTTTTCTTTAAGCATCTCCCGCGCTTCTTTTAAAGCCTGTTGAACTTGTTTGTACTCGCGATACTTGGCGACAATTTCGGAAAGTTTCGCGTGTTCTCTAGTATATTTTTGCCACTCTTTCATGTCCGCCATAACCGCCGGATCGCTTATAAGTGACTCTAGTTCCATATATTTATCTTCAACTGCCTGCAGTTTGTTAAGCACACTTTCACCTCATTACAAAATAAAGCTGGAATCTATTATTATTATTAAGTCGTTACTGGCTCTTCTGGTCTAACTTCTTCCAAAGCCCTAATAGCTACTTCGATCTGGTCATCGCTGGGTTCACGGGTAGTAAGATGCTGCAGCCATAAGCCGGGAGCCATTGCCCACGCTACTACGCTATTGTCACTGCGGCCGGCAAATCTGATTATTTCATAAGAAAGTCCAGCTACTACAGGCATTAATACAATCCGGGATAAAATTCTGAGCCATAAATCCGGCCAGCCTAAGAAGGCAAACATTATAATGCTAACTATCATAACTATTAACAAAAATGCGGTACCGCACCTTGGATGCAGTGTACTAAAACCGCGAACGTTTTCAACAGTTAAAGGTAATCCTGCTTCATATGCATGGATAGTTTTATGTTCCGCTCCATGGTATTGAAAGACTCTCTGAATGTCTTTCATTCGGGATATAGCAAATATATAGGCAAAGAAAATCACCATTCTGAGTACACCCTCAGCAAGATTCAATAGGCGCGGATCAGTAATTGTACTGTGTATATATTTTGCCGCATAGGTCGGAATTATAACAAATAAAAGAACAGCTAACCCTAATGAAAAGCACATAGTCATTGCTATTTCTTTATCTGACAATTCTTCTCCCTCTTCACCGGCCGCCTGCGCCGAAAAAGACAAAGCCTTAAGACCATGAATAAGCGATTCACCTAGCGCGACAACCCCTCGCAGCATTGGCTTTTTTAGGATAGGATACCGTTCAGTAATCGAGGTTAGTACTTCTTTTTTTACAGTAATGCTGCCGGATGGTTCACGCACCGCTGTCGCAATATGTCCAGGTCCGCGCATCATTACTCCTTCGATGACAGCCTGACCACCAATAGTAACCTTTGGTTTCACGGTATTCCCCCCTTTTTAAATTAAAAAATAACCGCAAATGCGCAAAAACGCAAAGGGTACGCGCAAAATACTGGCGCGATTATTATCGCGCTAGGTTTCCGTTCCCCTTTGCGGCCTTTGCGCATTTGCGGTTCAAAAATCCCTAAATATAAATGAAGCAGAGCATGTCTGCTCTGCTGACCATTTAACTTATTTTGCGTAACGTTTATTGAATTTCTCAATACGTCCGCCGGCTGCAATATTACGTTGCTGGCCAGTAAAGAACGGATGGCACTTGGAGCATACATCTACACGTAGTTCTTTTTTAATTGAACCAGTAGTAAAAGTGTTACCGCAACCGCAGATTACTTTCGCTTCACCATTATAAGCTGGATGAATTTTTTCTTTCATTTCTTGCACCTCACTTTGTACCCCGAGCGGCAGGGTTTTAATATTTTTAAATGCCTCGGGCATTAGATAAAGCCACTTAGGTTTACTACCAGACAATTATAGCATACCGTAATATGTTTCGCAACAATTATTCCCCACTTTTAGCGACATAATGGCTGAAACTGCCAATGGTAATACTAGGAAATTTATCTTGCAGCACACTTACAAACTTTCTTACTCCTACTGGCTTATTATGCTGATCTGGCATAATGGCCAGAAATGCATCAGGATCAACATTGAGATTACGCAATTGAATCATATCAACGCCAGTCTCAGACAGAAAATCTACCCAGGCTGCGACTTCCTCTGGTCGATCATTCAGGCCCGGAAAAGACAGCATATTAAGGGATACATAAATACCTTTTTCCTTAGCATATCTGATTGAAGCCTTTACATCATCCAGCGTATAATCTGAACGATAGTAGGCCTGATAAACCTCAGGTCTTGCACTTATTATACTTACCCTCATAGTATCAAGGCCAGCATCAACTATTTTTTTAATTCCCTTTGTATAGCCGGCGTTTGTATTGATATTAATCTGACCTAGCTTTGTCTGACTGCGGATTAACCCGATACCTGCAGCAATATTGTCGGCAGCAAGGGAAGGTTCGCCTTCACAACCTTGTCCGAAACTGATAATTGCTTCCGGAGCATTACTTAGATGATAAATACCCACCTCAGCAATTTCTTCGGCGGTTGGTATGAAGTTAATCCGGCTTTGCGGCGACGGACAGCATTCTGACGGCTGCAGTGAAATACAGCCAAAACAGTTAGCATTGCAGGCCGGTGAAGTTGGTATCCCAGCTTCCCAACGGCGGTAAAATAAATTCTGCGCTGTACAGCAGTGCCACTTCAAAGAACAGCCAGCTACCTGCTCTACAATTCGATTCCCGGGTAAATCCTTTTTAACTCTCTTAACTAGTTTCTTTATCTCCGGCGTATTGTAGTTATACGGATGCCATTTAGCGTTATTATCACTTGGTACAGCCGCTACATATAATTGATCTTGATATAATGCAACTGCAGTATATCCATACAGCGGCAACTGCGGCGCAGACTGGATACTCTTAAAGGCTGGCAGATGAGTGCGTGTATAGCCGACCGGTAAAACGGCCGCTACAGCTGTTAAATCATCCGCTATTGACATTATTTGTCCATCTTTTGCACCAATTGAACTGCGGCCCGGTAAATACATCAGCTCCGCGCCCTCAGGCATAGGAATTAAATCTTCCACTGTCAAAAGCAGAGTATCTTTACCAATCCGACCAGCTGCCGCATAACCCGGGGCATCATATATTTCTCCATTTTTATCAGCATATAGGGCTGTTAACAATCACAATCATCTCCATTATAGATAGTACATATTCCGCAATATGATATTATACCACGAATTAATACCATAAACACTGCTGCAAGACATGAATTGATTTGATTAATGCATTTCTTGTAAAAAGTGGAATTATTTTCATAAATATTACAAATTTGGTAGGTTTATACCGATCACATAGCGAATATACCCACTTATACTACTGAGAAGTCAAAAGGATGTGACTAGAATGGCTGAAACTTCATTATTAGATTCATTCGTACAAGTGTCAAAGTATATTCCTCAGCTTTTGAGCGGTAAAGTTGGCATGGTAGTGAGCGACCATGAAAAATGGCTGGTATCCTATTCTATCCCTGAATTACAACATCAGGTTGTTGCTGGTGAAAAAATTAAAACTGGTGCAGCAGTACACCAGGCAATGCAAAAACGCACTCGCGTCGTGGTAGAAGTATCCAAGGAAGTATATGGAATTCCTTATATTGCCATCAGTATGCCAATTACCGATAGCGCAGGAAAAATATTGGGCGCTGTCGCAGTACATGAATCACTGGAACGTAAAGAGGTTCTACAGGATGCTGCAGGTCACCTTTCAAACTCCGCCAATGTCCTTTCATCATCATTACAGTCTATTCTAGCACAAGCCGAAGAACTGGCCGCCAGCGGTCAATATTTGAAAGATCTAGCTGTTCAAGCTAATAAAGAGGTCAGTGAAACCGACTCAGTTATCAATTTTATAAAAAATGTTGCAAGCCAAACAAATCTGTTGGGATTAAACGCGGCAATCGAGGCGGCAAGAGTCGGTGAGCAAGGCAGAGGCTTCGGAGTAGTAGCCGAAGAGGTTCGAAAGCTTGCTGTTAACAGCTCAAGCTCGGCTGCTCAAATCACTACTACACTAAAGCGCATAAGCGATTCTATTCAGAAGATTACACATGAAATAACACAAATAGACTCAGTAAATCAACATCAAGCTCAAACCATCGAAAAGCTTACTGGACAAAGCCAAGATCTATTAGAAATGTCAGCAAAACTGGCTCAAATGGCGGCAGAACTTAATGCCGACCAAAAATGCAAAGATGTTTCCTGTAGTTTTTAAAATTAGTGCAACCAATTTACTTAGAAAGCAAAAAAGAGTCCGCAGACTATCCGTCTGCGGACTCTTTCAGTTATATTTACTTTACCATTGTGCAATCTTTCTCATGTGACGTTGCTAATGCAAGTATCTCTTAGTATACATTTTTGTCCGTTGACTAACAGTACGGTATAATACATATTCAAAAATATTTTTCAAAAACCACGCCTGTTACTGAGGCTGGATTAATCGCAAATATTTAATTATCGAATAGTTAAGTGCAAAATCATCCATTATACCTTGCATTAACCATTATTTTTTGTAGGTAGTTTTTACATTATATTAGACAATCGGTTTTCTTTAACTAGTCTGTTTAATATGTTAGTACAAGCTTCATCCTCTGTTTGATATTTATCCAAATTAAACATTTTTCCCCGTTCGAAATAATACACCATCCAGGTTTCGCCATCAAAATCTAGGCAAACTCTTTGATCAACCTCGCCTGTATTATCAAGATTATAATAATGCTCAGGGACCTTATTTTCCCGTAGAATAGCTCGCAAAGTTTCTTTTTTCATTATTTAATACCTCCAAGTATTCCTTTTCTAGTAAGTATTCAATTGAATAAGGAAGTTAATACTGGATTCCGCGTCCTGTCTGTTTAAAGGCAGGAGCAATTTCTCCCATACTTACATTCTCTATAGACTTAACTACTCTATATTGATGGTATGCATTGGATTCCCAATATAAGGAAATGACCTTGATTCAGTCTTTTAGTTAGCTACTAATAGCACACCGTTCTTTAAATTCATTTATAATTATACGTTTTTTCATCTGCTCGTCCATACTATCCCACGCACTATGTGTTATCACAGGTAATGTTACTCGTATTACGTCTGGGGGAAATTTTTCATTTACTGATATTTCGTCTGACCCGCAAGATAAGCAGGACACTTTTGTCCTTGTGGCATCAATTTTAGCTTTGTTTACAAAATCACAGGTGCTTCCAAATATTTTGTAAAAGTATTCCGTTTCTTGATCATGTGACATCTTCCGATCAACAATAATACTCTTTAAAATTTGATTAATTTCGTCAAATGCCGTATCATCAAGGCAATTCAAGTAAACATAACATTGCCCATCCTCCGTAAGTAACAGTCTCTCACCATATAGAAAACCAGACAAATTAAAAACCTCACGTTTATCTCCACACTTTTGACATACCCCCTCCGATAATTCAACAGGTAATTCTCTTTGTATAGTCATTTTCGTCCTCCTATTATCCTAGTGGACTAATCATTTGGGAGATTAAGTATCTCATCAAACTAATCATATATTACAATGTTCGTACCTTGTCCACGATATGAGGGAAATGCAATGTTATACCCTCGCTCACGATACAAGCCATCTAGTCTATCCCAAGAGAAAACTGAACATTCGTTATTTCATCTTATCTATAGCAATAATTCGCAAATCGAACACAAATTTCAAATTTTAGGGGGTAACCTAAATGCGCAATTTTTTCTAAACCTTTTCTAACTTATCTTAGGTTGTTTTTCGTGATAAGTTCTTTTTTATCAACATCTACGCAATATACTATACCTAAGACGGAAAAAACATTAAGCTTATTTTCCAATGTCTTTTCAATATCTATATTTCCTGTTGGCTTTTTTATTTTCAAAATATCATTAATTATCCACAATTGCTCGCCTTCGTAATCAAATGCAACAACATTATTAGGAGTAACCGTTTCATCATACATTAGAACAACTATTACATCTTCGAATTCCAACACTTTTCTGATAGAAAAAGCTAACTCTATTTCGTTCTTTTCAATTACAATTTTTTTCCCAACTGCCTTAATCAAATAGAACCCCTCCTTTTACCGCTTACTTCAACTCGTAGATTCAAACCAGGATGGATTAAATCTATATCCTTATTGCATATTGAACATCACCATCAGGTGTTCACCATCTTTTTTGAGGGCCTACTATTGTCCTATTCAATTTGCATCCAATAAGCGGCAGTAGGGGGCGGTTGCGTTATTAATGCTCCCAACGGTACTGCCCAACACTAGGAGCATTTTGGGTGACTGGCTGCAGAATTATTGTGCGGTCAGTTTTGCAGTGAAATGATAAATCATTTGGTTTGAATGCCTCGAATTCTACTACCATCTTTTTTGTTAATTTCATATGAGATTCCATTCCAGTTTCCAATTACGATTCCCTCAGAAAGGTCTTCGAAGTTCGTATATGGACTATCATCGTAAATAAAATCAGGTTCTTGTATCCTCCAAACAATACTTTTATTGTTCATATCCACCGCACAAACGTTCTGGTTATTTATTTCGCCTTTTGGAACAATAAACAATATCAATATTAGATTCTCATATAGCTTAATATCTTTTATTTTGTGCGAGAAATCTATTGTTTCCTCATCGACAATCAACTGTTTGTTTTCAAATCGTATATTTTGCATTACTCACCTATATATCTCGATTATTAAAGTAGTAATATTATCTTAAAATAAAATTGCTATACTTACACTTTACAACTAATTCTTCAAATCCCCGAATATATCTATAATTTGGGGGTTTGCTTTTTTAGGCTTACCCGCCAAAGGATACTTCAAATATTCTCCCAACCAATTTTTGTCACCCTCTAATAAATTATGCCAATGATTCAAAAGCCCCCTTGCAATAATTTGTAATTCATTTGATATCTTTTCTTCAACTGTATTAGATTTTTTAATATTTTCTCTATCAACATCATTAAACTTACTAAATAAAAACGAATCAAAATTGTATACATCTAATTCTCCGTGATCGTTGGCATTAATATAACGAATAAATATATCACCTAAATGTATAAGAAAAACTAAAGCAAACTTCCTACCAACTAACGCAAATTCATTATCACTAATTAGTAAATATTTCATATTATATTTACTAATTAGATTTCCAAATTCACGTCTAAATAATATCTCCATATTCATCTCTTTATCACCTATTTAATAATTCTCATAAATTTTAAATCTAATTATATCCTCTGCTTCAGTTTCTCTTAATTTCTCACATGAATTAGGAAAAATGATATGTAAATACATGGCAGATTCTACTTTGGTCCAGCTAGCGCATGTTTGCAATGTTCACAAAAATAACCTCTTTGTAACTCAAAATGATAGTCACTAGTCTCAAAATAACTGACAAAGTTTAATTTCTTTACTAGTATATTTGCTTGATTTACATCCATCGTTTTTTCTAAATCAATTACCACTACTGCATTGGTGAAAGCATTTTCATGAATTTCTTTAACTACGTTTCCCCTTGCCAGTTCATGGACTAGTACTGGTGCCAAATGTTCACATAACTTCACTGCGCTCACCACATTCCTCATTCTATTATTTTTTAATTAAATTCAGCTCTTTTGCTTCGGAATAGCGAACTGCGTAGCACCATCTAAAATCAGGGCATCTTTATCCGCAATCTACATACAGTTACAATATATCTACTAGTTTTTTAATAACTATCTCCTCTCAATTTTTTTCCTTACCGCGTATAGTAATAGCATAAAAGGAAGAACGAATGGCAAATATAAAACTCCATTTAGCACTATTTCCACTGCAACTTCATGTACCGTTGCAGTTTCCTCAGATGATAAAATAATTTGCTTAATAACTCTGACACTTGTTATCACAAATGGAGCCAAAATACCCCATTGCCAAAAATGCTTTAAATGTATAAATGCTGCTACAAGTAATGAAAAAACAGCAGTAGTGATATATCCCCATTCCACAAGAAGCACTTCATAAGAAGAAGTTGTCTCTACTTGGTCTGAAAATTCCCTTTGTACTTCGATAAATCTTGTTTCGCAGAAAAATACCAAAACCATGACAGCTATTATCACGATAATATCTCTTTTACATTTATACCATTCCATGCTGTCAACTCCCTAATCATAAATAATCATAACTATTCTCCTTTTTTACAGAATATACCTTTTATGAGTAGTCATCAGTAAATATCCCTTCACTTTGATAAATAGTTCTATTCTTTATTAGTACAGCTGAAAGCCCTTTTTGATGGGTACTAAATCAAAATAAAAAAAATGACGGGGAGACCCGTCATTTTTCTATTCTATTGTAACGCAGTTTCGCCCGTTTGCTTTGCTTTTGTACATCAGTTGGTCAACCCGTTTAACAAGACTATCGACCGAATCATCAGCTAACGCAAGCGTTGCTCCTACCGATACTGTTACACTAACAAACTCATCATCCTCATATTCAATGCGTGAGTTTTCCACTAATAAACGCAATTTATCAGATAAATAAGCCAGCTTCTCTTTATGCATCTTCCCAGAGACTATAGCAATTATTTCTTCCCCACCCCAGCGAACTACTATATCGGTACTTCTTAAGCCAAACTTCAAAGTATTGCTAACCATCTGCAGTATTTTATCACCGAAATCGTGACCATATTTATCGTTTACATATTTGAAATGATCAATGTCAAAAAACATTACACCAAACGATTCGCCGCTATTGCGAACTTCATTAAGCTTGCCTTCGAGGAAACCTTTGGCAAATCTTCTATTTCTCAGTCCTGTAAGATTATCGATCATTGCTAGGTCTGAAAGTTCTTGTATTTCCTTTGATAATTCCTCGTGTTTCGAATTATCAAAGAATATCTCTGCTGCACCCACTACTTTACCTCGGTTATTCCTTAAAGGAACAACTCGTATTGATACTGGAATTCTATGACCAGCTTTATGCTGAAGAAAGACCGAAGCTTCTCGTACATCTCCATCCATTAATGTCTCTGCCAGAGGGCATGAAGTATCACAAAGTCCATTACCATTTATATCAACATGCCTTAGGACATTACAGCAATATTTTTTTCCAATAACCTCACTACTAGAATATCCCGTTATCTGCTCGGCGCTTCTGTTCCAGTAGATGATCTTCTTATCGTTGTCTATTATATATAGTCCATCATAGAGATATTCCAGCATATTAGTGCTAATACTTTTTATCATCTACTATCACTCCTCAAATGTTTTTCACATCAATTCGACCAAAATTATCCAATACCTTCATATTCTTGTTTAATAAGTGTACATTTTTGCTAAAAGTAACCACAAATTAAACTAATAGCGTTCAATCAAAAAATGAGATATTCACACTTAATGTCTCATTTAAACTCAAAAATCGCAAGGAAACATTATCGTTTTCTTAATAATATCCAAAGATAGCTTACTAGACCAAGGAAAACAATGCCTGCAGCAGCCAATGATAAATTAACTGAGACACCCATCTTGGCAGCGATAGTATAACTGCCAACACCTATAAACATAAAGATATTTTCGATGAAGTTTTGCACTGCTATAGTTCTTCCTGTCCCTACAGTCTTATGCCCCACCTCTTGTAAGATAGTATTCATTGGAACAATATATATTCCCCCTAAACAGCCTGTTAATAGTAGAAAAATGACTGTCACCGCTAAATTAGATATAAAGAGAAAACCCAAAATACAAACACCCATGGCAAAACCAAACAATATTGTGCGCTCATAACTTTTAAGAGTAATAATAAAGGGCGTAATCATTGCTCCTACGGCTACGCCGACACCAGTTACTGCTATTATCATACTTATTGAACCACCGCTAGTAATCCCGAGCGTTAATGGCACCCAGGCAAATATAATCATTCTAAGGACAGCAGATGACATCCAAAAAGAACCTGTACCAATAAGCGAATAGTGGCACTTTTTATCAGCGAAAAGTCTTTTCATATCGCGAACGAAATCGCCAATAGCGTTACTATAACCAATTGATCTGTTGCCAGCGTCTAATGGAATGATTGTATTAACAGCTATAGAAATCCCGTAAAGAATTATACAAAGGATTAGTGCCATCGTAATAGATAAGTCGGACATATATCCGCCGGCAACTGCTCCGGCTAAAATTGCAAAAATTGTGAAGCTTTCAAGTTTAGAATTGGCCTGCAAAAGCTGTTTCTCATCGCGTGTCAGCAAAGGAAGAATACCATATTTCGCCGGGCTATATATAACAGCCCCAATTCCAACTACAGCATAGCTAAACGCAGGATCCATCCTGAATAGCAGCATAATAATACCAACTGCTTTAACAATGTTTCCAATAATCAAAACCCTAGCCTTTGGTTTATTATCGGCAAACCTGCCTACCCACGGCGATAAAACAATATACGCCGCTAAAAAAGTACTTTGCACAAATGGCAAATAATAGCCAGGATAACCATCCCTCGTAATAACAGCCTGCGCAATAAAAAGTATCATGTTATCAACAAAAGCTGATAAAAATTGGGCAATCAAGAGCGCCTTTAACGGCGAAAAACTATACGTCATCTTTGCCGTACTCCTTTTCAGCAACAGCTTTTAGGGCAACGTAGTCAATTTTACCACTGCCTAACAAGGGAAGACTGTCTACAGTCACTAATTGGCTTGGCATAGCCAGCATTGTAAACCTTGTTTGGCTGAAAAAATCCCGCAGCTTATGTTTAGTTGCAGCTGTAGATTGCGTATATAGGATAATCATTTCACCCTTTTTGCCAGCAATACTTACTGCTGCGTTGCGGTCTGTTCCAAAACACTGTTCAGCAGCTCGCTCAACGGCATCAAGGCTTACCATCTCACCAGATATTTTCGCAAATCTTTTTAAGCGTGATTTAATTGTAATGAAACCTTCCTGATCTATACTAACAACATCGCCGCAATCATACCATTCGCCTGCAGCTGCAAAACCACGTTCGTATAATAGATAGCCCTCCATTACATTCGGGCCTTTTACCTTAAGATTTCCGCCATCGATGATTCCTTCGATCTCACTGATCGACCACTCGATGCCTAGAAGAAACTTTCCAACCGTCCCAGATTTATTAAAAAGCGGTGTATTGAGGCTCAATACCGGCGATGTTTCAGTAGTTCCGTAGCCTTCAAATATTCTAATACCAAATTTGTCCTGCCATATCTTTCGCACATCATCTTTAACCTTCTCGCCGCCCGCAAGCACATACCGCATATTATAGAAATCATAGTGATGCGCGTACTTTGCATATCCGTGAAGAAAGCTCGGCGTACCTAATAGAATAGATGCATTTATATCATAAGCAATTTCTGGAATGACTTTATAGTGCAAAGGGCTTGGGTAGAGAAACACCTCTATTCCGCTTAGTATTGGCAATAATGTTCCAGCGGTCAGACCAAAGGAATGAAACATCGGCAAAGCATTCAGCATTTTATCCCGCGGAGTATAGTCTATAACACAAGATATTTGTCTTACATTTGCAAGAACATTACTTTGCCTCAGAACAACTCCTTTAGGTTTACTCTCACTGCCGCTAGTAAATAATATCAGTCGAGGATTAGCAGAAACATATGCTTTTGCTCGATATAAATAATTAATAAGTCCTTGAAGCTTATCCTTTACCGATATTTGTTCTTTGACATCTTCTAGATAAATAATTTGAAAATGCTCAGCTAACTCATCAATATAATTTTTCAGATTAGCCTTTTCAATGAAAATCCGCGAAGTCAGTATCGACTTGATTTTAGCCGTTTGGGCACAATCGATATTATTTTGAATACCCGCACTAAAGTTTAAAATAGCTGGCGTTTTAGCAATGTAGCAAAGACTAAGCAGGGTTATGAGGTGACCGATAGAGTTAGGCAGAAGAATAGCTACATTTTCTTCCTCTTTAAGACTCTTTCTCAGCCGCTGCCCTAAAGTATAGCCGCCTATTAAAGCTTTGCGGTATGATATTGATCCACTTATATCAGAAGCCATCGTCTTTGACATACTATGAAGCTCACCAGCTTCAATCATTTCATTGAAAATATTGCTGTTAGAGTTCTTTGCTTGCAGTGCTGCAAATTTTGCATTCTGAAGCAGTGTTAGTATTTTATCGCTTACTTCTTTTTTCTGCAGTTTAAAACTCTTACTGCTGTCTGCATTCAGATGAACAAAGTTATTAATATACATCGTTACTTGAGGAAACCAATAGGATTTAACCTTATCTTTGATACGTGAAAACTTCGAGTATTCAAGTCCGGAAAAAATCACTGGAAGTACTGCTGCCCCTGTTTTTAGAGCAATAAATCCAACGCCGCTGTAAATTTTCATGAGGTTGCCTGTTGTGGTAATCCGTCCTTCAGGAAATAGTACAACTGGCTGCCCGTTTCTAATGACACTGACAATTTTCTTTAGTGAATAAGGATTTAATGGATCAACAGCAACATAATCAACGTATTTCAGCACAAAACTGATTTTTTTAGCAATCGCAGTATTTATAACAAAGCAAGTATTAGCAGGCAAATACGCATATAGAAAAACTGCGTCTAAGAAGGATACGTGATTAGGCAGTATTATCGTTGGTCCTGAAAAAGCCAATCTTTCTTTACCTATGTAATTTGTCCGAAAAAAGAGTTGAAGCACCAACCTGATAAGCCATCTCATGACATTTCCTCCCATAGCTATTTTTGCTTATTCCCTACTTAGGAGAACACCTTACGTATGGTACGGCAAATTTCTCTTTTAATATCATTAAACTCTGGCAAAACATCATAAAAGTACTGATACTGGGACAGCGGTTGCAGCATAATGCCAGTAAATATACTAATCAGTAAGTAGACTTCCTGCCTTGGAAACTCTCCATTATCCATACCGCTTTGAATGACACCTTTAATTACAAAATGCGGTTTTATACTCTCCGGTACCTTATCCCAAAATATATATTGTGAAAGTAATGTCAGCTTTATTTCGGCGGGGTTATGCTCATATAGGTCATAGGTTACTTCAGCAATACGGCACAATTTATCAACAGACGTAAGTGGCATTGCATCAATTCCATGCAGTCGATTTGTATAATCCTCAATTATTGCTGAAAAAATATATAACGCCATATCTTCTTTACCCTTATAATGCTTATATAACGCCGCTTCAGATACCCCAGCGGCTTTTGCAATATCCCTAACCGATACTGCATCATATCCTTTTTCCGAGAACAGCTCCAACGCCGCCTTTAGCAAATCCCCTTTTTTCCCATCCTGCATATGTAAGCATTTCATATAATCACCCTCAAGTTAACATTCGTTAACCTAAGTTTATAAAATGTCTGCTGCATTGTCAAGAGATTGTTTCAGCATGGTTTTCTATCCGCAGAGTACGCAGAGTTCGCGGATGGTTACGGAGTTATGTTTTAAAAGAAAAAGCGACATTCTTATGGCTATAAAGGCAAAAATAGACTATCCATAATAGGCAAGGGAGGTGCTTTATTATAGGCTCTGTTCGCAATAACTGTTGCTGTTTATGGAATACAAGGTATTCGTGATGATATTCATTTTTAAAGAATGGGTGTAAGATGTAATTTTTATACTACTGGCTTAACCAAATACCTCAGAACGGTTTTTAGTTTATCTGGTTGAACCTTTCTCGCGTCTGAAAGATAGATTTCTCTATGGATTAAAGAGCTTTTTACAAGGTTATTGTTCGCTATAAAATCATTCATTATTTTAAAACTCTGTGGTTCATCATCGTATGAACCTAAATGAAGCATTTGTACCGATAATCCATCTTCAAGCGTTTCAAATTTCACATCATCTAGTAAGAGATGTGGCTTCTTTTTCCTTACGTTCTCAAATGCTTTGTTTGCAACGTCCACTGTGACAAAATCAGGTTGTCTAATCATGATAGTGTATAGCAATTCATTTTTGTTAAATGTTACAGACTTCTTTCCTTCTTCTGTTAAATCCCACAGTCCTTCTAATGGATACACCGTGTACTCAAAATAACCTTCAGGAATATACCCCTGCTTTGGCATCATTCGAACGGCATAAGCTAATGAGTAAAGGACACCTATCCTTTCTGAGAAAGAATCACTGTTTGGATTTCCTTTTCCCTTTAACATAAAAAATTTTTGCTTGGGGATTGTAATTATTTCAGGAATTTGCTTAGGGAGATATAAATTTTTTTCATGTTTTTTCCATTCGTATTTCATTTAGCTGTCTCCTTTTTTATTTTGGGTTAGGGTTATATTGCTTTTAATGTATCTACCGAGACATGATTAGAGTGGACGAAAGCACGTATTAGCAAGTATAAGCGTTGGAGCGTTAATAAAACACCTCCCTCGCCGACTTACACTAAATTGCGCAAGAAAATAAGAGAGCCAGGTTTACCTGACTCTACTTGCTAAACGTATTCATTGCTTTTGTCAACCCTTGTGCAATCACACACTCAATTGCCTCAGCTGAACGAGTAATTGCCTCTTTTATTAACGGTTCTTCTTCATCTGTAAAACGGCTCAATACAAAGTTATTTACAGTCCACCCAGCAGGAGGCCGACTTATACCTACACGAACACGAGTAAAACTATCCTTGCCAAGATGGCTGAGCAGCGACTCAATTCCGCGATGCCCACCTGAGCTCCCTTTGGTGCGGAGCCGAAGCCGCCCTACAGCAAGATCCATATCATCATAAATAACAATAATGTCCTCAACAGGCACTTTATGCCATCTCGCTAATGCCCCTACCGCTGTTCCACTCAAGTTCATATAAGTCTGCGGCTTTACAAGTAGAACCTGTTCACCGCCGCTTCGATACTCAGCTATCTCGGCGTCAAATTTGTTGCGCCAGCTGCTGATACCCCAGCGACGAGCCATTTCATCAATTACTAAAAACCCTACATTATGGCGGGTTGCACTATATTCTTGACCAGGATTACCCAGTCCAACAACTATTTTCACTTATTCTTTTCCTCCGCTTTAGCTAAAATCTCATCTACAGTTACAAAGGTATATCCTTCAGCTAAAAGCTGCTTTATTATAAGCCTTGTTGCTTCCACAGTCTGAGCTCTTGATGCCTGATTAGCTATACCGTCGCCATCGTGAAGCAGTATAACCGATCCATTTTGCGCTTTGCTAATTACTCGATTAGCTATTACTTCCACCCCAGGATTAGTCCAGTCTCGGCTCATCACTGACCACTCAACTACTTTTAATCCTTGCTCTGCCATTACTTCTAAAACTACAGGATCACGAAAGCCATGCGGCGGTCGAACAATATGTGGTTTTATCCCCGTAACTGAAGATATTGCCTTATTGGTTTTTACGATTTCGGAAATAACCATGTCTCGATCAGCCTTTAATAAATCAATATGGTTATACGTATGGTTTCCAATCTGGTGGCCTTCATCGTGTATACGTTTCATTAATTCAGGATGCCTATCGACGTTTTTTCCAACTACGAAAAAAGTAGCCCGAACATTATTTTCTTTTAAGACATCAAGTATTTGGTCAGTATAAGGCGGATATGGACCATCATCAAAGGTTATCGCAACAACCTTTTGTGTTGTGTCAATCTGTGAAAACACCCGTCCGAAAAAATGGTTCTCTGGCAATACGGCACTTAGAGTAAGCCCTACTCCACAAACAATACCAATAATAGCTATATATAAGCCTAGACGAACAGGACGCCTGAGGACTCGAAGGTAATCTAAAACCAAGGCAAAGATAATAATTATGGTAAGCAAACCAAGCATGCTGGTAAGGCGCATGTTGATGTCAAACATTATTTTTGCTCCATTTCTTTAAACATTATTAGCCATTGGCCCTGAGAATCTGTTGTATAGCCACCAGGATAAAATCCCATTCTATCATAAACTTTAATTGCTGCCGCATTATCAGGGCGAACTTCGAGCCTCACCCGATTTGCTTTTCGCTGACTAAAATAAATTAGGGCCTCATTCATTAATTTACTAGCAATACCTTGCCCTCGGCAGACTTCGGATACAGCTATTGAAAGAATCCTGGCGTTAGCAGATTTGGAAGGAACAAAGGATGAACCTAAGAAAGAAAGCTTGTTTAATACTATTACTTTAACTGGATACAGCCCAAAGCCGTACTTCCCCGTTAGCCAGCGCCATGCCCACTTAAAAATATGACCACCCATAACGGCAGTACTCCATAACTTTGGCAGCGCGGTAGGAGCAAAGCAGTAACCAACAACTTCCCCTGCCTCATTACGTGCCACTAAGGCAGCTTCCGGCTCAGCTTCATAAACCAAAGTAAAAACATCCTGCATAGCTTGTGGCTTGGGCAGCCGCCCACAATGATGCAGTACACTTTCTTTAAAGCTCTCAGTAAAAACGGCGGCAATTGCTGGAATATCACTAGGGTTTGCCCGATCGATTAATGTCTGACAGGACACATTGCTCACCTCATTGGATTATATCATAGGCTTCTGATTTTTAAAACATGGGGACGGATGGTTTAACACAAAGGTCGCAAAGTACGCAAAGGGAACGCAGAGTTATAATATTAATCTATGCGCGATATTATCGCGCAAATCCTTTCCCTTCATAACCCTCCGCGTACTCTGCGGTTCCAACATATCCATTCTTTTATTGTACCAAAAAGGACGCGCTGACACGCGTCCTTTTGTGCTTGATTTAGTCAAAAAGTTTACTTACTGATAATTCGCTGAAGATGCGAACAATTGCTTCGCCAAATAATGGCGCAACTGACAACACCTTGATTTTAGGATGCAATTTACTTTCTGGGAGTGGGATGGTGTTCGTAACAATAAGTTCTTTCATGTTAGATGCAGCGATACGTTCAACCGCTGGGTCACTTAATACTGCGTGTGTACAGCAGGCATATACCTCTTTAGCACCGAAACGTTCCAGAGCTTTAGCCCCTTCTGTAAGAGATCCGGCTGTATCAACAATATCATCAACTATTACAGCGGTCTTGCCTTCGACATTACCAATCAAGTTCATAACTTCAGCAACACCTGGCATTGGGCGGCGCTTCTCAATTATTGCAATTGGCGCATGCAATCTGTCGGCAAGCTGTCTAGCTCTTGTTACCCCTCCGAGGTCCGGGGATACTATAACCAGATCAGACAAATTCTTTGCTTCAATATAATCAGATAAAATCGGTACTCCGATCAAATGATCGAGTGGAATATCAAAGAAACCTTGGATTTGCCCAGCATGTAGGTCCATTGTTACAACTCTGTTTACACCGGCTGTAGTCAAAAGATTTGCAACAAGCTTGGCTGAAATAGGTTCACGTCCGCGCGTTTTGCGATCTTGACGAGCGTATGCGTAATATGGAATAACCGCAGTCACGTGGCGAGCTGAAGCTCTCTTACAAGCATCAACCATAATTAAGAGTTCCATTAGGCTATCATTAACAGGATACGAGGTAGGCTGTACAATAAATACTTCCTTACCGCGAACACTTTCGTCAATAATAACTTGAGTTTCACCATTGTTGAAATGTCCAACAAAGGCATCACCGACTGAAACACCAATATGAGCCGCTATTTCATGGGCTAGAGCTGGGTTTGAATTCCCAGTAAAAATCCGTAATCTTTTACTATCTTCTAACAACATTTTATAATTACCTCCCAAAACTCTATGGCGCTGATTTCAGGCACCTTAATGACAATATTTCAGCCTTACACGGCCTTATTTGCGTTTTTCAACCCAGCCCTCAATATTATTCTGACGAGCTCTCGCGACACCTAATGCCGCCGGTGGAACATCTTTTGTTATTGTAGAACCTGCTGCAACATATGCTCCATGACCTACAGTCACTGGGGCAACAAGGTTAGTATTACAGCCAACAAATGCTCCGTCTTCTATATTAGTGCGGTGTTTATTTTTGCCATCATAGTTAACAGTAATTGTACCGGAGCCAATATTAACTTTCTGCCCCATATCTGTATCTCCAATATAACTCAAGTGAGGTATCTTGCTGCCTTCGCCTATTTGTGAATTTTTAACCTCAACAAAGTTGCCTATTTTTACCCCTTGGGCAAGCTTAGTATTGGGACGAAGATGAACATAGGGACCAACGGTTACGTTATCAGAAATATGGCAGTCATGAGCGTATACAAAATGCAATGTTACATTATCACCAATCATTGTATTTTGAATTCGAGTATTTGGACCAATTTCGCAGCCGCTTCCAATTGAAGTACTTCCCTCAATCCAGGTGAAGGGCATTATAACAGTATCTGGACCGATGCTTACCTCAGCATCAATAAAGGTGCTGTCAACGTCCATGATGGTAACACCGTTATTCATTAATTCCAAGTTTTTTCGTTTTCTTAGAATCTTTTCTGCTTCAGCCAATTGGGCACGAGAATTTATACCAAAAGTTTCTTGATAGTCATCGGCCTCAGCAGCCCAGACCTTAGCGTTCTTTTCCGAGAGAATGCTAATTACATCTGTTAGATAATACTCTCCCTGCACGTTATTGCAATTTAACCCTGCCAGAGCTTCAAATAGTGCCGCTCTTTCAAAACAGTATATCCCCGTATTCACTTCATTTACCAGCAATTCTTCCGAGGTGGCGTCCTTATGCTCCACAATTTTTATTACCTGTCCGCTGGCATCTCTTATTACCCGGCCATAGCCGGTTGGATCTGGCATTTTAGCAGTAAGAACTGTAGCAGATGCTTTGGCCTTACTATGCTCAGCATAAAGTTTTGAAAGCAACTCGGCTCGCAGCAGAGGTGTATCTCCGCATAGCACCATTACTGTTCCCTCAAAATCTTTAAGTAATTCATTAGCCTGCATGACAGCATGACCTGTTCCCAGCTGTTCAGACTGTACAACAAACTCTGCCTGGCTGCCCAGTTCGTCAGCGACACTATCCGCCCCAAAACCAATTACTACAACATTGCGTGAAGCCCCTGCTCCTTTAGCTGCGTCGAGAACATGCTGGACCATTGATTTTCCACCGACCCGGTGTAAAACTTTAGGAAGCGTGGATTTCATCCGCGTACCCTTACCTGCCGCCAAAACTATTGATAATAACTTTGACATTACTGTCCCCCCCATTTTTAAACCAACCAGAACCCGCTTATACACGTCTTACAATGCAAACCGCAAAGCACTCGAAGGACCCAAAGACCAATTAAACTTTACGTACTTTGAGTACTTTACGATGACTGCTAATATATTTGAACATAGATTTTTTCGACATTATCAGCTATATTCCTGCAATTAAAATAAACGCAGAATAGGAAGAGTAATCAGAAAATACAGTATACAAATTAGGGCACCTTAACTCAGGTGCCCTAATTTAGATTATTTTAGCTATATAGCCTTCTTTACGAAGATTAGCCATTATTTCCTCAGTATGCAATGCATCACGTGTTTCAAGACTTATCTCTACAACAGCTTGGCCAATTGGTACGTTTCTCTCCACCCGATCATGATAAACATTGATAACGTTTGCCTTTAATCGAGTTATTACAGCCAAAAGATTTTGCAGCATTCCTGGACGATCAGCAACCAACGTAGTAATCTTTACTCGCCGCCCAGCTTTCACTAAACCACGTTCAATTATGCGTGAAATGAAGTTAACATCGATATTACCACCAGAGATTACACTAACAACCTTGCCGCGAGCGGGAACTTTACCATGTAAAAGAGCTGCAAGACTGACTGCACCTGCTCCTTCAACCATTAGCTTCGCCCGTTCAAGAACCATAAGAATTGTGCTGGCAATAGCTTCATCATCAACAACTACTATATCATCCACATATTTATCAATAATATCAAAAGTCAAATCGCCAGGTACTTTAACGGCTATACCATCTGCCATGGTTACTGCATCTGGTGTTGTCTTAATAGCATGTTCACGTTTTGACATATACATCGCCGGCGCGCCTTCAGCCTGCACTCCATATATCTTAACATGCGGCGCCATTTGCTTAACAGCAAGGGCCAGCCCAGCTATTAAGCCGCCTCCGCCAATTGGCGCAACAATAGCCGTAACATTTTCAAGCTCTTGCAATATTTCTATTCCGATTGTACCTTGCCCGGCAATAACTGCGTTATCGTTAAAAGCATGCACAAAAGTTTGCCCTGTTTGTGCTTGAATTTCCTGTGCTTTTTGGAAAGCCTCATCATAGCAGGTACCGCTCAATACTACTTCAGCATCGTAACCGCGAGTTGCAGTTATTTTAGCAAGCGGTGCTACCTCGGGCATAACAATAGTTGCTTTAACTTTTGCCATTCGCGCAGCATACGCTACTCCCTGAGCATGATTACCTGCAGATGCAGCGATTACACCATTCGCCTTTTCCTCTTCCGTAAGCAAACGAATTTTATTATAAGCACCGCGAATTTTGAATGATCCGGTTTTTTGCAGATTTTCAAGCTTTAAGTAAACGTCACATCCGGCCATAGCACTAAAAGTAGCGCTTTTGTCTAGTGAAGTTTTATGTACAATATCTTTTAATGCAGTGTAGGCATCTTGAACATCAGCTGCTGATAAAACCTTGTGCTGATTTTGCATAATTACCTCCCGTCAACCGGCTGTCAGTTCGCTTGCAAAGCCATCGCAGCTGGTCGAATGTCAATTTTCTTAGTATATTGATCTACATCATGCAGAATAAGCAGCGCAGAGTATTCCTCAACTAATTTTTTTGCTGGTTCGACAGTCGCAACAAGCACTCCTGTCCCTACTACTTCAACCCCAACTTCACCTGCTAAGTCAATCATCCCACGCGCTGTCCCGCCCGCTTTCATAAAATCATCGATAATTAGAACCTTTGCACCCGATTGAATCGCCCGCCTTGGTAGAGACATAGTTTGAATACGCTTCGATGAACCCGACACGTAATTTATGCTTACTGCCGGTCCCTCGGTAACCTTACTTCCTTGTCTTACAATTACAAGCGGCAAATCAAAGGCCCTAGCAGTCATTAACGCCAGCGGTATACCTTTAGTCTCCACAGTCATTATATAATCAGGATTTAGGTGCCCCAGCTTCTTGCGAAATATTTCACCTATCTGGACCATTAGCGAGGGATTAAACAGGATATCGGTCATATACAAAAAACCGCCTTGAATAATCCTTTCCGGCTCAGCTAACTTATCTGCCAGCTCATTTAAAAGCTCATTGATTGACTCCTCTGACCTGCTGGGAATAAAACGGACACCACCAGCTGCTCCCGAAACTGTTTCTAATGTACCTAATCCGAACTGTTGCAAAGATTCTTTGATGGTAACCATATCTTCACTTAGCGTTGATTTGGCTGCACCAAATAGGTTGCTAAAATGACCAAGCGAGAACAGCCGCCCAGGCATATCAGAAAGTATTTTAGTTAAGGCAATAATCCGCTCAATTCTCCGCACTTTATTCATTAGTAAATCCTCCATCGCCAGGAAAAAACCGAATAATATGATTCTTTGTATTAATTTTATTCACATTCTCTGAATTCCTGGCAATTCCTGCCCAATCCAAATAATAATTTAGAATTCAGCATCATCCTTTATTATTTCCACTTATTTAATAGTATTCATAGAAAATAAAGCTTTCTATAGTAAAAACAGGTGTAACGGTTTAATCGCAAAGGGGTCGCGATAGTTCGGCATGTTATCGCGCTGGATTTTTTGCATTCTTTGCGCATTTGCGGTTTTTGCGCCCTTTGCGGTTAATAATCACTTTAGTTGAGCTGCTTTTCGCTGGCGGCGGTATTTCAGGAGATCAATAAATGCTTCTAGCCTTGTTAAAACGCCTGCTTCCCCTGACTGTTCGTCATAAGAGAGCGTTAAAACAGGTATATCTAAATCTTTGCTTACCTGTGGCAGAATGTTTTTCGCAATTACCTCTGGCATACAAGTAAATGGATAGGCCTGAATCATACCATCATATCCCTGCTGCCCCATGTGAATTGTTTGCGCAATGCTTTTCAGTCCATGTCCGCCTACATAATGCCCCAGATAGGGTCTGGCTAATGCGGCTAGGACTTCATGTAATGATATATACTCTTTCTTTTTAAGCAGATGAGCTCTCACATAATCGCTTAAATACATTGTTTTATGAACTTCTACACCCATTTCTCCCATTCGCCGTTCCAGTTCCTGGTTAATATAGGGCTCGAGCATGACGTATATTTCGCCAACTAAGCCAATCTTGAGCGGTTCAATATTGTTTATCTGTTTAACTTCTTTCAGTTCACCAATTGCAGTATCTGCAATTTCTCGGATCCTACCAATATCTTGCGCTTCATCAATACTATCAATTGCTCTGCGGGCGATTTTCTCAGCACTTCCACGAAAAGCTTCGCGGCAACGTATAAAATTAAGCTGGCGCTCGACATTATCTATCGCGCTCATTTTGGCACCAGCTATCTTAAAAGAATGGTAAATTTCGAGCCAACTTTTCCCCGATGAAACCAGCCGGAGTTTTTTTAATGCATCAATTAAATCTGGTTCAACGGCTATCAGGTTGAACTTATATCCTAGCCGATTTAAAATACCTTTCTGTATTTCCGAATAATAGCCCAGTCGACAAGGTCCAACACCTCCACATGTGACTATTGTATCGGCTCCTTGGTCAAGCACCTCAATAAAATTGCCCAGTGTCATTTTAAAAGGCAGACAAACTGTCTCGGGTGAATACTTAGCCCCGAGCTCCAAGGTTTTTTTAGAAATTGGTGGCGGGGTCATTACCTCACAGCCAAAACCAGCAAACAGCGATCTTAGTACAACATGCATATTACCCATATGAGGAAAAGAAATAATCACAGTGGCCACCGCCTTGTAAGCATGTCGGTAAAGGCCTCTAATCTTGTTATAAATCCTGCTTCGGCAGTGTGCTCATCAATTGATAGCTGCATACAAGGTATATTTATTGATTGGGCCCTCTGGCTGATTAGTTCACCAATTAACGCGTCTGGTCCGCATGCAAAACAAGTCATGAAGATAACACCATCGACAGGCCGTTTCGCGGTCAAAAGCGCTATTGCGGCACCAGCTAGGTGATGGCTGCTGCTCCAAAAAATCTTTTTACCTAATGTTTTAGAAGCTTGGGCAACCTCACTGGCGTTCACCATTTCCGGTGTAACTACATTTATACCCATATGTCTTAGCTTTTCTATGACATTCATACTTATCTGCCGATCGTATATCAGGTAAGGATGTCCAATTAAAGCCACTTGAGGACCATCAACTCTGCCACTATACTTAGAAATCGGTTGATTACGATGCTGCCATGCTTTGTACCAAGCATACAAACTAGCGACTTTCCCTTTACCCACGATCTTTCCGATAGCAGCAACAGCCTCATATAAATTACGACTGCTTTGCCGAAGGTTGACATTAACATCAATAACCGGAGGCATCCCAGAAATATTATTTCGCAACATATCTGGCATACCGATAATCTTAGGACACGTATATTGTCCCTTATTAACACTTATCACACGTGGAGCGAATAGGTAGTCTACTTGGTTATTCAACTTAGCGGCGTGCCCATAGTAAACTTTTGCCGGAAGACAAATCTCATCTAATGCACTCCCGCAATCCAATGTTGCACGAGTTGTTTCACCAGACTTGATAACCTCCAATCCTAACTCTTGAAAAAACCTTTCCCATAATATACCGTAATTATAATGCAGCAAACCCTGCGGCATACCAACTCTAGCCAGCATTATTCTCCTCCTCTCAGCAACAATTTAACACGCTTGATGTGTAACTCCACTCCATTTTCCGCAGCGATCGCCCCATCGAGCTATTACGGCTTCATCTTTTTTGAGTTCAATAACTTCACACATATTTGCGCAGCCTGTACATTCAAAACTGCGCGGACTGTATATGCTGTTAACTATATCAAAACCTTTAAAAGCAGTCTTATCCTTTACAGAGATTGTTTCACGTGCCAGCAGTGCTGCGCCCACTGCTCCCATCACGTTATAGTGCTCTGGTATTATAATTGGGCATCCAAGCGCCTCTTCAAAAGCCCTTTTCATCCCCTCATTAGCAGCTACACCACCTTGAAATAATATTGGACCGTTTAACTGTTTGCCTTTACCAACGTTATTTAAGTAATTACGGACCAAAGCTTGACATAGCCCGTTAAGGATATCGGAAATAGGATGACCTGTTTGTTGTTTATGGATCATATCTGATTCAGCAAATACCGCACAGCGTCCAGCAATTCGTACTTGAGCTGTCGATTGCAAGGCAAGTACGCCGAACTGCTCAATGGGGATACTAAGCCTTGCCGCCTGCTGATCCAAAAACGAACCTGTACCAGCGGCACACACTGTATTCATAGCAAAATCCGTGACAACACCATTACGGATAATTATTATCTTAGAGTCCTGCCCACCGATTTCTAATACAGTTTGTACTTCCGGTACAAGATGCATTGCCGCAACAGCATGAGCAGTTATTTCATTTTTTATACTGTCTGCACCAACAATTACGCCCGTTAGATGACGTCCGCTTCCGGTAGTTCCAACACCTAAAACTTTTAGCTCAGGATTGCGCTGTTGAATTTCTTTTAACCCTTCTTGAACAGCATTGATTGGTCTTCCCTGTGTTCTAAGATAAAGAGCATCTGATACCACACCTAAATGATCCATTACAATAACATTAGTACTTACGGATCCAACATCTATACCCAAATAAGCATTCATAACTATGCCTCCTATAATGTGAACCTTAACTCAGGCGGAGGTTTCTCCATCTGAATTTTAGAAAAACTTATTCCGATGGCCAAACCGATCGCCTGTGTGTATTACTCCCATATTGCAGATAGGCGTATTAGATCGTCTTGGTCATCAGGTAAAAAAATGAGCAAAAGTGCAAATCATAATTATTATGTCCATAATCTTTCATAATTAGATTATATTTCCTATAATATTTATCATTTTTTTGAACCATCGTTACTCAGCCTTCGGCGAAAAATAAGTCGAACTCACTAAATTCTCCAGAAAAACTTAAGAGCTCTGATAGCAAAAAGAAGGTTAGTGACCGTAGTTTGAAGTTTCGGCCACTAACCTTCTTAATTTATTAAATATTATATCCTAAGCTTTGGACCTACAGCTGCTACTGTCGTACGAACCAACTCTAGATCACTTTCTTTATCAACATCAATACCTAATTCGGGATAAGACGACTGTATTACCGCCCCAGTAATTCCTAATATTTCCGAGACGCGGCTCTCAGCCCCTTTTAAACTAAGCAATCCAATTACAAACTGGAACAAAAACGTCCAGCCCATTATACAAGCTAATTTCCATGGATTTTTTCGGTTGTCAATTATCTTTTCAGCAACTGACATACATTGAGGTACTATTTGGGGATTAACTAAAAATATATTGCCGCCAGTAAATGTTCCCTCTTTAAGCCTTACATATGTCCGCTTACTATCTGGATATTGCCTGTTATTTATATCCTTTGCTACAACAGGGTAATATAAATCAGCGTTTACTTTGCTGCACTGTGCTAAAAAATCATCAACTGCAGCCTGTGTCAAAAGCGGGATATCGGCAGTTGCTATTAAAACTTTGTCTTTATGCCCCAGAGCTTCCATGCCAATACTAATGGTTTCAAGAATAGTCCGTCCGCCTTCTAACACAGTAGTATTTCCCGGAAATTGACAGTTAGCCAATTCCTTAGCCGGACCTACAACAAATATCCGATTTACATGAGAACTTGCAGCCAGTGCATCAGCAACAAATGAAACCATTGGTCTGCCGGCTATTTCTATCAAAGCCTCATATGGCTGGGGATTAACTTTGCTCAGGCTCTTGTTGTTTGCTCCACCGGCCAAGATAATGGCATCATACATTCACTGCAACCTCCTGCACTGAGATTATTAACTACATCTTTATCATGTTTAAAAATTCCAGCTCAACTTAGCAATAACTAAACTAGTCACTCTTCGGCATGTTCTTGCATATCAAGCAGCAAGGTTTGTTCGGAGTTTTCCATATGTTCCACAGCAAGCTTTTGAGCAAGCTCGACGTCACGCTGGGCTATTGCCTCAACCATTCTGCTGTGCTCCTCGAGAGTCTTTTTAAGACGGCCAGGATAAGACATTGACATTGAACGAAAACGAGTCAACTGCTCCCGTAGGTTGTTTATAATTCCTACAAGTCTATCATTGCGGCTGGCACGGTAAAGAATATCGTGAAATTGAGTGTCAACCTCAACGATTTTTTCCATATCATTTCGTTCAATCGATTCGCCTATTTCTACTAACAACCGCTCTAATTGTTCTAATTCTTCTTCGGTAATTCTTTCGGCAGCCAATCCTGTTGCCAAGACATCCAGCGCGGTACGAATCTCGAATACTTCGTTAATATCCTTGATCGAAAGATTTGCTACGTATGTACCACGGCGAGGCAGCATTATTACATATCCCTCAAGTTCCAACTTGCGAATTGCCTCGCGTACCGGAGTACGGCTTACCCCGAGCTCCTCGGCCAACTGAATCTCCATCAGCCGCTCGCCAGGCTTAAGCACACCGTTTCTGATAGATTCTCGTAAAGTTTCGCAAACTACTTCACGGAGTGGTTGATAACTATCCAATCTAATTGGCGCTAATCTGCGTTGCATTATTCTCCCCCACTTTTGGCCACTGTTTTAGCCACAATTATCTGAGCATCACTCAGTTTCTCTAATTTTGCTGCTATATAATTTGCTCTCTCAGTATCAGGAGTAAGACCAAATACTGTAGGTCCGCTTCCTGACATTAAACTTGCCATAGCACCATATTCACACATCAAAGCCTTCAAACGACCTATTTCGGGATGGACTGGAATAGTTACTGTTTCAAGTGTGTTACATAGTCTGCTCGCAATTCCATCTAAGTCATCAGCTTCTAGACATTTAATTATCCCCGCTGTATCTGGATGGGCACTAACTGCCGACGATCGGTAGTTCTTATAGACCCATGCCGTAGAAACACTAACTGCTGGCTTTGCTAAAATGACATTGCACGCAGGCATATTAGAAAGCCGCTCAAGCACTTCACCACGCCCTGTTGCCAGCATGGTTCCACCATTCAAGCAAAAAGGGACATCGGAACCTAATAATGCACCAAGACGGCTTAACTCATCTAAAGATATACCCAAGTGCCACAATTTATTAAGCCCAATTAGAACACCCGCTGCATCAGTACTGCCACCAGCAAGTCCTGCCGCCATAGGTATTCTTTTATTTAAATCGATTTGTATTCCTTGCTCTATATTATAGATTGTCTTAATTAAATGTGCTGCTTTATAGGCTAGATTAGTATTATCACATGCCAAATCAGGAATATTTGTACAGACCGTAATTCCTTCTTTTTGCTCACGGAACGTCAAATGATCAGCTAGATCTACTTCCTGCATCACCATCTCAACTTCATGATAGCCATCAGGGCGTTTATTTAAGACGTCTAACGTCAAGTTAATCTTAGCATTAGCATATACAGTTAACATAATTTTTTAACCATTCATTTGCGTTAATGCAAATTCTTCCTGATTCGTGAAAATTTGATCTACATCTAATAAAATAATTAGGCGATTATCCATTTTTCCAACACCTTGAATGTAACGGGCGTCTAGTACTGAATTGGCTGGAGCCGGTTCGACATTTGCCGTTGCTAATCGAACTACTTCAGTTACAGCGTCAACAATAACGCCAATAGTTTGTCCATTAAAATCTACAACAATTATCCGGGTATCATCAGTATACTGCTCAACAGCTAGCTTAAAACGCTTACGCAAGTCAATAACAGGAATAATACGGCCTCTTAAATTTATAACCCCCTCCATAAATACCGGTGTCTGTGGAAGCTTAGTAATAGGGGTTAATCGATTAATTTCCTGAACCTTAGTAATAGGAAGACCATATTCTTCAGCAGCTAATCTAAAAATAACTAACTGTAATTCTTCATTTTTGACAAACTCCATGTGAGCAAGCACCTCCACACAATATCTGAAAAGCCTTTATTCGACATTATGACGCGATTTGCCTGCATTTTAGGTAAAATTTATTGTATATAGAAAATTTTATACATTTTGCACACCAGCAACAACTACCTGCTCCATTTTTAGACTAGAATGTTCTAGACCCTGCTCTACAGTCAACTGTTCAGCAAAATTCTGAATTATATTCATCACAGCGTCGTATCTCTCGTAAAAAATTATAACTAGATCTCCGGGTTCAGCGTCTTCTAGTGCACGACCAACCGCTTCGGCTTCAGGCATGATCACTGAAATCCGTTCCTCAGCAAAGCCTGCCTCGACAGCACCCCGGCGCAATAATTCAGCCGTTTCACCAGGACTGCGTCCACGAAGATCATCGTCTTCTTTTATATACAAATAGTCAAAACCTTTGCCAGCTATCCTGCCAATATTGATCGTAACATCATCGCGCCTGTCACCCGGTGCAGCAATAACCCCTATAAGACGCTTGGCTCCCATACGGCGGGCAGTATTTAAAAGCGCTTGGTAACCTGCCGGATTATGCCCATAATCAACACACACTCTGAAACTTCCAACTGTCAGCATGGTCATCCGTCCTGGATTTTGATCAAATGTGGATAACCCTTTTCGTATATAACTTACAGGTACCTTAGCGCTGTAACAGGCACCAACTGCTATAACGGCATTCTGGAGATTATGTAGAGCAATTCCATCTAGTGTTGCCGGAATATCTTTGACCGCAATAATAGGTCTAGCCAACCCACCGCAGGCTATATGAACTGTACCCTCTTTTACAAATACCGCTTTGCCCCCGGCTCCCAAATGACGCCTAATAACAATATTATTAGGTTCAATGCTAAAATACATAATTTCAGACTGAACACGGGCTGCTAATGTTGACGCATAAGGATCATCCGCATTTATTAAAGCAATACCATCAGGTTGAACAATTTCTAAAACGAGCGACTTTATATAAGCCAAGTCTTCTAAACTCTCGATACCATCTTGTCCTAAGTGATCTTCGGTAATATTTGTAACAATACCAATATTACATTTATCAAAAGCTAAACCACCACGAACAATCCCACCGCGTGCTGTTTCAAGTACAGCTACATCAACATTCGGGTCAGACAAGATTATTCTGGCACTATCAGGACCAGTAGTATCGCCATTTAGAATACACTGACCATTAATATAAATACCGTCCGTTGTAGTCATACCTACATTATATCCGGCCTGCTGCCAAATATGGCTAATCATGCGTGTTACTGTTGTTTTGCCGTTAGTACCAGTTATTGCCGTTATCGGTATACGTCCATTGGTTTTTTCGGAAAACAAATATTCCACTATGTGGCCTGCAACATCACGCGGCTTTCCAGCTGTTGGATAGTGATGCATCCTTATTCCGGGTGCTGCATTTATCTCTATTATCGCGCCATTTCCATATTTTACAGGAACGGTAATGTCCTCAGCAACTAAATCAATCCCAGCTACATCAAGTCCTACTAAACGGGCAGCCCTTTCAGTTAATTTGATATTTTCAGGGTGAACTATCCCTGTAACGTCCACCGCAGTGCCGCCGGCACTTAAATTTGCGCAATCTCTTATTCGTACTATTTGCTTCAAAGCTGGAACGGCTTGAGGAGTGAGATTCTGCTTAGCTAACACCGTTATAGCTACAGCGTCTAGCATAATCTTAGTTAACGGTTTTTCGTGACCATCACCGCGGTCAGGGTTGGAGTTTACTAAATTTACCAATTCAGCAACAGTATGCTGACCGTCCCCCACTACATATGCAGGGATGCGCTCAGCGGCAGCTACCATTCTTCCATTAACTATGCATATACGGTATTGCCGGCCTGGTATATACTCCTCAACTAAAACACTTTCGTCATATTCCCGAGCTATTTGGAAAGCACGCTCAACTTCGGCTTGTGTCTTAATGTCTATTGTTACGCCATTTCCATGATTACCCGAAAGTGGTTTAACAACTACCCTTCCACCAATTTCATTTAAAGCTTCAAGTGCCTGGTCGACATCATTAACAACTCTGTTCTGCGGCACAGGTATGCCATTATCTTCGAGCAACCTGCCAGTTAAATATTTGTCTGAAACTAAATCTGTCGCCAGCGCGCTTGTTTTGTCAGTTATCGTTGCCCAAATACGCTTGCTGAAGCGTCCGTGTCCCAAGACTAGTAAATTCTCATCAGCAAATCTCCGCACTGGTATATCCCGCTCTATTGCTGCTTGATAAATTGAATTGGTACTCGGACCAAGCTGATATTTTTCCCCAGCAGACTTGACGGATTTGATAGCTTGACCAACATCAAAAGGTAAATCTTCTAGGGCTGCCTTTAGCAGCTCCTGGGTAACATACGCACTTTGGCGCGCCGCTGCCGGGCACTTAAAGCCAACAATTACATCATAAATCCCAGCCTGATGAGTAGAGCGTGCTTTGCCAAAGTTTACGTCATAACCAGCCATATTTTGAACTTCTAACATAACATGCTCAAAAATGTGGGCTAAATACGTCCCTTCGTTTAGACGTTCCACAAATCCGCCAATCTTATTGCGTGAGCACTTATGTTCCTGAAGCCCTGGAAGAAGTGCCAGCAGTCTTTGAATAAACCCAACGACAGCACAGCTGGCAATATTATCATATTGTCCTAATGCTAATTTTAGCCACAAAACTGGCTTGTAACTGTAGATATTAGGTCCCTGCAGAGTTCGTATCTGTAAAATCCGCATCATCATAATCCTCCTAATTTAGTGGCTAATATACGCCTTGCGACTCCTTAAGTTATAGCCGAATCCAGGTGGTAAGATATGAAGTGTCACATTCGAAATCGCCAACGGATCAAGTCTTTTTGATTCCGAAATATTAGAATGAATAATATTTTTACCATCTACTACCGTTACCGTTTGAGATCCTATTATTTCACATTTCCCCTCTGGTGTTACTAAAAGAGCTGTGTCTTCATCAATACCGATGCCTAATACATGAGGGTTTTGAGAAACAGCTGCCAGCAGACGATTTATTCTGCCACGCTGAGCAAAGTGCTGATCAATTACGACCTCATCAATCAGCCCCATACCATGTGCCATGCTAAGAGCTGATTTTTTTGGTGTGTCACTTGAATCTCCCCCCACGATCATGGTATGGCTCATTACCGAAGCTCCAGCGCTTGTCCCTGCAACAACGGTACCGTTTCGGAACGCTCTGCGGATAGCTCCGTCAACTGCCGAACCACCTAGAATGCTTGTCAGCCTAAGCTGATCCCCGCCTGTAAAAAATATTCCGTCCGCTTGTTCTATTTCTTCGACCCTCTGTCTATCGCCAGCTTCTTCGCGATTTTCAATATTTAAGATAGTTACTGACTCAGCCCCCAAATCTGAAAAAATCATTCTATATTCATCGCCTACTTCACGTGGAAGTTCGGTTGCAGTAGTCATAACAGCAATTTTAGCTTTTCGACCGCCAGATAACTCAATAAACTTGCGTAAGATTGTGCAATCATCATATTTGTCCTCATTGCCGCCTATAATCAAAAGCTTTCCGGCTGTTTTTTCCAGCATATTTCCTCCATTAAATTGATATTTACAAAAAGTATTCTTTACTATATTTGCCAACAAATCCCTTACTTTATACATTATCTTTTGGGAAAAACACCAACTTGAGGGTAAAAACATATAATACCTAAGCTAAAAAATATTTAGCGAGGAGGTATAACAAGTGAAAATTCGCACACTGTATCTTCCCCACCGCATGTCCGAGGTTTATTTAAAGGAGGACGACTGTCACCCCCTTGTTATGTCGGTGCAAAAATTATTGACCGAACGTGGTCTCTATACATCAAATATACATAGCAATTATGATGCTTCTACTAGAGACGCCGTAACACAATTCCAAGAATTAGAAGGTCTGCCTGCGACAGGCTTAATTGACCCAGTAACCTATTGCCGTTTAAACTCTGCATCGATAAGCCAAATTGAAACAAAAATTGCCGAACAGAGGGCTACTAATGCTCTGGCCCGAGCTAATATCCTCATAACTAAATCTGCTCGGACCATCACCTTATTTAACGGCAACAGCCCTTTGCGTCACTATCCGATTGCGATCGGTAAACCTTCTACTCCAACCCCTGTTGGCAATTATGCTATAGCAACTAAAGTAATGAATCCTGGGGGGGTTTTGGGAACAAGATGGATGGGACTTAACTATGATGCCTACGGAATTCACGGCACCAGCAAACCTTGGCTTATAGGGCAAATGGTGTCAAATGGCTGTATTCGTATGCATAACAGCAATGTCGAAGAATTATTTGTTTTGATTAATGTTGGCTGCCCGGTTTACATTCGGGATTAATTTAAATATCTCATCAGCAATTTTGTCAATCATATCCCGGCGCTTCACTAAAAAATTGAACAGCGCCTCACGCTCGCTTTGTTCTGGAAGCCACTCTGTGGGTATTTCAGTAACTAATATTGAAAGCTGGCTGTTAGTTATAGCCTTTATCTGGGCTATATAAGGAGCAAAATCATCTTTAGACAAATAGTATTTAAGCAGCCAGCCAAAACTTCTCCGTTTATTTACGCCAATTTTATCAGCAAGCTTACTAAGTGATTCGATGGTCCATTTTCCTCGGCGAAATAAATGGGAATTATCAATTGCGTATAGTCGGTAAGCATTAGCCTCTCGACGCAGCAGCAGATTCTTTCTATTCCAAGTCCGGTCTACGTTATGAAAGATATGGTCAAACAGAATAATTCCTGCCATTTGAGACTTATTTGCAGCCTTAGCTAGATTCCGGCGTCCTACATACTCGGAGTTATTCAAAAAGCGGCTGGCAAAATGAGCACCTGGCTTAACTTTAGCGGCCTTCAGCCGTTTATTTTTTTGAATAAAAGGTTCCTCTATCTGAATAATTCCACCATCGGGAAAACATAGGTCCATAAGTGAAGAAAACCGGCACGCCAGTAATTCATTAACAAGTACTTTCTGTCCAAGACGGTTATTTTGGAATTTGACCACATATACATACCCATCATTAGCCCTAAATAATCTGGGCGAGGTTACCCCTACTCCGATATCACCTAGATATTCAACTGCTACAAGCATATATCTCTTACCTCCTTTTATTAACACTTATCTCAACAGCATACTACATTATATGACTCGGTTTGCTAATCATTACTTAACGAGCCAAAAACGAATAAAACCGCCCGACCTGCTGAGCAGGGGGGCGGTTTTATTATGGTTTAACCTTTAGGCTGAACCGGAGTTCCAGTTCCGGTATCTACAAGCCAGCTGGCAATCCAGCCAGTTGTTGATCCGTCTGACAGAACTACTCTGTACCAACCGAAAGCCTGTTCCTTAATAGTAACCGATTCGCCTCTGTTAACTTTTCGGATTGAAGGGAAATTAGTGCCAGGACCAGTACGAACGTTAACGTTATTACCAGTAACCGAGCCTAGTGTTCCATTGATTGACATGTTCATTCCGGCAGTTGACTCGAGCGGGCCAGTAACTAACATGTTTTCAGGACTAAAGGCTTCGATATCGCCGCCGCCTGTCTGAGAAGCAGATACTGTATCATCAGTAAACTTTGATGCTGAAACTGAATCGTCTGAAGACGTGCTTGCTTTATTGCTTTCAAACACACCAACTTCATCTACTGGAGTAAGGGCATATACATCCATTTGGGTAGTTGTAAGTACGCGGGTCCAGAACTTAAGCACTATTGTAATATGAACTTTACGATCATCATGTCTTCTGTGGAAATCATAATCAACGTACTCAACCTGAACGTCAGCAGTTGCTTTCATATCAGGGTCAGCACCATCAACATCGATATCACGAGTAAAACGAATGTTCTTTCTCTCAAACGCATGAACTGGCTGATCAGGAAGATCGGCAACATACATAACCTTTACTTCTAAATCACCGCGAATAATAACTTTATTGGGAATAATGTCTACAGATTTGATGCAGACATCTTTAACATATACATCAACAACTTGCTCAATATCCGGTTTTTGTTCCGGAACAAACATATCAAATTCGACTACCTTTTGGCGCATTTCAGCAGCCAAAACCTGTTCTACCTCGATGGTCTCAGGACCAGGCTCAGGGCAGCCGCATATAACGTCTGCACTGTCAACGGTAGTTACACCACCTGAGGCGGTAGTATTCGATGATGTGCTTGAACCTGAAGCCCTTAATTCGTCATCCATTCTTTCTCCCCCCCCTATTGTGAGTTTGAATGATATTAGCCTTTTGCGTTTGTTGGAGCAACAGCGCTGCCTAGCAATACTTCACGATCTGCCATAACTTTAGCTGTAATTTTCAGAACCACTGAAACGTCAAACTCGCGATTGCAGTGGTTGTGATGGTGGTTGTGATTGTTGCAATCATCATCATCGTCATCATCATGATCATCACAATCGTCATCATGGTTATGATGGTGATGCGCATGACCATCATTGCAGTCATCGTCGCAGCCGTACTTATGTTTGTAAGCTCTGCTCCAATGGTCCACATCATAGTCGACGAATTCAACAACAACACTAGCTTCGGCATCCATACCACGGCGAGCACCTGGAAGGTCGATGTCTTGAGTCCACTTATAATGTTTGATTTCTACAGCATGAACTGGTTGATCTGGAAGGCAGGCAACATAGATGGCTTTTACTTCAAATTCCCCACGAACAATAACCTTATCAGTGATTACATCGACACTATTAACATCAACGTCTTTGATAAATACATCGACGATTTGCTCGATTGAAGGTTTTCTTTCAGGAACAACAACATGGATATCAAGCACTTTTTGCTTTTCTTTCTCACCTATTACTTGGCGCACAATAATCGGACCTGTTTGAGAACCTAGAGTACAAGGGTCACCTGCAGCACGCATATCTTTATCTTCCACACATATTCCCCCCTTTGTGTTTTCTATTTATATATATGCTTGCTTCAAATTTTATGTGATAAAAAAGATGGTAATTATTGTTGAATATCATATTCTTTTAATTTTAAATAAAAGTTATTGAACATAACGTTTTGACTACCATTGTCATAGTATATATAAGAAACCCATAGCGGGTTTTAAAAAAAAACATAAAGTTGGAGGTTATGCTAAATGTGCGGAGTGTGCGGATACCCAATCCAATATTGCAAATGCAAAAAGCCTAGTTGTTACAAGCCGATGAAATATAAGTATGACTATGACTGTGATTATGATGACGATTATAATGACATGTGCTGCGATATGCCAAAACCTAAAATGAAGTGCGAAGAAAAAAAATGTGTTAAAACCTATAAGTGCACCTATAAACTTTATAAAACTTGCAACTACTGTTTATATAAAGTATGCAATCGGTGTGGTCATGAGTTCGACTATCATCAACACCGCGGCACTTGCCCCAAATGCTCTGGCTCGATGATGTACTGGAAAGACTAAAAAAACAGCACCTGAGGCAGAGCCTCAGGTGCTGTTTTTTCAATTAGCGACTGATAAATTCTTGAACTACATATACTTGTCCATTAGGACTTGTGCGAACACCTATACCAACTTCCGTATAGGTAGAGTTAAGGATATTGGCGCGGTGACCGGAACTATTCATAAAGGCCACCTCAGCACCAGCCACACTGGAGTTAATAGCTAAATTTTCACCAGCAGTTCTATAGCCTATCCCAGCTGCATTCATACGGTCAAATGGAGATTGCCCTTCAGGATTGTAATGAGAAAAATACCCTCGATTAATCATATCCTGAGCATAGTTTTCCGCTAGACGAGTCAAGCTGGTATTAAGCTTTAATGCCGGCAAACCATACTTAGCTCTATCTTCATTCAAAAGCTTTAACGCTAAGGTAGTATTTGAACTTACACTGCCGGAATTAGCTGGCGGAGTTTGAGTCTTAGGAGCATCACCGACATTGTCGTTGCCTTTATTAGTCATCATAGCTAAAAGACCGACAGCAAGTAACCCTCCTATTAGCCCTTTTTTCGAATCATTGCTATCTTGTACAGTTTCCTTCGGCTCCGCTGCTAATACAGCCGCAGAAAAAGCCCCACCAAAGGATGTTGTCAGTATCGAAACAACTACAAAACCAAACATTAATTTTTTTATTAATTTTTGTCGCAAAATGAAACCACCTTTCTAATATACCAGTTGATTCTCTTTCGCACTTTACATAATGTTCAATAAAAGTTCGTAAAATCCTGTTTTAGTAGCGTGGTAATGTTTACATAATATATTTTTCCTTGCATTTCGAACAACTAAGTGTTTACCTGCCCGCATAAACTATAACAATCATACACCCAATTGTTCACTAAGGATGGATACCATGATTTAGACGTATACTCAACCCTATGCTTAGAAGTAGACCAGACCTCTGCCAGTCATTATTAATAAAGAATGCGGCTTACGCCTAGCGACAGCGCAAGTTGATATTTACAACTTATTCATGCAATAAAGTTTGTACATTCTTATCGTACAAAAAAAGACGCGATTCACTCGCGCCTCAATTATCGCTTAACCGTATGGAGTTTTCGGCATGCCCAGCCTAAACTTTCCACGTGATTCTATTCCGCCCACCCCTTCGATCCCTGTAACCGAAGCTGTAATTGCGTCAGTCACATCAACCGTCTTATTGATTGGCGTAAAAGCAACCTTTTCAGCTATAAACACCGGGTCGTATGCATGTATGAAAATTCGCGTAGGCGAACTAGCAAAATTTGCTCCTGCTACCAAAATCGCCTCGAAGTATGATTGACATGCACCAGCAAATATTACAAGATCATCACGCGACGGCTCAAAAGTTCGTGCTTTTCTAACTGCTTCGACAAAATACTTAGAATTGCGGTAATTGTTAATATCTTTTAGATCCTTTTTTCCGCCTCCGATAAGAGCATCATGGCCTGTTAACACTAGAATATCGGGACGGTACTCTTCCAATAGTGCAAGAACTTGCTCAGGCTGTTTGGATTCATCAACCGCCCGGCCGATGGCCTCAATATTGAGCTGACCATACGTCTTTAGACACATCTTAAGATACTCGTCGTCACCATCTAGGTGCAGCACTCGGCCGGGTAAATCAAAAAAAGTATATTTTTTGGGTTCGGCACGAGTCATTTCAATCTTTTCCCGTTCCATACTGCGACGGGCCATAACTCTCTTTAAACTATCATTATGCATACCTTCCATACGCACTATTTCATTACGTAAGTGTTCTGCATCTATAGGCTCTAAATCGCAAACTGGAGCATCGGCAACTAGCCTTAGATGCATTCCCTTAAGTACACATCGCATATCCTCCGATTCTCCACGGATAATTTCGGTAACTTTAAATACTATGTCGCCGCCATGCGACTTTCGTATTACTAGATCACCAACCGATATGTTAGCCACAGCTGTCTCCCCCCTTCCTGTTAGTTCATACTATGAGACGCTTAAGTGATTTGCCACGAACAACTAAACTAATTTTAATTCTAGTCGGGGTAGCAAATACCCCAGCCTTCAAATATACTGTATTGACACTGATTGTGGCCTTCCGGCCGCAGGCATCGCAGTCAATTCAAACGAGGTGAAGGCGCATGATATCTGTGGTTGTTCCAGCAAAAAACGAAGCTGGCCGCGCAGTTACTGTACTGCAAAATTTAGGAACACTGCCAATAGATCATATTATTTTTATTTCGAATGGCTGTAAAGACGCTACAATGCATGAAGTACTGCAAATGCGGCTGCCCAAACTACAAATTATTTATTTTCACGACTGTCTTGGCATCGATATCCCGCGGGCGATAGGTGCCAAAGTAGCATTATCACTAGGCAGTGATGTTGTTGCTTTTGTCGATGGTGATATGGTAGGTACTTTTAATGAAAATCTAATGGAATTAGTCGATGGAGTGTTGCTTAGACACTTAGATATGGCTCTAACGAACTGCTACCCATCTCCACCTCGACACATTGAGCGTTACAATCCAACCTTTCAATGGAGAATGAACCTAAATAAAGAGCTTGGTCTAGAAAAAAAGATTGGGCTTGCTACTCCAGCCCATGGTCCTCATGCTGTCTCGCGCCGTCTACTCGAAACACTGCCTATAAGCGAACTTGCTATCCCCCCCGTATCTTTAGCCCTTGCCCGCAAGCATAAACTTAAAATTGATGTTGCAACTACTATCCCTCACTATAGATTGGGTTCATCTATCAAGGGCCAGCTTCATACTAATAAAATAATCGACACTATAGTTGGCGACTGCCTTGAGGCTATGGCAAGTTTCCGTGACCAGCCTCGTACTAGACAATGGCAGAATAAAACTTACATAGGTTATCACAGTGATCGTAGATTTGATCTTCTTGACCACTTTTTCGAAACCAAATAAAAAACAACCGCAGATATTTTCTGCGGTTGTTTTTTATTTGGTTTATCCAGGCTGCTTTACCATAGCGTCGGCAATTGCCGCAAATTCTTCAAGTGCCAGCGTCTCACCGCGCCGCATTCCATCAACCCCTGCAGCTTCCAGTGCCAAAGCAATCTTGTCACCAGCAATGCCCATCGTCTTAAGAGCGTTATTCAGCGTTTTACGCCGCTGTGAGAAAGCTGCTTTGACTACTCTAAAGAACATTTTCTCGTCCATTACTTCTACTGCCGGCTTATCACGCAGAATACACCGTATAACTGCCGAATCTACACCGGGTGGCGGCATAAACGAATTTGGCGGAACATCAAACATTATTTCTGCTTTTGTAAAATACTGCACAGAAACCGATAAAGCCCCATAGTCTTTACCGCCCGGGCTTGCCACCATCCGCAGTGCAACTTCTTTTTGAACCATTGTTACAAGCAGTTCGATTGGCAGCCTCTGTTCTATAAGCCCCATAATAATAGGAGTGGTTATGTAATAAGGCAGATTAGCCACTACCTTAAATTTTTCTGATTCTACTTCTTTTGCAACATCAACTTTTAAAATATCGCCATGGACAACTCGTACGTTTTCATAACCGCCAAGCGTTTGCTTGAGAACTTCAAGCAGCCTGCTGTCCAGCTCAACTGCGACTACCTTGGCCCCAGCTTCAGCCAGTCCCTGAGTCAGCGTTCCAATCCCTGGTCCAATTTCTAGAACGGTTTCTCCCTCTTTTATATTGGCGGCTGATACTATGCCATTCACAATACCTTCATCAATAAGGAAATTTTGTCCCAGCTTCTTACTCATACGAATATCAAAGCGTTTTAATATATGCTTAGTTACATCCCGCTTGGCGATTACTGGCTGAATCATTCCGCTGCCTCCAGTTCATTGTGTTCTAAGTTAATTATGGCTTCATCAAATTCACTACGAGTCACACCATAATTATTAAGTCTGTACAGAAAGGTTTTAGCATTTGCGTAACCAATGCCAAGCTTGGCCCCAAGTTTGGCTCTTCGCTCCGCTGCATCAGGAACACCGCTCAGACCTGAGCTCATAATATCAACTAAAGTAAATTCTACCTTAGGCTTCCATTCCAAATAACGCACCTTTGCAAGAGCTGATCTTATAGCGTCACCCGACGCCTGCTCAATTCCGATATCATTATTAGCCGTTGCTTGCTCTTTAGGAATAAAGGCATGCTTAGCCTCTGGAAAACGTTTGCTTAGAAATTTCCTTATCCTTTCGCCAGCACTATCTGGATCGGTTAAAATAATTATCCCACGCTTGCTGCAAGCTTGTTCAATTCTCTCTAAAGTGTGCGGGGCTAAATTAAACCCCCCGGTTATAATGCATTCGGCGTCTACCGCCCGCCTTACAGCTTGGACATCCTGTTTTCCCTCAACAACTATTACTTCTTTAATCACGATACCCCTACTTTAGTAGAATTTTTAATTTTTACGTTTAACCGCAGAGTACGCAGAGTACACAGAGGGGTTATAATAATAATCATCTAGATAACACCCCTCCGGGTACTCGGTATACTCCGCTGTTAATATCGCTATTTTATCCTGATTTAAAAAATAACAGGGTTTGCACCCTGTTATTTTTCTGCTAGTTTATTCTGCTAGCACATACACTTTGACCATGCGCCGCCCAAAGCGCCAGGCCTCACTTGAACTTTCCATACATAGATCGACAGTATTACCGTTAATCGCGCCACCAGTATCAGCTGCTAACGCTAAACCGTAACCTGGTATGTACACCCTGGTTCCCAGCGGGATAACATCTGGGTCAACAGCTACAATGCCCCTGCGTGCAGGGATTCCAGTTGCAGTGATTCCCTCAGGAGAACCATCTGTCGGCAAATATGCTGTTGCCTCCATCCATTCGACTCGCTTAAAGCGATGTGTTCCCCGGGATGTTTCTACTACATCTCGTGTACCCAGTCGAACGATTTTGGGTTTGGAAGGTTCTTTTACTTTTTCTTCAATTACTTCTTCAGATGCTTGTACTCCATCGGCAAAATGTTGTTTAACGGTTACAATCTTTACGCCGGCTCGACCTTCCTCCACCAACTCCTCAACACCTTTTTCCAAGGTTGAATCAGGCTGATGTACTACTTGATAAGGAACATTTTCTGTGCGCTCAATTATTTGTTCCGATAACTTAATTGCCTGAATTTGCATACCAGCCTGAATTTTTTCGTCAGCATTAGGTACGAGCTTTGTACTCGAATTTAGTAATCCTAAGCTGTCGGCCAGTTCACCGACTGTCGGTTTGCCAGTGTTAAAAGTCTTACTTACTCCTTGATAAACTACGGTAACAGGTACTGCTCTATATACTGTTATAGTTGATCCGCTAATTAATTTCGGCGTCGATATGCGATATTCGTCTTGTGGTCCTAATACTACACCAGCTTTTGCCAGAATATCATTAGGGTTGCTGTGATAAGTACTGACTACCAAATTACCTCCGTCGGCAGCAATATGGACTTTTTTATTGGCCCATATAAAGCCTGTTGCCAACAGTAAGACAGTGATTAACGCGGCAATTAGCGCCATCATCCTGCCTTTAGATTGCGAATTTTTGGGCTGAGTATTATTCATAAATCTCCCCCTTTTGAAGCGCCTGAAAATTATACCATATACAGCGCTTATGTGTCAAACAAGGAAATTTTATTCCTTGTAGCAACAGTGTTTGCCAAATATGACTACATTATACATTTCGCTCTAAAAAAGCTATAAAGTGGAAAAAGAGACGATACATAATATGTATTCGTCTCTTTTTAAAAATATTCCATTTAGTTGACATTATATCGAGAAAAGTCTCCGAACATTATCGGTGGTAGCGTGAGCTAAATTCTCTAGCTCCATTTTTCGCAATTCAGCAACCCTCTCAGCAACTATTCTAACATAGGCCGGCTCATTACGCTGGCCCCGGTAGGGATGGGGTGTTAAGTAAGGACAGTCTGTTTCCAACAGCAGTCTTTCAAGCGGTACTGCCGCAGCGATATCTGGTAATTTAGCAGCATTTTTAAAGGTAACAGGACCTGCTATTGATATATAAAAACCCATCTTGAGCACTTCCTGGGCCATTTCAAGACTGCCGGAAAAACAGTGCAGGACTCCAGTCAAGCCCTTACCTTCGGTTTTTAATATCTTCAATATATCGGCATGTGATTCCCTATCATGAATTATAACAGGCATTCGCATCTGCCTAGCTACATCAAGCTGGCGAATAAAAATCTTTTGCTGCTGCTCCCGCGGCGATAAATCGTAATGATAATCAAGTCCGATTTCTCCTAGTGCAACTACTTTAGGCATACCTAACCACTCAGACAGCTTATCATAATCGCCGTCTTGAACATCTTTGGCATCATGAGGATGATTGCCTACTGCAGCATAAACACAATCGTAGCGCTCAGTGAGCTTAATTGACCGCTCAGAAGAAGCCATACAAGCACCAATGTTTATAATTCCAGTAACTCCATTTTCCAGGGCACGTGCTATAACTTCGTCTCTGTCGGCATCAAATCTTTCATCATCAATATGTGCATGAGAATCAAATAACATTTATTTCACCTTACTGCCTGCCGGCATCTCAGGTGCCGTTACTAAAGTGAGTTTATCATCACAAGAGGCAGCCAGCACCATACCGCGCGATTCAATACCGCGAATTTTTGCTGGTTTTAAATTGATAATCATTACAACATTTTTGCCCACAAGTTCTTCTGGCGTATAATGCTTAGCAATACCAGATACGATCGTGCGTTGTTCTGTTCCTAAATCTACGGTAAGCGTTAGTAATTTATCTGCACCCTTAACTTTTTCTGCAGCCAAAACTTTAGCAACACGCAAATCCATCTTAGCAAAATCATCAATAGTTATTTCTGGTGTTGCAGGGTTCTCTACAACTTTTACTTCTTGTTTCTTCTCAGGTTTAGCAGCCGGCTTAGTTTCTTCAGCTTGTTCTTTTTCTTCAATGCGTGGAAAGATTGGTTCGGGTTTTGCGACCACTGTTCCAGCCGCCAAGCGTCCCCAGCCTTGCGCATCATCTAAGCACACTGTTGCAAAATCACTCTTAATACCTAGCTGCTGCCAGATTTTAGGAGCAGTACTTGGCATAAACGGCGAAATCAATATCGAGACGATCCTAAGTGTTTCGGCTAGATTGTACATTACGGTGTTAAGCCTGGACTTTTGGGCCGGATCTTTTGCCAACGCCCAAGGAGCCGTTTCATCAATATATTTATTAGTTCGGCTTATTAGTGTCCATACTTGTTTAATCGCAGCGTTAATATCCATCGCTTCCATTAGGCGTTCATATTCAGCTGTGGTATTTTGAGCTAGCTTAATAAGCTCATCGTCAACTGTATCCGTCTCGCCCGGCTGCTCAATAATACTATTATTAAAGCGACCAATCATATTTAATGTACGATGAAGAAGGTTGCCTAAATCATTAGCAAGGTCAGCATTAATCCTGTTGATTAAAGCATCACGTGAGAAGTTTCCATCCATACCGAGCGTAATTTCACGCAGTAAAAAATATCTGATGGCATCAGAACCAAATTCTTCGATCAGTTGAAGCGGTTCAATTACATTGCCTTTAGATTTGGACATCTTATCGCCTTCAACAACAAGCCACCCATGACCGTACACCATTTTAGGCAGTTCTACCTCTAAAGCCATAAGGATGATCGGCCAAATGATAGTGTGAAATCTAACTATCTCTTTGCCCACAAGATGAATGTCAGCTGGCCAATATTTTGCTAATTTATCTCGGTCATGTAGGTAGCCAGCTGCTGTAATATAGTTTGTCAGTGCATCAAACCAAACGTATACCACGTGCTTTGTGTCAAAAGGTACTGGTATCCCCCAGTCAAAAGTCGTACGAGATACGCAAAGATCCTCAAGACCGCCCTTTATAAAATTAATCATTTCATTACGACGAGAAGCCGGCTGAATGAAGTCTGGGTTTTCTTCAATATATTTTAGCAGACGGTCCTGATATTTGGACATACGGAAAAAATAGCTTTCCTCTTGTACAACCTCAACTGGACGTCCGCAGTCAGGGCACTTTCCATCATTTAGCTGACGCTCAATCCAAAAAGTTTCACAAGGTGTGCAGTACCAGCCCTCATATGAAGCTTTATAAATATCACCTTGATCATGAATTTTTTGGAAAATTGCTTGTACAACTTCACGATGACGAGTTTCTGTTGTGCGAATAAAGTCATCATTAGATATGTTAAGCTTAACCCATAAGTGCTTAAAAGAATCTACAATCTTATCTACATACTCGATAGGTGTTACCTTGTTCTCCTGAGCCTTTCGCTGGATCTTTTGGCCATGCTCGTCTGAGCCAGTGAGAAAAAAAACATCATAGCCGGCCAGGCGCTTAAATCGAGCTACAGAATCAGCGATAGTTGTACAATAGGCATGACCAATATGTAATTTGTCACTTGGATAGTATATCGGTGTGGTGATATAAAACGGTTTCTTTTCCATTTATTTTGACCTCCTTCGTTTAAAAAGTAATCAGACCTTTTAAACGCAGTAATTTTATTTTTTGATCTTACTTTATGGCAATTATAGACAGGAGCAATCGCCTTGTCAACAGTGTTATCTCGACAAGAAGTAATATATTGTGACAAATTATGTTATAATTTATTCATCCAAAAGTCGATTATAAGAAAAAATATTACTTTATTGGAAAAATTAGGGTTGACACGTCTTGTAATATTTGGTATTATTTAGTCAGACAAATTTTGTCGAAAGATGTTGAAACGAGAGGGGAAATAGAATATGAAATCAACTGGTATTGTACGTAAAGTGGACGAGCTAGGTCAAGTAGTTATTCCAATCGAACTGCGTCGCACCCTTGACATTGAAGAAAAAGACGCTTTAGAAATATATGTAGATCATGACCGCATCATCCTTCGCAAATATGAGCCTGCTTGTTCCTGTGTTTTCTGCGGTAACGGTGATGAAGTAACCAACTTCAAGGGCAAAAATGTTTGCAAAGACTGCCTTGATGCAATGGTACAAAAAGCAATCTAACTTTATAAATAAAGCCGCTGTATCCTTAACTAAAGGTAACATAAGAATTATCTAGCCTGCGCTTGCTAGAACTAATTCTTATGTTACCTTTTTTTGCGCTGATGGGGTGTGTTTTTTAACCGCAAAGACGCGAAGGTCGCAAAGGATTCAATTATTAGCGCGATTATTTATTGCGCTTTTTCACATCCACCTCGAGTACTTTGAGTAATTTGCGTTAAATTAAAATCCTATGCCTAACTATCCTTGCCAATTGCAGCCTGATATACGTCGCGCTTGGGTATGCCGCGTTCTTGGGCAACCCTCTTAATAGCATCCTTTTTATCAATACCCATCTGGACTAAAACTTGAACAGCCTCATCAAGCGGCAACAGTTCTCTACCCACATCATTTATGTCTTTATTTTGCATTTCTTTATTGCCTGCAACAATTAAAGTAAACTCACCTCGGGGTAGGTTTTCGTTAAAATAGCTTTGTAAAGTCACAAGCGATCCACGTACAAACTGTTCAAATTTTTTCGTCAATTCCCTTGCTGCCACGGCCTCTCGGTCACCGAAAACATCGAGCAACTCGGCTAGGGTATTTTTTAAGCGATGTGGAGATTCATAAAATACTAACGTAGTCGTATAGGAAGTCAATGAACTTAGCAGCTCGCGGCGTTTTTTATTTGTCTTAGGCAAAAAGCCAACAAACGTAAACGCTGTTGTATCAAGCCCCGAGCAGACTATAGCCGATAAAGCAGCATTTGCTCCAGGCAAAGGGGTCACCGTAACTCCGGCTTCGATCGCTAACTTAACTAAATCACTTCCAGGGTCAGAAATTCCTGGCATTCCAGCATCACTTACCACTACTACGGTATCTCCCTGCAGCAATCGCTCAATTAGCTCAGGTCCACGAGAATCCTTATTGTGTTCATGATAGCTGACCAGTGGTGTATGAATATCAAAGTGAGTTAGCAATTTACGTGTATGTCTAGTATCTTCAGCAGCAATAACTTTAGCTTCTTTGAGATGGCGTATTGCCCGGAACGTCATGTCCTCAAGATTGCCAATAGGCGTTGCGCATAGATATAATATTCCAGCTTGTACCATTTGAACTTATTCACCTACTTATAATACGCCATAACTGCATCGCTATAACTGCCATCATCCTTATAAATAATGAAGGGTGGTAAGACTTCTAGTCCCGCTTTAGCCCCACGAATCCCTTCAACAAGCACCATTGTTGGCTTACTGTCGGCTTTTGGATAAATCACCTGCAACCGCTTAGGTTCAAGATCTGCGTTACTCATTTTTTTGAGAATTTCAGCCATACGCTCTGGTAGATGTATCATTGCAAACCGACCGCGGTATTTAACAAGATGCCTAGCAGCAGCAATAATGTCATCAAGACTGGCTTTAACTTCGTGCCTTGCAATTGCAAGACTGCCACTAGGATTAATCAAGCCGCCGCCGACTGGCCGATAGGGAGGGTTAGAAACAACAAGATCGTATTTTCCTTGTGAAAGATACCCTTTAACATTACAAAGATCTGCATTAATAACATCCATCTTTTGTGATAATCCATTAAGGGCTACACTGCGACTGGCCATTTCGGCAACGCGTTGATTGATTTCTATACCAGTGACAAAACCTGCTCCCCGAGCAGCTAGCAATAAACCTATTATCCCTGTTCCAGTGCCCAAATCAATAACAGCTGACCCATGCTTTAGCGTTGCAAAATGTGCTAATAGAACAGCATCCAGCGAAAACCGAAATTCATCCTCATGCTGGATTATCTTCATATTATTGATAATTAGGTCATCCAACCGCTCTCCTGGGTTCAGTATTTCCTTATTCATCTTCCTTTTCGACTACTTCCTCCCACGGTACCACAAGGGTTTTACCGTCATCAAGTAATATTGTTGCTGTCTTTTTGTTATTACTTACAGAGATTACTTTACCCTCGCCGTCTACTGTAATAACTTTTCTACCTGCAGTTGGTGCAACAACCTTTTTGCAGCTATGACCATAATAGTCACTTTCGTATTTGAGGCAACACATTAGTCTACCGCATATGCCAGATATTTTCGTTGGATTGAGCGATAAATTCTGCTCTTTTGCCATTCTGATGGATACTGGCTCAAAATCACCGAGAAAAGTAGCGCAGCATAATGAACGACCGCAACACCCAATCCCGCCCATCATTTTGGCCTCATCTCGAACACCGATTTGTCTTAATTCTATTCTAGTACGGAAAACGGCCGCAAGGTCTTTTACCAGTTCACGAAAATCGATACGCCCTTCGGCAGTAAAGTAGAAAATAATCTTATTAACATCAAATGTGTATTCGACATCAATGAGTTTCATAGGCAGGTTGTGCGCTTGGATTTTTTGTTCACAAACCCTAAATGCCTCTTCTTCCTTAGCCGTGTTCTCTTTCACTTTGTCCATATCAATTGGTGATGCCTTGCGCTGCACTGTTTTAAGCGGTGCAACAATATCTTCTTCAGATACCTGTCTTGGGCCAATTACAATTTGTCCATGCTCGAGACCACGCGCTGTCTCAACAATAACATTCTCGCCGGCTTTTAGTTCCATTTGCCCTGGATCGAAATAATATATTTTCCCGGCCTTTTTAAACCGTACACCTACTACTGTTTGCACCTTTTATCCTCCTCCGGCTAAATCGCGCAGCTTAATGAGCAAAGCCTCACCGGTTAAACGCGGATTGGCGTTGGCTTGAAGCGATTGTCGGCATTTACTAATTTCCTTTAACGCTTTCATAAGCGCATACTCGCTCCAACTTCCAGCTTGCTTAGTCAAACCTTCTGTTAAATCAAAATTATATAAAAGTTTATCGTCTTGTCTATTAGCGATCATTAACATATCACGTAGAATCAAACTTAAGTATTCCAGAAGCGTTAAAAATTCTTTACGTTCCAATTTATCTAATACTGCTGCCGTGTCCCAAACAAACTTCATACTACTATTATTTAAAGCAGCAGCAATATCCATAGCCCGATTACGATCAGCCAATCCGTCGGGTACCAAGAACGTGAGCGCCTTCCCCATTTTGCCTCCGGACAGTCGAGCTGCTGTTTCAGCTTGCACTGAATTATAGCCTCTAAGTATTAAAGCCTCGGTCAAAACATTAGGCTTTAATGGCTGAAAAGATATGGACAGACAGCGTGAAATGATTGTTTCAAGCAAAAGCTGCCGCTTAGAAGAAATTAAAATAAATATAATATCCCCTTGCGGCTCTTCTAGCGTCTTAAGTATACTGTTGGCTGCTTGGACTGTCATTAGCTCGGCATCCTCTATAATGCAAACTCGCCGACTTCCTAATAGCGGAGCCAAAGCTACCTCCTGCTGCAACTGCCTAATTTGTTCAATTTTTATTGAGGTTCCCTCTGGTCGAGTTGTAAGCAGATCAGGGTGAGTGTTACGTTCAATACTTTTGCAAGATTGACATAAACCACACGGCTTGCCAGCATCCGCCGAACACAAGATCGCTGCCGCCAGCATGCTCGCAATCATTGTTTTACCAATACCACTGGGTCCGGTAAAAAGCATTGCATGCGGCATTCTGTTGGAATTCAGCATGTTTTTCAGTCGCTCAATACTTTCACTATTGCCAACTATATCATCCCACTGCATAAATCGCCTCACATATATAGGTCAACTAACATGCCGCGAATAGCATCCTGTTTGGCCATAATCTCAAGCTGACGATCTTGGCCATTCCTAACATCTTCAGTTAGGCTGGCTAATGTGTCGTCTACTTTTTTAATAGTTGTATACATCTTCTGCCTGCCTTGGCGATCCCACCCAGTTTGGGACTGAAGAGTATACATTTTTGATACTGTTTCGCTGATAAAACTGCGAACTAATTCACGATACGTCTTAAGCTCGGAGTAAGTCGGCACTTGTCCCAATCTGGCTCCCTGCTTAGTTATCTGCTCCATAAGAGCATCGAGACGTTCCTTAGAATACCCTGCTTGACTACGCAAAAGGTCATTCGAAAAAGGATTAGAAGTTTTTCCAGGTTTGGCATTGCTGTCTGAATCACTAATCGGCAGGGCATTTAATGCTGCTCGGTTGTTTATTTTCACAAGAACCAGCCTTTCAACTTTTAGATAATGGTTCTTCGTATTTGAGCATACGTTATCTATTTTAAATTATAATTGGTTTATATGAATTAAGCAAATAAAGCCTATATATTACAGTATTCTTTCAGAAACTATATTATAAATTTCTTCATGTATTTCATCTATTGTCCTAAGTCTGTCACGCTCTACACACGAGACCTTCTGCCACCCATATTTTTCAGCAATTTCACAATAATTATTATAACACCGCGCTAGATACTGTTCGTCACGTTCATGAATATCTGCAGCCGTACCGGATAGAATAGCCCGTTCTTTAATGAGCTTTCTGCTGTGTTCAGGAGGCATATTTAGAAATATTACTGCATCTGGTATGGGCAGGCCAAACTTTATAAACTCAAAATCCCAAAGCCAATTGAGGTAAGCTTCTCTAGCCTCTTTATCGTCGATTTTAATGGCCTGATGAACCATATTTGATGTAGTATAGCGATCACAGATCACAATTCCGCCTGCTTCATAGAAACTTTCCCAATCCTTTTTAAAAGACGCATATCGATCAACTGCGTAGAAAGTTGAAGCGGCATAGGGATTTACTGCCTGAGCATTATCGCCAAATTCCCCATTCAAGTACATCTTTATTAGCGCTGAAGATTGGCTTTTATAGTCGGGAAACTCAATCTTCCGAACATTTCGTTTTTCTGTTAATAGTCTGCTAAAGAGTTTCTCGGCCTGAGTAGCCTTGCCACAGCCGTCACCTGCTTCAATAATTATAAGTTTTCCTGTCATTTCAATCCACCACTTTAATAGTTTTCAGCGTATAGTCTTCCGGTCCTGATATGTGAAGACCTGCTTTCTGCAGCTGATCGCAATAGTTAATTATTTCTTGAGTTATCCGCTCTCCCGGACACAATAGAGGAATTCCCGGAGGATAAAATGTTACTATTTCAGCACAGATATGTCCGGCTGAGTGCTTAAAAGGGACAGTACACTGATTTCCAAACAACGCCTCCCGTGGTGAGAGCACACCTTCAGGCGGTTCGGGATAACGCACAGAAACGCACGCGGTATTCATAGTTGAGAAGTCACAGCTTCTGGCATACTTAGCAGCCATATCCCTAAGAGCATCAACCAAAATAGCTGCTTCCTTTTCTGTATCTCCTAGTGTAATTAAAAATAAAATATTATATATATCAGACAGCTCAACTTGGACTTTATATTGATGCCTTAGTATTCGCTCAGCTTCCGCTCCCCTCAGCCCTAGTTCTTTTACGGAAACTGTGACTTTTGTTGGATCTATGCTGTATACCCCTGACTCTCCTATCTTCTCTTTTCCGAAGCAATAAAGTCCTGGAATTGTGTTTATTTCTCTTCGTACCCACTCAGCTAGTTCAATTGATTTACTGATAAGTTCACGACCTTGCAGAGCCATTTGCATTCTGGCTACATCCAGTGAAGCAAGCAGTATATAGTTAGGGCTTGTTGACTGAACCAGCTGCAGCATTGCTTTAAGCCTAGGCACACTTATTCGGCCTTCTCGGCAGTGAACTATAGAACACTGCGTCAATGCCCCTATGATCTTATGGGTACTTTGGGCACAAATATCTGCTCCCGCATCGAGTGCCTGCAACGGCAGACGCTCATCAAATTTCAGGTGTGGACCATGTGCTTCATCAACTATGACTACCATATTATGTTCATGCACAATGTCCACAATTTTTTTCAAATCTGTTGATACACCATAATAGGTTGGATTTATTATCAGCACTCCTTTAGCATCTGGATGCTGCTTTACAGTAATTTCTACAGTTTCTGGTGTAACCCCCATCGCTAGGCCTAAATCATGGTCTACAGCCGGATGCATAAATACAGGAATAGCACCATTTAAGATTATCCCGCCTATTATTGAACGATGGGCATTGCGGGGCACAATGATTTTATCACCTGGTCCAGCGATTGTCATAATCATGGCATAAATGCCACCGGTTGTACCATTAATAACAAAAAAGCTATGATCGGCACCATACAGTTCGGCTGCCAAATCCTGAGCCTTTTTAATACATCCGTGTGGTTCATGGAAATCATCTAGTTCCTCCATGAGAGCTAGATCAAGTTCTAATGTCTCTTTACTAATTAGTTCACCTAGTAAAGGATGAATACCTTTGCCTTGCTTATGACCAGGCGTATGAAACGGGACGACTCCATCCTTAACATATTTTAGCATTGCATTCAACAAAGGAGTTTCAGCTTGTCTGCCCCTATACAAAACAACCGCCTCCGTGTACTAAATTTATATATTGTTACCTTAGATGAATAATTGTTAATAAAGGTTAAATTTGGCTTCTCCGCATATTATAACCTATTTTCTTCTAATAATGATACAACTGTGGCAAAAGCATATCTAACGGATAAACAAAAAAAGATAAAGCGAAATACGCCCTATCTTTTAAAGACTAGTTTATCCCCTGCGTTAGCTGGCTCCGCCCCTCCCGCAGGCAGTTCTATTACATATGAGCTGCCTTTTTTTGCAGCTATTTTGCCTGACTGCATTTTAGAAACTTTCTCGAGAACAACATCATCCTTACTGACAAATAGCACATCAATCGGATAACGCATGCCAAATGTATGTACACTATTGCATGGCCTAATAACCAAACAGTGCCCAGGCGGCAATAGAGCAGTACCTAAAAGTCCTTTTAGTCGAGCAAAGAAATTGTCCGCTATTCTTACTTGATCGGCCAAGATATAACCGTTAGTTTCGTTTATAAGCTTCACTTACCTCACCTACTAAACTTTTATATTTCCGGCAATCCTTCTGGAGCATAAAGGTAAGGATTCTCAGGCATATTTATTTGATTTATATTCGTTACTTCTAAATATACATCCTCTTTGCTCATTGCAATTTTCCCATTAACTTTTACCCAGGTATCATTTGGAAATGGTGCCCTGCCATTAACAGTAAAGCCTAGTACTTGAGCATCAGCAGCACAACAGACAACAGTGTAACGGGCAATCATATATTTGTCTTTATCCATTAATGGATGATGTGCAATAAAGCCTTCAAGTTCGATTTCTTTTCCGATAAACTCAGTTTTATATCGCTGAATCTTAGCAAACTGCACAATGAAATTATTATCGCTTAGTTTAATATAATCGTCAGTTGCCTTTTTTTTCTCAGTTTCTGGCTGCTTTTTTTCATTATCACTTGTTGAGTTTTGCTTAGTTTTTTGCTGTGTCTCACCTTGAACTTGATCAATTCTATTATATCCACCAAAAGTGAATAGTCCCTTTTGGCCTATCATAGAACTTCCTAATACTTGAGGAGAAAATAATAGCGGGCTTAGGGCGGTAATTAGGACAATTACTGGAATGCCCTGTATAGTAAATTTAATTTGCCTTTTTATAACTTTCCTTATTAAAGTTAATAACGCTAAAACGAACATTATTACAACTAGCACAAATGATATTTTAGTCAATGGAATAAAGCGGGGGTTAATATAAAGACTAATTGTGCCATTGTTTATAAGCTGATAGAGTGTATTTGCCAATAGAAAAAGGGTGATTGTCCTACCTAAATCACTCATCTAATCACCCCTAACTGATTGATTAATATTCCATAGCTAAAAACCGTAATTGAAACGATAGTGACTAAATATAAAACAAATCTTGTTTTAAATACCGCGCGAAGCATCAGGAGATTTTTCAAATCAATCATTGGTCCATAAACAAGAAAGGTAACTAAAGCTCCGGCTGTAAAAGTATTGACAAAGGTACTAGCGACAAATGCATCCGCCCCTGAACAGATCGACAGGAAAAAAGCTGCAATCATCATTACTCCGACCGACACTTCGGAATTGCCCCCGAGTAAGTTTAGCCATTCCCTTGGTATATATACCTGCATAATTGCAGCCATTAATGCCCCAATTATTAAATACTTCATTATACTAAAGAATTCATCAAGACAATGATTAATAGCCCCGGAAATACGACCCACGCCGAGGCCTGTGTTGCTATGGCTGCATCCGCAGGCACAGTGATTGCTTTTACCTTTAATAAGAATACTCTTTTTACCCCAAATTGCTAAAGTAACCAAACCGATAATAATAGCAATTACAAAGGCTCCGCCCAACCGAAAAGCCACTATCTCCGGTTGGCTATAAAATGCGTAGCTTGTTGCCAGACCAACTATTGGATTAACAATAGGTATTGTCAATAACATTACTACAGCTAAATGTGCAGGCACTCCCTTCTCAATGAGTTTTCTTATAATCGGTACAAGCCCACATTCACAAAAAGGAAATATTACACCCAATAACCCGCTTACAACGACAGCTGGAAGCAAACTTTTAGGCAACAGCTTCCTAATTAATTCAGGGCTAACAAAGATCTCTAAGAGGAACGATCCTATTACCCCTATAAGAACAAATGGTAGTGCTTCGATAACAATACTAAAAAAAATTATATGGACTGTAGTAAAATGCTCTACAAGCCAATTAGAAAACTTCACGCCTAGCTCGCTATATTTGGGCAGTAGTATAGCAAGCATACTCCCACTTAATAACGTTATGATTGACCATGGGCTAATCTGCCTAATCCATTGCATAATTTACCTCCTTACATAAAATCAAAAGGACTTCCTTTAAATTTATATTAAAGAAGGCCCTAGCTCATTCGTTATATTCCTATTTAATGTTTGCTATTAAAAAAGACAAAACCGCCTACGCGGTTTTTTGCAAAGTATTCACACTATTAAACTTGCTTCATTGTAGCTAGCATTTATGGCTAGCTGTATTAACATTCCGTACACTGCTTATTTGTTTTACTGCAAATAAGATGATGAAGATAGCAACTGCTGCGATAACTATCGTCCCGCCTGTTGCCAAGTTGGCTGTAAAAGATACCAACAAGCCAGATATTACCGCTGTTTCTGAAATGATAATAGCATTAATTAACGTACTGCGAAAACTTCGGGATATTTGCAGGCTGGCTGCAACTGGTATAACCATTAGCGCGGAAACTAATAAAATACCAACAATGCGCATCGAAACAGAAACAGTAAGCGCCGTCAATACAGCAAGGATGGTATTGATTTTTCTAACAGGTATTCCGCTGACTTTAGCAGACTCCTCGTCGAAAGTTATATATACAAGCTCTTTAAATATGTACGATAACACACCTAATACTACCAGTGTTAAGCCTGTAATTGTCGCAACATCACTGGTTGTAACAGTTACAATACTGCCAAACAGGTAGCTGATTAGATTTACATTGTTTGATCTCATCATACTGCTGAATATAATTGCAACTGCTATGCCGGTATAGAAAAAAATTGCTAATATCATATCGGCAAAGGCTGGGCGTCTAGCTCTAAGTTCTTCAATACCTAAAGCCGACAGCACAGTTACAACAGTTGCACTGAGAACTGGATAAACATCTAGTAGCCAACCGGCAGAAACACCGGCAAAAGCGATATGTCCGAGTCCATCCCCAATCAAAGATTGGCGCTTCATTATAAGAAATATCCCAATTGCCGGACACAGTATCCCAACCAATATTCCAGCAACAAGCGCTCGCTGCATAAATTCATATTGTAATAAATCAAGCATTGCTGAGTTTCCCCCAATTTACTTTGTCTGCCCAGCTATTCCTGCGAACTTCACAGCAATTGTTAAAACCAGCCGAACTTCCATAATAACTAATTCCACCATTAATACTTAAGATTTGACCGGCAAACTGCGAAACTCGATCAACGTCATGAGAAACAAGAATTATTGAGGTTTTACATGTTTCATTTATGGATTTTAACAAGGCATAGATATTATCACGTGATTTGGCGTCGACGCCAGACATGGCCTCATCCATAAGTACTACTTCAGGGTTACTTACAAGGGCCTTAGCGATAGCTACCCGCTGCTGCTGCCCGCCTGAGAGTTCACCGATCATTCTTTTACTAAACTGCTGCATTCCAACGGTACAAAGAGCTTCCTCTATCATTGCACGATCCTCTTTACTTGGTTTGCGTCCAATACCCAGTTTAGCAACCCTTCCCATTGCTACTACTTCTTCAACTGTTACCGGAAAACTTCTATTGCATATTCCCTGCTGAGCAATATACGCTAGCTTATGTCTATCACTAAAATTTTCAATTGGTACTCCTAATATCTTAACGGTCCCAGAATCAGGCTTTAGAAGCCCCACACATAACTTTAACAAGGTTGATTTACCTGCCCCATTAGGGCCGACCATTGCCAGAAAAACACCCTTGGGTATTTCTAAACTGATGTTTTCTAGCACTGTATTTCCCTGCGAATATGAAAATGAAATATCATTTAATGCGAATACACTCATTGCAAATTCCGCCCTTGAAATATTTAAATTTAACTTAAAGCTAGTCCGTCCAATATTCAATAATACATTTATTTCCCAATAACTTAGACTTAATTCAATTAAAGGTAAATAATTCTAAACGATTTCTAAATAAGTTAATTTTTAAATAATAATATTATTATTTAGTGTAATTGATACTAACATTTTTTTCAAGTATATTTCAAAAATAATTTAGAATGATATTCAATATCATTCTAAATTACAACAGGTATATAAGAAAAGGAAATGCCAAGTATAACACTTCTGGCATTTCCTTTTCTTATATTAGTAGCTCTTCCTTTCAAAAAGTCACAGTTTCTGCTATTTAAATTGCTCATTTAATATTAGTGTCAATTACTTTCCAAATGCAGCTATTAGCTGTATTACAGCAGGTCCAAGAAGTACTATGAAAATCGTTGGAAAGATAAACATAACCATTGGCAGCAGCATTTTGATAGGGGCTTTCATAGCCTTTTCCTCTGCACGCTGCTTGCGTTTTTCTCGCATGCTTGCAGATTGGACTCTTAGGACATTTCCAATACTAACACCTAGTTGATCTGCCTGAACTAAAGAGGTCGTGAATAAAGAAACATCTGGTACATTACACCTAATGCCCATTACCGATAAAGCCTCTCTTCTAGGTACTCCCATCCGTATTTCTTGGAGTACTCTGCTAAATTCATCAACTAATGCGCCTTTCATCTTTTCCGATAGTTTAGCTAAAGCACCATCGAAGCCGAGTCCTGCCTCGACACTGACGGTAAGCAAATCCAAAACATCGGGTAGGTCTTTTTGGATGCTTAACTTGCGTTTAGCGATTTTCTGATTCAATAAAATAAAAGGAATGGCGATAGCAACAGCAACGGCGATTATGGAAGAGCCAAGCACTTTATTTACAGGTGCATTTGCTAACGTTGCTATAAATGCAGTGATAACGGGCAATGCCACAGCTAGGAAGCCACATAAGCCGAGAAACTGCTCTGTCCCCATACCGCCAAATCCTCCAGCCGCCAAAAGCTTCTCATCAACCATTTTTCTTATAGCACTAGGAGTTAGACGTGCTAATACAGTACTCAAATCACTGGTAATTGGCAACAATACCCGCTGTGCAAAAGGTTTAGCAAGTTCTTCATCAATATCCGATCTGCCTTGCGTAATGCTATTTAAAGCTTTCAGCCGCATATCAATAGGTCCCTGGGTTGGGGCATAAGTACTAAGCAAAAGGTAGATAACAATAAATAGAGTAATAAAAGCCGTCAGCGCGATGAGTAATAACATCTTAGCACCTTCGTTCTTAATGTTTATTTGGGCCAAAAGGTTTCATTGGGTAATGTTATGCCATTGGCAGCAAGTTTGTCTAGGAATTTGGGTCGAATTCCGGTTGGCTTAAACCTGCCAATAATTTTATTTTTATCGTCTTTACCTAATTGCTCAAAAACGAAAATATCCTGCAGGGTAATAACATCCCCCTCCATACCTTGTACTTCGCTTAAGTGAGTTATTCGACGGCTGCCATCCTGCAGACGGGATTGCTGCAGGATTAGATCAACTGCCGATGCAATTTGTTCTCGGATGGCTCGCACCGGTAGATCCATGCCAGCCATAAGCACCATTGTTTCTAGACGGCTGAGCATATCTCGTGGAGTATTGGCGTGACCAGTTGTTAGCGAGCCATCGTGTCCAGTATTCATAGCCTGGAGCATATCTAAAGCCTCACCGCTTCGCACCTCACCAACAACAATACGATCCGGCCTCATCCTAAGTGAGTTTTTCACTAATTCACGCATTGTTATCGCGCCTTTGCCTTCGATATTCGGTGGCCTAGTTTCAAGTGTAACTACATGGTCTTGGCGAAGCTGTAATTCCGCCGCGTCTTCTATAGTTACTATACGCTCATCATCAGGTATAAACGATGAGAGAATATTTAGTGTTGTTGTTTTACCCGAGCCTGTTCCGCCTGAAACTACAATATTCAGCTTGCCCTCAACGCAGGCTTTAAGGAAATCAGCCATTTCTTGCGTTAAGGTACCGAATCCAACTAAATTATCAACAGTAAGCGGGTTTTTAGCAAATTTACGTATAGTAATACTCGGTCCTTTTAAAGCGAGCGGCGGAATAATCGCATTAACGCGAGAGCCATCCGGCAATCTAGCATCTACCATTGGCGAGCTTTCGTCAATTCGCCGCCCAATCGGAGCAACTATTCTCTCAATAATCTGGAGCACATGTAAGTCATTTCGAAATTTTACATCGGTGAGAGTCAGTTTACCTTTCCGTTCTACATATACTTGGCTTGCACTGTTTACCATTACTTCTGATACGCTATCATCTTTCAGCAACGGTTCAATCGGACCAAAGCCGAGAACCTCATCAACTACTTCCGTAATTATTTTAAAGCGGTCACCACGGGGAATTGGAACGGCTTCTTCGTCCATTACGGTATTGGCAACTTTAGCGACCATATCCTCAAGATTTTTTTTATCAAGATCTTTATCCGTCAGATTTGTGCTGTCTTCGATGCTCATCTCTTCTATAATGCGGCGGTGAATCCGGCCTTTTATATCCTGATATGGGTCAGTTTTCACTGATACTGCAGACCTATTTTTCTCTTTACCCTGTAGTGGCTGTTCGGTTTGCTTCTGCGCCTCAAGTCTTTTTAATAGCGACATAACTACCATCCCTTTACTCGATCAGTCTTATATCCCGCAAACCATAATCGGTACCAGAATCACTCGTCTCACCAATTGAATACATTCTGAGAAATTTCCCTTTAACAAAATTTTCATTACCGGATGAGCCTACTTCTTCAATGAAAAAAGCGGCAAAACCAGCTATTTGAACAGGTTTTCTGCCTTCAACATCTAGCGTTTCTACTACCGGTACTACTACAATCCTCGGCGATCCTGTTTTAACAGTTTCATAGGTTGCATGGGGATCTTGACTTATTCTATAGCTAATACCAGAACTAGTAGGGCCTGACATATTACCTGGCTCAGTGTCAACCCATTGACCAACTTGCAAACTCCCGCTATATCCATAAGTTAGATTATGTAAATATAAACTTGCTCCCGATCCTCCTAGGGATAATCCATCATAATTGCCTGTAGTTCCGCTTCCCCCGCCTTCCTTTAGGGTATAGGTCTGCCCATATATAAGGGTTTGTTTTTCGATCCCTAAAGGTACCGCTCCAGTTACTCCCGTGATTACTCTATTTGCAGCTCTTGCTGTTACCTTTACATTTGATAAGTTCATAGAAAAAACCTTAGCGAACAATAACGGAACATTACGTGTTACCGTTACAGCCACAACTGTATTATTGTTAGTAACTGCTGCTTGAACGCTATCCCCTTGCTTGCCATTAATAGAAGCATAACTTCTAGCAGTCGAAACTGCCTGCTCTGAATCGTAAGGTAAATCAGCTGCGCCTGCCAAGGCTGCTGAATCAGCTTCTTTTGATAATTGGGTTCGATTTAAGTAGAGCGTTCCAACATCAACTGATAAAGCACCGAAGCCCATTAAAGCTGTCATATATAATGCAGTCATAACAATAACAGAGCCTTTTTGCTGACGTAATATACTAAGCATTGTCTCACACCTACTCCACTCGCATAGTTGCACTGCCTTCTACATTAGGAATCTGGGTAAAAAAAGCCCCTATCAGCGGGGTTATTGGCTGCAGTGGATGTTTTACAGTTACAGTAACGGCCTCACCCCTTGTCCTCGCTGCTGGACTTATAACTATCTGAAGTTTATCTTTACTTACTATAGCAGTAGGTACCGCATCTTTTACTGTAGCAAATACTGTTGCATCACTTCCACCCAAAGCTGCTGACCGCGCGCCCTCCCGAGCCGTTTGGTTGACAATAGTGTATTGATGAATAATAAGGGAAAACTCCATAATTCCAAGGGCCAACAATAAGAATACCGGCATAATTAACCCCATCTCCACAAGCCCTTGACCACGATTATTCCTTAAATAACCCATAATTCGCTTTAGCATGAAACCACCGTCCTACAACCGCAGTTTATTCATTAAAACTAATGCCATACTCCATTCAAAAAAACACAAGTCTGTTCCTACTTCTTGGTATTCGAAACAGCTAATAAAGCTACACAATCAAGCAAATAGTTGTCCATTTTTCGAGTAGAAATAACTTTTTGATATCTGATTACTTAGCCTACCTTTATTGCAAGTTCTAAGTAAGCTGGTAGTAAAAAAATATATAACTATACATTTAATTTTACATCGCAATATCGTTAAATACATCTTGCCTCAGTCTTATATTGTTCTGGATAAGGTCCTGGCTTTTTTAGGTGATAGGTCCTATTACTTTTTAAGGTATAAGTATTTTGCTGACCGATTTTTCATTTCATTTAAACAAAAAATAAATACCCCCGTAAGCCGGGGGTATTAGGGATAAGCTATTTTAATTTGTTTGATACATCGGTCATCTTAGTGTTGAGATCGTTACCCATAACTGTCATCGTTCCTACAACTACTACAGCAATCAGCGCGAGGATTAGGCCGTATTCAACCATACCTTGTCCCTTTTCATTGCGCACTGCACTTTTGGCTTTTTCCCACCACATCATCATTTTTACCATTGTTTCCATTAATTTGACCTCCCCACATTTTTAAAATAAGTTCGATATACTTTAGTTAGTCCGCATTTTTTTGACTGACTAACTGGGCGACTTGGTATCTTCAACCTGTCCAACTTGTTGTGTTCTTGTTGATCTTATTCTATCAGATTGACTCTATTCTTCCATCGACCATTCGTCTTATTATATGTGGGTGATTAGTCTCATTAATATTTTGTCTAGTAATGGGTATTAGGTACTCATTTGAACGGGACCTTAATACTAACCTTAGTCCCTTTGCCGATCTCTGATGAAACGGTAACTTGGCCATTAAGCAAATTCATTCGTTCTCTCATTCCGAGCAATCCAAAACTTTCGCTCCCAGCTGTTTCAGCAGAGTTAAAGCCAGCACCATCATCTTCAACTACTGCTGAAACAAAACCAGGTCTAAATTCGATTATAACTTTAACACTTGATGCTTTAGCATGTTTTTCAATATTGTTAAGTGCTTCTTGAATAACTCTAAAAAGTCCTATCTCTACATGGGAATCAAGCCTTTTTTCTTCGCCCAGTATTCTTATCTCACCATGTACATTTGCCCTTTCCTTCAAGCTATCTAGAAACCTCTTTAATGTTGGAACTAGTCCTAAGTCATCCAGAGCCATAGGCCTTAAATCAAAAATAATCTTGCGGGTCTCTTTCAGACAGCCTCGAACCTGTTCACGTAAATCTCTAAGTTCACCCTTTGCCCGGTCAATATCAATATCTATTAAACGTTCGCAAACCTCGGCTCTGAATACCACATTGGCCATAAGCTGTGCCGGCCCATCGTGGATTTCCCTAGCTACTCGGCGGCGTTCCTCTTCCTGAGCTTTTATTATTTTCGCTCCAAATATTTGACTTTGCTGTAACGATTCAATCTGGTTTACGACCCCGCCCATTTGATTACCTAAATAGCCCAAAACTACACCGACCTGAGACACTAGGCCCTCGGCTTTCTCTACAGTATTTTTGAGCTGCTTTAGCCTTATTTCCAGTTCATCACGTTGACGTCGCAGATTTTGTTCTTGCTCTCGAGCAACTGCCAATTCAATCTGAAGATTCTTGGCCTCATCATAACAATCTTTTATATCTTCTTCTTTATATACGCGGAAATTTCGGCTAACTTCCATCAGTCTCAAGCGCGCCCGACGCTCTTTTTTCTCTAGCTCGTCCACTAAGAAAATGACGTTAATGGTTTCTTGTTTTACCTTTTCAACGTCTTTTTTAACATTTTCCATTTCATTTCGAGCTGCCTCATATATCTCGAAAATTTGCGTTTTGCTTTTTTCAACAGCCGATAGAGTATTCTTTATTATTTTATCCAATGCTTTTAAATCTAAATCAGCCATATTTCCACCTTAATAAGTTTTCATCAAAATTCGCTCTTTTCTGAGTTATACCTGCTAAAAGTATAACGGAAATTAAAGGAAGAGGGCAATAGCCCTCTAATTAAACCTCAATATCTACAATCTTTCTTATCAAAACTATTCCTATTAACTGACTGAACACAGCAGCAGCAATCATTGCTTTACCAATTGGATCTGTGAACAATACTCCCATATAGCCTGGATTTACAAATGAAATTAGTATACCAACGGCAATTGGCAGCAAGCTTATTACTATGCCAGATGCCCGGCCTTGTGCAGTAAGTGTTTTTATCTGGCCTTTTATCTTAACTCGTTCTCTAATAGTATTGGATATATTATCTAATATTTCAGCTAGATTGCCACCAACCTGCCGTTGAATTAGCACAGCAGTTATCACCAAATCCAAGTCTTCGCTATTTACTCTCTTTGCTAAATTATTAAGTGATTCTTCTGTTGTTACGCCTAAACTCATTTCCTTCAGTACCCGTGCAAATTCTTCACCGATAGGTTTAGGCATTTCTTTAGATACCATTTCGATTGACTGCATAAAACTATATCCTGTACGCAGTGAATTAGCAACTAAAATTAAAGCATCACCTAATTGGCTGTTAAAGGCTCTAACCCTGCGCTCTATTTTCAATTTCAAAATAATGATTGGGGCTATATAACCCAAAATGCCTCCTAGTAATCCTAATAGCAGTTTACCACCTGATAAAACAGACAACATTACTGCTCCAAGAAAACCAACTGCTAGGCAAATAACTAAAAACTCTGCCCCACGCATAGGCACGCCTGCCTGAACAAGTTTATGCTCAATTTGCCGGGACCACTGCGGTATTTCAACATATCTGCCAAACCGCCTAATCAATACCCGCCATTCATCGGCTTTAGCTACTGATGGGTTATTATTTATAACAGTTTCGAAACCTGTACGTTCTATATAGCGGCCAATCCGATCCTTAACAAGCTTCTTATCATTATTAGAATAGCTATAGACGATATAGAAAACAACTGCTAGCGTAGTGCAAGATGTAATTGCTATTAATAATAGCATAAAATATCCTCCTATCCAAACAGACGCTTAAGCCGTTCGACTACGCTCTTAGGTGCTGGTTTTTCCTGTTTCCAACCGCCAGCCGCAATTGATCTGGCAAGTTCAAAAATCCCCTGTCCTATTGGAGTATTTGGATGGCTTATGACAAAAGGAATTCCTTTATTTACGGAAGGTACTACCGTTTTGCCTTCACTAGGAAGAGTAGCGGCAAAAGTGCAATGGAGACTTTCCTCTACTTCGTGTGGTTCCATTCCACCCTCAGAGTTCGCCCTATTTAGTATAACTTTTACTTTATTATCCGAGTAATTTAGTGATTCCATAATCTCTAAGCATAGTTTTATATTTTTAATCGTAGGCAAATCCATCGAGGAAACGACTAATATCTGGTCGGCAGCATCTAGAACAGTAAGCATTGTATCATTAAATGCAGGAGCCGTGTCTACGATGATATAATCAAACATCTGACGCATAACTTTTAAAATTTCAGACAGATTACTGCCATTAATTGTATCAGCCTGCTCAGGGCGGAAAGGGGCTGGCAACACCTGTAAATTTTCATTGTACGGAGTTAGGTATCCCTCCATCAAAGCTTCATCAAGATGCTCGATATCTTTTACTAAATCGGCTATTGTAGCCTGAGGCAAGAGATTTAGAAACAAAGCAACGTCACCAAATTGTAAATCACCATCAATAAGACCGACTTTTGCACCAGTCTTTTCCGCCAGGGCAACCGCTAAATTAGTAGCTATTGTCGTCTTACCTACTCCACCTTTGGTACTAAAAACCGTTATGACTTTCCCTAGTTCTTTGGCCTGAAGTTGTGTTCTACTGACATTTTTACGCTTTTGTTCTAGATTGTTGACCTGCTTGACCGCATTAAGTAATTCATCGCCAGTAAAGGGCTTTACAAGATAGTTCTTGGCCCCAGCAACCATGGCCCTGCGAAAATACTCAGGTTCACCTTGGACACTCATAATTATAATGCTCGAATTTGGCACTTCGCCACTTATAATTTCGGTTGCAGTAATGCCGTCCATACCTGGCATGTTTATATCCATTAAGATTATATCTGGATTAACTTGCTTCGCTAAAGTAATTGCCTCTTCCGCTGTTGCGGCCTGCCCAACAGCAATAACCTCGGGATGGAACGCCATCAATTTATCAATGTTTTCCCGGGTATCCGCTACATCATCAGCGATCAACACCCTTATTTTTTCCGCCATTGTTAGCTCCTCCCCATGGATTCTCCTTAGAAAACTCATGCATCTCAGTAGTCAATTGAGGTAAATATTCAGCTGGATCAACAATTGTTGGGGTAATTAATATTATAAGTTCGGTCTCATTTCTGGTAAAGGATTTACTTTGGAATAATTTACCGAGCACAGGTAAATCCCCTAGAAATGGCACTTTGGTTACGTCTTGAGCTGTTTCATGAGCAATAAGACCACCAATTGCCATGGTTTGACCTGAGGATAGAGCAATAGCTGTCTCAGCTTTACGCATTTTTATCGGCGGTATTTTAAGATCGCCAACACCTTGTATACTCTTTGTCGAATTCCAGTCAAGCGAGCTAACTTCGGCTTTGATTCTACTGTTAATTAGCCCTTCATTATTAACTTCTGGTTCAATGTCGAGCTTGATACCATACTCTTTCCACTCAAATGTTATTTTATTATCATCCCAAGCGATTGGAACGGGAATTTCTCCGCCTATCATAATGTTAGCCTTTTCCCCGCTTAATGTAATCATATTGGGCTGGGATAAAATCTTAGCTGAGCCATCACGAACTAAAAGTCTCAGCTCAGAGTGTATGTTAGCATAAAAAGATCCTAGATTTTGCCGCTGCCCAAATAAAAATGATCCTGGCGAAGAGTATGGATCATTACCCCATTTTAGACCTATGTTCTTTAGCTTCTCCCGATCAATTTCAATTACCTGTGCCTCAATTTTGACTTGTACTGGTTTAGTAAGCTCTAGAAGGTTTACAACCTTTTCACCATACGCCTCCGCAACCTTTTCGGCACGGTTTTTCTGGTAACGGTCATTGACAGTACCTTCAAGGATGATAGTTTTGCCTACTTTACTAACACGTATATCGTTATAGCCCAGAATATTCTTAATTTCATTAGCAATTGGTAAGTCATCTGCAGCAACTTCTACCAAGTAACTCTGACGATTACCTGCCGACCATATATGTAAAGTGGTCATACCAGGAGCTTTGCCTACTAGCAGTATTTCATTACTTGATACCACTAAAACATCGGCTATTTCTGGATTCGCAATTGCTACTCTTTCAACTCCATAGTAATTAAGAACTCTTGATTGGCTCACAGCCACAGCTAACTTTCCTTCCGCTAGCGCAGGCGAAATATTTATAGATATAAAACATAACATCATCATTATGAAAACAATAATACGTTTAAAATTCATAAGTTTGTCCTACCTCTCTCAAATCTAGTAATCTTTAATCTAAAGGGACTGTTTCGACCTTTGTACCTCGAATCATTTTAATCCCTGAATTATCACTAGCTGGAGGCTTAGGACTTTCATAAACAGGTGGATGTATGAAATTTGGTGTGGGACTAGACGGATTAGTATTCACTGGTGATGAATGTGATCCAACCATCTCAGTAGGCGTAATTGTACTTGTAACAGCTATCCCATTGATAGGCAGATAAGGGCGCAACGCTAGGCGAATCTTGCCTTTCTCATCAGCCAAAGTTATTCTAGCTGCTTCGTCAGGAGAGACTGCAAGCGTTACAGTAGTTGCTTTAACAGGCTCTTTGGTCTCAGATTTATTTGCAGTTTGAGTTACGCCTTCTTCAGCATCACGATTCGAAGCTAATACCAAAATATTCTGCAGCAGAAGTTGGCTTACATTATCTCCTATTGTTCCAGCATCAAACGTTACAACTATATCAACGTAATCTCCTGGCTTAACAAATCCCGCAACTCCGGTGATTTCATTAACGGCCACAGTTAATGCTCGTTTATCCCGAGGAATAACCCCCGTAAAACCAACTGCCTTACCCTCAAATACTAAGCGGCGCTCGGTAACCTGTTCGCCAGCCAGCACTCTTTCTCTTGAAACAATTCCTATTACTTTATTAATGTCTGTAACCGCTCCTGGTTGAAGATATTCGACTGGAACTATAGTCTCCTGAACCATTTCGGCTGTAATCCTAGTTTTAGGTGGTATCTCCGCTTTGGCAACTATTACTGGTATTCCTGTTACCTCTTTGTTTGCCGTACTCTTTAAATAGTTATATATCAATAACGAAGTAACTAAACTAAGAACTAAGGCAATACCTAATAAGCCTTTGTTGGTTAACTTTGCCACTAAAGGTCCCCCCCGCCTCAATATCTGGTACATTAATTGTACTTCAACGACGGGATATTCTCATCAGACTACTGCCTTATAGCTATCCAAGTTGTGGTCATAATTTTATAGGACAAAGGCACTATTCAACTATAGCAAAATCCATTCTATAGCTATTAAATAAATCCTGCCGATTTGTAGTTATCCACATATAATATTTGTATATATCCCGTAAAATGGGGATTTATTATAACTTTATCCACAATTGTGAGCATAATGTTAATAACTTTGTGGATAACCTTGTGTAAAATTACTTTTCACAAGGTAGTTTCATTCTTTCGATAAAAAAACAGAATGTACTAATCCGTACATTCTGTTTATCCTGAATAGCGTTTATAATGTTCTGTTGCTAGTAGCAGCAGCTAGAGGAATGGTTTCAATTTCTTGTTTAACATCTTCCCAAACTATCCGGGTTGTTTTGGCAAACCCGTTAAAAACAGTAGCTGATGCAGAGGTATATGAACCACAGTTAGGAACTAGGATTATATCATCCATTTCTAAAGGAACTGTCATTTTATCTCGGAACATAACATCTAGCGAGTCGCAGCTTGGTCCAGCGAAAGTTGCCGGAATTTTTTCAACATCCGGCTTAAAGGTTAGAAGCTCAAAATCCCAGTGATCAAAAATAACACCTGAGAATGTACCATATAAGCCATCATCTAGGAAATACCATTGCTGACTATTGCGATGCTGTGTTCCAATTACTCTTGTAATCAGATTTACCGTAGTACCGCAAATAAAACGCCCCGGCTCAGCCCAAATTTCAATATCGGAAAAATTCTTTTCGAGCATTTCCCTTATAGTCCGAGTTATTGCCAAAGCATCAACTTCAGTATCAATAGCCGGTATCGGGAAACCACCGCCAATATCTAAAATACGAAGTTTAAAACCTTCTTTAGCAGCATCATCAAAAAGTCTTCGGCAGATATTTATTGCATCAACATAAGCATCAGCACTTAAAGACTGACTGCCAACATGGAAACATAAACCTGCAACGTCAAGCCCTTGTTCCCTAGCTATTTTAAGAAGGCGAAGTGCATCGTCAGGATGTGCCCCAAATTTTTTATTAAGATCAACCAAAGCCTTAGGGTTATCCACTCTTACTCTTAAGAGAACTGTCCCTCCCGGTATTGCTTTGGCCATTTTATAGATTTCACTTTCACTATCAAAGGTAAATTTATATACACCCGTACGTTTTGCAACAGCTAGTCCGTTGTGGGTTTTGAAAGGATTTGCATAGACCATGCGATCTGGAGCTATTCCAAGTTCAGTCAAAGCCAGCATCTCACCATCGGATGCTACATCAAAACAAGAACCAAGGTCAGCTAACGTACGAACTATTCGCTCATCTGGATTAGCTTTAACAGCATAATAGATTTTAACTCCCGGCAGGTTCTCCGTAAGAAATCTATAATTATGCTCAATTTGTTCTAATGACAACACCAAAAGCGGTGTGCCATATTTTTCTGCTAAGGTTTCAACCGCAGACTGTGTGAGTTTAAAGATCTTTTCCATATCCCTCTCCCCTCTTTCGTATGTCTCTTTTAGGCATGATATGATTGTAGCATAATCAGCCGAAAGTTCAAGAAAAAATCGCAAAAAACCCGATAAATTTTTCGTTAAGTGCTAAATACTCAAAATATCGCTAAATATCATGCAATATTATTCATAATCGCTTTATAATTATGAAACATGATGCATATCGAGCAGACATTATTGACTTTGAGTAATTTTTTTTGTCGATATCGACCTCTTCAATTGTGATTCTAGCGCATTTTCTAGTGCATCTATAGTGTTTTCGAGTTGCCCACACTGAATACGCTCTAAAAAATTTTTTTGAATTTTCCCTACTTGCGGACCAGCTCCAATTTTGGCAGCGATATCGCCGCCTTTTATTGCTAACTGAGCTGGAAAGAACGGCAAGGCTGATAAAACAGAAAAAACTAATTCTTCAAGATCATTAAACCTGCAATTAAGCTTATGCCGTGTTGCCAGACCATCCGCACGATATAGTTGGAACAGCTCCTCTACAGCTTCTTTGAATTGCTCAAACTGGCTAAACTCTTTAGAACGTCTGCGCAGCCACTTGACCACAGACTTTATTTCCGGCTGTGGCCCATGCATATGATTAGCTATCAGCCAAGTTACTCTTTCAGCTACTATTCGGTCGACTTTCAGCCTTTTAAGCATAACTGAGGCCATTAGAGCCCCTGCTTTATCATGACCATGGTCTGTTGGTTCACCATACTCGTTCGTCCCTCGTATACCCGCACAGCCTTTTGCTATATCATGCAAAAGTGCTGCCCAGCGCAGCGTTAATTTTTGGGGGATAGTTTCTACTGCATTAATAACATGGCGCCAAGTATCTAAATGATGATAGCGCGAGTTTTGTGGAAGCTCATATAGATGGCTAAGCTCTGGCATAATTGGGACATATATATCGCTATTTGCTTCGCGTGAACGGCATTCCTGATTTAAAAGTCCTGAGGTTAACATTAAGTTGAGCCCGCGGCCAGCATATTTAGTTAATAGAGTTTTTTCAATTTCGTTTCTTACCCTCTCAACAGATAACCCGCGCACTCTATATAGATTAGCAACCATCGCAGGGAAGATAGCCTTATCCATCGCAAACCCTAATTGTGCTGAAAATCGTGCGGCGCGAAACATTCTTAATGCATCCTCGGCAAATCTAAGATGTGGATCGCCAACAGATTTAATTATACCCATTCTGAGATCATTTAGTCCGCCAAACAAATCTATCAAGTCGCCATAAACGTCAAGGCACAATGTATTAATAGTAAAATCTCGCCTTGCCAAATCTTCTTCAAGCAAGGCTCCAAATTCAACCTTTGTTGGACGATGACTATCCTCACCATATTCTTCACGGCGAAAAGTAGTTACATCATAAGGCTTGCCATCGACTATGACCATGACACTGCCAAAGGCCGCCCCAACTAATTCGGTTTTCCAGCCTTGTTTTGCCGCTATCCCCAAAATCTCTTTTGGTTGAGCATTTGTACATATGTCAATATCACTGTGGGTTATTCCAAGCATAAGATCCCTTACTGCTCCGCCAACTACATATGCTTTATAGCCACTATTTATAAATGACTGAAGTATTAAACGTGCATGCTTAATTTTACTCACCCCGCCTACGTTTTATATAGTATATTTTCCCATGAATATCTAGGTAATATCAAGAGATAATATAAAATGTAAAGGGTTCGTAATGGTTGAGCCAAGATTAGTGTCGGATCTTATAAGGTTCGGCATTAGTCGGCCAAAGATTAATATCGGGTCCCTGGCTCGGTATTAGTCGGCGGGAAGATGACTATGTGTCTTGTTAGGCTGTACAGCAGCCGCTGCTAAAGTGGTTGTTGTATGGTCGAAGCAGGATGCATAGTTGTCGAGCTAAGACTGTTAGGGGTTTTGGAGAAGAATACAGTAAGGCTGTATTCTTGGGTCTATTGTAGTCGAAAGATTGCAGTAGGTTCGGCAGGTATCCCTGGTAGTCGAGCAAAGGTCAGTGGTGGTTGTGTAATGCTTGTTGGTAGTCGAAAGATTGCTTATAGGTGTGTAATGATCATTATTGGCTGTAGCGTAAATCATTACGGGCTCTTTGTGAAAGTTGTAATTCCTGCGGCAGGGCAAGTTCTCTGCCGCTGAATTATTTAAACGAGGGAGCTGAAACTTAGATGAGTTTTCAATTATTAGACCTAGCGCCTGGATTTTGTGCCTCAGCCTATCATAATGGTAAGGAAACCGAAGTGTGCTTATCCAACTACAGCGGTAAGTGGCTAATATTGTTCTTTTACGCCTCAGATTTTAGCTTTGTCTGACCAACCGAATTAGCGGCAGTTGCCGACAATTATGAACAGATAACTAATTTATCAGCTAACGTCCTAGCAATAAGTACTGATAGTGTACTCGCTCACAAAGTGTTTCACGATATTTCCCCTAGCGCTAGTAAAATTACATATCCTATGCTTTCAGACCGAAATGCCTTAATTGCTGAAACCTACGGCGTTAAAACTAAAGATGGTACAGCTAATCGCGCTACTTTTCTTATAGATCCCTCAGGCCGTATCCGCTACTACGAAATATATCCTCTTGAGGTTGGCCGTAATATTCCGGAAGTTATTCGACTTATTCAGGCTCTTAAGTATGCCGAAGCAACAAACGAGGGCGTGCCCTCTGGCTGGCATCCTGGAATGCCTGGTATAAAAGCTGAGCTTTCCAAGGCAGGCCAGTACTAATTAAAGTGAGTATATAAAAATTGAAGCCTCTACATTAGAGGCTTCAATTTTTATAAAATTAGATTGGATAGCAAGGCCGTGGATAGCAATTACGCCGAGGATAGCAGCTGAATTGACGTGGATAGCAGCCAAAAAGCCGAGGGCGACAGCCGAATTGACGAGGGTAGCAGCCAAATTGGCGCGGAAAACAGAAGCGACGAGGATAGCAACCAAAGCCGCCGAAACCGCCAAATCCTAAACCTAATATAACTTGTCGATCTTCTTGTCGCCAGTCTTCCTCTTCAGATAAATCCTCGTCGTCATCCCAATCTTCAATTTCTGGCTCTCCCCATTTTGGCTTTCTAAAGTCCTCCATTTGGGCACCTTCCTTTCAGTTATACAGGGATCTAATCCCTTGCTACATAATATTCTTATATAGCAACAACTGCCACTGAAAGCAGGTCCTTTTATGTAGCCAGCAACATCCTATTTAATTATGGTGAAAAATAGCTTGTATATTGTATAGTTATAGTCGATAAATTTATTAAATTATTAGTAGCATGCATTATAATCGGTGTCCATAGAGACTGACTGCATTTGAAGATATAGCCTAACAGCCAACTAAAGCCTGTCAAATATATTAGGCCATTAGCTATATCACTAATTGCTAAGTTATCAGCTATCCATGATGGAAAGTGTATAAGCACAAAAAAGATTGTCACTAGAATGTTAGCAATGTTAAAACTCGTAGATTCCATTAGTTTTTGCATGAGAAATCCACGGAAGAATACTTCTTCAACTATGCTTGCTATGACTACAATACTTAATATATCTTTTAACTCCCATTGATAATAAAAAGTTCCCTCCCCCTGAAAATGAATCTTTGCGGCAATGATAGTTATTAGAATTGCTGAAAGTACACTTCCCCAAAGATAGCCAGAAATCAACCTACTTTTATCTAGCTTTAAGAACTCCACAACTTTTCTATTATCAACATATCTTATATACATATAAACAGGAAGAATTGTACCTGCAGTAAATAATCCTGGTACAGAATAATTTACTGTCGCCCAGACTACGATAAATATCCAAAAGTATAATAAAAGGTAGATTTTGCAGCTTAAATATACTATAAGCTTTTTCCAGCATTCCATAAGCTAAGTCCTCCAAATGAAGATCTCATGCTTATCTTATGCCAAGCTTCCAATTTTTATTTATTTAGTCACAAAGGGTCTATTAATCATGTATAAAGCCGCAGAAGTTTCTGCGGCATAGTGGACCACAAGTTATTCTCTTATATCCCTTTAGGACCCGCTTTTTTCAGCTTCTTTTCCTGGTCTGACTTTATAAATTGTGACGCTTTGCTAGCTCCAGTACTAACTTTACCAGTAGTTTCGCCAGAATTTTTCATAAAATCACCTCCTCCTTTATAGTTTTTCCCGATGTTGTATTAGTAATTTGCGAAAAATAATTTAAGAGCACAGAGATACTGATTATCTTGATAAAATACACCAGATAGAAAAAGGAAACTCGACTGCACTTTATAGCAGTCGAGTTTCCTTAAGGTTTTATTCATGTGCCTTTTGTTTTCTTTTCTTAGTCCATTGCCAGAACACCACTAAGGTTAGAATCCCTGCTCCGATCATATCTGTGAAAGATCCAGGGTCTACTAGTAATATACCGCCTACAAAGAACAGTATCCGTTCTATAAAGTTAGCTTTAGTCATAAAGAAACCAATCATGGCTGCACCTATGCCAATCATGCCTATTAGCGCAGTACAAGTAGCGTATATCAAAGTGCCTGCTGTTGCATTAATCATTAATAAAGTAGGTGAAAAGACAAAAATATATGGTATTAAAAAGGCTGCAATTGCTAATTTCGATGCATTAACGCCGGTTTTTAGCGCATTACCTCCGCTCACTGCTGCTCCGGCATAAGCTGCAAGCGCTACCGGCGGCGTAACGTCCGCGATTATTCCGAAATAGAATACAAAGAGATGTGCGGCTAATATAGGTATTCCCATCTGTTCAAGAGCAGGTGCCGCAATAGTTGATGTAATTACATAGTTGGCTGTTGTTGGAACACCCATTCCGAGAATTATCGAAGTAATCATGGTGAAAAACATTGTCGCCAGAAGATTACCACCAGAAAGATCCAACAAGGCAGAGGCTAACTTCAGCCCAACCCCAGTTTTGGTAACAACACCAATGATTATTCCGGCTGCAGCACAAGCGACAAGTACACCTAGTACTCCTCTAGCACCGCGTTCTAAGCCTGCTACAATTTCCATCGGCTTAATTCTAGTAGATTTTCTAAGCATGGAGGCACCAATTGCCAAGAAAATTGCCCAAAGAGCAGCCTTCATTGGAGTAAATCCGGACACCAACAGATAAATTATTGCTATTAATGGTATCGCCAGATGCCCTCTTTCTTTAAGCAGCAAAGAGGCATTTGGAAGCTGATCCCTTGGTATCCCTTTTAAATTATTCTTTTTCGCCTCAAAATGAACTCCGATCCAAATGCCAGCAAAATAAAGAAACGCTGGAATGGCTGCGGCTTTTACGACTTCAATATATGGTACACCAACAAACTCGGCCATTAGGAAGGCGGCCGCTCCCATGACTGGCGGCATTAACTGTCCGCCGGTTGATGCCGCAGCCTCAACTGCACCGGCAAAATCTTTGTGGTAGCCTAGTTTTTTCATCATAGGAATGGTAAAGCTTCCTGTACCCACAACATTAGCGACCGAACTACCGGAAACAGTACCCATCAATCCACTTGATAGTACCGCAACCTTAGCCGGTCCTCCACTGGCCCAGCCTGCGATAGAATTGGCAATATCAATAAAAAACTTTCCTAAACCTGTTGTCTCTAAATATGCGCCAAATAGGATAAATAGAAAAATAAAAGTAGAAGAAACTCCTAATGGAATACCAAAAATACCTTCAGTAGTAAAAAATAGATGACCGATCAATTCGTCGACACCTAACCCCCTGTGTGCAAGAACACCAGGAGCATAAGGACCTATAAAAGCGTAGGCAAGAAAACATAATACTACTATTACAATAGGTATACCGACAACACGACGTGCTCCTTCGATTACAAGCAGTACGCCAAGAGCACCTACAAGCATATCTGTTTGCGTTACAGTACCTGCTCTCATTACAAGTTCGTTATACATCATAATTATATAAATCGGAGCTGCTGCCCCTAAAATAGCCAGCAGTAAATCAAACGGATGGAGCTTCTCTCGTGACCAACTGCGGGAAGTAGGGTATAAGATAAATATTAACGCCATACCAAAGCTTAAATGTACTGCTCTTTGTATATGGGCGTCCAAAACACCAAACATCGCCGTATATAGATGGAAAATAGAAAATGTAATCGCAATAACGGAAACCGCTAAAGCCATTAATCCTTTAAAACTTCGCGTATCGGACTCCCGATCATACTTTTTCATAATCTCATCTGCACTTAATTGCTTGCTCATATATAACCTCCTAACTATGCGATTTTTACAGCCAAGTAGAATAATAGGGAGCGACACGCAGAGAAATTAATCCCCCGCTAGGAACCATTTGATATAAAGCATATACTTTTCCCTGATAGTACATTTCGAGCTTGGCCTCGGGACCAGCCCGCAGGTTTATTATAGAAAAAGGACGATTAATATCCTCCAAGATAAATCTAGTTCCCTCTTGACGGAATTTACCCTCATCAGCTAAATAAGGTAATCCTACACCATAAGATTCGTATTCAGTAGAATTAACAACTAATTTACCTGAATTATCTATTGATATATTCTCCACAACTAGTGTTTTATGGACAGAATGGGTATATTTTAGGGTTATCCCATTATCCCGGTTAGCTGGCAGCCTTATCAGCAAGCCATCGTCAGATTGTAAAACTAGGCATGGCAATGAAATAAAATAGCCTGCACATAAGACTATCAATATTATTATTGTTAATTTCTGTGTATTCATAAAAAGCCGGGGGCCAAAATTGGCACCCGGCATTTCCCCCTTCACGGACACCTTACTAAGTTATTCCTTGAAGAATTTTTCAGCTCCGGCATTCAATTTAATAGGCATACCAGCTTTAGCGCCCTCTTTTGTTATTTGCTTTCCTACAGAGTGAGACGCTTTTATGCGGTCAAGATTGGTATAGATAGCTTTAGTAACCTTATACCCTGTATCCGCATCTAGTTTGTCTGTTGCAACTAACATAGCCATAACTGCTACTGCCGAAACATCAGCAGCTTGGTTTGGATAAGTGCTGGCTGGGATATTAACTTTAGTATAGAAAGGATATTTACTAATTAAAGCATCAGCTTTATCGGCCGTAACTGGAAGTAACACAACTTGATTTTGTGCAGCAATATCCTGAATTGCTGCAGTTGGGAATCCTGCAGTTACAAAAGCAACATCAACGTTACCATCTTTTAAACCGCTGGCAGCTTCACCGAAAGAAAGATACTGAACCTTGATATCTTGGTATGTAATACCATATGCTTCAAGTATTTGGCGAGCATTTGCCTCAGTTCCGCTTCCAGCGGCTCCAACTGCTACCCGCTTACCTTTAAGATCAGCAATAGACTTGATGCCAGTCTTATCTAGAGTAATGATTTGTATTGTTTCAGGATAAAGAGTAGCTAAGCCCACTAAATTAGGAACTTTTTTATCCTTGAACATTTCGGTTCCATTAGCTGCATAATACGTAATATCATTTTGGACGAAAGCGATATCTACTTTGCCATCCTTAAGCATATTAATATTGGCAACAGATGCTCCTGTACTTTGAGCACTAGCATTCATGCCAGGGATATTCTTATTTAGGATTTCGGCAATAGCGCCACCAAGAGGATAATACGTGCCTGCAGTACCACCTGTAGCGATGTTGATAAATTTCTTATCAGCAGGCGCCTGGCTTGTTGTACCGCCGCATCCGGCGAGTAATGCAATAGCTAAAAAGCATATAACTAAAATGGAAACAGTCTTTTTCATGCCTTTCCTCCTCAAAAATAATTTTGACTGGCAGGGTATTGCCTTCACCTCCTGGTCCCTTACCGTTATAATGTAATTACATATTTTTCTACATATGGAATTTCAATTCCTTCCGTTCGAATAAAGTATACAGAATATTTCACTCAGGAAGGACATTCCTCTATCACTAAATTTATATGTTCATGCTAATAGAAATAATACAAGTTATTATATTAAAATTTTGCATTGCATAATTATAAAAAATAGACTGTCGATTAATCGACAGTCTATTTATGTTACTCAAATTAGCAAACTTTGCCTGGGTTGAGTATGTTTTTAGGGTCAAATGAAGCTTTGATGCCTCTAAGAACGGACATGTAATCTTCGCCCATTGCTTTTTCAAGGTAAGGTTTCTTTTCAGTACCGATACCATGCTCACCGGAAGTTAAACCGTGAAGCTCAGTAGCTTTGTCATACATTCTATCCATTGCTTTGTGCAATTTAGTTTTCCACTCGGTTTCGCCAAGATCATCTCTCAAGATGTAAACGTGTAGGTTACCGTCTCCAGCATGACCAAAGCTTTGAATGCGGATGTCAACTTCTTTTTGAAGTTCGTTAGTGAATTTAATGAATTCCGCAACTTTGTTTCTTGGAACAACAACGTCGCACTCATCAAGTTCGCTTGTTGAAGCTTTGATAGCCTCAAGGAAAGCACCGCGAGTTTTCCAGATAGTTTCTTGTCTTTCTTGAGTGTTGGAAATGAATACGTCATAAGCGCCAGCTTCTAAGCAGATGTGGGCAACTTTTTCGTAAGCATCTTCAACTTCTTCTTTCTTGTTGCCATCAAATGTTAACAAGAGGTAAGCGTCAGAAGACTTATCTGGGAACTTTTTACCAAGGAATTCTTCAGCAGCAACAATAGCGGAGCGCTCCATGAACTCAATAGCAGTTGGGATAGATTTTGATTTAATGATTTTTGGTACTGTCTCAATAGCAGTTGCCAAATCTGGGAAAGGAATTAGCAAGCTTTGAGAAATTTTAGGAAGCGGAAGAAGCTTAAGGATAGCTTTAGTTATAAAACCAAGTGTACCCTCGGAGCCGACGATAAGATCTTTAATGCTGTAACCAGAGCTGTTCTTAACGTTTTTACCGCCAACTTCGATTACGCGTCCGTCTGGAAGAACAACTTCCAAACCACGAACATAGTCTCTAGTTACGCCGTACTTAACAGCTTTCATACCACCAGCATTAGTAGAGATGTTACCACCAATGGAAGCGGATTTCTCACCTGGATCTGGTGGGTAGAATAAATCATTACTTTGAACATGCTTGATAATATCCATCAAAAGAACGCCTGGCTCTACTGTTAGAGTTAGGTTTTCGTCATCAAGCTCAAGAATGTTGTTCATACGAACAGTGGAGATCATGATACCGCCATTAAAAGCAACAGCAGCACCAGCAAGGCCAGTACCTTGACCGCGTGGAGTTACGATAATGTTGTTATCATAAGCATATTTCATAATTTTTGAAACTTCTTCAGTAGTTTCAACTTCTACAACAACATCAGGATACTTATTAGCGTGAACGATTTCGTCACGGCTATAAGTTTCATGGATTTGGTCGCCAACAAATACTTTTTCTTTACCTGCAACGGACACGATAAACTCTATATCTTTACTATCGACTTTTTTGTAATCCATAGTTTGTTCACCCCTTAACTATAAATTTACGGGCTGCTATTAAGCGCCAAGCTCTTGAGCAAGCTTAGGAAGTATTTCGTTTACATCACCAACGATGCCATAGTGAGCAACGTCGAAGATTTGAGCGTCAGCATCTGTGTTAATAGCAATAATTGTTTCGGATTTGTCCATACCAGCTACGAATTGGATATAGCCTGCTACACCAGCGCAGATGATAAGACGAGGCTTAACAGTTCTACCGCTAAGACCGATTTGCAGTCTTGCATCAGCTAGACCAGCTTCAACAAGCGGTCTAGTTACCGCAAGCATACCACCAAGTTTCTCAGCGATGGCTTTGCACATATCAAGACCTTCTTTAGTCTTGATAGCACCACCTGCAACTACGATAACTTCAGCATCCTCAATAGATTGTACAGTTTCTTTCTTAACTACGCCCTTAACAGAAATGCGTGAGTTAAGTTTGTCTGCATCAAGGCTGCAAAGAGTAATTTTGCCGCTTTGCTCTTGAGTTCTTTCAGGAGCATCGAATATTTTATAACGTACAGTCGCAAATTGCGGACGGTTGTTTGGAGTATAGATATGAGCCATAATGTTGCCGCCGAAAGCAGGACGGATTTGTGCTAAATCTGTGCTTTCATCCATATCAAGAATTGTACAGTCAGCAGTTAAACCAGTACGGAATCTTGCAGCTACACGAGGAGCTAATGAACGGCCAACATTTGTACCACCAACAAGAATTGTGGAAGCTTTAGTTTTGTTGATGAAGTCTTCCATTACCGCAGTATATGGCTCGATGCGGAAATGCTTGAGTTCTTGAGCGTCGTAAACGAAAACTTCGTCAACGCCGTAGTGAAGAATTTCAGCAGCTTTTTCTTGTATATTTGAACCGGCAAATAAAGCATATACAGGATGGTTAATTTTAGCAGCCATCTCTTTTGCTTTACCGATAAGCTCAAATGTTACAGGATGGATATCGCCGTCTACATGGTCAACATAAACGCAGATACCTTTCCATAAGCTCTTATCAATCTCTTCAACTTTATCTTCTTCGCATACGAAAACGCCTTCAGGGCCTTTTTTCACGCAAATTTTACACATTTTACAAGCAGCGTTTATTTGCAGATACTCATTGTCCCACTCAATTGCATTGAATGGACAGAGTTTCATTAGATCTTCTGGACTAGTAACTAATTTTTGATTAATAACTATTCTAGCCATTATTGTCCCTCCTTACGCAAACTTAAGTTCTTTTAGCTTTTTAACTAACTTAGCATTCAGTTCTTCACCGGTGCCTGTCCACATTTCGCGATCAGAATTAGCTTCTGGTGAGAATATTCTTAAAACGCGAGTTGGGGAACCGTTCAAGCCATATTTCTTCTCATCTTTGTCTTCGAAGTCATTTAAGGTGTAGAACGGAATCTTTTTACCTTTAGTAGCCAACTTAAGTTTGAAAGAAGGCAGTCTTGGTACATTGATGCCCTTTTCAACAGTAATAAGGCAAGGATACAGCATTTCAACAATTTCCACACTGTGACCCATGTCCATTTCAACAGTAACAGCTTTGTCAGTAACTTCGATAATCTTAGTTACGTTAGCAACATGCGGAATTCCAAGGAACTCAGCAAGTTCAGGGCCTACTTGAGCAGTATCGCCGTCAGTAGTTTGTTTACCACAGATGATAAGATCAGGGATGTTAACTTTCTTGATACCTTGCGCAATAGTGTACGCAGTTGCAAGAACGTCAGCACCAGCAAATTTTCTGTCAGTGAATAGTGCAGCTTCGTCAGCACCCATCATGAATGCTTCTTGAAGAATCTCGGACGCTTGTGGCGGCCCCATGCTCACTACAGTAACTTTTGCCCCATTTTTCTCTTTAATTCGTACAGCTGTCTCTACGCCATACAAATCGTACGGATTCATTTTTGAATCAATACCTTCTCTTTTTAGGACGCCAGTCTCTTTGTCTACTTCAACTTCTGAAGTTCCGGGAACTTGCTTAATGCAAACCAAAATCTCCACACAAAAAACCCCCTCTTGGTAAATATAAGACCACTCTGAAAACTGTGCATTACTGCCTAATCCATGACAGTAATGGTAAATAATAAGTAAAGCTTATCCCCTGAATAATTGTAACAAAATCTTTGCAATATAGCAACAATTTGATATCTAGTTCTTTTTTTCACAGGCTAGTTCTTTTTTTCACAGCTTTTCTATGTTTTTCTTGCTATTTTGCAAATTTCGCTAAACTTTATAGTTCCCAATTACAGTTACGAGTATGCGTACCTCTCACATAAAACTGTAATTTTTCAGAAAGCTTCATTAATATATAGTAATCAATCGCTGCTTAATTCGCGTTGCTATGCTCCTTGTAATTATACCAGTGTCGACTGTCAATTATTTTAGGTGCAATGTACAGCCATATTACGCAAATAAACGGCAATTTTATTAATTTAGGAATATACTTTAAACCTGTATTTCCGCTAGCCTACTTGTTAGTTAGCGCTCGGCACATTTCGTGAGTATAAATATGCCAATACAGCCTGTGTTTATTATGATAATATATTTATAATACATCACTATAGGCGGGATAAAGTGAAAGAATATAAACGAATTTGGGAAATTGATTTTTTTCGCGGTTTAGCTATCATTCTTATGATTCTATTTCATTTAGTTTTTGATTTTAAAGAATTTCTGAATGTAAACTTGAATTATAGTTCAGGTATATGGTTTTACACTGGCAAAAGCGCGGCCGTTCTTTTTATCTTCATTTGCGGACTAAGCGGCAGTCTAACTAACAAACATGTACGTAATGGCGTTAACGTCTTAATTTGGGGTTTAGCACTATCTGTCCTAACTTATTTTTATAACCCTATCTTATATATAAGATTCGGCATATTGCATCTCCTCGGGGTAAGTCTTATCACCTATCCATTTGTCCGCCCTCTAAGCATAAGTCTGTTATTCATTTTGGGCATTGCCGCTATTATAGCAGGCTTTATTACAACCAAGCTTGGTACAACTAATGATTGGCTGCTAACTATCGGGTTAACGAGCCCTTCTTTTGCCTCATTGGATTATTATCCTTTACTTCCCTGGTATGGAGTTTTCTTATTCGGTGTTGCTGCAGGCAAATACTTTTATTATGAAAAAACCTCGATCATGCCTGTATTTATTGATATCCCACTAATTAATTATTTAGGCCGTCATTCACTTCTAATTTATTTAATTCATCAGCCTATATTACTAAGCTTAATATTCGCATATAAGAAGCTTATCGATTTGCCTTAGTAGCTTTAGCTCAGATACCAAAAAAACACTAACTTTACCTACTCTTTTTCTATAACAGCTCGGCTGATTGGAATATATAGAGAAAAAACACTACCTCTTCCCTCATGGCTCTTAACTAGTACTTTCCCGCCGTGACTTTCAATTAGCTGTTTGACTATTGCTAATCCAATACCAGATCCACCGCTTTTGCGATCACGTGCCTTATCCGACCGATAAAAGTGATTAAAAATATATGGTAAATCCTCTGCAGCAATTCCAGTGCCAGTGTCGGAAACTTCTACTAGTAACCAGCTCATGCTGTTTTCAAAAACGCTCCGGGTAGCAACTGATATTCTCCCACAATCCGGTGTATGTCTTAAAGCATTAGTCATAAGATTGTACAATACCTGATTTATTCTGCCAGCATCAACGTAAACTTCCGCGACGTTTTCTAAGTCTGTTTCTAACCTTATGTTTTTTTCTTCCGCCAGTGGTTCTAGCATGTGGATTGCCTTAATAATCAACTGATTCAAATCCGTTGGCCGTTTTTCTAATAATAACTGACCTGCCTCAGCTAAAGATAAATCACGCAGGTCTTTGATAAGCCTGTTCAAATAGACAGTTTCATCATAGAGTGAACTTAACTGAGTTTCACTTGGTTCAACAACGCCTTCAAGCATACCTTCCAAATTGCCTTGAATGACAGCTAGCGGAGTTTTAAGCTCATGGGCAACATCGGCTAACAGTCGTTTTCTTAATCGGTTATTCTCATTTAGAGCCTCATTCATTCTATTTATAGCGGTGGCTAATTGCCCCACCTCATCTTTTGACTCTACCTCAACCTTTTGATTAAAGTTACCCTTTTGGATTTCTTCAACTGCCATTACCAGCTTACGTAGCGGCACTGTTATACTGCGGGAAAGGGCATAACTTGCGGCAAACCCGGCTGCAATGATGGCTACACCTACCCAAATAAGCGACCGATGAACTGATGCTAAAAACATCTTCTCCGGCATACCAATTATAGTTCCTTCTGCCAGCGCGATTGCTCTCATTCCGTGGGCTTCGTGCGCTGTTAAGTATTCATGGAATAATCCAGTCATTTGACTCTCCGCCAGATATACTAAGGTTACGACAGTAAGTCCGACCAATAAAAACATTAAACCATTTATACGGTAAGTTATACTATTCAACAACTTCACCGCCCATAAACTTATATCCCACACCATAAACAGTTTGAATTAAACGAGGCTCTTTAGGATTATCCTCAATTTTACGCCTTAAATTCTTAACGTGAGCATCAATGGTCCTTTCGTAGCCTTCGAAAGCATAATCCTGAATTTTTTCTACAATTTGCAGACGATTGAGAACGCGCCCGGAGTTATTCGCAAATAACTCTAATATTTTAAATTCAGTAGGCGTTAGGTCAATAATGTCTCCGCCCTTCCGCACCTCATGACGGCTTATATCTATAAGTAAATCAGCTACCTTGAAAATTTGCTTAGCTGATGTCTGTTTATATGTACGACGCAAAATAGCTCTAGCTCTGGCAACAACCTCTCGCGGGCTGAATGGCTTTGTAACATAATCATCTGCACCGATTTGAAGCCCAGCTAGTCTGTCCATTTCATCGTCACGCGCCGTCAGCATTATTACAGGAACATCACTATCTTTTCTAATTCGAAGGCAAACTTCCAAGCCATCAAGCCCTGGCAGCATTAAGTCAAGCACAATAATATCAGGCCTTAGTTCTTTGGCTAGCTTTAAGGCGCTATTACCATCATGAGTTACACTAGTAATAAATCCATCGCTTTTGAAATACGTTTCGATAAGAACAGCAAGCTTTTCATCGTCTTCAACTATAAGTACAGAATATTGATTCATATTGCCCACCTCAATAAATAGGTTTATACTTTTAAATGTTAATACTTTTTAGCAGGATATTCTAGTTTTATCTGAGAAAAAGTTATTATCATTGGTACAAGCGTAAAATTAGTACTGGAGGTAATCATGCGGGTTGCAGTAATTGACGGACAAGGCGGCGGCATGGGCAAAGTCATCATTGACAAATTAAGAAAAGAATTTCATGAAAACATTGACCTTCTGGCCCTTGGAACTAACGCACTCGCCACCGCAGCCATGTTAAAAGCTGGGGCTAATGACGGTGCCACTGGGGAAAATGCAATAATCTATAACATAAATCAAGTAGATTTAATAATAGGGTCTCTAAGTATAATCTCCGCAAACTCAATGCTCGGTGAATTGACTCCGAAAATGGCAGAAGCCATCTCTTCAAGCAGTACTCGTAAGCTGCTTATCCCAGTTTTTAGGGGTAACATGACTATAATCGGGATTCAAAACGAGCCGCTTCCGCACTATGTCGAAGCCTTGATATTACATATAAAAAAACTTCGGGAGGAATATAAATGTGCGAAGCAAACGCATACATAATTAATAAGGGCATTGAAGAACTGCTATTAGAAAGAGTTGATAAAGTAGTTCCTACTGACGGCGAAATCTATCTTGAAAATATTTTTGGGCAGCGTCTGACATTAGCAGCTCGCATTAAAGAACTGCATTTGGTAGATCATAAAATAGTCCTTGAACGCATCAAGTGAATCCTACATATAAGTAGGAAATTTACCTACAAAATATTTTCTATTTAGAGGAAAAAACTAGTAAGTGTTGAATATATATTATCTAAGTAAATACATCAATGTGACCATGAAGGTCACCCGATGACTACGAAGGTCTTGCTCCAAAGAATTTGGGGCTATCTTGCGTAGTTTTTTATTTATCAAATAAAAAGTACCATATAGGAGTGATTTTTTATGCATATGGCGGACGCACTAATCTCGCCAGTTGTTGGTGGAGCCATGTGGGCTGCAACAGCTGGTTTGGCATCATTTGCATCCAAGAAAGTTCAAACAAATATTGATAGCCACAAGGTTCCGCTGATGGGAGTTTTGGGAGCCTTTGTTTTTGCAGCCCAAATGATTAATTTTACAATACCGGGAACAGGCTCGAGCGGTCACCTTGGCGGCGGCATCCTACTCGCAATATTGCTTGGCCCGCACGCCGCTTTCTTGACTATCGCATCAATATTAGCAGTTCAAGCACTATTTTTTGCCGATGGTGGTTTATTGGCACTAGGCTGTAACATCTTTAACATGGGATTTTTACCTTGCTATATTGCGTATCCATTTATTTTTAAGCCCTTAACCGATCAAAAACCTTCTAGAAGGCGTATTATTATCGGTTCTGTTGCCGCCGCAGTCGCAGGACTTCAGTTAGGTGCATTCGGCGTTGTTATGCAGACCTTGTTCTCAGGAATTTCCGAACTGCCTTTCTTATCTTTTCTTCTGCTCATGCAGCCAATTCATTTAGCAATAGGGATTGTAGAAGGAATCATAACTGCAGTAGTAATTAGTTTTATTTACCAAACAGCACCTGAAATTCTTACTAAAACCGCCTTAAATAAGCCGTTAGATAATATACCAATCAAGCCTGTTTTAGTTGCATTTTTTATAGCAGCTCTTGTTATCGGCAGCACATTATCATGGTTTGCTTCTAGCAACCCTGATGGCTTAGAATGGTCGATTACAGAAACCAGCGGTCAAGAAGCACTGCAGGCGACAACAGAAATTCACGGTTTTTTTGCAGATTTACAAGAGAAGCTTGCCTTTCTGCCTGACTATAACTTTAAAAGCTCATCTGCAGTTGAGGCTCCAGCCGCGGCAATAGAAGAGTCAAAGGAGAGCGCATGGCCAGCTGTCGACAGAGGCACTTCTACAGCTGGTATTGTAGGTTCTCTCATCACACTACTGCTTGCATACTTGTCCGGGAAAGCACTCCAATATGCTGGGAAAAGCTAAAGTCAATTCAAAGGATGCTTCTATCCTTACTGTCTTGTGAAATAACCGAAAGAGGATGCTATGCTTAATATAGAATCAAATTGGCTTAACATGCGCTTGCTTGACGATCTTTCAATGCAAAATACACTAATCCATCGAATTGATCCGCGAATAAAAATCTTAATATCACTGGCGTTTGTTATTATAGTTACTTCGTTTTCAAAATATGAGATTACAGGATTGCTTCCACTATTTTTTTATCCTATAACTTTAATGTCAATAGGGAATATCCCCTCAACTCTCTTACTTAAACGCCTGCTCATTATTTCCCCTTTTATTTTATTTGTCGGAGTATTTAACCCGATATTTGACCGGACACCTCTTTTAGATGTTGGATTTATCAGTATTTCCGGAGGATGGATATCCTTTATATCTATTACTGTCAAACTCACTTTAACGGCAGCAGCTGCATTATTGCTTGTTGCGACTACCGGCATCAATCCAATTTGTGCGGCGATGCATAGACTAGGCTGTCCCAAACCTTTAGTAGTGCAACTATCATTTATGTACCGCTATCTGCATGTATTACTTGAAGAATTTATCAAAACTGTGACTGCATATCAACTAAGATCCCCTAATGGAAAAGGAGTTCAGTATAGAGCTTGGGGCTCATTACTGGGGCAACTGTTACTAAGAACTTATGCCCGGGCGAAAACTATCTATGATGCTATGTTATGCCGCGGCTTCGACGGAAGAATAACATTGTTATATACCAAGAACTTGCAAAACCATGATAGAATATATCTTGCTTATTGGTTATTCTTTTTTATTCTTTGTCGTGCCGTAAATATACCAAAACTCATGGGCAAGCTGTTACTGGGGGGACTTTAGTGCAAAATAATGTGATAGCTGTGAAGGATATTCAATACATTTATCCTGATGGAACGCACGCATTAAAAGGTGTCAGTTTTAAAATAAACTATGGAGAATCTGTCGCTATAGTGGGCTCAAATGGTTCAGGTAAAACAACTTTACTGTCCCATTTTAATGGAATATACCTTCCGAGTTCTGGAACAGTCCATATCGGAGAACACTCAATAAATCCCAATACATTAAGTCATATCCGGAGAACTGTTGGTATGGTTTTTCAAAATCCTGATGACCAGCTATTTATGCCGACAGTCTACGATGATGTCGCATTTGGTCCAACAAACCTAGGACTTTCGCAAACAGAAGTTGAATTGCGTACAACCACTGCACTCAAAACGGTGGGCGCATGGGAGCTAAAGGACAGACCACCATACCGATTATCAGGAGGACAAAAAAGAGCAGCCTCGATTGCAGCCGTTCTGGCAATGGAGCCGTCAATTTTGGCAATGGACGAGCCTACTGCTTTTATTGATCCTCTTACTCGTCGGCAATTAATAAATCTTTTAAAAAGCTTCAAGCAAACTAAAATAATTGCTACTCATGATTTGGATATGGCTTTAGACCTATGTGAACGGACAATTCTTTTGCAAAGTGGGTCTATTTTAGCAGACGGACCAACTGTTAAAATTTTTCGTGACAAAAAACTTCTTGAAAAAGGACGCTTAGAGCAACCACTATCAATGCAAGGTTGCCCCATTTGTTCGAAATAAATTTACATTAGAAAACGAGAGGATAGACTTCATAATCGTACGAAGTCTACCCTCTCTTGTTTTGTATTTATCGCTTGCTACGAAACCATAGCTTCTGGCTTTTCCTCACGATACGACAGCACTCTATATGGTTCCCAGCCGCCTTCAATCCACGAAGCTGCTTTATACCTGTCGTCGTCAAATCTCTTCATTATTGCTAGTGAGCACTCTGGATTTCCATAAATATGCCAGCAACCACTGCAGCAGAGCGGCTGATCTGACAAACCCATAAATCCAAGCACATCTTTAAGCGGAATACCTAGAAGTATCCCAAAATCATGTGGACAGGTTTTGGTGAATTTACTTTTTAAATATACTAAAGTTTCGTCTAGCCCCTTATCGATAGGATAGCCATGGCTTAATAAAAACTCTTTATTATTTGGCTCATAAATACATTGTTCCAGCATATCCCGACGATAGAATAAAATAGCTAGACGATCGGGAGTTTCTTTGAGTATAAAAAATGATATTGAACTGCCGTTTAAAAGTTCAGGTCCATATTGGCGCCAGAGTGTCAATAGCGGGCGACTTTTTGTATTAACGATAGAGAGAATAGTCGAAGGTTTACTGCCAAAAATGGTTGGCGCAAGTTCTAAAGCTAACCACTTTGATAAAAAATCTTCATTATTATAATGTGTTAAAATTACCGCTTCTTTAGCCATATTTCATCCCTCACTTTTAAGGAGTTTTGATAACGATTATCAATTTCATTATAACATCTACCAAAATAATCCGTCAATATATAATATGTAAATAAACTTTAAATGTATTTTCTTTCGGTTTGTCCCTAAAGCAGCAAATAAAACCTATCCAGGTTGCATAAAAACAATTAGTAACTTGACTTGCCAAAAATGACAAAACCACCGTAGTAGCGGTGGTTTTGGTGTAATTGTAATTTAACGTTTAGAATTGGGTAATGCCTCATAACATCATGGATACAATGGCTGACCATAATTAATATGTTTACTTAGTTTACTAAACATGTTCTCATTCTTTTTAATTAGGTCAAGCATCTCCTGCGCCATTGCAATATCTTTAACATAATGATGAAAATACTCTAAGTTTCTGATATGTGCTTTCTGAAAGGTAAGATAATCATCGAGATGGCGCAGTTCTTTTGATGAGATCATCTCTAGACCTCCTTTAGTTATGCTATTACTAAATTAACCAATTTAGTAAGCTAACATACGCTAAAGAAAATGCGATGGCGTTAGCCATCGCATTCATATGTTAGTCTTGTTGAAATAATACAGTTGATAAATATCTTTCACCTGTATCAGGAAGAAGAACTACAATATTCTTGCCTTTATTCTCAGGACGAGCCGCTACTTGACTAGCTGCAAACGCCGCAGCGCCACTGGATATACCGACAAGCAATCCTTCAGTCTTAGCAAGTTCACGCGAAGTAGCAAAAGCCTCTTCATTTTGAACTGTAACTATCTCATCGACGATATTCTTGTTGAATACGCCCGGAACGAAGCCAGCTCCAATACCTTGAATTTTATGAGGTCCCGGCTTTCCGCCTGACAAGACCGGTGAATCAGCAGGTTCAACAGCAATTATTTGTATATTAGGATTCTTAGCTTTTAAAACTTCGCCAACCCCAGTGATTGTTCCGCCAGTGCCTACACCGCCAATAAAAACATCTACCTGCCCATCAGTATCGCGCCAGATTTCTTCTGCTGTTGTCTTACGATGATACTCTGGATTAGCAGGGTTTTCAAACTGCTGGAGAATAATTGAATTTGCTGTCTCAGCTGCAAGTTCCTCAGCTTTTTGAATTGCCCCTTTCATTCCGGCCGGGCCAGGAGTAAGTACTAATTCCGCACCTAATGCTTTGAGTAGATTGCGACGTTCAATGCTCATTGTCTCTGGCATTGTAAGAATAAGTTTGTAGCCTTTAGCAGCTGCTACAAAAGCCAGCGCAACACCGGTGTTACCACTAGTTGGCTCAATAATTACAGTGTCTTTATTTATACGGCCCTTTTCCTCTGCATCTTTAATCATTGCGTAGCCGATACGATCTTTTACGCTGCTTAGAGGATTAAAATACTCCAGCTTTGCAATAACTTTTCCACCTAATGCTTTACTTGCATTAAAGTTTGAAAGCTCTAGAAGAGGTGTATTGCCAATAAGATCAGTAAGGTTTTTTGCGATTTTAGCCATTGATTCATTCCTCCTGAAAATAATTTTATCTTAGTTTTTAACTTTGTTTTAATTTTAACCTATATCAATATAGAAACTGACTTTAAGTACATTCGTAGTACCAATACCAAAATATGGTACTATAAAAATATACATAAAAAGGCTAAGGAAGTTCCCGAGGAACAACTCCTTAGCCTTCAGTCGTCTGATCAGCTATAACGATATATCATTAACTGTAGTATATTCCTGTATTTAAATATTGTCAATACTTTTAAACAAAGTGGCGTGCAGCTTATTTTACTCCTTTTACTTTACGGGACTTTGCTGCAAAAGCTATGTAACCCTGCAGACATTCAACTAATTGATCAGCTTGCTGCATACTGATACTTGCAAGCTTTGTCGTTCCAATCTCATCCTTCACTATGCTGTGAACCTGGAAATCGTGGTAACCCAATTCGGAAAGCTGTCTCATAAGACTTTGAACCTCAGATACCTTGTCTTGCATATATCCCTCCAGAAATCAATATTACATAGTATAAATAGGCCCACAGTCCCTAGAATAGTGCTATGCTCCTGTCCATTAACTATATTTTATTTCAAATTATTTCCAGAGTAAAGAGTATTTATTCGTAAAAAAGCTTTCAAATTCGACATTTTAGCAGTGCTACCTTGCGAGAAAAAAGTAAGTATGATTCTCATGTCCGAGATTCAAACTTACTTTTTATAGCTATTCTTATTTATATTCCATCCCCATAAAGCCCTTCAACTTCGACAAAACGACGTTTCTCGGTCTTTTCCAGCTGCACAATTTTACCATCCTGAATTTTTATTAATATTTGCCCATATTGCAAGTCGGATATTTCAGCTAATATTTTTGCTCGCACTGCTTTTAGACCTTCTACAGTTTTTTTACTGACAGCTGTTTTAGCTCCTTTAGCCGAAACTAGTATTTTTTCAGTACGTTCAATTTGCACTACTCGTGAGTCTTGAACTACAAGTGTTAGTGAGCCAAAGTTAACATCTTGTATCGCCTGATCAATAACATCGTGGACAATTTGGGGAAATTCTGATTCTTTGCCCATTAATCTTCCTCCATCGCAGAAAGTATATCTTCTGCAATATCATCTGGTGACTCCAGACCTACTGATAGCCTAAGCAATGCATCGCTTATGCCAAGTTCAGCTCGTACTTTTGCCGGTATAGCTGCATGGGACATAGTAACAGGGTAGGAAAGTATTGATTCCACGCCTCCTAAGCTTACAGCAACTGCCGAAAGTTTTACCTTACTCATAATTTTTCGGGCCAGTTGAGCCGTTTCAGCTTCAAATGACAGTACAGCCCCAAACCCTTCAGCCTGCTGTTTAAGCAATTCATGCCCAGGGTGAGATGTCAGTCCCGGGTAATGTATCGCTTTAATTTTAGGATGGGCTGCAAAGCGCTCAGCTATTAATTGGGCCGATTTTTGCGATTGGTCCATCCTTACTTTAAGAGTTTTAATTCCTCGCATAGTAAGCCAGCAGTCTTGAGGACCTAAAATGCTGCCTAAAGCATTTTGGAGGTAATATATTTCGTTTGCCAAGTGCTTACTGCCAGTCGCGACCAAGCCAGCAACAACATCACTATGACCTGCTAGAAATTTCGTTGCGCTATGAACAACAATATCCGCTCCAAACTCAAGCGGCCGCTGTAGATATGGGGTCATAAAGGTATTATCAACAATTGTGATAATACCACGTTCTTTGGCCCACGCACAGATAGCGGGTAAATTGCTCACTTTTAGCAGCGGGTTTGAGGGGCTTTCAAGCACAATTGCTTTAGTATTCCGTAAAACGGCTTTCTCAATTGCCTCTAAGCTTGTAGTATCAACAAAATCATGGTTGATACCCCACTTGCCGCAAACCTTACTAAGCATACGGTAAGTGCCGCCGTAAACATCCTTTGGTGCTAAAATATGATCGCCAACACCAAATAACAATAAAACTGTAGACATCGCTGCCATCCCGGAGGAAAATGCGAAACCGGCAACCCCGCCTTCTAATTCAGCTATAATAGTTTCAAGCGCCTTACGAGTAGGATTTCCTGATCTTGAATACTCGTAATCCTGGGCTTTACTTATATCTTCCTGGTGAAAGGTCGATACCTGATAAATTGGAACACTTACAGCCCCAGTATGTTTATCATTCTCAACCCCTATATGCAGCAACTTAGTAGAAAAATCCTTCAATTCTTTCACCTCATCTTTAGCCCTAGTCAAGCGCTTGCGCCAGATCAGCTATAATATCTTCGGCATTTTCTATACCTACCGATAACCGCAGAAGACAATCGGATATTCCCAGTCTCTCACGGACATCCACCGGCACATCGGCATGCGTCTGTACAGCCGGCAAGGTAATTAGCGTCTCGACACCACCCAAGCTTTCCGCAAAACTAATTAGCTTAACCTTTTCTAATACATCTGCCGCCCTTTTTGCGTTTTCAACTGTAAAGGACAGCATACCGCCATAGCCTGTTGCCTGTTTATCATGAATACTTTTTCCAGGATGCTTATCGAGACCTGGATAATAAACGCTTTTTACCGCAGGGTGATTTTCAAGCCACTGTGCCACAGCTATAGCATTGGCGTTATGTCTATCCATTCTTAAGGCAAGCGTTTTAATACTTCTTATTAAAAGCCAGCTGTCATTTGGGCTTAACACTGCACCAGTTGAGTTTTGGATATACTTAATCTTTTCGGCTAATTCAGCTTCACGGGCTACAACCAAGCCGCATACCAAATCATTGTGTCCAGCTAGATATTTTGTACCACTATGGATTACTATGTCTGCGCCCAGAGCAAGAGGACGCTGGAAGTAAGGTGTTAAAAAAGTATTATCAACTATACAGTGAGCATTCGTTGATTTTGCCAGTTCAATCATTGCTCTTATATCCACTATTTTCATAAGCGGGTTAGTCGGAGTTTCAACAATAATAGCAACAGTGTTTTCTTTTATGGCCTGAGCAACTTCATCAATGTTACTGCCATCTACGAATGTCGCTTCAAGCCCAAACTGCGAGAACACTTTATCAACAACACGGTAGGTACCACCATAGCAGTCCTCAACTATTACGATATGATCACCTTGTTTATAGATCATTAAAACAGCCGTCACTGCCGCCATACCTGACGAAAAAGCATACCCAGCTGCACCTTCTTCAAGTTGTGCAATACCGTCTTCTAAAATTTTGCGGGTTGGATTTAAACTGCGTGTATAGTCGTAACCGGTACTTTGACCAAGAGCCGGATGACGGAATGTTGCTGACTGATAGATTGGTGTGCTTAGTGCACCAGTGTGATCTGTACAAACTCCTATATGAACTGTCTTCGACTCGAATTTCATTAATTTGCACCCCGCTATTTTTTTTAAAAATCCCCCTTCTTTAAAGAAGGGGGACAATTCACTTTGGCAATTAGAATGCAGGAACTACTGCGCCTTGGTATTTATCATTGATAAATTTCTTAACCTCAGGAGAAGTTAAAGCTTTGATAAGCTTTTGAATTTCAGGACGGTTTTCATCACCTTTACGTACAACAAGAATGTTCGCATATGGTGAGTCTTTTTGCTCAATTACTAGTGCATCTTTAGTAGGAACAAGCTTCGCTTCTAGAGCATAGTTAGTATTAATTACGGCAATTGCCACATCATCAAGTGCTCTTGGAAGCTGCGGCGCTTCTAATTCACGAACTTTAACATTCTTAGGATTTGCAGTGATGTCTTGAACAGTAGCGTTTACACCAACGCCCTCTTTAAGATTAATTACACCAGCTTTAGCTAATAATGCAAGTGCACGTCCGCCATTGGTAGGATCGTTAGGGATAGCTACCTCTGCACCGTTTGCAAGATCATTCAGACTCTTAATTTTTTTAGAGTAAACGCCCATCGGTTCGATGTGGACTGCTGCAACATTAGCTAACTGCAAATTGCGCTCACTAGCAAACTTATTTAAGTATGGAGTGTGCTGAAAGAAGTTTGCATCCAGTTCTTTCTCAGCAACTGCCATATTAGGTCTTACATAGTCTGTCATCTCAACGACTTGAAGATCTACGCCGTCTTTCTCTAATATCGGTTTAACTACTTGAAGTATTTCGGCATGCGGTACAGGTGTTGCCCCGATTTTTACAACCGCTTTACCGGTAGGAGCTGCTGGAGTGTTGCTGCCGCAGCCAACTAATGCTAACGTTAAAGCTAAGATAGTGATAATAACAAGTGTAATTCTTTTCAAAATTTTCCCCTCCAAAATAACTTTTTATTTGCCAAACTAATAATGTTTGGTCTAATTTATTTTTTGTTCAAACGGCGAGCTGCATAATCCCCTGCCGATTGAACAATTTGAACTTGGGCTATGAGAATAACTACTGTGGCGATCATGATATCGGCGCGAAACCGCTGATATCCGTACCTAATTGCCAAATCCCCCAGACCGCCTCCACCAATAGCTCCTGCCATCGCCGAATATCCAATTAAGCTTATTACGGTAATAGTTAGGCCAGATATTATCGACGGCATAGCTTCAGGAATAAGCACCTTTGCAACAATCTGCCATGGTGTTGCCCCCATCGCCTGTGCGGCCTCAATTACTCCATACTCGACTTCTTTAAGTGATGTTTCAACTAGACGTCCAACAAAAGGAATTGCTGCAATAGTAAGAGGTACAATTGCTGCGTCGGTACCAATTGACGTGCCGACAATAATTCGCGTCAGCGGAATTATTGCTACCATCAATATTATGAAAGGAGTTGAGCGAGCGGCATTGACAATACTGCCAAGGATTCTGTTAAGCGGAAGATTCTCTAATATATGACCTTTATCGGTAGTTACAAGAACTACACCTAAGGGAATACCGGCTAGAGCCGCAAAAGCTGAAGAAACGGCAACCATATAGGTGGTTTCCCACAGCGCCTTAACCAGCAGCGCGATTATGTCTTGCGACATAGCCAATCACCTCAATCCCCAAGTTTCTAGACTGTAAATAATTCAGTGCATTTTCGATACCCTGCTGACTGCCGGATACTTCAATAACTAAAGTGCCATATGGCGTATTCTGTATATGATCTACGTTGCCATAGATGATATTAGTGTCAACATCAAATCTTCTTATCATACCAGCTATTACAGGTTCTTCTGCCGAGTGACCAATAAAGGACAGACGCAGCACCAAGGTACTGTCTGGCAGAGCTACAGGTGAAAACTTAGTATCGGCGAAGATGACGGGAAGATCATGATTGATAATAGCGCTTATAAATTCGCGGGTTGTATTTGACTGAGGCTTTGTAAAGATATCCAATACTGAACCCTGTTCAATAATAATCCCGTTTTCAATAACAGCTACCTTATCACAAATCTCTTTGATAACTTGCATTTCATGTGTAATAAGCACAATCGTCAATTGAAGTTTGCGATTAATGTCTTTTAGAAGTTCTAAGATTGATTTAGTAGTTTGTGGATCTAATGCTGATGTCGCTTCATCGCAAAGCAACACTTTAGGTTTGCTTGCCAGTGCTCTGGCAATACCAACCCGTTGCTTTTGTCCACCGCTTAGCTGGGCTGGATACTGATTCCGCTTATCCGATAGACCAACTAATTCCAAAAGCGGCACAACTTCTTTTTCAATTTCAGCTTTACTCTTACCAGATAACTCAAGTGGGAATGCAACATTGTCATAGACCGTACGAGAAGAGAGCAGATTGAAGTGCTGAAATATCATACCTATTTGTTTACGCACCTCGCGCAGCTCACTATCACTCATTGCCGTTAAGTCTTGACCGTCGACTATTACGTTGCCGCTAGTAGGTCTCTCTAACATATTTATACAACGAATAAGTGTACTTTTTCCGGCACCGCTTTTGCCAATGACACCGTAAATTTCGCCACGCTCTACATTAAGGTCTATGCCCTTAATAGCGTGAACTGTGTTAGCGCCGCTTTTATACACTTTTTCAATTTGCGAAAGTTTAATCATCTTGTTACTCCTTTTCTATTTACCAAGCCGCAACAACCGATCCTTTGAAATGCTCCTTGATAAATTGCTTCACTTCTTCAGAGTGATAAGCTTTAATCAATTTTTGATATTCAGGATTTTCTTTGTCTTTGGTACGTACTGCGATGACATTCGCATATGGAGAATTTGCATCCTCAATTGCAAGCGAATCACGAGTTGGTACAAGGCCGGCAACCACGGCATAGTTTGTATTAATAGCAGCAAAATCTACATCATCAAGTGAACGCGGAATTTGCGCAGCTTCTAATTCTTTAACTTTAATATTTTTAGGATTATCGGCGATATCAGCAGCAGTTGCACTAAGACCAGCATTAGGCTTTAGCTTGATTAGGCCAGCCTTTTCAAGCACAAATAATGCACGGCCACCGTTAGTAGGGTCATTAGGAATTGCTACAGTAGCGCCAGTTTTTACATCAGCAATATTTTTAATCTTTTTAGAGTAAATACCCATTGGGAAAATAACTGTTTTCGCCAGTGAGGTAATTTGATAACCGCGGTCTTTCACTTGATTATCAAGAAACGGCTGGTGCTGATAACTGTTTACATCAATATCACCTTGGTTAAGAGCGACATTTGGCTGAATATAGTCGTTGAATTCGACAACTTCAACCTTGAGCCCATCCTTCTCTGCTACCTTTTTTACAACGTCCATTAGCTCGGCATGCGGCCCTGCTGTAACACCAACCTTGATTGGCTTCTGTGGTGAAGCTGCCTGCTGAGTACCGCAGCCAGCTAATAATGCTATCGAAAATATCGAAATAAGAACAAGTGTAATTGATTTTAGATGTTTTTTCATGATTTTTCCTCCTATTTTTTAATTAAATCTTTTAGTTTAGCAAGACGAGCCGCAGCAGCCTGAAGTGTTTCGAACTTTTTGCAATAGCAAAACCTTATAAATTTCTTGCCATCTGGTATTTCATCCCGATAAAAGGTTGAGCCAGGTACAACAGCAACGCCGATTTCCTGCGCTAAGAAATGCGCAAACTTAACATCATCGTCATATCCAAACGGTGTAATATCGGCCATGATATAATAAGCACCGGCAGGTTTGATACACTTGAAACCAGCATTTTCTAATTCTTTCATTAAGTAATCGCGCCGCTCTTGATAGAATTCGCATAGCTCCAGGTAATATTTTGTATCAAATCTAAACGCCTCGGCAACAGCATTCTGGAGTGGTGCGGCAGCACCGACTGTTAAGAAGTCATGCACCTTACGAATTGAATCTGTCAACTCCGTTGAGGCAGTAACAAAGCCTATACGCCAGCCGGTAACGCTGTATGTTTTTGATACACTGTTGACGGCAATTGTTCGGTCTTTCATACCAGGAAGCGTCCACATCGGTATATGCTCTATACCATCGTAGATTATATGTTCATATATTTCATCTGTTATTGCTAATGTATCATACTTAACACACAACTCAGCTATAAACTCTAACTCTTCTCTCGTAAAGACTTTGCCAGTAGGATTATTAGGAGTGTTAATTATTATGGCCTTAGTTTTCTCATTGAAGAGATCTTTGAGTTCATTAAAATCAAAGTTATAGCCTGGCGCGTTAAGTTTAATGTATCTTGGTACAGCTCCGCAAAGCACAACATCTGCGCCGTAGTTCTCATAAAAAGGTTCAAAGATAATAACTTCATCTCCAGGATTTATGGTAGCCAAGAGCGAAGCAATCATTCCTTCAGTAGCTCCGCAGCACACTGTAATCTGCCCTTCGGGGTTATACTCCACACCATAGTCTCGCTTAATCTTCCAAGCAATAGCATCACGTAAAGGTTTGGATCCCCAGGTTATGGCATATTGATTGTGATCGTTAAATATCGATTTTGCCGCAGCTTCCTTTAGTTCATCTGGCGCTGGAAAATCAGGAAAACCCTGTGCTAAATTAATGGCATTATATTTAGCAGCAACGCGAGACATCTCACGGATAACTGACTCTGTAAATTGTTTGGCTTTTTCTGATGTGAAATTTCTCAATGCACTCATCCTTCCTTTATGTAAAAAAAAACAAAAAAACTCTTTTCCGAGAGGAAAAGAGTTCACATACACATAGTGATACGCTTTTCTCTCATCTCCCAGGATCTAAAATCCTGCTGGAATTGGCACCACTGCATTTCTGCCGGTTGCCGGGTGTCATCGGGCCAGTCCCTCGACCACTCTGGATAAGAGTTCCGTTAATTCAATTATGGATTTGATAATATCATGCGCTATTTTTAAAGTCAATACATTTTGATAACATTTTTATGCAGTCATCACATACATCACTATTAAACCCTTCCTAACGGTACTTTAAGATTATCATACCATTTTAGCTTGCAAATTTCTTTATTCTATTTACAATGATAAGTTAGTCGTTGTATGATGTAATTGTTAACTAGATCTGATCGGTCGGTTAACCTTTTTAATGATATTTCGAAGGGAGTATCTTAAGTGAATGCACTTGATATTGTAGCTTTAGGCGAAAAAATACTCAATGGTCATCGAATCACTTACTTGGAAGCACTTAATCTGGCAAAAATCTCTACAACGGATATTCCGCTGCTCGCTGCCTACGCCCACAAGATTAGAGAACATTCTGTCGGCAACAACGTAGACATGTGTGGCATTATTAGCGCTCGATCAGGCATGTGCTCAGAAGACTGTAAATTTTGTTCACAATCAGTATATTACAAGACTGACGCACCTAGTTATCCGCTGCTAGATACCAAAGCTATCATTGAAGCTGCTAAACAGGCCGAGCGGCATGGCGCGAAAAGAACCAGCATTGTTACAAGCGGTAAAGGCATGGATAGCGATCCTGAATTTCCTAAAATTATTACGGCGATACAAGCCATACATACTGAAACAAACTTAAAAGTTTGTGCAAACCTTGGCACAATCACACCTGATCAAGCCAAACAATTAGCTGCCGCTGGTGTAAAACGCTATGCACATAACATAGAAACAAGCCGGCGTTTTTATCCTGAAATATGCACAACCCACCCTTTTGAGGAGCGTCTTGCTACTATTCAAGCAGCTAAAGATGCTGGATTAGAACTGTGTACAGGCGGAATTATCGGGCTCGGAGAAACCTGGGAAGATCGTATTGATATGGCATTTACCCTTAGAGCACTCGGAGTTCACTCCGTCCCTCTAAATATACTAAACCCGATAAAAGGCACGGCTTTAGAAAATACTGCCCCTCCAGTTCCGCTAGATTCGATTAAAACCTTCGCCCTCTTCCGCTTTATCTTACCACACGCTGTTATTAGGCCTGCCGGCGGCCGTGAAATAAACCTGCGTGACATGCAAGGAGCCTTAATGCTCGCGGGAGCCAACGGCCTTATTATTGGCAATTATTTAACCTTTACCGGGCGTGACACGCCAGCAGATTTTAAGATGGTTCAGGATGCTGGGCTAGTACCGTCTTAAATAAATATTAACCGCAAAGACCACAAAAGTACGATTATTTTAAAACATTCGGAGGTATATATAGTGAGTTATGATTTGATTTTTGAACTTGGTAAAAAAGTGTTAAACGGCGGACAGCTTACTTTTGATGAAGCTCTTTCACTCACAACTATTGATGAATCGGATATACCAATCCTGCTTGGCGTTGCAAATAAAGTTAGAGAACATTTTACAGGAAAGGCAGTAGATACTTGTCAAATCGTCAATGCCCGCTCTGGAAACTGCTCGGAAAACTGCAAATTCTGTGCCCAGTCGGCGCACCATGAAGTACAATTCAATGCATATCCGCTAATGAAGGAAGACGATATCATTGCTGCTGCTAAAAAAGCAGAAGTTGATGGTGCTTCACGTTTTTGTGTGGTAACTGCAGGCTGCGGTGCACAAGGCGATCCTGACTTTGATAAACTTGTTGATGCCATCAAACGCATTGGTCGCGAAACAACCCTTGACCGCTGTTGCTCACTCGGAACACTACAAGAAGAGCATGTTGCAGCCCTTAAAGAAGCTGGCATTACACGTTACCATCATAACCTTGAAACAAGCGAGAGCTTCTTCAGCGAAATCTGCACAACCCATACCTTCCAGGAACGGGTTGATACCATTAAGCGTATAAAAGCGCAAGGGCTGCAAGTATGTTCTGGCGGCATTATCGGCATGGGCGAAACCTGGCGTCAGCGTATTGAACTTGCCTTCACTCTAAAAGATTTGGATGCAGATTCAGTACCTGTTAATGTATTAAACCCAATAAAAGGGACGCCTCTAGAAAATAACGATCGCCTAAATCCTATGGAAATTCTTCAAACCTTCGCCATTTTCCGCTTAATCCTCCCTACCAAAATCATTCGCTATGCTGGCGGTCGCGAGCATAATCTAGGGGAATTAGTTCCACTAGGATACCTTTCTGGAATCAATGGTGCTTTAATCGGCAATTACCTTACTACCTCTGGCCGCGGAGCTAACCATGACCTTGAGACAATTACCGGACTTGGCCTTAAACCTGTCTGCCCAAGCGGAAAATAATGATTACCAACTGCTGAGTGCGCGGAGGGAAACGCGGAATTATAAAATTCTCAAACAGCCACTCTAGTGACCCTCCGTGTACTCTGCGTACTCTGTGGTTCAAAATAAAGCAGCTCCTTCGATATTATCGAAGGAGCTGCTTTGTTGTAAAACTACCTAGGCTGCTCTATAAAGGTTCAGTTGCTAGGCGCACCGGAAAACCCAGCAGCGCCGCGTACTGCGGTCGTACGCAAGCAATGGGTTTGAGGTTGAGCGACGCAAATGAGCCTTTATCGACAGCCTGCATACTTATTCGTATATTTGTGGGTTAACGCAAGAAATTGGCTTTTGGCCCTTAAGAACAGCAATAATATTATTTGCAGCAATTGTGGCCATTTGATCGCGAGTTTCCACTGTAGCGTTGCCTAGATGCGGGCAAAGAACTACATTATCTAATTCTTCAAGTCCCGGCGTGACCGCTGGCTCAAATTCATATACATCAAGACCAGCCCCGGCGATAGTCTTGTTGCGTAGAGCTTCTAAGAGGGCCTGCTCATCGACAATCGGACCACGAGCAGCGTTAATCAAGAATGCACTTTTCTTCATGCTGGCTAACTCTTTAGCCCCAATAAGATGGCGAAGCGAAGGATTATAACTAAGGTGGAATGTTAGAAAGTCTGAGTTACGGATTACATAGTCCATATCACGATACTCAGCATTCAGTTCTTTTTCCTCTTCGGGACTCAAACGTGTTCTTGAATAATAAATAATCGGCATATCAAAACCTTTAGCTCTGCGGGCTACAGCTTTTCCGATATTACCTATTCCGATAATCCCTAAAGTTTTGCCAGTTACTTCAATTCCTAAATGATAAAGCGGTGCCCAGCCAGTGAATTTACCAGCACGAGTATTCTTGTCCCCTTCGACAATTCTCCTGGCGACAGCTAAAATTAGCCCCCAGGTTAAATCAGCAGTCGCATCTGTAGAAACTTTTGGCGTATTGGTAACAGGAATGTTCTTCTCCGTTGCTGTCGCGACATCAATATTATTAAAGCCCGCTCCATAATTGGCAATAACTTTTAAGTTAGGGTTTGAATTGATTATATCAGCATCAATATTGTCTGATAACAGGGGAAGTAATGCATCCTTGCCCGCAAGACCCTCAATAATTTCAGCTTTAGACAGCAGTCTCAAATCATTGTGCATGGTAACTTCAAATTCTTTCGACAGCATGTCATAAGCAACCTGAGGAATTAAGCCAGAAATAAACACTTTTTGTTTCACACAATTACCTCCTGCTTGTAATATACAGTAAATATTCGCCTACAAAGAATGGGTGATAAGCTTAAACTTACTAGTTAATTTTACGCCTTCTGCTACTATCTGTAAAATTCATAGTTTAGATAACTATTATTCTTTTTCCAAATACGACTAGGTTTACTTTTTCTTATCTTGTAAGTAATCTTTCACAAAGTTAACCCAGAGTTTAGTTGCGTAGGAAATATACCGCCTCTTATTCCAAATAATGGACATCTGCAAAAAAATAGGCTCATCTAATGAAACAGCAATTATATTAGGCGAGGTGACTTCATCACAAATCTTACTTGGTAACAGGGCTATTCCCAAATTTGCATCAACAATTTGCGTCATTAACTCACGCTGGGATGTTTCAAAAATTACATGGGGTGAAAAACCTGCAAGTTTACAGCGACTTAAGATCTGATCATATAGACTGAAGTCATGACGGTATAGCACAAAGCTTTCATTTCTCAGTTCCTTAAACCCTATCTCTGATTCTTTGCTTAACCGATGCTCTATATTCATGATAACTTTCAGCGGGTCTTTGGAAAATGGTATTTTATCGTAGTTTTCATTACTCGGTGGCGCACAAACTATCCCTACATCAAGTGTTCCATCCTGAATACCAATCTCGACTTTCTTAGAACCATACTCGAATAAATTTATATCAATTTTAGGATAATTCTTACTGAATTGACCAAGCAGCTGAGCAAATTCTGTAGCGCCAGTAATCGGCGGCAACCCGATACTAATTTTACCCTGCTCGAGGCTTAAACTATTTTGAAATTCATTGTTAATATTATCAAACATTTCTATCATTTTTTGAGCTTGAAGAAATAGTCTTTCACCTTCATCAGTTAATTCTACGTATTTTGAGGTTCGATTCAACAAGCCTACCCCAAGCTCTAATTCCAAGTCCTTAACCATTTTGCTGATAGTTGACTGTGAGACAAAATTGATATTGGCTGCCTTACTGAAACTTTTATGCCGGGCGACCTCGACAAAGTATTTAAGGTGTTTTATATCCACAGTAAATTCTCCCTACAGTTAATAAAGGACTGAGTCCTAATTGTACAAGAAAAGTTAGTTTAGCCAATTTTATCGTACATCAGAATCCAACCCTTAATATTCTCATTCGGCAAAATAAAGTCCTTCACTTTTTTAGTGAAGGACTTTATTTGCTACAATTATTTAACAATTCAATTTATAGGTTTGAGTTAATTTATAAAGGTTGTGTATTCTTTACAGAAAAAGATTCCTCATTCTGGCCATTTCTTATCGGCAATTTCACTTCAAACCTAGTGCCACTTTGACATTCTGAACAAATATTTATCACTCCATTATGGCGTTCGACAATACTTTTACATACTGGTAAGCCTAAACCAGTGCCATTTTTCTTTGTTGTAAAAAAGGGTTCAAATACTTTACCTAAGTACTTTTCTGGAATACCACATCCTGTATCCTCTAACGATAGGACAACATGGTCATTATCATTGTTAGTTTTTAGAAGTAACTGACCGTAGGTTTCCATGGCATCCATAGAATTAAATGCTAGATTAAGGACTACTTGTTTGATTTCTTCTTTATTTACTAAAACCCGGGGAAGTGATGGTGAAAGCTCAATATTAAAAGTCTGTCCACGTTTCAAAGCTTCAGAAGAGATTAAAGGAATTACCTCTTCAAGTATAATGTTCAAATCTAGTATTTCTTTTTCAACATACCTATTACGAGCAACCGAAAGAAAATCATTTATTATTCGGTTAGCCCTGTCCAACTCCTCCAACACTAGATTAAACTGACTGTTATAGACATCGCCCAACTTGTGCTGAATTCTTTGGATATAACCTCGAACAACAGTCATAGGATTTCTGATTTCATGCGCAACACTGGCCGCCATTTGTCCTACCACTTCCAGCCTTTCAAGACGGCCCATCTCTTCAAGGTATTTTTCATATTCAGTAATATCATAAAGCACTGTTACAATGCCTTCTATTTCACCATTATCTATGCTTCTAATCGGTACAGCGTTTACAAGCCATTCTCTGTTAAAAAAATTATTACGTTCTCCATAGATATCTTCCCCATTTAATGCGCGGTGAAATAATGATCTTTCATTTGAACTTCCCATTGAATTTGCAATAAACTTATACGATACACCAATAAGTTCTTCTTTGGTATAATCTCGTAAGTTTTCTACAAAAGTCTGATTTACAACTGCTATATGACCACTCTTACTAACCACACATATTGGAATTGGTACTGTTTCAAGTATACGATTTAGCCTGGCTATATGTTGATTAAGACTTCCTCTTAACAGATTGATCTTATCGAAGACAGGATATAATTGCGGGAAATCTTTCAGATTCTCTAGGCTGTCTTCTCCCTTATCAATCTTATGACCAAGTATTTCTAGTTCAAGCCTTAATTTGTCAAATATAAGTTTAATTATAAACAGTGTACCGATCCAAACTAACAAGGCAATTAAAAATCCCTTTAAGATATTCATATAATATTGTTGATTGACAATTTCAATGTCAATACTTGCCCAAGTTACGCCAACAATTTTGCCATTATCATAAATTGGGTTACATACACCCAGTACAGCCTTCTCCTTGCTTAATGCCGTATTTACTATGCCAAACTCCGGCTTTCCAGAATCTAATGCCTTATATAACAGCGATGCGTTAACTTTAGTCATATATTCTGCTGAACCGAGCACTGGATTAAGCGCAACAATACTATTTAGATCTTTCGAGTAATAACCTAATGTAAATTCCGGAAAGATCCCATTGAGTTTTTCAACAATTGGCTGCAATTTTTTATTAAGAATTACCTTTTTATCATTGTTGTCAAATTCTAGTGCTTCCTCTTCAGAGAGTATCTTCTCAAAACTTTCATTTGGCAATCTCCTTGTTAGTATTGCTGAAGCACGCAAAAGCTGATTCTCGTATTGACTAATTAACATTTCTTTTTCTTGTACCGCAGCAAAATAAACTATTAGTATCATGGGAATTGTTACTACTAAAGTTACAAGTAGGTACGCCCTAGTAGCGTACCCTTTATGTCGAACCATTTATCTTTTATTCCTCCATACCGAAATAATTGGAATATCATGTCAAAATGCAACCATGTATATATATTCATCCGGTAACCGGATAATCCTTTATAGTTAACGATTAAAATTCCATAAAAGCGTTATTATATAATAACAAACACTAAAAGATTCAATCATACTTAAATTGAATCCTTTAGCGTTTAGGCATGGACTAATAACACTATATAAACAATAGAACTAACATATAAATGAAGGACTATATTATGCCACACTTAAAGAGCAGTGACTTATTTTATACTGAAACAGGGACAGGAAGCCCCTTGGTTTTTATTCATGGACTTGGGGCGAGCGGTGCTATGTTCGAACCCCAAATTGAGCATTTCAGCCAAAAATACCGAGTTATTTGCCCGGATTTAAGAGGAAACGGTCAGTCAGGGCGTCTTGGCGGCCCTGTAAAAACAATTCTTGACCGGCAGTGTGATGAAATAGCAGCTCTATTAGACCACCTTAAAGTAAAAAAGGCGGTATTCTGCGGGATATCTTATGGCGGAGTTTTCACCTTTCATTTTGCCCTTCGCCATCCTAACAAAATAAAGGCGATTGTCATAGCCGACTCGACAGGAGATACAGCTCCTAAATCAATCAAGGAGCGTATCATTTTGATTGGTTTTTCCTTAATGTTCTGGTTAATTTATTTTCCTAGATCAATTATACTGCCCCTGATTAAAACAAATTATAAAAAGTGGCCTCTTGCCGAACGTCACATCATACATATAGCGGATAACCTGCGAAAATACGAAGCAGTATTGCAGCACTATGCAATTCTTCGCACCAATCATACTAAGAACCTGCACAAATTATCTTGTCCGACTTTAGGCATGGTCGGAAATACCTTAGACATAAGTCTAAAATTAATGCAGCGCTCTCTGCAAAAAATACATTCCTCCGAGCTTTACGTTATTACTAATTCAGTTGATCCAACCAATCTTTGTCAACCGGCAATTTTTAATAAAGTGTTAAGCAATTTTTTAAATAAGATTCATTGGTAGGAATGCCGAAAGATTATATTTTACCTTTAGAAATATACCAATAAGAACACGCTATAAATAAAGCGCCGCCTACAAAATTTCCGAGTGTAACTACACCAATATTGTACCAAAACCCGCTTATCGATAATGGGACACTACTAGGAATCATCAACGCCCCAGAAAGCAGGGTCATATTTGCTACACTATGTTCGTAACCAGATGTTATAAAAGCAAATAAACACCAAAATATCATGATCAGCTTGCCGGCTTCCTCTTTCATTCTAAAAGAACACCATAAAGCAAGACATACTAACATGTTGCATAATATGCCTCTGGCAAAAAGTTCGGTAGCTGACAGCGACATTTTTGTCAGGGCAATTTTTTGCATAAAAATAGCAGTACTTCCCTGTGACAGTCCAGTAAGATAAAATATCCAGGCAATCAAAACAGATCCCGCCAAATTTCCAATAAAGCTATATAAGTGCACAGCAGTAACTTGTTTAAGGCTCGTTCTTTTTTCCAACAAGCCTATTGTCATAATCATATTATTACCCGTAAATAATTCCGAGCCTGCCATAATAACAAGACTTAATGCAATTCCAAAAGCCGCCCCCATAACTATTCGTACAGCCGGTGAGTTATCTTGAGCAAGCAGTCCGCCAATTGTGAAAATAAGCAAAATACCGAACCCGACATACATACCTGCCAGCACTGAGGATAGTAGATATCTCAGCTTACCTCGTTCTAACATGCTGCTTTTTAACTCCGCTGCAGCTGCAATTTTTGTTATATCATCATAATACATTTTATCATCTACTCTCTCTCATTTATTCACTCTTATTTTACATAGAATAAACATTACAACAAAAGATAAAATTATCCAATCTTACCCTTAAATAATATATACTAGAAATAACAATATTTCTAGAAAAAATACTAAGGGAGGTATGTATGAAACATTTAAACGCTAATTTGGAGCAAAAGCTGTGGACAAAGGACTTTTTGCTGGTAATTTTAGCTAACTTTTTGGTATTTACATCTATGTATATGCTTCTTCCTACGCTACCTCTCTATGCACAATATATTGGCGGCAGTCAATCTATGGCCGGCTTAATTGTGGGAGCCTTCACTCTTGCCGCCGTTTTATTTCGTCCTTGGTTCGGCAACATGCTAGACAGTACTGGCAGGAAAAATGTACTGATGCTAGGAGTAGCTATCTTCACTCTTACTACTGCAGCCTACAGCATTTCATCAATAATTGTTATACTACTTTCTGTTAGACTACTTCAAGGTATTGGCTGGGGCGCAACTACCACTGCAACAGGCACAATTGCCTCAGATGTAATTCCACCCGCACGCCGCAGCGAAGGTATGGCATATTTCGGCATGGCTTCGACTATCGCCATGTCAGTTGGACCAGCCTTGGGTCTTTATCTTACCAGCCACTCAAGCTACACTGTCTTATTTATGCTTGCTACAATATTATCGCTTTTATGTTTTGTAACCGCGGTATTTATTAACTATGAAAAACCTGCTAAAACCATAAATAAATCGGTAATTAAAGGCGTAATTATTGAAAAAACAGCTGTAATTCCCTCACTAATCTTACTAGTTATCGCCCTGACCTATGGAGGAATAATAACCTTTCTCCCCGCATACGCGGCCTACCGCGGAGTTAGTGATATTGGTATATTTTTCACTACCTTTGCCCTTTCTTTACTTATAACACGTCCGCTTATGGGAAAAGCAGGTGATCGTTACGGTTTTTCGGTTGTATTACTGCCAGGTATGCTATTCTTAGGGGCTGCCTTAATACAATTAATAACCGCCAGCTCACTTGCAGATTTTTTAATTGCCGCAGTATTTTATGGCTTTGGCTTCGGCGCAGTTCAACCGATACTTAACGCTATAACTATCACCCTTGCTCCGCCTGAACGAAGAGGCGCGGCTACAGCCACCTTTATGTCCGCCATGGACACAGGAATTGGTGTTGGGGCTATAATCTGGGGCCTAGTCGCGGAAAAATTCGGTTTTACCTATATCTTCAGCGGCTCCACTTTTCTAATAATTGTTGCGTTAATTTTATATATATTTCTTCTGCACAGTAAGCTTTCGCAAAAAGCAAATCGAAGCGGCCTTTAATTAGGCCGCTTCGTTATTATTTATTTCTATCTTGAGCATTTTCGGCCATCAAATCTTCAGCCATTTCTATCAGCTTTCTTACTTTCGCCCCGCCAATTTTTCCGCCGATTTTCCCAACCTCGTGAGTTGTTAGATTTTCATTATGGCCTTCATCCAATGGAATACCAAGTTCAGCTGCTACCTCGTGCTTGTCAGGTAACGATGCATCAAGTTCTTTCATCGAGCGATATTTTTGCGTCATATTTTAATCCCTCCCTTTAAACTAGGGTGGATTAAAACAGTCAAAAATATTATCTATACTAGTTTAAATTATTTCCGTTTTTGATTCGCCACCAGGAAACAGCACGCAAACAATCTATCTCTTTAGTCAACCGTTCCCATTTAGGCTCTTCAGCTTTAGTATCGCTTACAATTGCTTCTGGGACATTATCCTCTGTCTTGCCAATGTAATCACTAGTTATCCAAAACCCGTAATTAACACCGAAGTTATTAGATTTGGTAAGACTCTTCCCTACTGAATAATAAGTAAATCCTTTAGGCGCAACCAACTCAATTAGGGTTGGTGCGATATTAATATGACTACCCGCTGTTTTTTCGGGAAAGATGTTTTTGTTAATACCATTTCCATAAACCACAAACGGAATGCCATAACGCTCATACATACTAGGATTTGTATCGATGTTTAATCGATCGGCATGGTCACCAACAATAAGAAAAAGACTGTCTGGATATTTAGTCCGTACTCGCTGAACAAATTCGCTCATAACTTTATCGGCATACCAAAAATGGCCTAATTGCTTTATCAATTCCTGATTATTTCTATGTCTTTCGGGTAGTCCTGCTATAAGACTGGCTTGATCAAAACCCTCTTCTGCCAGATTAACAGTATACGGAGCATGATTAGAAACTGTAAGGATAACGTTAAAGGTCGATTTATCGTCCTCGATTCCCGAAAATGCGGCATCGAGTAGGTATTTATCATCAGCACCCCATACATTACCCTTACTGCTATTATAATCGCCGCTTCCATAGAATTCTTCAAAGCCTTGTGCCATTGAGAAATCCTTTATACGTTCCCAGGAACTTGGTCCAGCATACCAAAACCGTGGTTTATAGCCCAATTTTTTCATTTGAGGAGCTATTGCAGTTGGGAATTTTTCTCTATATCCTTCAGGAATACAGTTCAAGTAAAGATTGGCATCAGTAAAACCAGTTGTAACTCCCAATACTCCAGAAATGGTACTCATTCCATTTGGAAGCATAGTCCGCACATAGGCCGCATCGTCCTGGCTGATAATGTTTTTCAGACCGTTAGCGATATTCAGGTCTTTATATTGGGACAGCAGCGGCCAATTTGCGTAGCTCTCGGCAATTATAAGAAAAATGTGCCTAGGCCTTTCTACCTTGGGACCGTGCGCTTTTTTCTCCAAGTAATCGTCTAAATTGGCCGTTTCTATTTTCCGTCCGGCTAATGACTCCCCGTATTCCGTCATTTTTTCCGAAGAAAATGCTAAACCAGTTGAACTGCGCATTCTTTCATGCAGTTCATAGGCTCGATATAAAGCTTGCATATCATCAAGAACAGCCTCATTCAAAAGCTGATCTTTTGTAACTCCGGAGTTCTCCCAATCTACGTTATAGGCATATGTCATGCTCCCACCAAACCGGACAAAAATTACTATGTAATATATTACAAGCAGGAATACTGCCCGGGTGCTGATATTCAAATACCAGCGTGAAAACCTTGGTAAATGTATTACGCCAAGCTCCAGCCACCCTTTCAATAAATAGCGGAGAATCCAGGCGGTTATAGCAGTCATGACAAGCCGAGAAGCCAAATTATATTGTTCGATTAATGTGTAAAATAGTGCGTACACATCATCTTGAAAAGTATTGAAAATTAGTTGGTTAAAACCCATATGAAATTGTTCATAATAGGGTATTCTGGCATAAAACAATAAACTTAGCAGACTCAAATAACCGGTTCCTATCAATAACCGCAGTCTGCAGTTTTGCTGCTTGAAAATAAATTGCAGACTACAACAGAGAATAAAAGATACTAAAGCTAAAATACCTGCGCTTTTTAAGCTAATACGCAAACCATAATACAAGGCTACTGCAACATCGCCCACTGCAGTCATATCACCCATGTATGTATGCATTACTGCAATAAAGCCGATGCGAAAAAGACACATAACTGCCAAAACAAATAACAGCAGCTTGAAATCCTGCTGTAGATTTTCGTAAAACCTTTCCCAGCTAATCAAGAAAATGAACTCCCTTTCGTTATGCTTAATAAAATATTATAAAAGGAACTAGTTAATAAAAATAACCTCCCAAAGTTTCAGCCCATGGCTGAGAACTCTAGGAGGTTTCGACTTTTTTTTACAATTTCCTCTTTTTTGTTGCAGATAATGCTAACGAAAGGTTACTTATTTAAAACTTCATTCATACTGCCAGTCCGATAACCTTGCAAGTCCAATACTACAAAAGTAAAACCTAGCTTTTTCAACTCAGAGGTTATTGCTGCTGCAGTATTAGGCTGTGCTAAAACAGGGATATCCTGGGACGATACTTCAATTCGTGCCATGTTGCCATGATGCCTCACTCTAATCTGATTTGAACAAAACTTACGAACAAAAGCTTCGGCAAATTCAACTTGCTTTAATCGCTCAGCCGTTACAGGCAAACCGTAAACAATTCTTGAGGACAGACAAGCGGCGCTAGGTTTATCCCAAGTCGGAAGACCCCATTGCTGAGATATCTCCCTGATTTCGGCTTTGGTAAGACCTGCTTCAAGAAGAGGGCTCCTAACACCTGCCATTTCTTCTACGGCCTGTAATCCTGGACGATAATCAGAGGTATCATCTGCGTTTGAACCCTCTAATACCCATTCATAGCCTTGCGCCTTACCCCATACAGCAATTGCTCCTAACCGCTGTTTTTTGCAGTAGTAACAGCGTTTTGCATCATTAGCTACGAAGTCAGTACTTTCTAATTCACTTATATTGAGCAGCTGATGCTTAATCCCAATATTATCCGCAAATTCTATAGCTTCACTGCGTTCACTTTCAGGCAGAGTTTCAGAGCAAGCAGTGACGGCAATAGCTTTATCGCCAACAGCTCTAGCAGCTGCTGCAGCCAGAAATGTACTGTCAACCCCGCCGGAAAAAGCTACAACAACACTGCCGCACTCTTTTATCAATTCAAGAAGTTTAGTAATTTTAGTATCTAGACTCATTTTTTCCTCCTGATTAATCCGAACCTTCACATTTTTTTGTAAGACTTGATTCAGATGGAGTTGCCTGTGCCCCTCGGGTATACCTCCCTGAATCTTAGTCGCTCTTATCCAGAGACTTAGCCGCTCGCCTGTGCCATTTGGGTAAAAGCGGATTAGTCATCGGATAAATTTAAAATTCGCCTCCAATAGGCAAACCACCTTCTTGTAGGTAAATTTCCTACAAGTTTTTTTGTCTTCTAAAAAAATAAAAACTAAGGATATTACTCCTTAGTTTTTATTTTCTATTTTGCGGCTGCTAATGCTTGCTCAAGGTCGGCAATTATATCTGCACTATCCTCTATGCCAACTGAAAGGCGAATCATATCATCAGGCACACCAGCTTTTGTACGTTGCTCAGAAGTAAGCTGCGAATGGGTAGTGCTGGCTGGGTGAATAACGAGTGACTTTGCGTCACCGACATTAGCCAGCAATGAAAACAGTTTCAAAGAATCGATAAACTTCTTGCCAGCTTCAAGTCCGCCTTTGATTCCGAAGGTTAAGATAGCCCCCGCTCCTTTAGGCAGATATTTTTTAGCAAAATTATTATTAGGATCGGTTTCAAGACTAGGGTAATTGACCCAGCCAACTTGCTCATGGCTTGCTAAAAATTTAGCTACGGCAAGTGTATTCTGACAATGTCTTTCCATACGCAAATGTAAGGTTTCTAGTCCCTGCAATAACTGAAAACTATTGAACGGGCTTATCGTTGCTCCTAAGTCACGCAATATTTGAATACGCAAGCGAATAATATACGCGAGTTCTCCTAAAGCAGTTGTATAGCTAAGGCCATGATAGCTTGGATCTTCATCGCTTAATAAAGGAAACTTCCCATTCGCCCAGTTAAACTTGCCACTATCAACAACTACGCCACCCATCGATGTTCCATGCCCGCCAATAAACTTAGTTGCTGAGTGAACAACTATATCCGCTCCGTGCTCAAATGGACGGCAGAGATATGGCGTTGCTAAGGTATTATCGATGATAAGCGGAATTCCGCTTTCATGAGCTACATTAGCCACTGCAGTAATATCTAGAATATCAATTTTAGGGTTGCCGATGGTTTCAGCATAAACAGCTTTAGTCTTTTCAGTAATCGCCTTACGGAAATTCTCTGGATCGCTCGGATCTACAAGTGTTACTTTTATCCCAAGACGAGGCAGAGTATAAGTAAACATATTATATGTACCGCCATACAATGACGCGGAGCTGACTATTTCATCACCTGCTTGAGCAATATTTAAGATAGCGGCACTTATAGCAGCATGTCCTGAAGCAAAGGCCAGTGCGCCGACTCCGCCTTCCAACGCTGTTATCCTTTTCTCAAAAACATCGCTTGTTGGATTCATAATACGCGTATAGATGTTACCCGATTCTTTTAGCGAAAAGAGATTAGCGCCATGCTCGCTGTCCCGAAAGTTATATGATGTGGTTTGATAGATTGGTACTGCTCGTGAACCGGTCGTTGGATCAGGCTCCTGTCCAGCGTGAACAGCAAGGGACGCAAAATTAAGTTTTTCAGGTAAAGCCATGTCAATACACCTCTCTAATTTTAAATAGTAGTACAAAAAAGGCCAAGAAAAACCCCTATTTAGGATATTCTCAGCCTTCAGTTTTTCTGATCAGCTATCTGCGATTGTTACAATTAAAACACTTATTTAATATTATGTCAATAATAAATTACTATTTGCACAATTAAACAGCACTGAAGTATCCACCCAGTAGACTAAAATTCAAGGAAACCAAAGTTAAAAGAGAACCATCTACTTACACAAACCTCTACCTGCAAGGCCGATATTATACTGAGCATCTTTATGATAGCAAGAATTAACGACACCACTTAGTGGTGTCGTTTTAATTAAACTGCTTTAGTGTTTTTCTGCTCAAACTTAGCAAGACGTGCGATAATTTCTTCATCACTGTCTAGTTTCTCTTCAACTTTAGCCTTTAGTTGAGCAATACCATATTTTTCTACTACTAAATTTAGGCGCTCGCCCTTGCCAGCTAAATCCTTATAGGCTTCTAATAACGCATCAAGATAAGGGAAGATGTTTTTTTCTGATACATATTTCGCGACTAGTTGGCCTTCATAAGAATAACGGCCGCCTTTCCCGCCCACATAAACATGATAACCCTTTCGCCCCTCAGTAAGAGCTTTCTTGGGACAAAGTTTAATACAAACACCACAAGCTAAACATTTCGAGTAATCAATTGTAAGTTCTGTATCAATAGCCATAGCTCTAGCCGGACAACGCTTTACACATGCTCCACATTTAACGCATGCGTCTTGAGCAATTATTGGCTCGATTACCCCTTTAAAACCAACGTCATGCGCTTCAGGCTTTGTACAGGAGTTCGGACAACCACTCACTGCAAATTTAGTCTTTGCAGGCAGATCACGGCCAACAAAATCGTCATCCAATTTTTCAGCTAATGCACGGGCATTAAGCAGTCCATATGGACACGTATCAGTAGCAGGGCAGGCAACGACTGGACGAACACGCGGGCCACATACAGCTGGCAATAGTCCTGCGTCGATAATCGCTTGATGTGCTTGTTCAAAATCAGCTTCTTTTACTCCAGGGATCTCAACACCCTGTCGATTAGTTACATGAACTTGACCTTTTCCGTATTGTTCAGCCAATTCTGCAACTCGGCGCATTTGTTCAGAAGTCATATTTCCCGCTTTGTTTCTAATCCGCATAATTAACAATCCTTTTTGAGCTTGCGGAATAAAACCATGTTTTTTGTAATCGGGTTTTACTGCCATTGTAACCAATCCTTCCCTAAATTTAAATTAAAATTTATCCTACAAATAAGGAAACTATCTTACATAAGATTAAAAAACAAAAAAAGGCCAAGTTTTCTCTACAGAAACTCTCATCCTTCAGTTTTTCTGATCAGCTAAACTATTTATCCAATGACTAACCCGCTCTATACCCAAAGGGCACAGGCTACTCCCCGCTTCTTCAAGCGATGAGCCAAAGTGCGGCAAAGTCCCTGGATAAGAGCGACTAAGATTCAGCTGGAATTATACCCGAAGGGTATAGGTAACCCATCTGACTCAAGTCTTACTATATCTTAGTAAATAATATTCCTTTAGCGTCCTCTTTGTCAACAACTATATTTAGGGTGAAATAGCAAAAATAATTAAAACAAATATTTATAAGCGGGCAAATTTACTAAGCTCCCGCGGAGACGGAGGCCTCACAATAAGCAAACCACTTTTTGCAGTCAGGGCAGCGGCACTGCGCTCGGCTTATTGCCCAAGCTACTAGCTTGCCGCAAATTGGGCATTTATATGGCACCAGTACAGGTGTCCTTATTTCCTCTTCAACCATGTCTGTCATACTCCTTTTACCGCTCTAATTTTTCCTATATCTTCCATATGCATTATTTGCATTCCTGCTTTTTTTCAACTATTTTTTCTAAGGTTTTATGACAGCATCCTACAAATCATAGATTTAATAAATTCCACTTGCCAGTCCCGTCTAAACTAAGTTTCATCTTGTGGTAGCTGGTAAGAGTATTCCTATGACCAATACTAATAACTGAAGAATCCCTTAACTCATTTTTAATATGTTTGTAGAGCAATCGTTCAGTAGTTTCATCAAGTGCCGAAGTCGCCTCATCTAAGAACAGCCACTTAGGTTTTTGCAGCATTGCCCTGGCAAAAGCTATTCGCTGTTGCTCGCCTAGTGATAAAACATGTGACCAATTATCAACAACATCAAGTTTACCAATAAAATCATTTAATCGGCACATGTTCATAACTTCCTTAATTTTATCATCTGATACAACTCCTAGACTTCCAGGATAAAGCAACACATCTCTAAGAGTTCCCAGCGGTAAATAAGACTTTTGAGGTAAGAAAAGCATATTATGCCCTTCTGGTATATGAATACTTCCCTGCCCAAATGGCCATATTCCAGCCATTGTACGCATTAATGTGCTTTTTCCACATCCTGAAGGTCCTGTTATTAGTAAAGAATCCCCTGCTGCCAATTTTAGATCAAGTTTATCTAACAGTCGTTGACCATTCGGTAAACCAACCCCCAGCCCGACAACCGAAAAAGTCGGATTAAGAGTTCCTTGTACTGAGATTGTTTCTTGCTCGGCCATACTGCGTACTCTATCAATGTTATCCACAAAACCAAGCAAACGATTAATAACAGCCTGCCATTCCGCTAATATTGTATAACTTTCAACAAAGAAAGATAAAGCGTCTTGAACACGCCCAAATGCCGATGAGGTTTGAATGAGCCCTCCGAGCTGTATCTGCCCGCTGAAATAGCGTGGCGCAGCAACTAAAATTGGAAATATAATAGCAATTTGTGAATAGCCAGATGTAAACCATGTTAGCTTTTTTTGCCTAAGCATAACTTCCCTAAAATTTTCGAAAACTCGCTTAAAGCGATTATTAAAGTTTTCTTCCTCCTGACGTTCGCCGCCATAGAAAGCAATACTTTCACTGTTTTCGCGCAATCTTACAAGACTAAAACGAAAATCTGCTTCATACCGCTGCTGGTTGTAATTAAGCCCGATAAGCGGTCGGCCTATTTTTGCAGTAAGCCAAGTACCAATTAGCGAATATACAATTGCTACCCACACCATATAGCCTGGAATAGTAATTTGTAATGATCCCAGAGGAACGGTAAAAGAACCTGATAGCTTCCAGAGAATAAAGATAAACGAGACAAGGGTTACTGTTGCTTTTAAAAGTCCAAGGGATAGCCTTAACGTCAGTGTTACAAACAGCCTAAGGTCCTCACTAATACGTTGATCAGGATTGTCTGTAGCGTTATCCAGAAGCTGCATACGATAATAGGTCCGATTTTTGAGCCAATTGTTAAGATACTGCCCAGTCAGCCAACGCCGCCACCTAATTTCGAGCATTTGCTGTAAATATAGCTCGTACACTGCAACAACGATAAATATCGCTGCTAATATCGAAAACTCACCCAGTAGACTAAAAAAGCCATCCTTATCATAATTCTGCAGCGAATTATAGAAACGGTTGTTCCACTCATTGAGTAAAACCAGTATGTAAACATGCCCTAAATTTAGTGTTACAATTACCGCAAGCAGCATTCTAGCCCGCCACTTTTCATCCGAATTCCAATATGTCTTTGTTAAATTCCAGGTTTCTCTGAAAAAGCTACGACTAAATGTCTGCATAAATAATACTCCTCAATTAAAAATTCGGACTGCATAAAGATTAGTTTGATGATTCGATGCCTTTCCAATAAATCCTGCTAAAAGGTATTATTGGAAATTATGAGGACAGCCCGTATATACCATATATATGAATTAAAATTCGGAGTATTCCACTTTTGAACATAGCAAAAGAAACTACGACAAGCATCAATTTAAGCTACGATTATCTTGGTTTTTAAATTTCTTTAGTAGACGAAAAGCTCACAGACAAATGCTGTGAGCTTTCTAACTTAATTAAAACCTTCAGGATTATTTTGATGCCATTGCCATGCAGTTTTAATAATACTTTTTATATCCTGATATTCCGGCTTCCAGCCTAGTTCAGCTTTAATTTTTTCCGAACTGGCTACCAATACTGCCGGATCTCCCGCCCTTCTTGATGCTATATCCTTCCGTATACTTTGGCCAGTTACAGCCTCGGCAGCTTCGATAACTTGTTTAACTGAGAAGCCGCTGCCATTTCCCAAGTTATAAACCGAAGAAGACTTTCCGTTATAAAGTGCCTGCAGAGCTAGTACATGAGCCTGAGCTAAGTCATTTACGTGAATATAGTCTCTTATACAAGTTCCGTCTTGCGTAGGATAATCATCGCCGAATATTTTAATGCTTTCCCTTTTACCTAAACAAGCTTGCAGTATAAGTGGAATAAGGTGCGTCTCAGGATGATGATCTTCACCGATATCAGCCTGCGGGTCAGCGCCACAGGCATTGAAATAACGCAGCGCGATGTAGTTAAGCCCATGAGCCAAGGAATAATCAGCCATAGCATTTTCCATTATAAGCTTTGTTCGTCCATATACATTAGTAGGATTTTTTGCTGCAGCTTCAGTTATCGGTACACATTCCGGCTCGCCATAGACAGCCGCCGTCGATGAAAATACTAGCTTATTTACTCCGCTTTCAAGCATTACTTCTAGTAAATTAAGCGTACCTTGAACATTGTTTTGGTAATAAGCTCTGGGATTTTGCATTGACTCACCTACTAAACTAAAGGCAGCAAAATGCACAACAGAATCAATATTATTCTTTTTAATAGTCTCCGCTAATAATTGACTATCAAAAAGATCCCCTTGTACAAAATAGTTTGCATTAACCGCTTGCTGATGCCCCTTTGATAGGTTATCGTAAACAACTACTTTCTCAGCCGCTTTTTCCAACATCCTTACTGTGTGGGATCCAATATAGCCAGCCCCACCCGTAACAAGAATTCGCATAGCACCCTCCCATAATCATTTTTAACATATACGCGGCAGAGGATCTCCTACCATTACATCTACAATTCTCTGTCCGCCAACTATAGTGTTTATATAAACCCGTCCGCTTGACTTCTTTGTTACTTTACCAATAACTGTCGACTCACGACCATAAGGGTTTCTTTTCATTGCCGCTAATATAACCTCTGCTGACTCTTCCGGTACAACTGCCAGCAATTTACCCTCATTAGCTAAATATAGAGGATCTAGACCAAGCAATTCACAAACACCGCGAACTTCAGCCTTCACCGGCATTTCATCCTCATATAGCTCAATTTCCACCTGACTCTGAGTTGCTATCTCATTAAGAGCTGTCGCAGCACCACCGCGTGTAGGGTCACGAAGCACACGGATATCAGGACATACCTTCAGCATGTCTTGTACCAAGCTATTTAAGGGAGCGCAATCGCTGACAAGTTGACTCTCCAACTGCAGCTGCTGGCGCTCAACCATTATTGCCATTCCATGATCACCTAACGTTCCGCTTGAAATTATAACATCACCAACTGCTGCCCGCCCCCCGGAAATTTCTACTTTATCAGCAATCTCGCCAATCCCGGCAGTATTTATAAATAGTTTATCTACTGCACCACGTTCGACGACTTTTGTATCACCGGCAACAATTAGCACATTAGCTTCTTTTGCCGCATCAGCCATAGCCGCAACAACTTCTTCCAATACCTTAACCGAAAGACCTGCTTCAATAATAAAGCTGCTGCTAATATACAGCGGCTTAGCTCCACTCATGGATAGATCGTTAACTGTACCGCATACCGCCAGCTTTCCAATGTTTCCGCCTGGAAAAAATAAGGGACTAATTACATATGAGTCAGTAGTGAAGGCTAGGCGTCCATTTGGTCTAGGCAATCGCGCCGAGTCATGACCTTCCAGCAAATAAGGGTTTTCAAAGTACTTATAAAATAGTTTCTTAATAAGCTGGGCGGTTAAACTGCCGCCGCTGCCATGCTGAATTGAGATTACCTCCATATATCCTCCTACTCTAAATCATACTTGTAATAAGCAGCACATGTGCCTTCTCCTGAAACCATGCACGCCCCGATTGGATTTTCCGGTGTGCAAAGCTTTCTAAATAAAGGACAATCCGGCGGTGTCTTTTTTCCCTGAAGAATGTCCCCGCAATTGCAGGCTGAAGGCATTTCTCTGTCTACATGCGGCAATGAAAAAACAAAACGGGCGTCATACTTAGCGTATTGCGGTCTAATTGCTAAACCTGATTCTGTGATAACGCCAATTCCCCGCCACGCACTATGACTCTTAATAAAGACCTGCTCCATTACAGCTAAGGCATTAGGGTTGCCGTCTTGCTGCACTACCCTGCTGTAGTTATTTACAACTTGCGGACTTTTTTCCATTATCAGTTCAGTTAACTTCAGTAAGCCCTGCAATATATCTATAGGCTCAAAGCCCGCAATCACTGCGGGAGTTCTATACTGTTCAGCCAGAAAGCGATATGGTTCAATACCAATTACACAACTTACATGCCCAGGACATAAAAAACCCTGAATATTAAGCTCAGCATCTGCGACAAGGGCTTGCATCGCAGGAGGTACCACCTTATGGGCAGAGAAAACTGAATAATTGTTAATTCCCTGCTGTGCTGCCTGCAAAATCGCAAGGCCCACAATCGGTGCTGTTGTCTCAAAACCTATACCTAAAAAAACTACCTGTTTGTTGGGATTATCTAACGCTATTTTAGTGGCATCCAGTGGTGAATAGACTATTCTGATGTCGTTACCTTGATTCTTTTCATTTAATAGCGATCCAAGACTACCCGGCACCCTCAGCATATCTCCAAAGGTAGCAATAATCACATCTTTTTGCCGCGATAGTTTAATTGCCTCGTCGACATAGCCCTGAGGCGTAACGCAGACCGGACACCCAGGGCCAGAAACTAGTTTTAATTCTTTCGGCAGAACATCTCTAATAGCGCCTCTTGCAATAGCCATGGTATGGGTACCGCATATCTCCATAATGGTGATCGGACGAACAGCTAGCTTTTGAAGTTTAGCCGCCAGTTGTTTAGCCAATACAGGATCACGAAACTCACTAAGAAACTTCATTACTTATTATCCTTAGCAATTCTAAAGTTTCCATGGCAGCTTCTTCATCAATAATTTGCATACCGCATCCTGCGTGAACCAGAATATAGTCTCCCACCTTAGCTTCCGGGACGAACATTAAAGTTATTTTACGTTTTACGCCGCTGATTTCGCCTATTCCCTCAAAATCTTTCCGCTCAATTAATCGTAATGGTACGCCTATGCACATTTTAGTTCACTTCCATCTTATTTTTCCTTATCATTATTTGTTTCAGATATATCTTTTTTTATCTCATCCGTAGCCTTCTTAAATTCGCCAATCGATTTTCCTAATGATCGACCTATATCAGGCAATTTACTAGGACCAAAAACAACCAATGCAATTACTAAGATCATTCCTAATTCTGGCAGACCTATTCCAAACATTTCTACCCCTCACTTTTTTAAAAGAAATTTATAACTCAAAATAAAATACACCCGACGTGCCGACATATAGGTAAAGAATTTAACCATAATATATATATTATATAATTTAATGCCAATTTAATCCTTATCTTTAAGATTCGCCTAAATTCGGAAATTCACCTGTCTTTTATCCCTAAAGATATTAGCGATTTAGTTACAGGATTTTTTATAGCACTATCCGAATCTTCTATGATGAGACGACCTAAGCTTTTTAAAACGGGGGTTGACCTTGATACGTTTAAATATTTTAGTAAGAGGTACTGTACAGGGCGTAGGTTTTCGTCCATTTATTTATCGACTGGCTAGCGAGTATAACTTAAAAGGCTGGGTTCGTAATAATTCAGCTGGTGTCGAAATTGAAATAGAAGGAACTGTTCCTAATATAGAGCTTTTCCAAAAGACGATTACTAGCAAAAAACCTCAGCTAGCCGTGATAACCAAAATTATAACTAAAGAAATTGATGTAACTAATAGTGTTGATTTTAAAATTCTAGAGAGCAATAATTCGCTCTTAGAAACTGCTATGATTTCATCTGACGCCGCAACCTGCCAAGACTGCCTGGCTGATATAACAAATGATCAAGGCAGGCGCTATGGCTACGCCTTTACTAACTGTACAAACTGCGGCCCGAGATACACCATTATTAAGTCCACGCCTTATGACCGTGCTGCTACAACTATGGACTCTTTTAAGATGTGTGATGCCTGTAAAAATGAATATAATGATCCAGCTAATAGAAGGTTTCATGCCCAGCCAAACGCCTGCCCGGTTTGCGGACCACAGTATCAACTGCTTGACAATAACGGTCAGCAGGTTGCTGATGAAACGACTGCATTCGAACTCGCAAGGCAACTAATAGCGGCTGGATATATATTAGCTGTTAAAGGCCTTGGCGGATATCATCTTGCATGTAACGCCTATAATGAATCCGCAGTAAAGCTCCTTAGAGCACGAAAAATTAGAGAAGATAAGCCTTTTGCTGTCATGGCCGGCAGCTTAGACACTTTAAAGACGATATGCATAATATCTGACGAAGAGACAAAGCTTTTAACCTCTCCCGAAAGCCCTATTGTTTTATTAAACAAAAGCAGTAACTACAATTTGGCGGAAACGGTATCACCTGATAACCCGCGCATTGGCGTTATGCTGCCCTATACTCCTGCTCATAGCTTATTGATTGATTCAAGCCAAGTTTGGGTGATGACCAGCGGAAATGCCAGCGATGAACCTATTGCCTATGAAGATACCGACGCACTTTGCCGGTTATCCAAAATCGCAGATTACTTTTTGGTACATAATCGACCTATTTACCGCAGGGCAGATGACTCAATTGCTTATGTAATTAACGGCAGCCCAGCACTTTTGCGCCGCAGCAGAGGCTATACACCTAGCCCAATTAAACTGCCAAAATCAATACCCTCAATGCTGGCCTGCGGCGGTGAACTTAAAAGCACTTTCTGCCTTACACGTGACAACAATGCGTATCTAAGTACGCATATCGGTGATCTCGAAACCCCAGCTACATATGATTACTATGTTGACTCCATAAGACATTATAAGCAACTTCTTAATATCGAACCTGAATGTGTTGCATATGACTTTCATCCAGAATATCTATCCACAAAATATGCCCTAAGCCTTGAAATACCTAAGGTTGCTGTACAGCATCACCACGCCCACATTGCCGCAGTTATGGCTGAGCATGGCTTACAGGAGGCAGTTATCGGAGTTGCCTTTGATGGTACAGGCTATGGTGATGATGGCTCACTTTGGGGCGGCGAATTTCTCGTTGCTGATTATAAAAGCTATATCAGAGCAGCGCATTGCAACTATCTGCCACTCCCGGGCGGCAGCAAAGCAATAAAAGAGCCTTGGCGTCTGGCACTGGCTGTTCTTTACGAGCATTATGGTGACACCCTAAAAGAAGCCAAACTTCCGGTCATGGAAATTTTACCGCCAGACTGGCCAATTGTAATTCAAATGCTCGATAAAAAATTAAATTGTCCTCTTACCTCTAGCGCGGGCCGCCTTTTCGATATTGTGGCAGCACTTTGTAAATTGCGGACTGCTATCAACTATGAAGGTCAGGCCGCAGTAGAACTGGAATTAGCTGCCGGAAATACTAAAGGCATAATCCTTCCCTATGAAATCACTACTGGGCGGCCTAGCATTATAGACTTCATGCCCACATATCGCAAAATAATAGAACTACTTGGCAGCGGTTACACTTTAGATTATATTAGTGCATCCTTCCACAACACGGTAGCGGACGCTATCTTTCAAATGATACATAAAGTAAGCCATGAGACCGGAATAGCTAACGTTGTGCTAAGCGGTGGAGTATTCCAGAATATACGCCTGCTTAATACTACTCTCAGACTATTAGCCGATAGTAAATTCAGAGTCTTGATCCCAAGACAGGTTCCTCCTAATGACGGTGGACTGGCCTTAGGCCAAGCACTCATCGCTGCCGCGAACCTCAAACTTATTTAATACTCAAGTGAGCAGAAACTCCTTTGTTCCAGCATATAATTTTGCATACTCTTCTTTGGGGTGATAATAATGGATTTAGTAACAAAAACAATACCAGTATCGGGAATGCACTGCAGCGCTTGTGAAACTAGAATTACAAAGGCCATTAACAAATTAAAAGGTATATCTCAGATAAGAGCGAGCTATCAGGAGAACTTGGTCGAGGTTTCATTTGATTCCAGTATATGTTCTTTAGATGACATTAAAGAAGTTATAGTCAGAGCTGGCTATGAAATTACCCCAGTAAAAAGCAGCAGCTTAGGTTCGATGCTTATAATATTTATTGCTATATTAGGCTTGGGACAGTTTTCGGGCAATTTTGATATGTCAGCAAAACTTCAGAGTAATGTCACTTATTCTCTGCTTTTTATTATTGGCATATTTACCTCACTACACTGTGTTGGAATGTGCGGGGGTATAATGCTGTCCCAAAGCTTAAATAACGGATCAGCTGGACGTTACGCCGTGATGCCTGCCCTAAGTTATAACCTTGGCAGACTTCTTAGCTATACACTCCTAGGCGGCATAGTTGGTGCTATTGGTTCTGTTATATCGCTATCCCTAGGGTTTATGTCAGGTGTAACTATTTTTGCCGGTTTATTTATGGTGCTAATGGGAATTAATATAGCCGGATTTACAATTGGCCGTAAAATTCTTAATCTTATCCGCTTGCCTTTGCCTAAGATTAATTTATCAAAGCCGAAAACACCTTTTCTGGTTGGTTTGTTTAACGGCTTCATGCCTTGCGGTCCGCTACAGACTATGCAGCTGTACGCTCTTAGCACCGGCAATGCGCTTGAAGGTGCGGCAACAATGTTTATCTTTGCTTTAGGTACAATTCCATTGATGCTCTCATTCGGCAGTATTTCAGCCTTCCTTAGTAAAAATTCGACTGCAAAATTGCTCAAATTCAGCGGCATCTTCATTATCGCCCTTGGCTTGATTATGACCAACCGTGGTCTATCCTTAGCTGGATTTAGTCTTCCCTTTAGTCAATATGCCAGCCAAAACATTACAGGGAATAACAATGTAATTAAAGCTGAGCTACGTGACGGAATTCAAGTCGTTAATATTACCGCGGACAATCGGGGGTATACACCAAATGTAATATTTGTGCAAAAAGGTGTTCCCTTAAAATGGATAGTTAACGGTCAACAAATTAATTCCTGTAACAATGAGATTATAGTACCAGCGCTTGATATAAGGAAAAAGCTAACCGCTGGTGAAAATATAATTGAATTCACGCCGCAGGCTGATGAGCTAACCTTCAGTTGCTGGATGGGAATGCTGACAGGTGTTATCAAAGTCGTTGATGATGTAAAATCGGTAGATATATCCAAAGCAAATGTCGCTGTGCCTCCTAGCAGCGGCTGCTGCGGCGCGGGTGCAGGAGGAGGCGGCTGCTGCGGCAGTTCGTCCGCCTCCGCCGGAATTTATGGTGATATTGCTAAAGTGCCAACTGACCGACTCATTAAAAAGGCGGAAATAAGAAACTCAAGCCAGACTGCTTATTTTAAGGGCATAGGTAATGAATTAGAGCCACTGATTATAGTAATTCAAAGAGATATGTCGGCAAAAATTATTCTAGACTTAACTAACTTTGATAACCCAGTTGGTAAATGGGAAGTATTTGATTATAAAAATAAAAATACTATTACTGCCTTCCAGGGTAAAAAAGGAGTTAACGAAGTAACTTTAAACGTCACCGAGGACTGCTCGCTGGGTTTATATAAAGATCGCAAGATCATTGCAATTATTGAAGTTGTAGAGAACACCGATAAAATAGATTTGGAAAAAGTGAGAGATAAATACTTAAGATAACCTTAGTCTCTGCTTAAAACCAATCAAATCCTAAAACAGTCAGCCGCAGACAAAGCGAACTAGCTCGTTTTGTCTGCGGCTGCATTTATGATAAGTACTCATCGCTTTTTGTTAATTCTTCTGGGTCAGGATGAATAATCCCCCACTCGGCACCTTCCTGATCTAACAATTCTTTTATAACGTCCAGCAAACCTTCCTTATCGCCTATTTCATCATGCCGTTCGGTAATTGCTCTAATAAACTCATTGACTCCTTCTGAGAACAGCGATTCAACCTCCATGCGACCTGTTAGCATATCACCTTCAGCTTCAAAAATCTCAAACGTTACATCAGGTTCAGGCCGCTCCCCACCTATTACACGAACACTTTGTTCGCCTTTATATATATAAACTATCGGGCTATTCAGATAAATATATAAATACTCACCTTCAAAATGATCGCCTTCCTCGATTTCAAAACACCCATTCCTTCCGCAGTAGTCTAACATAATCCCGCCTCCATAAGATTAATAATTACTCATTATTTTTTCCACAAACAACGAATAGATTCGCCTGAGGCTATCATAATATGAAGTTTTCTAAGGTATCATTTCATCTGCGTAACAAAATCTTGGCACTATTTTACCCACCACCACAATTTCTTCGAGAAACATAGCTTTAGGCCTGACCCATAAACCATAATCGCCGTAAAGGGCCTGATAAACTACAACATCTTCCATTGTTTCGCTATGTTTTGCTTCACCAATAACTTTATAATAATTTCCTTTGTAGTGCCTATATATGCCCTGCTTAATTGCGGTTTCTTGCTGCATAATAACACCCTCCGTAATATTATGGTAATAGGAAGAAAACTCCCAGCGGTAACTGGGAGTTTTAACTATGATTTAAGCTTTTCTTTGAGCATATCTTTATCTAATTCGTTTTCCCAGCTGGAAACTACGACTGTAGCAACACCATTTCCAATAAGGTTTGTAAGAGCGCGAGCTTCTGACATAAACCTATCTATTCCTAGTATCAGCGCTAAACCAGCTACTGGTATCGTAGGAATAACCGATAAAGTTGCCGCAAGCGTAATAAAGCCGCTGCCAGTAACTCCTGATGCCCCTTTCGACGTTAGAAGTAAAACTGTCAAAATGGTCAATTGCTGTGCTAGAGTCAGCTCAGTGTTAGTCGCCTGAGCTACAAATATCGCAGCCATTGTTAGATAAATCGAAGTACCATCTAAGTTAAACGAATATCCAGTAGGTATTACTAATCCAACGACGGATTTTGAACAGCCCAGCTTTTCGAGTTTATCCATCATACGAGGCAGTACACTCTCGGAAGATGAAGTACCCAGAACAATTAACAGCTCTTCCTTAATATACTTAATAAAGCTAAAAATGCTGAAACCAGCAAATCTGGTAATTGTGCCAAGTACTAAAAAGATAAACAACAGACAAGTAAGATAGAAGCTTCCCATGAGTTTAGCAAGAGGCGCAAGTGACGCAAGGCCGTACTTACCAATTGTGAACGCCATGGCACCAAAAGCGCCAATAGGAGCAACCTTCATAATAATGCCTACTACACCAAATAATCCATGTGAAATTTCGTCGATTATTCCTAATAGCTTATTGCTTTTTTCACCCATAGCCGATAAGGCGAATCCGAACATTATGGAAAACAATAATACCTGCAATATGTCACCCTTAGCAAAGGCATCAACAACAGTGTTTGGAATAATATTCAGTAAAAAATCAACAGTGCTTTGATTGCTTGCCACTTTAGTATAAGCAGCCACCGCTTTAGTATCTAACGTGCTGATATCAGCATTCATTCCTACACCAGGTTTAACAAAGTTAACTACTAAAAGGCCGATAATTAAAGCTACTGTAGAAACTAATTCAAAATATAATAACGCCTTCCCACCTACACGGCCAACCTTTTTCATGCACCCCATACCAGCGATTCCAACTACAACAGTACAGAATATTATCGGTGCAATTATCATCTTAATAAGTTTTATAAAGCCATCACCAAACGGCTTCATCGCAACCCCTAAAGACGGATAAAAATGCCCTAAAAGAATACCAACAATGATAGCGAAAATAACTTGAAAATAAAGGTATTTATAAATAGGTTGCTTCATTTTTTGCTATTATCTCCCCTCTTTTAATTTGATTTAGTTATTTTAGTAACAATATTAAAATCACAAATATATAATATCTCATTCTTCTTGGTAAAGTAAAGATTATCTCCCCTAAAGCAATATGTATACACAATGCAAATACATAGTAAACTATTACCTGCGTATTATTAGCACTATATTGGGCTATTTTGCTGAAAATTTACAAAAATCATAAAATAAAGGTAATCTGTTGATTTTGTGGAAAATAAATATACAAGCATTACTTAAGGAGCTGCCTAAAATGTTATTAAGTTCACCCAGCATCAAAGCATTACTAATAATAACATTTATCTTTGTTATAACTGTTTTGATTGTTTTAGCTTCCAAAGGAAATAAACGCCTCAAATTAATTTTGGCATCATCATTTGTCATTCCGCTAATGATAAGTTATTTACCCGAACGTGGGGCTGATGTAAGCTCCCAGTCTGAACGCCTATATGCGCTTGAACATCATCAGGCTATGTACTCCAGCTGGGTTAAAACATACGAAGCTAACTTTGACAGCATAGATAGATCCTGGCAAGATTTCAATAAAATAATAAAAGACTATGAGCAGAAAGAATATTCTAGAGAAACTACGGCTAAAAAACTTAAGGAAGTTCTTAACAATGCCATGGAACACAATCGTGAGATGCTTAAGGTAAATTCTCCACCAGAATTGCCGCTTGAAGCTCAAGATATAATGGTCGAAATGCAGAAAGAATTGCAGGCAATATCTTTGACTCGTATTATGATAATAGAAAAATCCATCAAATTATTGGATGAGCCAAACGGCAAGCAAAAGAAACATGAAGAAATAGTAACTGACATAAAAAAGCTAATTGTACTCAATAACCCAGTTTATATAGATATTATGCCAAAACTCTATAAACTCAAAGCTATTCTAATGCCAGTATAATCAATACAAAACGTTTAAAAGGGGCTGTTTCAATGGTCATTGACCTATTGAAACAGCCCCTTTTTATAATAACGATCAAGCAGTATTTTTCATTCTATATGATTTAAACTTAGCAGCCCCATATTCAATCATAACAAATAATACGGGTACAAGAAAAATCCCAAGAGCAGTTGCTACCAACATTCCACCAACAACTGTTGTGCCAAGCGCTGTACGCGCCGCCGCTCCAGCACCAGTAGAAAGAGCCAGCGGAATGCACCCTAGAATAAACGCTAGTGATGTCATTAAAATCGGTCTTAAGCGGAGTTTGGAAGCTTCTATCGCCGCCTGTACCGGATCCATGCCTTTATCGGTCCTTACTTTAGCGTACTCAACTATCAAGATTGCATTTTTAGCAGCTAAACCGATAAGCATAACCAGACCTATCTGCATATAAATACTATTCTCGAGACCGCGAGCATATTGGAAAAGTACCGATCCTAAAATACCAGTAGGAACAGAAAGCAGTACAGCAAATGGAATATTCCAGCTTTCATATAATGCTGCTAGACACAAGAATACGAAAAGAAGAGCAAGGCCAAATATAACTGGCGTCTGACCGCTGGATAATTTTTCTTCACGGCTTAAATCAGCCCATTCATAGGTGAAGGTCTTAGGTAATACTTCGGCCGCGATTTCCTCAAGGGCTGCCATAGCCTGACCAGAACTATATCCAGGTGCGGTTGTCGCATTAATCTGCATTGCCGGATAACCATTGAATCGCTTAATCAATGTCTGTCCGCTAGTCGATACAGGTGTTACCAAAGTATTTAACGGAACCATCGTACCTGCAGAATTGCGGACATAGAAGAACCGAGTAGCATCAACATCAGAACGAAACTCTGGTTCGGCCTGAAGCATAACCTTATAGGTACGTCCGAAACGATTAAAGTCATTTACCGGAACGCCGCCTAAAAAGGTTTGCAGCGCAGTGAAAATATCTTGAACAGGAACTCCTAAGGCCTTCGCCTTTTCACGATTTACCTCATAGCTGTATGAAGGAGTATCTGCGCGGAAGCTTGACTGAGCCATGGCAAGCTCCGGCCTCTTGCGAGCAGCTGCAATAAACTGCTGAGAGACGCTATTCATTTCTTCAAGCGAAGCACCACCACGGTCTTGGATCATAAAGGTCAAACCTCCAACTGAACCAATACCAGGAAGTGATGGCGGACTAAAAGCAAAAACGGTGGCTTCTGGGATGGCGCCAACTTTACCCATTGCTTGCCCAATTATTGACTTAAGCTGTTTGTCAGGTGTTGTTCTTTCAGCCCATGGCTTCATACCGGCGATTACCATCGCCCCATTTGATTTTTGACCGCCGGCTAACATATCAAAGCCTGCTATTTCCACAGTGTTTTCTACACCAGGAATTGAGCGGTATATTTCGCCAACCTGCTGCGCAACGGAACGAGTTCTGTTCATATTTGCAGCTTCCGGAAGACTGACAACTGACATCATAAATCCTTGGTCTTCATTTGGTACGAAAGTAGATGGGATAACTCTAAGCATACTCACAGTTAGTATAACAATAACTGTAAGACCAACACCCCAAAGACCTGCCCGACGGATAGACTTACGAACTCCCTCAGTATATTTATCAGTCAGACGATCAAACCAAGCATTGAATTTATCAAAAAACCTACCCATAACACCAGTACGAGGCTGCCCCGTGTATGGCTGCAGCATTAGGCTGCAAAGTGCTGGTGTAAGTGAGAGTGCAACAATTGCCGATAATGCCATAGACACAGCGATTGTCAAAGCAAACTGTTTGTATAGTACACCGGTTGTTCCGCCAAAGAATGCTACAGGTATAAATACCGAAGCTAGTACGAAAGCTATAGCAACAACGGGACCGGAAACTTCTTCCATGGCGCGGATAGTTGCATCTTTCGGACTAAGACCAGAGTGCCGCATATGATGCTCAACGGCTTCAACAACTACTATCGCATCATCAACAACCAGTCCTATAGCTAATACCATTGCAAATAATGTTAGTGTATTGATCGAAAAGCCTAATAATATAAATGCTCCGAAAGTTCCTATCAGCGAAACTGGTATTGCTAACATTGGTATAAGAGTAGCTCGCCAATTCTGTAAGAACAAATACACAATAATCATTACAAGAATCAATGCTTCAATAAAAGTGTGCAAAACTTTTTCTAAAGATTCACGTATATACTTGGTATTATCGGTAAGAATACGGTATTCCATGCCTGGCGGGAACCTTTTAGAAGCATCTTCAATTACTTGACGAACTCCGGCAATTGTTTCCAAGGCATTAGCCTCAGTTGTTAATTGGACAGCAAATACAACTGAATCTTTGCCATTGAAATTACTTTTAAAGGTATTATCCCTGGCACTTAATTCAACTGTTGCTACATCACCAAGATGAATTGCCGAACCGTCAGACTGAGATCTAATAATAACTTTTCTAAAATCCTCTTCTGTAGCAAGGCGACCTTGAACACTTGCTGTATATTGGAATTCCTGCTGGGCTACTGACGGCAATTGGCCAATTGTACCAGCCGGAGCCTGTACGTTCTGTTCTTTTATAGCACTTACGATATCAGATGAAGTAATGCCTAACTGCGCTAATTTGTCTGGTTTTAGCCAAATACGCATACTGAAATCAGAGCCGTATTCCGCAACATCGCCTACACCTTTAACCCGGCGGATATCATCAATAATGTTTATGCTGCCGTAGTTCTTAAGAAAAACACTGTCATAACTTTTATCTGGCGAAACAAGACTGAAGTACAGTGCAGTATCTGGTGATACTTTACGGGTTGTAACACCTGATAGCTGTACATCCTGAGGCAGACCTGCGTTAGCCTGAACAACACGGTTTTGTGTGTACATAGTGACCATGTCTGGGTTTTGCCCCAGCTCAAATTTTACATTCATAGAATATCGGCCAGAATCAGCACTGGTTGAAGTCATAGCAACTGCGCCTTGAACCCCATTGACCTGCTGCTCGATAACTTGCGCAACTGTTTTCTCAACTACATCAGCATTGGCACCTGTATAAATAGTGCTCACACTTACCTGCGGCGGTGTAATCTGTGGGTACTGAGCAATCGGTAAGTTAAAAGCTGCTATACTTCCTGCAAGTGTTATGAGAATTGCAATAACAATTGCGAAGATGGGCCGGTTAATAAAAAACTTTGCCATGAACCCGCCCCCTTACTTAGCTGCCGGTATATTTAGATCGTCCGGCCCGATCATAGTAACCTTAAGAGGGCTTCCTGGCTGAGTTTTTGCAAAGCCTTCAACTACAACAACATCCTGGACAGTAAGTCCCTCTTCCACAACTTGCATATTGCCAATTTTAGGCCCTAGCTTTACAGGCTTAGTCACGGCTTCACTGTTTGAGCCGACGACAGTCACAAAAGTTTTACCTAGCATATCTTGAACTGCTCGCTGTGGAATTAGAATTGCACCGGCTCTAGTCTCACCGATCGCAACAATTCGAGCAAACATGCCTGGTACTAGCAAGCGCTGTGGATTGGCAAAAGCTGCTTTCATAGCCAATGTTCCTGTTTGATTTGCTAAACCGCGGTCAATTTGCTCTAACTTGCCTGGAAGCGGATATTGGCTGCCATCACTTAAAATAAGTTTAAGATTCTGCCCCCATGCATCAGGTGTGTTGCCTATGCGGGCAAATTTTAAATATTCGTTTTCACTCATACTGAAACGCACTTGGACAGGGTCAACAGTCGAAACTGTTGCAAGCACAGTACTTCCGGCCTGAACATATCCTCCAACACTTAACTCGCCTACACCAATCCTGCCATCGATAGGAGATACGATAAGTGTATCAGCCAAATCGTTCTCAGCTTGAGCAAGTTTGGCTTGATAAGCATTAACCTGAGCTTGAGCCTGTTCGGATTGCGAAATAGAAGTATCTAGTGCTTGAGCTGCAATTCCACCCTGAGCCGCTAAACTCTTATAGCGTGCCACATCACGGCGAATGTTACTGAGAGAAGCCTGAGCCTGGGCTACTTGAGCTTGAGCATCTGCTACCGCAGCTAAATAGTGCCGCGAATCGATTTCAAATAATGGCTGACCCGCATGGACAGTATCGCCGCCTTTAACTAGTTTCCGCGATATATTGCCAGAAACTGTCGCTTTAATCGGCACCTCGTCCTTTGCTACTATTTCACCAACAAACTCGTATGTAACAGGTGTATCTTTTTGAATGACCTGAATGGCCTTAACAGCTACCTCCTGCGGTGCACGAGCACTTTGCTGTTTACTGCAGCCAGTTGCTAAAATTAAAAAAAGTGCTGTAATCCATATGATGCTTTTTTTGTTCACCGTTTTTCCTCCTCATTTAATACATTTGTATCAGTTTTAATGTTTATATAGTCAAGATGGTTTGTCTTGCTGCTGAACAACAATTCCATACATAAGAATATCAACCATGTAATTAATCATTTCTTTGACTGTAACTCTGTTTTGAAGCAAAAAAGCATAATTAGCAAACTCATGAAATGATCCTCTAAACATGACGCGCATAGCTGGAAAAAAAACTGGACGGAAAACTCCCTTTTGCTTACCCTCACTCAATAAAGCGTCTATTATTTCCCAAAGTTCATCAATAGATTTTTCGATTTTTTTCCACTGATGCGGCATGCATTTTTTTATATCCAATGATACCTGGTCTGCTGTGTCACCCCAAATAGTTGATCTTACCGTCATGATCTGTTTGAATTTCTCTCTTACGTCTAACTGATTATCGTATAAAATTGCTTCGCGTTTTGCTTTAAGTTCTGCCGTAACTTCGGTCAATAAAAAACCTATTAATTCTTCTTTAGAGGAAAAATTTTCATACAATGTCCGTTTGCTAACCCCCAATTGCCGTGCCAAATCATCCATGGTAAACTTAATGCCCCGTTCATTCAGTTCCGTCATGGCTGCAAGCATAATTCTATTGCGCAATGACTAATCCCCCCATCAAGCTAAAACTAATCACTCGGAAAACAAACTATGAAAACTATTTTCGTGTCCTCGTTACCAGCTTACACCTCGGCATAACTAATGTCAATTATTTCTTAAGTATAATAAGTCCGCAACCTAACTCAAAAAAAAATCCCATGCAGTAACATCCTGCATGAGATTATCTTCTTTATCTTCCGATTGTTATAGCTAACGTCACAGCTATTTAACAATAGTTTTAAAAATTCTAACTAATTCTGGGTCAAACTGTGAACCCGAACAACGCTCCAGTTCACTTATGGCAGCGCTGTGAGGCAGAGCATCCCGATAAGGCCGATCATTAGTTATTGCATCATATGCATCAACAATGGCCAATATTCTGCAGGCTATTGGAATGTCCTCTCCTTGTATTCCTAATGGATATCCCTTTCCATTCCACCACTCATGATGCTTTAAAATCCAATCGGCAATTGGTGATAACTCGGCTGAGGATTGGGCTATCCGATAGCCAATTTCGGAATGACGCTTCATTATTTCAAATTCTTCTTCAGAAAGTCGTCCTGGTTTAAACAGAATATGATCAGGTATACCTACTTTACCAATATCATGGAATCTTCCTAAAAGCCTCAGATCTGGAAGTTTGCTTTCTGAAACCCCAACAGCCACTGCTAATTCAACAACTAAATCTTGCAATCGGTCTGCATGACCGTCAGTAACAAAGTCCCTAACTTCCATCGCCTTAGCTAGTGTGTGTACAAGCGCGCTGCGAGTACTGTAGCTGCTGTGTAGTTTTTCCCGATACATATTATCATCTGCCGCTTTATACACTTCACGAATATCCTGATGAGGATATGCTCTCAATCCAAGCCCAATCGAAATACTGATGGGTATATCAGTATTCTTATCCCTAAATTGTTTTACCTTATTGCGTAATTCCTGACAAAGCCGCTCCATATCCTGGGCTTGTCTGTTAAAAACTAAAACTGCAAATTCATCGCCGCCGACACGAGCAACTATATCGTCTTTATTAAAGAAATTCTTAATTAAAGTGGCAGCATTCATAAGCAGCTCATCACCAGCATGGTGCCCTAATGTATCATTTATTAATTTTAGACCATCTATATCACAGGCAATAATACTGACCGGCAACTGATAATTTCTATTCAGTTTATCCATCTCATCTTCAAAATAGGTTCTATTATATAATCCGGTAACTTTGTCATATAACCCTAGGTATTTAAGCTTTTGATTAGTTTCAACTTGCCTGGTAATATCCCGCACAATTGCGATCGCCTCGTTTGTGCCGCAAACTTTTATTCTTGCCTCATGCCACTGGGGCCTTCCATTTATTACAACGTCATATTCAAATTGATTTGTCGTATTGGTGAGAAACGATTGGTGCAAATATTCCATATAACTGTTTGCTAATAATGTTGGAAGGAACTTATCCAACTGCAAACCAATTTTATCGTTGATATCAAACGGCAAATCAAAATCACTGCCTTTTTTAAACTCTAACAACGTACCTTGGCGGTCTAAACGCACAATTAGATCTGGCAGAGCATCGATCAGCGCCTGACTGCGGCTTTGGCTTTTATGCAGTGCATCGTTCAAATGAGCGTTGTTAAGAGCTATAGAGGCTAACTCGCTAAAACTCATAAGTGTCCGTCTTTCTTCATCATCTACGACATGCTTATCTATATAATTCATACTAAAAACGCCGATGACTTGACCTCCTACTTTTATCGGCAAGCCAACCCCGCTTTGTAATCCTTCATATATAGGTTCGCGCAAACGACTATTCCATTCAGGGTAATTATCAATAACTACCATATCTTCGCTGTCCCAAACGGCACCAATTATTCCTTCGCCGCGATTAACACTATTCTTTACTGATTCAATCGGAAACCCTTTAACCACTTTAGGCCTCATTACCAAAGCCTTTTCATCAAGTAAGTAAATATAACCAAAATCCGCTCCGGTTATAGCCATCATTTTTTTTACAACTATATCTAACAGTTCATCCACATTTCGCTCTTGCATTAATATTAATGCTGCTCTATGAAGCGCAGAAAGGCATTCATTCCGCCGGTTAATAACAGAATCCTGGCTTAATAGCTCATCAAATTGATGTCGCAATTCTTCCTCTGCTGCATATAATTCCTCATATGTGGCTGCTAATTCTTCATTCTGTTTGTGCAAATCTTCTTGGATTGCTTCAACCCTCCGTGCATTAGTACTAAGAAGCTTATATAGTACGAAAGTGGTTACTAATATAAACAGCCAGCCTTTAAGAACCTCAAGCTTACCACGCAAGACATAATCTGATACCATATACCCGGCTATAAAGTCAGATATCAAAATCCATCCTACTCCTGTTATCGCATAAATAAATGAAATCCTTATTGCGCTTACCTTATTAGTCATTAGCATCACCTCGCAGCACGAAAGGCTTTTATTTTAAATTTTTCGACAAATAACCAGATTTATCCTTCTTGCTAATATTGATTTAGCAATTATATCCTAGCAACAAGCAAAAGCAGCTGCCTTTGAGCAGCTGCTTTTGCTTGTTGCTAGGATATAAGTACAGTTAGAAAGTTCCAGTACATGTATCATCATCACAGAAGCAGAACAATAAAATAATGATGATGATTATAATCCATACCCAGCTATCACGACCGCCATGGCAACCAAAACCCATAAGAATTCCTCCTTATTGTTAAACACTTTATTGTTAGAACTTTGATATATCCTATGTAATAGGTATATATCTTGCTACTATCACTAAATTAATTTAATAAGATTATTTACGTAATTTTCTTACTATTTTTGCCATATATATCATATGATTTACTAGGACAAAGCAGGGAGGTAAGAATATGTTAAAACCTGAAGCCACGAGCAATGAGCCTATAGAGGTGAAGAATCCCTTTAAAGGAAGCTTACAGTATCTTGCTCTTTGTTTATGCAGTCTTACCGCCTGGCTTTGTATACTATTTTTGATCCGCCCGCGCTGAAATGTTTCCTAATGATACATATCGATACCATCACATATATACAATAAAAACACCACAAAAATCAGTGGTGTTTTATTGTGCTAATATATGTAGCTTGTTAGCAATCAGTTGAACAATCGTTTTGACAACAGAAGAATAGTAAAATAATGATGATTATGATTATAATCCCACTATTGTTATTTCCAAAACCGCCAAAAGCCATATATATAACCTCCTTTTTATAGGTAGACACTTAGCTGTCAGCCCTACACCATACTATGAGGAATACTATTACTTTGCTACAGTCCATTTTTTTCATTTTCGACTATTATATGGAAACATTTTTGATAAACTTGCATTATAGGTGTATAATTTTAAATAAAGGAGGGATTTCGTGGATATTGCTGCTTTATCAATCATTAATTCCCAAACGGAAGTACAGAATACCGCTAGTGTCTTGATTCTAAAAAAAGCTATGGAAACAGCCGAGACTAATAATATAAGTCTAATTAATGATTTACTTCCACCATCTCCAACGTTAGGTGCCAAAGTTGATATAAAGGTGTAGATTTTTTTGCCGTACGGAAAACCGTACGGCCTTTATTTTTAAAGAAAATACCGCTTGCGCCGAGCCTTAGCGACAGTGCAAGTCGATGTTGCACTTATCCTGCTTTTAAGAAAGTTATGCTTCCTGTTAGGAGAGCAAATATTAATAATAAAACTTCTAATGCTATATCACCCTTTGCACAGTACTAGAATATTATGTTAGCAAGGATGGTGATATAATTTGGATTTACAGGAAGACCGTAAAAACAAAAAAGGTTATCAGCCAGTAGTACCAGAAAGGGACAGCCGAAACCATAATCACACCTTTATGGCTATGGCCGATGTCTCTAATAGACATCAGCACTTAATCGTCGGAACTACAAGCCCAGCAATGTACTCTAACCGTACCCATGTTCACCGAATATATGTTAGAACATCTTTTGATCCTAAAGAAACCGAGGGCCACTGGCACATGGTCGAAGAAACAACTGGTCCTGCCATTGAAGTTCCCGGCGGCGAACACACTCACTATTTCCGCGGTGAAACAAGCTACGACCTGGGTCATAGACACTGCTTTGATAATATTACTGCCTCAGCTCCCGACAGTGACTATGACGATTGTGACAATCACCACCACGATGATGATGACTGTTAAGTAAAAAGCTGAGACTCTTAGGTATGTCCTAAGAGTCTCAGCTTTTGTTTCTATAGCTAAAGATTATATTTAATTTAATTAGGAAAGAAAAAGAGCCTAAGCTCTATTATTTCCATTCGTACTCTAAAGTAATTAGCAAGCCATTACTATCTGGGCGAATGCTATAATATGAGGAATAAGAAAGGAGTTTTTGAAAAGACCTGAATTGCTTAGGCGATTCTCCTATAATTTCAGGTATTTTTAGGGTTACAAGGGCTTTATTATTAAAGTTTTCAACAACAGAAACGTTATTCGAAACAAGTTTGATTGCCGCTAGTATGCGTATAAAGGCCGCTCGCTTCATAGATCCTGGCCCCCTTCCTTTTTAACTATTATATCATAGATAATCTACGTTAATCTACTTGAAAGATATACAACCTTTTAATCGTACTATATTTATGCCTTATAGTTAACTAGTACTAAACCAATTACGCTCAGTACTAACCCGGCTATATTGACTAGACTCAAGCTTTCTTTAAAAAATAATATACCAATAGGAATAAGCAGTAACGTCACTGACAGATTTGAGACTATTCCTGCTAAGCTAATCTGCCACCCGAGACGATAAGCCAATAGAAAACCAACTTCCAGGCCAACGACGGCAAACCCTAAAGCATAGCTTGCCCAATTTAAAGATTTAAAGTTATCAATCAAAGAAATCTGATTTGGATAAAATGGGTAGATTAGTAAAGTTGCAATCGCAGCTGTTACGTAAGTTACTGAAAGCGAAATTATTGGGTTTACAGTATTAGGTGTCATCTTTAAGAAAATATGATAGAGAACATTTGATACTATGGTTAACACTATGGTCAAATAATAAAACATTAGTTTCCCCCTATTATATGTGCCTATTCTACAAACTAAATAATACCAATTATACTCTCAGCTCTTGTTTACTGCAATGAAAGCCTTATGACTAGATGACTAGGTGTTACTTTAGAGATATCTATATCCAAAAAATAAATCCCGAAGATAGTCTTCAAGATTTACTGTTTAAATACATTGCTATTTTCTAAATTAGGTAGGCTTGCTTCCACAGACAGTTTTAGCTAATTTGGGGCATTAGTTTTTTTCTGCATCTTTCTAATTGCAGCAACTTCAAGATCAATAATCCAACCAATAAGCGCTGATGGTATAAATAGCTTTCGCCAACCTAAAATTTCGCTGATTTTATGAACTGCGATACTCCGTTTTTCAATGTTTTCCATGCTATCAGCAAATTTATCAAGCTCTAATATAATATTTCTAATGTTTTCTTTTAAACTGCTTTCTGGTAGCTTACTAAATAAAACGAACAAAATCATCGCTAAAGCATTAGCCGCTATTATTAAACCGCCAATCCAAGCAATAATTTGCAAGTCACTTGGTATTAACACATACTTTCCCTCCTCTGCTTTTCACCCTCAATTTATGTTATGCTCGCTGTTAACATTTTGTTATTAACTTAACAAAGACTTTGACATAATAGCACAAACTCAGGCAATAACAGAGTAGTTTAAGTTCCTTATAATTATTTATTTAAAATGTTTAGAATTAATTTATATAGGACATACTATCAGCGTAAGAACTTTTCTCCTCTCCCATTCCCGCATTTTGCGGGGCTTTTTTTTGTAATTAGCTCGGTAGTTTATTTGCGCATATCGAATAGGTTAGAGAAATAAAGATAATACTTTAATTGGACTCTTAAGAGTTACTATACCCTGAAAGTTGGGTGGTCTGGTGTTTAAACCAATAGTATCGTTATTTTCATTTATATTATGGCTTATCGAGAAGAGGCACTGGATTATATCACTTTCGATAGTAGCAGTAGTGGTAATAATGCCGCAGGAAAGCCGCCGTGTTATCCCCCCGGTCATTATAAAACTCTTGTACAAGTTTATTGACGACTATATCTAGTTCCACTAGATACCCCGATTGTTTGTGATAATGCTAAAAACTACTTTACTTTGTCAAAATAATATAAAACTCTTTAGTTTCCATATAATCACAATAGCTTAATACTATACATAAGATATCTTAAGGTAGCTATTTTCCGGAGGTACTAAAGAATGTTTGATATTATTTTACTGTCCATACTCACAGTCGCGACAATTATCGGAATTCCGCTTTCTTTTGCATTTTTAACTTTCCTGTGTATGTAACTTGCTATGTACCAGACTAAACCTTTATAAGAAAGATCATACTATAACTGAGGTGATGAGTATGACCTACCGATATGATAGTTCATATTTAAAGTTTAATGGCAACCGTATTAAAGGGGAAAGATTAAGCTCTGTAGGGGAATATATTAATTATGTAATATCCCAGGACGAAGAAAAGTCTCACCTACATGATCAGCTAACAGTAAGTCAGTCGCAAAATGTCTATAATTCCCCATCAATGAAATAAACCTGCTGCTAATGTATATCTCTTCATATATTAGGGCATATTAATATTGCATAATACCTTCTCTTCCCTCTTTTAAAACCTCGCTTTTCTGCGAGGATTTTTCTTTTTAATATTCTTGCTGGAATTACAGTAAATAAGTTGATAGCTCAATCTGCTGTGTAACCCTTTTTTACATTTAATGCATATATTTATATCAATAAATCTTACCCGAGGGATTAAGTACATGAATTGTGATAATATTAATAAACTAATAATCTTTGTAATAACGCTTACCATAGTTACTGATTTACTAGCACTTTTTGCTGAATTTTTTAGTCAAAGATGTGAACGAAAAGCAGAAAAAGAACAGCAAAGGAAAGAAAAGAAACTTAACGATGAAATTGAAAATTTACGAAATCGAATAGTTGTACTAGAGAAAAAAATCGGTACACAATGAAGACATTTACCATATAACTTGAAATGAACTCTCTCAACAATTAAATTCATTATGCGAGCCCCTAAGCAGAGTTAAGAATCCATGCTTAGGGGCTCGCATTATTTTTACATGCCTATACCTGCTGCGCAATCAGTTATTCCTCTAGATATTGCTCTTGAAAACTCGTCAAGCTTTTCTGAATCTGATAATAATTTTTCATCATCTGGATTGGATATAAATGCCGTCTCGACCAACGCCGCCGGGCAATCTGTCTCGCGTAAAACATGGAAATTCGCAGTTTTAACCCCACGATCAACAGTCCCCAAATTCTTTACTATTTGTGCTTGAATACACTTTGCCAACCTTTCGCCAACACCGCCTAAACTATAGCAAAATGTTTCTGTGCCCGAGGCTGATGTATTTGCTGCGGCATTACAGTGGATTGAAACAAATAAATCCGCTTCAAATATATTCGAAGCGTCAGTTATATCGTAAAGTTCATTTTTTTGAACTTCTAGAACATCATAGCCAACTACACGTAAGTAGTAAGCTACTTTTTTCATAAGTTCTCTGACTACAACGGCTTCCTGCAGACCAGTTGCACCCATCGCACCTGGATCAATACCTGGATAATGTCCTCCGTTTATAGTTATTTTCATAAAATCACCTCCTAGTTTATGTTATTCATACATTCCCGTTTTGGCCTTAATTAAACTAAAAACACTTGCTTCGCCCGCCACAATTGTAAAGTGTTATTAGACAAAAATATCCGCAGATACTATCTAGGCGGCTATCGTTCTTTATGATCTAGAATACAAAGGATGAATTAGTTGTCTGCCTGCAAGACCACGGACTGCAAAAGTTATGAGTACAGAAAGAATCCTAGGAAAACATAATGCTATAAGAAAATAAACCTTAGCTAGCAGCTAAGGTTTATTTTCTTATAGCCCACCTATCCTTTAATTACTCCTAAAGGCGTAAGTCTAACAATCGGTTTAATTAAGTCCATTTCGCATTTAATTACCTCGTCGATATCTTTGTATGCTTGTGGGCACTCATCATACTTACCATTAAACCTACCATAAACAATCCCCTTCATCGCCTCTTGAGCCATCGATTCAGTAATAACTTGGTTTGCTTGCTTACGAGACATCTTCCTGCCCGCCCCATGAGAAGCAGAACAAAATGAGTCTTCATTCCCAAGGCCTTCAACAATATATGATGGTGTCCCCATGCTTCCCGGAATAATGCCACGATCACCCTTTTCCATACGAATTGCCCCTTTGCGATGAACCCAGATATTTTCATTAAAGTGCTCTTCCGCTGCAGCATAATTGTGATGAACGTTTATTTGATCTATCTTCGTATGTCCCGTTATTTGGGCAAAAATTCGAATCACTCTGTCCATCATTGCCACTCTATTGGTGTATGCAAACTTTAGACAGAATTGCATAGCTTCGATATAGTCTTGCCCCTCTTGAGTTTCTACGGGCAAAAAAGCTAGGTCCCACTCTTTAGGTATCTCAACCTTCCACTTCTTATTTAGCTCAATAGCTTTTCTATTAAAGTGTTCAGCTACTTTTTTGCCTAAGTTACGACTTCCTGAGTGAATCATCAACCAGATAAAACCGTCTTCCCCTTTCTGGATTTCAACAAAGTGATTTCCTCCGCCTAAAGTCCCGTGCTGGTACTTGGCAGACTGCAGCTCTTGTTTAATGATCTGAAGATGAACAGGCGCTCTATTAAATACGCTATCCTCTTGCTGTTTCTTATGGTGATTAAAACCTACAGGAACAACTTCGCGAACCTTACCAATTAATTCTTTAATTTCATCTATCGTTAATCCCTCAGCTGAAGTCTTGGCCGCAATCATACCACAACCGATATCTACGCCCACCGCGTTGGGTATGATGACTTCTTTTGTTGCTAATACTCCGCCTATTGGCATACCATACCCACTATGGCAATCAGGCATTAACGCAATATGGCGAAATGCAAAGGGCAAGTTAGCAAGATTATTAGCCTGCCTCAAACAGTCAGAATCAATATTATTTGTCCAGGACTTGATGGGAATTATATTCTCATTTTGCCAGATTTTCATATTACTGTCCCCTCCAAAGTACTTATCACTCATGCTAAAAGATTACATATTTATTTTAAGCCTTAGCTTAACTAGTTTAATTCACTAAGAGATTAACCTTATAGCATGTTTCATTTAAGATAAAATAGCGCATATAACATTATATATCTTTAAACTATATATTTAACATATATGGTAATATATTCTACAATGTGGTAAAATCCACATTGTTTAGTGCTTAAAACACTATTAGGGAGGTATCACATGCAAATACAATGTCCATGCTGCAAGAAAGAATTCTCATTATTCGAAAGCCAAGTTAAAAAGAAGGAATGTAAAATTCGCTGTATCGGCTGTGGTCATATTATGAAGATAACTCCCGGTAAAATGAAAGTTAATAATAGTACTAGATTTAATCGGCTATGATGATAACCGCTGAATGAACTTCTCCCTATCATCTAATTAATAGATTTTTTTACAAAAAGGAGCGGTCGAGATGACAACAAAAACAGAACTAAACCAACTAATCGAAAAGCTATCAGATAACCAACTAGAGCAAGCTAAAGAAGCTCTTACCCTGATACTCAACGGAAAATCTAGTTTGCCTGTGTGCGATTTAGGTACTGCTGAGGATATTGCAACCCTATTTAACACTGTTGTTTATGAGGATAAAGAGAAAAATTAATTCTAGATAATTACAGTATAAATATGTAGTTTTGGTTGCGATTATATTTTTGCTTCTGGAAATTTCATTATAGTATGAGAACGGATAATCCTTAAGCAACATCTATTAAAACGCTAAGTTTTCAATAGTATTAAGTTAACATTAAGGAGTGATAAGATGCTTCACCGAAAAAGTTTATGCAGAGCTTTACTTTTATCTATCATGATTCTAATGAGCTTAGCAATTACAATTGGCTATGCCGATAGCACTCGCCGAGTTGCAATAATTCCACCTATCGACTATGCAAAGTATGGAGAGCCTGAGCTAAATAAACTTGTATTAACAGAACTAAAAGAAAACTTCATCAACCAACAATACAACGTTGCGCTTGATACTCAAGTAGAAAAAGCCGTTAACGAAGCAACTCAAGGTAAAGCCTTGAAATCCTTACCTAAAAAAGAACTTCTCAAAGAAATATCCTATAATCTTTCATCAGACCTTGTAGTAGCCGTGGAGTTTACCCGTCTTAGCAGTATAATTATCCCTACCATGTATTCTTCTAATGAAATGAGGCAAGTGTCTATAACTGCAGCTATTTATCACGCAAAAACGGATACATATAAAACATTCAACTATACTCGCAATGAGACTTCCGAAAGCGATGGTTATAGGGGTATTAAACGACTAACCATGGAATGTATTGATCAGTTATTAAGAAAAACAAACAAATATTTAACGAGCCTCTCCTTACATTAAACTTGATTTTATTTGATCCCTGCAACCAGCTGAATTTGCTATCGAGAACCTTAGACATTAAATAGACTATAACGTATAAAGCCGACAGAGGATATTACTCCCCTGTCGGCTTTCGCATTATAACTTGAATTTATTTATTATTGTTTGCAGTTCCTCTGCTAATTTAGCTAGTGCTTGGCTTGAAGATGCAATTTCTTGGACTGATGCAGATTGTTCTTCTGTAGCTGCAGATATATTTTGAGTTTGACCTGTAGTATGTTTACTCAAATCAGAAACAACTTTAGTAGATTGAACTATTTCCCGACTTCCGCTAGCCATCTGTTGGATTGCATATGATATATCTTTTATCTGATCAGTAACTTCTACAATATTAGCGTTTATCTGCGAGAAGCCTTCACCAGCTACATTTACAGCCCTACTACCATTTTTGACTTCTTCAGTTCCGGCTTTCATTGCTGTTATAGCTTTTTCAGTCTCAGTCTGAATGCCAGCAATAAGGGTAGATATCTGCTTGGATGCCTCCTGTGATTGCTCGGCTAACTTTCTCACTTCTTCAGCTACAACAGCAAAACCGCGCCCTTGTTCACCAGCTCTTGCAGCTTCGATCGCGGCGTTAAGTGCAAGTAAGTTAGTCTGTCCGGCGATAGCTGAGATTGTATCTACTATCTCCCCAATTTCTTCTGACTTAGATCCAAGGTCTTCAATTATATCAGATGAAACAGCTATCACTGTTTCTATCTGATTCATTTGCCTAACCGCGTCAGTAACAGCTTTTTGACCACTAATTGCCGCTTCATTTGTCTTTTGAGCGGTTGCCGTAACAACACCTGTGTCTGCAGCTATTTGCTCAATACTTGCTGACATTTGCTCGACCGAGGCAGAACTTTGTTCTAAAGCAGACAATTGTTGAGCCGATGCTTCAGCTACTTCTGTAACCGTAATCGCAATATGGTTACACGCCTGAGCAGACTGCTCAGCACTAGCAGTAAGCTCTTCGGATGATGCGGCTACTAACTCTGACGAATTAATAACTTGTGTAATTAAGCCCCTTAATTTTATAACTGTTTCATTTAACATTTGTGATAATTGCCCTAGTTCATCTTTTGAATCAATGTTTAATTTCTCAATACCAAGGTTACCTTCCGATATTTGCTTAAGGTTAGATACAACACTACTGAGTGGATTGGTAATTTTTTTACTGATAATAAAACCAAGGCTTATCGTTAAAACCAAAGCAATTATAATTGTAATAGATAAAATTAGTACCGCTTTACCAAAATCCTTTTCATTTTGTTGAGCTGCAACATCTGCCTGCTTTTCGGCGATGTGTGCTAAATCAACTAGGTAATTCTGAAACTCGTCGGCATGGGGTTTTACGCTGCTATTATAAAAGTTATACGCTTCTTGACCTCTTTTTTGGCTAGCCAAATTTAGGACTTCTTTTCTTGTATCTCGATAGTGTGACAAAGAATTCTTAGTTTTCGCTAAGAGCGCTTTCTCCTGGTCATCTAGATTTGTCATTTCGTACGCTTTAATGTTTTCATTAAAAAGATTCGCGCGTTTCTGTATATCTTCTAATATTCTTTGGCTTTCACTTGTGTCCGTAATAAGCATCAATTTATAAATATCCGCTTCAATAGCTCTTGCTTGGGCACGACAGTCTTCTAGCAGTTTGACCGACTGAAGTTCGTGATTATACATTACATCAAGACTCTGCTTTGAATACGACAGATAACGATATCCAGTAAAACCGGTGATTACAAGAAAGACAGCTGAAATCAAAATTAGTAAGCCAATTTTTCTTGAAACATTTAGATTATTCAGCAAATTCATAAAATACCCCCATAAATTTAGCTACGATACTTAAAACACTTAAATAATATCGATTGTCTCTGGATATCCTTTATTATATAGTTCGCTTTCATGGGTATATTTCCCTCTATTGTAGTAAAAAATAAATACATTATATTGAGTTTTACATAGATAACTAAGTAAGCAATAAAAGTAAAACTTAATTACAAGCTACTATATTTTTATATAACTATATATTGTCAAATTAGAAAAAACGGAGATTCACTTTTTAAAGTGCCTCCGTTTTTAGTTCATTTAGACAGCCTTATTTTTCTTCTCGGACTCGACTTTAGCTCTGCTCTTACTTTGTCTCAAATCATCAGCATCACAGTTGTTCTGAAATGCTACTTGAGCCCAACTTTATCTTTAACAGATTCGTTTTGTCCAAGTATCTGAAACCAAAACCTCCTTAATCACCCGTTCTTACGACCAATACTAAGTGCATGATGTCCAGCCAATACTCGCTCGACCATCTCAGCCTCTTCCTCATGACAACTAACTATGAGTACTACCTCTGTAACCTTCCCTGAAGTGTTTTTCTTCTGATAAAACCAATAGTAAAAATACTTAAATACAAAGCCTAAAGCTCCACCTGCAAAAAGAGCAATCAAACCCCATATTATTGGTCCCCAAGTCCACATAAATCCCCACATCACGCCAAAAAGCATAAATATTGTGCCCAAAACAGTAGGCAAATCAAATATACTCATACCGTCTGCCCGATGAATAGTATCGAACATCCTTGTCTCTTTTTTCGGGATATGCATTGGAATTGCACAGATATTTTCTGGGTTTATACCCTTCTGCTCTAATTCCGAAATAGCAATTTCTAAGTTTATTGAGTGTTCAAATGAAGCAGTAATATACATAGCATTTTCCTTCTTGAATTGCATTTCAAACTTAGGGCTCTGGTACTTTCTCTTTAAAAAAAAGGCTTGTTCTTTCTCAAACAATCGGTTAAATTCTACAGTATTTACATACGCATCATAGATAGCAAATCCGTATATGGAGGGCAAAAACATAAGCCACTCTGGGTTAATAATGGCTTTTGCTTCTTCGAATAATCCTAATGCAGTATATTGTACTCCCTGGAAGAGAAACGAATAGTAGGCTATTACCATCCACCATATTACAAGAAAAAAACCTGTTGGTATACGGTGGGTATATAAATGTCCTAACCCTGGAGCTATCACCGACCATGCCACGGCGGCCCAGGGTGACCTCTTGTCTAAAGCATTAATCTCCATAAAAGAAATGGAAACAGGCTGAATTGTTTGTTCGTGTCGATCAGCCAATATCGCCAATTGGTTAAATTGGAGTGTTAGACGGTAGCTATCCCATATTGCATATATATATACAGATAAATATAGGAGCAACCATCTATTATTTACGATTTCTTTCGCCATATCAAATCGGCCTGTAAAAGTATATAAGATTGCTAGATTTACATTACCCTGTGTATTTACAGTCATTTCCCAAAAGAAGAGTAAAAAACCAGTAACATAATTCCCCATGCTAATATGGCCAAAACCAGGATATGATGCTGACCACCAAGCTATTGCCCAGGGGTTACGCAAATGAAAAAAATTAGTTGCTAAAGAGTTCATAATTCCCTTAGGCCGGCGAGGTTGTTCTTTTTGCGATTCTGTAAACATAAGCTCTCCTGGAAATAATATATGTTGCAAAATACTTGTACTTTCTTAGTTTTATCAATAGCTCAGATTATATGCATATGTCGTACTTCTAAACTAAGCGTCCTAAAATCGCTACATTCCAGCCGGCCTGACGATACCCCTAAGATCCAGAAAAGCATGCGTTCCTGTCTCAGGTTAGACGCAAGCCCTTTTAGGCAGTAAAATACAAAAGCTCCCGAAGTAAAAAACCCTCAGAAGCCTTTATTGTCGCTAACAGTGTAGTAATCTTCCCCACCTAGTGACAGGTTAGTGCCACGGAACCCGTTTTGATTTCTTGATATATTCTTTTAATCACAGGTAATAACTTCGTATCCTATTTTGAAATTAAGTGTATGTGTTTTTGAGTACAACCTAATGCTATTTATAAAATTATCATCAATCATGCTGACATCTGAAACAAAATCCACAGGCACGAATTCCTCTGGCAAATGCGCTTCATAATAGTCTTTAATTTGAAAGATTTTATCCGGCAATAAACTAACAGCATAATTACTATAAGCAATTTGAAATTTATCGTCTATCTCTGCATATTGAAGCTCCTGTACGCCCTGTAAAATAAAGTACTGCGCACCAATAGCTAAAAATTCCTTCTCGCTAATTTTATGTAGTTCAGGATGTCTTTCATCAATAAATTGCATTAATAAATTAAGTTCAGCAACGAAATAAATCAATTTTAAAGGAATATATACTTGCTTGCCCCAATCGACTTCTGTAATAAGATATATCTCTCTAAATCCGCTTCTTATTATTTGTCTTTTTAGATCGTCGTTAAACAGATTATTGTATACTTCATCCCTATAAATTGTATTACTAAAGAAGTTTTCTGTATCCATTATAATCAAATTAATTGGCAACAAATCATAATGATTTAGTTTCTCATTTTTGGCCATAATTCGTTCGGTGATACCTCGTACATATACGTCTACATCAGGTGGAGATTGGATTGTTACATCTTTAGCATTTTTACTACCATAATTAGGAATATTTCTGATTCTCGCATTAGATTCATTATGGTAATACTCTGTTACCTCTACTCCAAAAGAATATTTAGCTTTCTTATTAATTATAATAAAGTCTGGTTCCTCTGAAGGAGTAATTTGGTATTCAACATCACTGTATATTAGATTTACTATGCTTATTTCTTTAAGTTTTTTATCTAAAATCATACCATGATACCTGCACTTCCTATTCAATTATAAAGTTTTTGGTACCAACTTTGGTATATATAATTATACCTTATATATTATAGAAATTGTAACTGAGTGGAGAAACTAAAGTAAATGATGCTCTGACCTACGATAAGAGATTAGCATAGAATGAATGAACTAATTAAGGTTAAAGCTTTTTTTTAAATCAAATTGAGTAACATTTTTCTAAACGGTTATGATAATACTGTCCGTTAGGGGGTGGATACTCATTGATGTTCTAGAAAGATTACACAACTCTAGGCTTGTAACTTGGGAACTTAAAACTTTTCTATGGCAGCAAAACTTTCTAACTGCCAAGTGGTGGTTCATTGCTATAATTATTGCTATCTCATATGCTATCTGGTGGAAGTTCACTGATAAAAAGAGAATAATTGAATTATTGCTCTTTGGTTCTTTCATTGCTGTATGTCGAGTAATATTTGACGATTGGGGTATTAATTCTGGAAGATGGACTTATGTTATAGACATAGTACCTCTTGGGGTAAGCCTATTTCTTAACGATCTTACCATTGTGCCATTAAGCTATATGCTGGCATACCAGTACTCACCTTCATGGTCAAGGTTTCTCGTAACAACGGTTATTCTTCAGAGTGCTATTTCCTTTGCCTTTTTACCACTACTATCGCGGCTGGGAATACTTATAATACATAACTGGCACGTTGGCTATACCTTCATCTTTATGATGGTAGTTTCTATTACAATGAGGACGATCATACTGCTTGGTTTAAATCTACAGAGAAATTCACGATTACAATATTCAGAGAGTATTTCGTATGAACTGATCCCCCAGCCTGCTATGAAACCAGTTCAGGAAGACGTTAAGAATGAAGTAGTTAAGAACAATAACAAGAACTAGCTTTATTAATAGGACTTTGCTATATAAAATACTATACCGTCTTCGCCCTTTCCTTCAACACCACCCTCGTAGTACTACGAAGTTCCAAGTGCCAGGAGTTTTGCCCTTATTTACCCCTATTTCAAAAAACAATATCCAAGGTATAACATCATTAGTAAAAAACCAATCAGCGATAACCCCATTTTATTGCAATTGCGTCTTCTGCTTATAGCTAAGCCATATAACTCTCCAACAAATAATACTGCAATTAAAATAACAAGTGCAAACCCAATATTTCCAGGCTTAATGAAATCAAGAAAGCTATGCCACATAAAGCTCACAATACTCACCTCGCTTCATTATATTAAAGTAAGGAACGAATATTTCCAGGCACCTCATTCCTTTTATCTTTTATTGTTAAAATTTGAAGTTGTAAGGACACAGTGAATACCACATCCGAAGTCCATGTTCATCCTCACCCCAATAAGCGACTCATCGAGAGCCGCTTTTATTACTTTTATCCAAAATACTCATTTCCATCAAATAGCTTACCAGCTATTTCAAATCTATCAGTAAACTGCCACATCCTAGCACGTTGAAAGTCATTTTTGCTACCCCACTGAGCATTCCAGTATGGAACATACTCAGCTAACTGCGAAGTATCTATCACTCTAGTTAGCCACCAATACGAAGCATACACTCCAACATAGGAATATCCAGCATTATTCAACTCACAAATAAATGCTGAACACATATCAGTTATGGTCTGATTATCTGGCATTCCATTGCGTTCTTTATACCCATCAGCGTCCTCCATGTCAAACCAAATACCCAATTCAGGTATTATCCCATGCCCTTGTAACACATCACGGACAAACTGCGCTTCGCCTTTTGCGGCCTCAACATCAAGGGCATAGCTATAATAATACACACCAATTTTTAAGCCTGCCGCAAGTGCACCATTTACGTTATCAACAAACTTTGTATCAAGATGGCGATTGCCGTACCCAAGACGAACTATAGCAAATTCGATACCGGACAGAACTATAGCTTTCCAATCGATCACACCATTATGATAGCTTACATCTATGCCTTTCATTTTATCATCTCCTTAGGTTTATTATATTCACGGCTATTTCCCAGGTTCTGATTTTTCACGTCAAAAAGAAGTATTAATTACTCGAAGCAGGAGTAGTCGTACATGAGCTACCCCTTAAAATGCAAAAAAACTGTTGTTACTGCTACCATTATCACACCTCTGATATATTTGGGTAAAAGTAAAACCGCCCTGATTAGGACGGTTTAAAGTTTTATATTCTTTAAAATCATAATATTCTTTGCAAATAAATTTTCTTCATCTTCAGTCGTCTTCAGTTTCAAAACCATGCTCAAGATGAGTATTAACATATTCAGCAGGAAGCTCAACTGAACCGGATCTTTTTAATTCTTGGTATAATTTTTGGCGCTCTTCATCAGATAGCTTTGAGCTTAATTTATTGACCTCTGTCCATTCACCAATATTATCTTTAGTCATAATGTACCTCCTTCGTTAGTCTTATATTTAATATGTCCCGCTCTCTATAATTTTACCAACGAAAAAGCCCGAAGAGTTAGTTGGATAAAAGGAAAAGAGCCTTTTGAAGTGCACCCCAAATGTTAGACATTGATTAATGTTTGGAGGTGCACTAATGTAAGACCCAACAATTATAAAACTCCCAGCAAATAAGCCGGGAGTCTTTGATTGTTTTTCGTTATGAGCCTGAGCGATAATAATCACCGAATTGCACAGTTAAAGTGGGTATAAAGTCCTAAAAATGAAAAATATGGTAAAATATTACCAAAATTAAACTTTTACATAATAATGTATTTTATGGTAAAATATAGAAAATATTCATAAATACATTTTATGGGGGTATACACGATGAAGAAAAAAGTCTTAGCAAGCATTATTGGAGCAATGCTCGTGTCTAGCGTAGGTTTCGCCGCTCCTGTTACTAACTTAGAAGCTGGTCAAACAAGTGTAGGTTATAATTACTCCAATTTAGATTTTACTATTGATGGAACGAAAATCGACTCAGCTGGCGCTAATGGTTTCTATGTGGAGCATGCAGTTAATAAGAATGTTATAATTGGTTTGGAATATAATGGTGGCGATATTACTAAAACACTTGGTGGCGATGCTTTAAAGCTTGAAGACAAAGAAACAGATTTTTATGTGCAGTATAAAGTTGAAAAAGGAATCCGACTAGTATTGGGAACCCGTAATTATGACCAATCTTTAAGCCTTAACGGAGCTACAGTTGGCTCATATGATACAAATAAAGTACTATACGGAGTAAGTTTCGATACTAAACTTGCTGATAAATTGGACGGTTACACAACTTTATTAAAAACAAGTGATGAGACCGAGTGGCGTCTTGGCGCTACATATAAAGTTGATGAGCAAACTTCTATTGACGTAAACTACAAAAACAAAGATTTTGATGGGTTAGAATTAAAAGGTGTTGGAATAGGTCTTAACTACAAATTCTAATAAAAGTCATCCGAATGGTGTGAGATTACTAGTCTCACACCATTTTTTATTACATACACGTTGGAAACATTTGAGCTGTAAAACCCCCTATAGAAAAGAAAGGTGTAGCAACAAATCTTTATCTGTCATATGCATAACCCTCCTTTATCTTTACGCCCCAATCTCCAACCGCCTCCGCTCCTTCAATACCACACTAACCAATATCGTCCTCACCTTCTTAATCCGCTCTGGTGCATTTCATAAATCGAAATTTTATCTTTACCAATGCCGCCAAGAATAGGATTCCTTTCTTTTTACATACTGTTGCAAATTCGTCAACCAACTTATGAATTATTTCCTGATAAATTCCTCCTCAAATTTTAAATACTTACCGCACCCCTGTCATACAGATGAAATCGGTCTAAAATTACTGTGATCATGGCATTTTTGTACCGTGACGCTATACACGTCGCTACACACTACGGTATACCTAACCGACCACTAACTATATAACTTATAGAGCTCATCTACTATGTTTACAATAAACATAATACCCATGCCAAGAAATATGCCGTAAGCTGATATTAAGGTAACTCGGTTTAAAATCTTAGCCATTTTTACATTGTCAGAAAAACTAGTGATTAGATTTCCCATCAAGCCAACAACACCGATGATAGCCAGAGTAATAATACCATATAGAACTGATGCTACCTGTGGTCTTGCTTTATCGGCTATGCTTCCCAATCCTGATGTCATGAATATTTCCTGACCCACGCTGCCCCACAATAAATTTTTCTATAGTCAGCACAAACAAAGAGGCCTCTCAGTCGCAATGACCGAGAAGCCTTAAATTCTCTATGGCGGGAGCGTGTAGGAATCGAACCCACCCATGACAGGTTAGTGCCACGCAAACGGTTTTGAAGACCGCAGAAGCCACCAGGCCCCATCCGCCCCCATATATACTCTATATTAGCATGTATCAAATTAAATAGAAATATTCCCTCAGGATAACTTTACTGTTAAATACAAATAATATTTCCCTGGAAATACATGATGATAATTTTTCCACCCTTGAGATATCATTTTGTTATTGACAGTCCTTTTCTCTACTGCTATACTAAGTTCCATCAGAACAACATAATGATTATTGGCAATGAAGCCATCGCAATTTTTGCGATGGCTTTTTCTGTTTTCTTATACTTTAATTCAAGAGGAGGTTTCACAATGGAACAACTAGCTATTAATGCGGGTGATACAACGTTTGTACTAATGTCTGCAGCACTTGTAATGTTCATGATTCCTGGAGTAGCATTCTTCTACGCAGGTATGGTAGGTCAAAAGAATGTACTTAATACTTTAACGCAAGTACTTGTTGTATTGGCAGTGGTTTCGATAGAATGGGCTTTGTTTGGCTATAGTTTAGCCTTCGGAACAGACCGAGGTGGATTGATTGGCGATTTAAGCATGTTAGGTTTGAATGGTGTAGGATTTGATATTAATGATAAATATGCCCCTACAATTCCCCACATGGCCTTCCTAGTTTTCCAAATGATGTTTGCGGTTATAACTCCAGCACTAATTTCCGGCTCTATTGTCGAACGTATGCGTTTTCCTGCCTTTGTCGTATTTACACTTCTTTGGAGCACGTTAGTATATAATCCACTTGCTCACTGGGTGTGGGGCGTCGGCGGCTGGTTACGTGAGATGGGAGCGCTAGATTTCGCTGGTGGTACTGTTGTCCATATTAGTTCTGGTGTTGCTGGTCTTGTGGCCTGTATTATGCTAGGTAAGCGTAAAAAACAAGCTCGTCCTCATCATTTGCCAATGGCTGTACTTGGTGCGGCAATGCTGTGGTTTGGCTGGTTCGGTTTTAATAGCGGTAGTGCATTAGCTGCAAATTCCTTAGCAGCCAGTGCATTTTTAGTTACACATTTATCTGCAGCAGCAGGTGCTGGTGCTTGGTTAGCTGCCGAGTATATTCATACTGGTAAACCATCCTTACTCGGATTAATAAGCGGCGCGATTGCAGGTTTAGTTGCTATAACTCCTGCTGCAGGATTTGTTACATCCATGTCATCTATTGCAATTGGTCTAATCTCAGGCTTTATCTGTTATGCTTCCGTTGCAATACTCAAAGTACGATTAGGCTATGACGATTCTTTAGATGCCTTTGGTATTCACGGTATTGGCGGTATCTGGGGTGCTGTTGCAACTGGTCTTTTTGCCACTACCTCAGTAAATAGTGCCGGAGCCGATGGATTATTTTATGGCAACTCAGCTTTGATGCTGCCACAATTAGTCGGCGTAATAGCAGCCGCCGCATTCAGTGGTATCGCTACTTTCGCAATCATTAAAGTAATGAGTGCATTTATGGCTATAAGAGTTGAAAGTACAGATGAAAGCGGTGGATTAGACATTAGTGAGCATGGGCAGGAAGCCTATGATTTAACCATTGGTACTGCCCTTCCAGTAATTAATGAACGTCCGTTAGCTTGGGAAAACTCATTAGAAAACTCATTAAATGATAGATATCACTTAAATAGTAATCTGCAGTAAAGCCCCCTCAAATCCCCTAAATCCAAAGAACACGGTAGTGTAGTGCCTTTTATAGGCACCACACTACCGTGATTTTATCTGTCTAACTATATTCTATGTCTGTTCACATTCTACGCAAGTTGTTTAATTTGATCAAGCATCCTTATGACTTTATCCGATAAATTTTTAATATCTACGACCATTCTTTGGGCTCCTAGAATATCGCCTTGCTTATATAAGCTTATAGCATCAGCGCATCGATGATGAAATTCTTCATGATAATTGTCTAATTCCTTGAAAGTATCTATATTTCCGTATGCAGCTTGACCAGGGCCAAAGTACCACTTACCTAAACGACATATATGGTGATTTTTGACCTTGGATTCCTCTAAATTTACAAACCCTTTAAGCATATAATCGACCCTTGATTTCCAAAGCAAATGGTCAGTTTTGGCTAATTCAATTATATCTTTTGGGGCAAACGATACTTTTAAATTGCTAACCTGCCCACGAATAGCTTCTGCTTTATTAATTAGTTCAAATAAATCGCCATTGCAATTCTGAACAAGACTATTCATCTTTGCCAAACCTGCCGCCGCTCCATCTAGGCTCGCACTTGTTTCTTCGAAAGCTGCTGACTGACTTTCAATTATTGGAGCTAGTTTTTTCATTGCACTATCTATATCACAAAAGGCTGTATTTATTTGATTCACACTGTTGTCTACCTCGCTAACGGCGCTAACGTTACCAGCAATCGCGCCTGCCATTCCCTTTACACCGATTCCTATAGTTTCAACTCGCTTTTTAATTAATTTAACCTGATCGGTAATCTGATCTACTGACTGACGAGATTGATCAGCTAACTTGCGTACCTCTTCTGCTACAACACCAAACCCACGTCCATGCTCACCGGCTCGTGCTGCCTCAATAGCTGCGTTCAGTGCAAGCAAATTAGTTTGGTCAGCTACATTTCTAACAACGTTTATAAGACCATCTATATGGGAGGTTGATTGGTTTAACTCCGCTACACTATTTTGCAGATTCCCCAAGTGTTCTTGCGCATAAGTGGTCTGCTCAGAGGCTGCTAATACTTGTCCTAGTGCAAAATTAGCTGACTGCCTTCCACCTGCTGTCCTTGCGGCTGTATTGCTTGTAGAATCCACAAGTTCAGTCAAGTTAGCGGCAAGCTCTTCATTTGCTGCCGAGATCTGTTGAATCCCGCTGGATTGCTCTTCAAACTGCTGCGCCAAGGTATTTAAAGCGCTGCCTTGCTGCATTGATAACGATACCAAATTGGTCATATTTAATGAAAAATCAATTATAATTTGGCTATAGAATGCGGCGAGTTTATTTATCCGATCAGCTACAGGATACAGTGGGTCATCACTGCTAATGTCGACACGCGCCGCAAAGTTACCTGACAAAAGCTCCTCTAATACTCCAGTTACTCTATCCAAATTGACTTCATGCCGATTTTCTGGCATCTCAGCCTTACCAAATAAACTTTTAAACATAATAACCTCCTTGTAAATGAAGTGCTTAGTTTGTCAAAAATACTTGCAGTCTAGCTAGTAGCTTATGCAGCGGTAATTGTAAATACAACTAACTACTAGTGATAGTTATTATCAATAATACCAATCAACTATATTTCCGTCAACATAATTTTCCATAATGTTTACTTCTTTGGCATCGCAATCAGCTCTATAAACTGATTAACAGGCCTTCTTATGTACCATTTTTTCATGCATATAAAAATCAGGGCAGTACCTAACCAAGCAGCCGACTACTCAACTGGCAGAAATTCCTCACCTATATGCACCACAGCTGTATTTCCCGGCAGACCGACAAGTATTGAGAATTTAGTAAAGCAAGATTATATTTCAAAATATCCCTACTCCTTCGCACAGCACTTGCTATATATTTAAATATATTGTGAAGCCAACAAAAAAATCTCTACCACAAGGTAGAGATTTTCCGTCTTATAAAATATATTACTATGCAATTCTGATTAGAATGTTATGCTTTGGTTATAAGATCTACACCCATATATGGGCGCAATACCTCAGGTATGACAACTGACCCGTCTTCTTGCTGATAGTTCTCCAATATCGCTGATACTGTACGTCCAACAGCTAAACCTGAGCCATTTAGTGTATGTGCAAACTCCGGCTTCGCCTTTAATTCACGACGGAATTTGATATCGGCACGGCGGGCTTGGAAATCCTCAAAGTTAGAACAGGAGGAAATCTCCCGGTATTTATTAAAGCTTGGCAGCCAAACCTCAATATCATAAGTTTTGGCAGATGAAAAGCCCATATCACCTGAACAAAGAAGAATGACTCTATAAGGCAATCCTAACAGCTGCAACACTTTTTCTGCATTATTTGTAAGCTTTTCAAGTTCATTGTAGGATTCTTCTGGAAGCGAGAACTTAACTAATTCTACTTTGTTAAACTGATGCTGGCGTATTAATCCGCGGGTATCGCGACCAGCAGCTCCAGCCTCAGCCCTGAAACAAGCGCTATAGGCTGCGTAATAGTACGGCAACTCTTTGCCATCAAGTATTTCGCTCCGATGAAGATTAGTAATTGGTACTTCAGCTGTAGGAATTAAATAATAGTCTAACCCCTCAAGCTTAAACATATCCTCCCCGAATTTGGGCAGCTGACCAGTTCCCGTCATACTTTCTTTGTTGGCGATAAATGGAGGGAAGTATTCTGTATAGCCATGCTCACGTGTATGTAAGTCAAGCATGAAGTTAATTAGTGCTCGTTCTAATCGAGCACCGAGACCTCGATAAAACGTAAAACGAGTTCCCGTAACCTTCCCGCCTCGCTCAAAATCCAAAATCCCAAGCTTCTCACCAATTTCCCAGTGTGCAAGCGGCTCTTTCGCAAATTGGCGTGGCTCACCCCAGCGGCGAATTTCCTTATTATCGTTCTCATCACGACCAATAGGCACGGACTCATGCGGTACATTAGGTATATTTAAAATAATTTCGTTAATACCGGCTTCAACTTCTTTGACTCTACCATCAAGCTCACTGATGCGATCTCCTACAGCACGCATTTCAGCAACTAAGTCATCAGCATTTTCCTTATTTCTTCTCATCAAACTTATTTGTTGGGAAACCGTATTACGCTTGTTCTTTAGGTTTTCCACTTCGCCTAGCAGTTCGCGACGCTCTTTCTCTAAAGCAAGAAAGTCCTCTAAACTCATTGCATTACCACGGTTTTCTAAAGCTTGTTGTACCTTTTCCGGGTTGTCCCGAACAAATCTAATATCAAGCATAATCCTAACCCCCAAAAAAACTACCGCCTTTATTTCAAAGCGGGGATATATGTATAGTTTATAATTATTACGTATTAGCGATCTCCTTACTATTATTAACTATTAAGGAAATCGTATACTTCTTCTATTTAATTATATATAGTAGATAAACTACTGTCAAACATTGGAGAGTTGCCATTGCTTAATACCCCGAATGTTAGTTAGGTACAGAAAACTCCTTCCAGAAGAAGGAGTTTTTATTTTCGCAATCAAAAGATAATGTTCCCTGTTGTCTAATTTTATTACTATCTCAAAACAGATACCGCATATTTAAATCAATTGAAACCAGCTTGGTGCTAGTTGCGCTGAAGTTGTTTCTTCATACAGGTAATAAATTGCTCACTAATAATTGGATCAAACTGCAACCCGGCGCATCGTTTAATTTCCTCCAGAGCCTGCTCAGTTGTATAAGGATCTCGGTAACATCTTTGACTAGTCATTGCATCAAAAGCATCACATATACATAACATCCGGCTTAAAAATGGAATATTCTCGCCTGCAAGCCCTTCCGGGTAACCACGCCCGTCATATCGCTCATGGTGATGGCGAACTATACTGGTGATGGCACCTAATCCATCTATTTCCGCTATAATTTCAGATCCCTTAACGGGGTGACATTTGATTATCTTAAATTCCTCATCAGAAAGACGGCCCGGTTTTCCTAGAATTCTCTCAGGTACACCGATTTTTCCAACATCATGAACTATTCCCGCTAGATATGCCTTTGTCACTTCGTCTGGTGATAAATTTAAATACTCGGCTAATTCAACCATTAAATAAGCCACACATTCACTATGCTGTTTCGTATAAGCATCACGAACGCCTATAGCCTTGCAGAAGGCTTTTATAATATCAAGGTTGATATTATCTAAGCGTCTTTCGATAACTTTAAATTTATCTATCGGTAGATATGTACCTACAGCATATTCGATGCGGCCTTCACTATCGCGTAATAAATATGTATTTGCTAAACACCAGATATTAGCATCATTATATTGGCTTGTTACACATACTTCCATCAAAGCTATTTCTCGGCCTGTATCAATTGTTTCAATAAGCGGTCCCAAATAGTTCCCGCGATTATCCTTTTTTTGACCCTTAAAAAACAGCTTCAGTATATGTTTACCAATAACCTCTTCACTCTTCGTCTTCCACAACTGGCAATATGCCTCATTGGCATGAACTACCTTAAAATCGCGGTCAACAACTAGCCAGCCCTGCACAGAGCTAGACTGAATAACTGCAGCAATACGAGCTAATATATTTTGTTCCATACGGCTGGCCTCCTTTCTGCAAATGGGAAAATATTGACTCCAGCCAATTTTAATGCCAGCATTGTTTCCTGGCTGCATATTCCTTTTACAGTAGATGCCTTTTTCGCGCCACTACATGCATAAAGTTTACACTGAAGTTATTGATTAAAAGTCTTTTTTACAAAATTCGCTATTATCCAACAAATTTCCTTCCGGGTTTTATTAGATTTGCCAGTAAAATTGCTTAAATTTTCTAGTTTACAGATATATTCTACTTTGCAAAAGAAAATCCTCTTAATCAACTCTTTTGTTAATTAAGAGGATTTATCTATTTTCTAAAAGCCCAATTTAATACACCCAATAAAATTAATGTAAGATTTATTGTTGCTTCAACATACATTTGATTAGAGTATAATTTGGGGGAGTGATTTCATGCACGGCCATTCCGCTCTAAGTACTACAAGAGTGGCAGCAACTTTTGCAGGTACTATCATCGGTGCTGGTTTTGCATCGGGCCAGGAACTTTTGCAATTTTTCGTGGTGTACGGCGGTATCGGGCTTGTAGGTATAGCCTTAGCCGGCGGGCTTTTTGCTTGGCTGGGAAGCCTCATTCTCGAACTTGGCTATCGTCTTCGCGCAACCAGCTACCATCAGTTACTCTATCATTTGTGCGGAAAAAAAGTTGCTATGTTTCTAGATGGTATAATAGTTGCTTTTTTGTTTAGTGTTCTTACTATTATGCTAGCTGGCGCCGGTACAGTCTTTAGAGATAATTTCGAGCTACCCTTTACAGCCGGTATTACGGCCTTAGCTGTAGTCGTAACATTAATAGTCCTGCGCGGCGTATCCGGCATTACCACAGCTAATATGATTGCAACCCCGATCTTAGCGGCAGCCATTATCGGGATAAGTGCCTATTCCCTGGCTTACCACGATTTTCAAACAGATTTTTTAAACATCCCAGCCAGCAGTGCTGCTTATCCTACACCACATTGGATTCTCTCAAGCCTATTGTATGTGTCGTATAACCTCGTCATGGCTACAACTGTATTGGCACCACTAGGAGCCGCAACACCTGCTAAGTATTCCCGCCAAATGGGAAGTATCATTGGTGGGGCAATTTTAGCAACACTTGCCTGTTTGGTATCGGTCGCTGTTATGCTGCATTATCCAAACATTATGAATCAAGAAATTCCCATGCTCTACATTTCCAGCATCCAACACTGCATAAATGGCAACATATATACTGCAATATTCATAATTGCAATGTTTACAACAGCATTAGCTAGTCTTTATGGTTGTGCTACCAAATTAGCCTCTGCAACAGGTTTAAAGTTTTCTTTGAGTGTATTTATCGTCATTACTTTAAGTATTGCCTTTAGCTATATCGGCTTTGCAACTCTTATTAATATTCTATTCCCGATATTCGGGTACGCAACTCTTTGGTTTTTAGTCAAGCTCGTAGTGAAAAAATAGCTATTTGTTTGCTTTCTTCTCAAGATAACTAATGGCACTTAAAACAGCCACCAATCCCTCGCCTGTTGCCTTGGCTATCTGCCACGGCTTGCCTATACAATCACCTGCTGCAAAAACGCCCGGGATACTTGTCGACATATCCCGATTAACTTTAATTACCTCGCCATCTAGTTCTAAACCAGGCAGAACATTTTCCACCGGATCGGACTGTCTTATTATAAATACTCCATGAACTTTAATGTCACTATGCTCCGTTACTAGTTTTTCAACTTGGCTGTCTCCTTCTATGCTGCGCGGCTTTGTATTGATTATTTCTATACCTGAACGCATACCAGAAAGTTCGCTTTTATACTGAGGCAAATAATAAACATTACGACAAATCTCGTCTAGGTAGTTTGCTTCATGCTCACCTTCAGTGCTATAGGATATTACAGCTACATCCTTGTCTTTATAAAACATACCATCACAGGTTGCACAATAGCTGACTCCGCGACCCAGCATTTCCTTTTCACCTTTGAACAATGCTGTCGCAACAACACCAGTGGCTATTATTACTGTTTTAGCATTATATATGTTCTTTGGCGTGGCAATTGTGAAGCTATCGTCACCTGGGAAAATATTAACTACTTTTTCTTTAATTAAATCAGGGCTATGGGCTAAACAATGCGCAGACATCTGCTGCATTAAGCCCTTTCCTGTAATTTGCGGTAAACCGAGATAGTTATCTACTAAATGTGCTTTTTGCAGCTTTAGGCTAAAATCCATATGCTCGAACAATGCTATGCTCTTATTACGAATTCTCCCTGTCAAGGCAGCTGATAAGCCAGCTGGGCCGCCGCCGATTACGGCGATGTCATAAATAGTCTCAGCCATGTTTTTCCTCCTTGGACAATTTTTCGAAGGTTATATAAACAGAGGAGTGAAGGTTATGTATAATTACACCATCACACGCCTGTCTTATCTGCCCATTTTTGTTATGCTTTTTGCAGGCGGAATATGTACCGGTGGTCTAGGCGGAATTGCGATTGGAATACTTGAAAAAGATGCAATTGGTATACTTGGTGGAACTTTTTTTGGGTTCGTTGCAGGTTTAATGTCAGGTATTGCTGGTCTTATTTTTACTTTTGTCTTTAACGCAGTTGCTCCGGTTTTCGGCGGTCTAAAATTAAGGCTTGAAACTGCCCCAGTAGAACTACAAAAAACTAACCCAAATCCTGAGCCACCTGCTTCAACCGATCCCTGATTGGCAAATCATAAGGACATCGTGTCTCACAGACTCCACAATCAATACACGCGGACGCTTTAGCCTTCATCGCCGCATAACGTTTAGGGATAGCCTCCTTTAAACCATAGAATGCATATTGTAAGTGGAAAATAAACATCTGGGGAATGTCAATTTCTGCCGCACATGGCATACAATAACCGCAGCGTCGGCAGAAATTGGGACCAATCTGCTGGGCTTCATCTTTAAGAATATTCTTTTCTTCAATGGTAAGCGGGTGGAACTTCTTAGCTGGCGCTATATTCTGTGCAATATGTTCTACCTTGTCCATACCCGGTATTGCCACCGTAATATTATGTTCTAGCAGAAACCTCAATGCCAAATCGATACTGCGAACTTGTCCGCCGCCTAATGGCTTCATTACTATCCGTCCAACGTCAAGCGACTCAGCTAATGGAAACAACTCATCTAGCGCACCTGTTTCGATAAAATTAAAAGGCACTTGGACGGTACTGAATTCATTAGTCTTTACAGCCTCAATTAATAGTGGCAAGGAATGGCCTGTGACGCCGATATGACCAATTTTTCCGGCAGCTTGAGCCTCTTTGAGTGCTTCGAGCGCACCGCCTGGTGCCATAACTGCTTCAAAATCTTTTCTTTCCTTAATATTATGAATTTGGTATATATCAATATAATCGGTTCTCATATTAGTCAAGCTTGTCTCAATGTCTTTAGCCATCGAGCTCTTATCTCTAGACATACTCTTTGTTGCAAGATAATACTCTGATCTTCTTGAGGAGATATGCTGACCGATCTTTTCTTCGCTGTCTGAATAAGCGCGAGCAGTATCAATAAAGTTGATCCCGGCATCTAAAGCTGCGTTAAGCACAGGGCCAGCATCCTCCATTGTATGGCGCTGTATTGGCAAAGCCCCAAAGCTAATTACTGTAACATCAAGTCCAGTTCTGCCTAATCGTCTTTTTTCCATATAATCCTCCTGTATCTAGTATTAATCAAATAGTGTTAACTAATCCAAACTGCCGTTATGGACTGTTTTCCAATTATTAATATATTTATTGTTCTTTTAATACAAATCCTGCTAAGTAATAATAAACGGCAAAATATAGCTATCTATAAACGATAAATAGTAGTCAAATAAATTTGACTACTATTTATCGTTTATCTATTTAATTAGAGGGGTTAAGTGGACAACCATTGCATCACGAAGTTTCGGTTCAAACCAAGTTGATTTTGGCGGCATGATTTGCCCCGCATCAGCAATATCCATTAGCTGCTCAATCGAGGTAGCATACATCGAGAAGGCAACAGCATATTTCTTGCTGTTTACCAGTCTTTCCAGCTCAGCCATGCCTCTTATTCCTCCAACAAAGTTAATCCGTTTGTCGGTACGAGGATCTTGGATGGCTAATATCGGATTTAAGAGGTTATTTTGCAGTATGCTTACATCAAGCACCTCTACAGGATTGTCTTCAGTAAAAGTTCCCGGTTTAGCTGTCAGCTGATACCATGTATTGTCGATATACATTCCAAATGTATGAAGATCATTCGGCTTAACAGCGCCGGACGGGCTTTCTGCAATATCAAACTTCTCTGCCACTTTCTCAATGAACTCATTTGGGGATAAGCCATTCAGATCGGTTACAACACGATTGTAATCCATTATATACATCATGTCATGAGGGAAGATTACGGTAAGAAAGGTATTATACTCTTCGTTACCTGTGTGGTTTGCATTCTTCTCACGGCAGAGATCGGCAACACGTCCGGCTGCAGCTGAGCGATGATGTCCATCAGCTATATATAGGAAGTCAATTTTTGCGAATGCGTTTTCTATAACCTGAATTTTTTTATCCTCGGCTACAACGTATAGTGTATGGCTTATTCCATCTTCAGTTGTGAAATCATACACCGGGGCTTGGTTCATACACTCTTCAATAAGTTCATTCAAAGTTTGCTCGGCTTTGTATGTTAAGAAAACTGCGCCAGTTTGGGCTTCGGTTGCTGTTATATGGTCAACCCTGTCTTGCTCCTTATCGGGTCTTGTTAGCTCATGCTTCTTAATAATATTGTTCTGGTACTCATTTACCGACGCTGCAGCAACAAGTCCTACCTGTGTATGGTCACCCATTTTCTGCTTATATATATAGAAGCAAGGTTTTTCATCCTGAACTAAGATTCTATCACCGATAAATTTCTGAAGGTTCTCAGCAGCCTTTTCATAAACTACCGGTGAATGTACATCAATATTTTCAGGCAAGTCAACTTCGGATTTAGTCACACGCAAAAAGCTATATTTATTGTTATCGGTTATTTTACGAGCTTCCTCAGAATCTAACACATCATAAGGCGGTGAAACCACTTGAGAGGCTAGTTCTTGAACAGGGCGTAAGCCGCGAAACGGTTTTAATACTGCCATTAACTTTCCTCCTTAGATAGTGTTAAAGTTGATTAATTTAGCACCAAATATGCCGTCAATTGCTGTTACTTTTTCTAAAATAGCAACTGGTATATCATTATCAACTGCAAGAACCATGATGTTTGTACCTGAAACCTCAGTTTTTCCAACTTGCATACCCGAGATATTTATACCAGCTTCACCCATCATTGTGCCAACTTTACCGATAACACCTGGGCGATTGATGTGTGGGCAGATTAGAATGCGAGCACGAGGATCAACATCTACACGGTGTCCATCGATGTTTACTATACGTTCTTCTTCGCCAAACAGTGTACCTTGAACAACATGCTGGCCTTTAGCAGTAAGTACTCTTACTGTAATTAGATTAGCAAAACTTAAGGCTTCCTTATTTTTAACTTCCTTAACTTTAATGTTACGAGCTTTTGCTAAGCCAGGAGCATTTACATAGTTTACAGCTTCTTGGAGTATTGGATTTAAAATACCTTTAAGAACGGCTGTTGTCAGCATCTTAGTATCAACATCAGTAATATCGCCGTTGTATTCTACATCAATGCTAGTAATAGGACCATCAGCCAAGTTAACCGCGGTGCAGCCCATACGCTCAGCTAGGTTAAAGTAAGGTTTAATAAGTTTAAGCACATGCGGAGCAACTGGAGCCATATTTACTGCAGTTGTTACAGGTTCGCCACGAAGAGCAGCTATTATGCCATAAGCAACGTCTACAGCAACGCCAACTTGAGCTTCAGCAGTTGACGCACCTAAATGCGGTGTTAAAACAATATTATCTAATTCAAGCAATGGATTTGCCGGATCAATTGGTTCTTTTTCGAAAACGTCAATTGCTGCACCAGCAACAATACCATTTTGGATAGCTTCTGCTAAAGCTGCTTCATCGATAATGCCGCCGCGAGCACAGTTTACTATTCTAACGCCCTTTTTCATTTTGCCAAACGCTTCTTTATTAACCATGTATTTAGTTTGCGGCGTAAGAGGCATATGGAAAGTAATGAAATCAGCTTTGGCAAAAATCTCATCAACAGTCGCGAGCTCAATACCTAGATTTTTAGCATGGTCTGCATTTATATAAGGGTCATAACCGATAATATTCATTTCCATTGCAATTGCTCTTTTCGCAACGCCGCTGCCGATACGACCTAGGCCAATAACGCCGAGGGTTTTGCCACGCATCTCAACACCCATGAACTTGCTGCGCTTCCATTCGCGGTTCTTCATCGAAGCATGAGCATCTGGAATGCTGCGAGCCAGTGAAAGCATCATTGCCACAGTGTGTTCTGTTGCGGCAATAGTATTGCCTTCTGGGGCATTAAGCACGATAATACCTTTTTGCGTAGCAGCTTCAACGTCAATATTGTCAACACCTACGCCAGCTCGGCCAATTGCCTTGAGTTTTTCGGCTACTTGAAGTACAGCCTTTGTTACTTTTGTTTCACTGCGTACAACTAAAGCATCATATTCGGGAATAATAGCAAGAAGCTCTTCTGGCGCAAGCTTTTTCCTTACGTCAACTTCAAACTCTTTGCTAAGAATCTCAACACCTTGTTCCGAAACGCCGTCACATACTAAAATTTTCATAATTTGCACTCTCCTTGAATTAATAATTAATATTTTGGCTGCGTTTACTTGAGGTTAAACGCGTCTTTTTCTGTTTTTGGAAAATAAAAAAGCCCCGCCCCATATTTGGGGCGAGACTTATATCCCGCGTTGCCACCCAGTTTGTGCCTTTCGGCCAACTCTAGACCGCTGTATCGGGCGGCTCCCGTCAAAATTCATCATCTGCCACTCCAGGGCGGAACGATCTGTCCTGTTCACCGACTCTCACCACCCGTCGGCTCTCTGAAGAACTCAAACAAACGCTTCCCTATCTTCGTGTTCAAACCAATGAAGTGTTTTCACATTCACTGGCGGATATTTACTTGGCTTAGTTTTGATTATATTTAATCCGCGTTCAAAAGTCAAGTGTGTTTTTGACAAAAACATCAGTAACATTAAATACAAAAAAACATTGAAAACTTTCTGTTGCGCATTCTTAAAACAGAGGTTAGAATATAACACAAGTCATAAATTTTACACATGCTGGGAGGTATCACCTTGACAAAGCGTATTTTTAATTTCAGCGCAGGTCCTGCTACTCTACCCCTTGAAGTATTACAACACGCTCAAGCAGAATTATTAAACTTTAACGATACAGGGATGTCTATACTCGAAATCAGTCACCGATCCAAAGCCTACGAGGAAGTAAATGCTGAAGCAGAAGCAAACATGAAAGAACTGCTAGGCCTCGGCGATGATTATCGTGTTCTATTTCTCCAGGGTGGTGCAAGCCTTCAGTTTTCGATGATCCCACTTAATTTCCTTGCACCTGGTCAAACTGCAGACTATATTCTTAGCGGAGCTTGGTCCGAAAAAGCATTGAAAGAGGCTAAGCTAGTTGGCGAAACTCATGTTGCAGCAACTACCGCGGAGGAAAACTATAAGCGTATACCTAGCCTTGATGAAATTAAACTAAGCTCAAATCCAGCTTATGTTCATATTACATCCAATAACACTATCTTTGGCACACAATGGGCTGATTTCCCGTCATTCGGTGATATCCCGTTAATGGCTGATATGTCTTCAGACATGCTCTGCCGCCCATTTGATGCATCCAAATTTTCTTTGATCTACGCAGGAGCGCAGAAGAACCTTGGTCCATCCGGCGTAACGGTTGTTGTTATTCGCAAGAGCTTGCTGGAAAACAATCCGAAAACTGTTCCTACAATGCTTCGCTACGATACTCATGCTAAGAACGATTCACTGTATAATACACCGCCTTCTTTTGGTGTATATATGGTCAACCTTGTACTGCGCTGGATTAAGGCTAACGGCGGTCTGGCTGGTATGGAAAAACACAACACCGAAAAAGCTCAATTAATCTATGACGCAATCGACCAAAGTGGCGGCTACTATCAAGGCCATGCTGAAAAAGACAGCCGCTCATTAATGAATGTAACTTTCCGCCTGCCAAACGAAGAACTGGAGAAAGCTTTTGCCGCTGAATCTACAAAGGCTGGGCTTAACGGCTTAAAAGGTCACCGCTCTGTTGGCGGCTTGAGAGCATCAATTTATAATGCTATGCCAAGAGAAGGCTGCCAGGCACTGCGCGACTTCATGCTCGAATTCCAACGGAAAAACGGTTAATAATACAATAATTACCCCTTGCTCGCTTTAGTTGCGGACAAGGGGTATTGTTTTTGGTTCTTACCAGTTTATTAGATGCATACCCTTTTTAAATAGGGTATAATACCAATAGGAAAATTTATCCGATGATCAAGGGGGCTATTAAATTGTTAAAAGAAGTTAACTATAACCAATATGCAGATAAGGCAATTGAAGTATTAAGTAAAGGGGCCTTTCTAACAACAGCAGCAGATGGCGAAGTAAATACTATGACTATTGCCTGGGGTTCGATAGGCTTTATTTGGGCTAAGCCGGTATTTATGGTAATGGTAAGACCATCGCGCCATACTTATAATCTAATCGAGAAAAGCGGCGAATTTACTGTCAGCATCCCGCTGAAAGACATGCAGCAAGCACTCGCAATATGCGGCACAAAATCAGGCCGCGACATGGATAAGTTCGCCGCAGCAGGTCTGACAACATTGGCAGGACAAAAGTTAGCTACTCCGGTAATTGCTAATTGCGGTCTACATTTTGAATGCAAAATCGTCTATAAACAAGCCATGACTGACGAAAACTTAGATAGCGAAATTAACGCTAAGAAATATAGTACTGGTGACTACCACACTCTGTATTTTGGCGAAATAGTAGCTACATACATCGAAGAATAACCAAAAAAAATGACCCGCGCCTATCAACGGCAGCGGGTCATTATCTTAAATACTTATTTTTGCACCTAGTAATTCAACAAAGGCTCGTAGCCACTCAGGATGATTTGGCCAAGCCTGAGCCGTAACCAAGTTTTTGCTTACTACAACTGGTTCATTCTTCCACTCAGCTCCAGCGATCCGGCATTCAGCTGCACAAGCAGGATAGGAAGTAGTCTCATAGCCTTTTAAAACTTCTGCTGGGGCTAACAGCTGTGTACCATGACAAATAGCTGCAACCGGCTTACCATCGGCGAAAAAGGCTTGCACGATTTTAATTGCTTCATCATACATGCGTATATATTCTGGAGCTCGCCCGCCAGGAATAACAAGCCCAACATAATCATCAACATTTACTTCTGCGGCAGAAAGGTCTACAGGGATACGATGACCAGTCAATTCTATATAGGTATCAAGATTAGTAAAGTCATGCACGACCAGCTGCAGCATATCTCCCGCCTTTTTATTCGGGGCAGCTAGATCTACTTGATAGCCAAGCATCATTAATGCTTGCTGAGGCACTTTTACTTCATAATCTTCTGCACAATCACCAGTTAATATAAGGATCTTTTTAGTCATTAAAATCCCCCCATAATAAACGTTCTTTAGAAATATAATTCATTTTTTCCCATTATATTCCTGCTATTTTAGATGTTAATTTTTTGCCCAAAATCGCCTTAGTAATATAAAATCACTTTCTACTCAAGTAAATTTCTAACCATAGCTTTAACGTTTTCAGGCATATCCAAGCCAGTATGAAACTCTATACAGCCACTTTGCGGCAGAGCATCATTTATTACTATAGCATCAAGCGGTTTGTAGCCGAATAACTCAGCACTTCCGAAACGCGAATTATATAGTGCCTGATGAAAATTAACTGTGGCTGCATTGCCTTTTATATCAACAGTTATTCCTGCAGCCATATCAATATTACCTACGAATTTTGCGGCCATTGCTAAACTCACTTTGGAAAAAATCCATGAAAGCATTGGTTTATCCGGGAGTTTTTTGTCAAGCACCTTCAGTTGCATGATTGAATTATGTTTAGTATGCTGAAACTGCACTATTTTGCAGGTTAGCACTACTCGGCCAGCATCCTTGGTAATTGCCGTTATTTTTAGCTTTCCTTCGCCGATAGAGTTTATCGTCAGTTCTTTAATCTGATCGTGTTGTCCGATAGCCTCAGTTAAGGATTTATTAATAATATGATCTGGAACGACTACTAAGCCCTTTTCTAAGTTCTCAACAGTCTGATAATCCCAAGTTTCCTGTATGATATGCATTACTGGCGATAAATCGGCAACTTTTGCTTCAAGCTCAGCGAAGCTGATTTTACTTGTAAAATCAGCTGGCAAATCAACTGGTATTGTTATCATTACTCTCGATCACCTCTAAATATCTTTGGCGTAACTGCTAACCGTCTAAATAATATTTAGGCCGCCTACTATTAATGAGGCTAGGTCTGAACCTTATTATAGCGTAAGTTAGCGTTGGAGCGTTAATAAGGTTCAGACCTAGCCGGACAAGTTATATGTGGCATAGATAATCTACGTAGTTCATCCCCTTAGCCCTAGTCCTACTTTTATTGAACAAATGAAAATCCGGTACAGCTGTACCGGATTTTGTTATTCGCCAGCCTTTTCAGCTGCCGACTGATTACGAGAGTCCCGAATCTCCTGCCATACGTCTCGGGCCAGATTATAAATATTACGCTCCAGTTTGGCCTGTTGATTTGAAATAATTTTATTAAAATAAGGTATCGCTTTTTCCACATTACCTGTGCGTCTAAACAAATCTCCCACCAAGTACGTTAGCGTAACTTCAGTCATATTGCCGATAGGCAGACGCTCACGAAAAAGTGCCTGCTCATAATGCTTAACTGCATTAACCAGAGCAACCTGTTCCTCAGTTGTCTGCTCTCCTTCACGGTACAGCCATGCCAACTTAAGATACAACCCGCCTATTCTGCTTGAAGCAACCTCTAGCATCTCGTTATAGAAAATAGCAAGCTTATAAGTAGCAATAGCCTGTTCTCTAGTTCTATTGCCGCTAAAATTAATATTAATCTGGCGTGATGAGAGAAATTTGGCTAATTTCTCTTTTGCAGCTGGAACTATCTCATCAAAATTACTATCCTGAGCAGCATAGCCACAGTGGGGGCATGCCCATATTGAATAGTAATAAGGATTAACATCTTGATAATACGTGCAAAAGTCACTGTCTTGCTTAATTTTCAGCAATCGTGAACGGACTTTAGTCACGCTGAATGTCTTGCCGCACAGAGCACACTCTTTATCAACTTGATATATGTAATCTGCCATAAAAACTCCCTCCATAGTAATACATTACCATATATTACTCAGAGGTCAAGATCAGTTTGGGAAATAAGTCTGTTGCAACTTATACATCTGGTAAAATAGTCCTTGTTTTTCTACTAGACTATCAAACCTTCCCCGCTCAACAACCTTGCCCTGATCAAGTACCAAAATTTTGTCCATAGCCTCTAAGCCTATTATACGATGGGTAATCATTAAGGTAGTTCTGCCCTTCATAAGTTCGCCTAATGCAGTCATAATTTGATGTTCAGTTAACGCATCTAAGCCTACAGCAGCTTCATCCAGCAGCAAAATCGGGGCATCTTTTAGTATGGCTCTCGCTATTGCTATCCTTTGACGCTGACCACCAGATAACGCCCTGCCATTATGGCCAACAGCGGTATCTAAGCCTTGCGGCAGTGTGCCGACAAATTCTCCTAATGCCGCCCCATGTATTGCAGCCATTAGCTGTGCTTCAGTCGCATCTGGACGTGCCAGTATAATGTTATCACGTATAGTTGCATTAAAAATATGCGTCTGCTGTGACACTACGCTGAAACTATTTCTTATATCCTCTGGACTTAAATCACGATAATCTAAACCACTCAGAGTTATACTACCTGAATCATACTCCCAAAAACGCAGAAGCAAATTTATAATTGTACTCTTCCCCGCACCGCTAGGACCGACAATGGCGACACTTCTTCCAGGTTTAAGTTCAAACGAAATATTCTGCAAGCCTTTTTTCCAATACTTATCTGTTCCAGAATTATAAGTAAAAGATACATCTTTAACTACAATGCTTAAATCATTTGGCAAATTAACTGTTTCTCTGTTTGTACTCACTGCAGCTTTTGTATCCACTATACTAAACAAACGCTGGGCTGCGGCTAAGCTTTCGTTAAAGTAGTGGACTGCCATCGGCAGCGGCAATACAGCTTCAAAGCTGCTTTGAACAGCTAAGGCCGCAGCTGCTAGATAAATTCCATCAACATAGCCTCCATTAACCAAAGGTATCATCAGCCAAAGTACAGCCCATAATGCGCCGTTCATTATTAAGCTACCAAGAGCTTCAGTTAATCCACTTAATGCTGCTACTCGCCCTTGCAAAGATGAAAGTTTTCCATTGAGACTTCGTATTGCGTCAAGTTGGTCCTCTTTACGATTATAGGCTGCTAGATCAGCAATTCCTTCAACACTATCCACTAGATACGCTTTTAGCTCAGATCTTACAGCAACAAGTTCACTGCCGGAATTTTTATTTAAGCTTCGTACCACCAGAGGCAAACCGATTCCAGTTAATAAGAAAGCTGTTGTTAAAATATATACCAGTCCAACAGTAAACTTCTGGACAAAAAATATCATTGAAGCCAAAATCATTATTGCCACAATCGGCGGTGCCAAAACTCGTAAATAAAAGTCTTTTAACGTCTCGATATCGCCAACAATTGCACCAAATAATTCTCCACTCTGCCAACTCTGCAATTTAGCCGGGGCTAGAGGTTCAAGGCGAGTATAGAACCAAACTCTAAGCTCACTCAAAATACGAAATGTCGCATCGTGAGAGATATAACGCTCTAAATAGCGGAAAACTGCTCTAGCTACGCCAAAAAACCTTACTCCGACTATAGCTACCGAGAGTTCCGCTACCGAAGGATGAAGTGCGGCACTAGCAATCAAAATCGCTGAAGTAGCCATTAGTCCGATATTACTTGCTACAGTAAGCCAGCCAAACAGAACTGCCAATGCCATTATAGGCCAAGCCGGCAGCATAATTTTAATAAGCCTAACAGCAGTCCTCATTCTGCACCTCGGTAAGCTGTTACCAGATCATAGTATAAACCCTTCGATCCAATAAGTTCAGCATGATTTCCACTTTCAGCTGTTCGCCCTTGATTAATAACAACTATCTTATCAGCGTTGTACACAGTCGTCAGGCGATGAGCAATAGTAAGCACTGTACGACCGCTAGCCAACCGATCAAGCGCTGACTGAATTTCATTTTCATTTTTGGCATCGAGACCCGCCGTAGCTTCATCAAGTATCAAAAATGGCGCATCTTTCAAAAAAGCTCGGGCAATTGCAATTCGCCGTTTCTCACCGCCGCTTAGACCATGTCCACCTTCGCCGATTAACGTATTATAGCCTTGCGGCAGCCCAATAATAAAATCATGAGCACCGGCATCAACTGCCGCCGACTCTAGCTCGTGCTGTTCTGCATCTTTTCTTCCAAAGCGGATATTATCAGCCACTGTTCCGTAAAACAGGTGTGCTGATTGGGGTACATAGGCTACCTTCTCCAGCCAAGCGGATAAGTCTAATTCGTCCAGTCTTTCGTTATTGATTAAAATCTCTCCTGACTGGGCTTCAACAAAGCCAAGAAGCAGGTTAGCAACTGTACTCTTTCCGGCACCACTTGCACCTACTAGTGCAACATTTTCGCCGGAACTTATAGTTAAGTTAAATCCCTTTAGAGCAGTCCGCTGTCCCTCTTGATAGGCAAAATAAACATCCTTAAATTCCAAACATATCTTGTCTTGTGGCAAAATCTTTTGATTCCCATCTCTTTTCACCACTGGTTTAGATAATACCTTATATATCCTTTCCGCCGCGCTCATACCTGCCATACCAGCATGAAACTGTGTTCCTAAATGTCTTAATGGCAAATAAAATTCAGGAGCAAGCAGCAGCAAAAAAAAGGCTTGGCTAAAGGTCAGGTTGTAATACAGCAGCCTTAGGCCAACAGTTACCGCGACTAAAGCTGTACTGATAGTCGCAACGAGTTCCAGCACCAATGCCGATACAAAAGCAACTTTTAATACACTGAGAGTAATATCGCGAAACTCATTGCTCATTCTGGCAATAACCCTTACTTGGTCAACACTGCGTCCGAAAATCTTGAGGGTAGTAAGCCCTTGCAGCACATCGAGAAAATGGGCACTCAGTCGTGATAAAGTTTCCCACTGACGTTTATTAAGCCTCTCGGCCATTTTTCCGATCAAAATCATAAATATCGGGATAAGCGGAGCAGTTATTAACAAAATTAAAGCTGTTGTAACATCTAACGGTGTAACTATTCCAAGTATTAATAGCGGCACTAGCGCCGCAGTACATAACTGTGGTAAGAATTTCGCAAAGTATGGCTCAATATTCTCTACACCCTCGACCATAAGATTTATTAACTCTCCAGACTGCTCCCCGCTTATATGTACAGGTCCTAATGCCAACAGCTGCTTGGCTAATCGCTCGCGCAGATTGCTTTTTATACTTACGGCCAGCTTGTGAGAAAAATGTTCATTCAACCAAACAAATATTGCCCTCAATATCATAATAACGAGCAGCATGCACATCCAAGGATAGACCGCTGACAAGTCTAAATCACCTAGAAATACCCCATCAATTATCTTTGTCAAATAGTCGGCTTGCAGTACGACTAATACCCCAGTACCTAGACTTAGACCAATCAGCGTCATAAACAGCTGTCTGTAATTTTTCATCTCTCTTATAAGACGCTTATCGATCATGACTTTCTCCTCTTTACTTAGCCGAGATGACGCTCATAATCAATGCCTGCTTGGGTAACTTTGACATCCTTTATATCAACGCTTTCTGGCATGCCATTTTCATTGACTTGAATATTTGCCCCTTCTATAAAACCATAATCTTGAAGTTTTTTTACTGCCATCATATAGATTTTTTCATTTAGCTGAACAAACTCAGCAGTAACTTTAGTCATATCTGGCTCACTCTTGAGCTGTTCCTTATAAAATTCCATAAGTACATAGTCATGGGGTCCAGTCAGGTCTACCTTTTTGAAATGCTCCTTTTCATGCTCACTATATTTCTTAGTAAGTTTAAGTAATAAATCAGAACGCATACTATCACCCTTTCTTAACCATTCTACTCACTCTAGCACTCTCATCAACAAAGATATACGATACTTATTCTATCTTATATTGTAATATATTTAAGGCCGGATTACTCCGGCCTTAAATAATTATTTTTTGCCTTTAGCACATTTATCAACAAGATACGCAATTGACTGATAGCTAATTCCCGCAGTATTTGCAAGACCAATCTCACAAGTACGGCTGTTAGAATAGCCACACTTACAGTCATGCGGCAAAGCTTCTTTTAAGTGTTCTAAAGCTGATTCATTTAGTTCCGGTACTTCAAAGCCTTTGTCACCAGCGAAACCGCAGCACCTTACTTTTTCCGGCACTATAACTTTTGTTGCACAAGCTTCAGCGATTGCCTTAAACTTTTCAGCTAATCCCATTTTGGTTGCACTGCAAGTGACATGTACCGCAATGGTTTCATCTGATTTTTCAAGGTCGAGCCTGTTTAATAATTGATCATGTATGAACTCAACAGTATCTAAAATCTTTAGGCGCTTATCCATTACCCGCTTCATCCGGTATACACATGGACTTGTATCGCAGAGCACAACGTACTCACCATTATTGCTGCATTCTAAGAGCGCTTTTTCTAGTTCTGCGCTCATGTTATCAGCCGCTTCAAAATAGCCTTTGCTCTCAAACGGCATACCGCAGCATAGTTTATCCATCTCTTTAGGATAAATAACCTCATAGCCAGCTTTATCAAGCAGCGAGACCATTACTTCGCTTATTTGACGCTGATCTACATCATCTTTTGCTGGTCCCATTGTTCTAGTAACACAGCTAGGGAAGTATACCACTTTCAGCTCGCTTTTGGTCTTTTTAGCAAGCGGGCATGGTGTCGAACCGCCACGAGGCAGCCATTTGTTCCATTGAGGTATTTTATTGCCGCTTATTTTTCTTGCACCAGTCGTCAGACCGTCCATTGTGCATGTCCCCAGCACGGAATGAGCTAAATGCGCTCCAGCCATTCCTAACTTAGCAAGAGTAGTAACTCCGGCAAAGTTTTCAGTCATAAATTTAGCTATATTCTTAGCTTTAGGTGATATCTTAGTAGAACGATCCTGCTTGGTAAATGAACCGGTGTTAATAGAAAGCGGACAGGTTGTTTCGCATAAACCATCGGTTGCACAGGTCTCATCACCAAAATACTCATAGTCTTCTTCAAAGCGATGAAGTCTTTCCGGGTTTTCTCCTGTATTTTTTAGTCTCGTTATCTCGCGCTGTACTGCTATACGCTGACGAGGTGTACTGGTTAAGTTTTTCGACGGACAGTTTACCTCGCAATATCCGCACTCAATACACTTATCAACAACATCATGCGTTTTGGGCATTAGCTTTAGATTTTCAAGGAATAAGTTCTTGTTATCCGTAATTATAACATCAGGATTGACCATATTATCAGGGTCAAATGCTTTCTTAAGACGTCCCATGAAAGAATAAGCTTTCTTGCCCCATTCCATTTCTACGAATGGTGCCATATTACGTCCTGTTCCATGCTCAGCTTTGAGTGCGCCGTCAAACTTATTGACAACCATCTCGCAAACTTCTTCGATAAATAACCGATACTGTTCGATCTCAGCTTCTGTATCGAAGGACTGGGTAAATACAAAGTGTACGTTACCATCTAAAGCATGACCATAAATAATTCCTGACTCATAGCCATTCTTATTCATACTTTCTCTAAGGGCAAGTACAGCCTCAGCCAGTTTATCTTTTGGGAAAGCAACATCTTCAATTATAACCGAAGTTCCGATCTTCCTAATTCCACCAACAGCTGGGAAAACACCAGCACGTATCTTCCATAACTTTTCATATTCTGCTTTAACATCAGTAAACTCTATTGGAAATATTATTGGAATGTCGGCAAGTACCTGCTTAACTTCGTCTATCTGCTTTAATAACGCCGCTTTTTCTTCAGTCCTTATTTCAACCAATAGCGCTGCTGCTTCAGATCCTAAGGTCTTCAAATATGCTGGCATGCCTGGTTTGTCCTCAACCGAAGACAGCGAGGCGCGGTCAATTAGCTCTGCTGCTGCAACGAGCGGGCGGCTAAGCCTCATAACCGCCTGACAAGCACTATTTATGTCTGGAAATATCATCAGTGCCGATGCCTTGTGGGCATGATCGACAACAGTTTTGTATGTAATTTCTGAAATGAAGCCCAGCGTACCTTCCGATCCAATCATAAGATGATTAATTATATCAAACGGATCATAATAGTCGACGAATGCATTAAGGCTATATCCAGTAGTATTTTTAATTTTAAATTTGTGTGAAATTAACGCTCTTAGTTCAGTATCAGCGTTAATTTCATCGCGAATAGCTTCGATAGCCGTTATAAGTTCTTGATGCTCATTTGCCCATTGCTTTTTGGAATTTTCATCAGCCGTATCGAGCGTACTACCGTCAGCAAAAATGAGTTTCATACTAGCTACAGTTTTATAGCTATTGTCTGACGTCCCACAGCACATACCACTTGCATTATTTGCCGCAACCCCGCCAATCATCGCATGATTTATTGATGCCGGATCGGGACCTATTTTACGAGCGAACTTTTTCAAATAGGAGTTTGCTTCTGAGCCTATAATGCCAGGCTCCAGCGAAATGCTCTCACCATTTTCACTAACACTATAACCGCTCCATCCTCCAGCTAACACAAGTAGTACTGAGTCTGTAAGTGCTTGACCTGACAGGCTTGTTCCGGCCGCCCGAAATGTCACCGGGATTTTAAGAGAGTGGGAAATCTTCATAATTTGTGAAACTTCGTTCACAGATCTAACTTTTACAACTAATTTTGGATTCATGCGGTAAAGGCTTGCGTCAACCCCGTACGCATATGTCCGGATGGGATCTGCAAAAATTCGTGTCTGTGGGATAAATGCCGATATTTTATCAAAGAACTCTTTATAATTCACTGGAAGATTTGTAATATCGCTTTCTCTTGATCTCATGCCCATACAATCTAACCACCTTTCATATATTGCCAATTTCTAACATAATTCGACTATTTTTTAAATTTTCCTACTATTGATCTTGTTATTGTGTTATTAATTTTGCGGTTTACCCTATTGTAACTTGTTAATTACTAAATTTTCTGTGATTTAGAACACATTCTCTGTAAATTTAGAAATAGCAGTTAATTCTAATCCTTACGCCCTTCCCAAATAAAAGGCTGGGATTATATATAATTCAAAGGTATCAGCGGCCTAAATAACTAGCTCTAATCGGGACATGTCTGTTAAAAAGCGGCTTACCCGAAGATAAACCGCTTTTTGTATTAATATTCTAGGTTTTTAGCAGTAACCCGCTTACGGAAAACCCAATAGGTCCAAGCTTGGTAGGCTAGCACGATTGGCACTAAGATAAGCGCCGCAATCGTCATGATCTTTAAAGTGTAAGGAGTTGAGGATGCGTTGTAAACAGTAAGACTCCAAGCTGGGTTTAAACTAGAAACCATCAGTCTTGGGAATAAACCGGCGAAAAACCCGATCGTTGTAAGAGCTATCGCCAAACCGCTCATAGCAAAACCCCAACCGTATTTTTTAACCCAAGTTAACCCATAGCCTGCAACAAATGCTACCACCGCACCCCAGAGTGCAATTCCACCCAGAGCACTTTTGAATAAATCAGTATTGGTGTAAGTTAAGCCTACACAGGTTAGAAAAACCACTGCTGCCGCTGCGCCGGCTTTTAAGGCAAAGGCTCTTGCCCGATCTATCATTTCACCTTCAACCTTCAAAGTTATAAACAGAGCACCATGGAAAAGGAATACCAGCAAAAAGGCTAACCCGCCCACTATTGTATAAGGGTTAAGTAAGTCAAAGAATGTACCCACATAAATCATCTTTTCATTGATCGGCACACCTTTAATAAGGTTGGTAACAGCTACTCCCCATAGCAGGGCAGGAACAGCGCTGCCGAAAAAGATAAGCCAATCCCAAGTACTGCGCCAGACTGGGCTATCATCTTTACTGCGGAATTCAAAGGCAACTCCACGTACAATCAGTGCGATTAATAATAAGAATAGAGCCATATAGAAGCCACTGAACATGGTTGCGTACACATGAGGAAAGGCTGCAAACATCGCCCCGCCTGCTGTGATCATCCACACCTCATTGCCATCCCAAACTGGTCCGATCGTATTAATAATTACCCGGCGTTCAACATCATTTCTCCCTAGGAAGGGCAGCAGCATACCAACTCCATAGTCAAAACCTTCAAGGAAGAAAAATCCTGTGAATAACACACCGACGAGGATAAACCATAAGATATTTAATTCCATAATGTCGCCCCCTTCGCCGCTGTTGCAGCAGGAATGCTTGGTTTAGTATCAACAGGTCCTTGCTTGATAAACTTAACAGCAAGATAACCGGCAGCTATTGCTAAAACTCCATAGACCACTGTAAAACCAATTAGTGATATCCAAATTTCACCTGCAGTAACATTAGGAGAAGCTGCTTGCGCTACTTTCTGCAGACCGACAACTATCCAAGGTTGGCGTCCGCCCTCTGTTACAAACCAACCGGTTGAGTTTGCTATATACGGTAGCGGTAATGAAAACAGCATTGCTTTGAGTGCGATTGGATAAGCTTCAAGTTTACCTTTATACCATAATAGAGCACAAAGTAGAGTTATGCCCATCATAACCATACCTGCTATTACCATTACCCGGAAGCTCCAAAACAGCGCTTTTACGTCAGGAACGTAGTTACCGGGGCCGTATTTTGCAACTGCTGCAGCTTGCAGTTCTTTAATCCCTTTAACTTCACCTTTAAAAGAATCATGAGCTAAAAAGGTTAATGCACCAGGCACCCCGAGTTCGAAGGTGTTAGTTTGATTCTTCTCATCAATAACAGCAGCAAGCGCGAATGGTGCTGGATCGGCTGATTCCCAAAGCGCTTCAGTTGCTGCAAGTTTCATTGGTTGATTTTTAGCAATAAACTGCGTTTGTAGATGTCCACTGCCCATTAACGCAAATAAACCAATAATACTCCAGACTAACCCCATTTTGAAGGAAGTACGGAACACCTCTAAGTGAGTACCTCTAATTAAATGATATGCACTTATTGCTAGAACAAAAATGCCAGCAGTAACTACACCTGAAAGAACTGTATGGGGAAACTGGTTGGCAACGTAAGGATTTGTGATAAGGGCAAAGAAATCTACCATCTCTGCCCGGCCATTATTCAAGGCATAACCAACTGGATTTTGCATAAACGAGTTTGCCGCTAATATCCAAAAGGCCGATAAATTGCTAGCAAAAGCTACTATCCAGATGCATGCGGCATGAAGTTTTTTGGATAGTCTATCCCAACCGAAAATCCAAAGTCCGATAAAGGTCGATTCCAAAAAGAAAGCCGTCAGCGCTTCCATTGCAAGCGGCGCTCCAAATATATCACCCATAAACCTTGCATATTCTGACCAGTTCATCCCAAAGTGAAATTCTTGAACTATGCCAGTAACAACTCCCATTGAAAAATTAAGTAAGAATAATTTCCCCCAGAACTTGGTCATTCTCTTGTATAGCTCATTGTCAGTACGAACATACATGGTCTCCATAATGGCGACCATTATTGATAAGCCTAGTGTCAGTGGTACAAATAGAAAATGATAAACTGTAGTGATACCAAATTGCCACCGTGCTAATAGGATTTCATCCATAGCATATATCCACCTCTCTTTTATTTTCTTGAGCAAGGGTCGCAAAATTAACCTGGCTTAGGGCTTGCAGAAACTGTCCTTGGATATTTTCTAAAGCTTTATGTACGGGACAAACTTCTGTGCAGCATTTATTGTATGACGTTTGCTCTCCTAAGCAGCGATTAAGTGAAATATGGCCCTCCATTGCTTCAATAACACTTAACAACGTTATTTTATAGGGTGATCTTGCAAGCTCGAAGCCCCCGTCTACACCGCGATGCGATTTGACTATCTCGGCCTTGGCTAAAGATCGCATTATTTTCTGCAAAAACTGCGGTGGTATCTTTTGCTGTTCAGCAATTATCTGACCGCTAATAATCCTGCCTGGCGCACCAGCCAAATGGAGAACTACTCGAAATGCATAATCTGTTGCCTGATTCAGCTGCACTCCTTAACCCTCCTCTCTTAATATAATACTGTACTCGTTTGGTATTAATTACATTGTAATACTTCTCCGAATTGTTCGTCAATACTTTTCTATGAATATTTATTATTTAATAATATCATCTGTCCAGCATTGCATCTATGATTTTTGTTGATAGATTAACTAGCTAAACCATTGATAATCCTCTATAATCTGGAATCACCCGCCTGTAAAATTTGAGAATAAGTCTATTTATTTTATCTATTACAGCCAAAAAGCTCTGTATTTGTTAATTCATCAAGATAAAAAGGACTCAGGCGCCGGCCTGAGTCCTCTTATTCGTTCTCAAAACTCATTATTATCTTCATTAAATCTGTCTAGCATCGAGATAGTATCGATTAAGTGATTATTAAAAATATGCCGCGCAACTGTTAACAGTTCAACAATCATTGGATCACGCAGCGAATAAGTTACCTTATTGCCGTCTTTTGTGCCAAACACAATGTTTTTATTGCGCAATATTGCTAGCTGTTGCGAAACCGCCGAGCCTTCACTGCCGATTATTGCTTGTATCTCGTTAACATTTTTATCACCTTCAGACAGCAGCTCTAAAATTCGGATACGTAAAGGATGGGCCAGAGCTTTAAAAAAGTCTGCTTTAAATCGTTGTAACTCTAGGTTCATTTTTTACCTCCAAACAAAAACCAATTCACTCATTCTCTAGTTGCCGCTACTTCTCTGTTCGAATAACTTTCTAATCGATCCAGAGCTAGCATAATCCCCTCTATTAGAGCCGATGGCCGCGGTGGGCAACCAGGCACATATACATAAACAGGCACTATTTTGTCCACTCCGCCCATATTAGCGTAAGACTGTCCTACGACACCCCCGCCGCAAGCACAAGATCCAACTGCTACTACCATTTTGGGAGCAGCAGCCGCACTATAAGTTTTCTTAAGTGCGATCTCAAGATTGCGAGTTACACCGCCAGTAACCATAAGCATGTCGGCATGACGAGGCGAAGCCACAAAATCAACCCCAAAGCGCTGAATATCATAAATAGGATTACATAAGGCCATCATCTCAAAATCACAGCCATTACAGGAGCCTGCATCTACGTGGCGGATATGCAAAGAACTTCCCAATACTTGTTTAATCCTTTGCTTTAGATTCAGACCTAGATCTATCGCTGTTTTATCTTCCATTATAGCATATTCCTCTCTTTATAATACCTGCCGATTGCTTTGCAGCATAATTGGCGATAGCTCAACCAGCTCATTTTTATCTTTAACAGCTATATAACAATTATTTGTTACTTGAATAGCGTTATCTCCACAAGCATCATAACAAGCACCACAAAAAATGCACTTCGAGTGAGTCAAACATAAGTACACCTTATCACTACTGGAACAGCTTCCAATTGCCCCACTAGGACATGCTTCAATACATTTCCCGCAACCTGTACAATTGCCGGCCTCAACCTTTACTTTTCCACGGTATTTTACAGAAGCTTGCTGCAAGGGCTGCAAATTAGTAACAGTACCTATCTTAAAAATTTTCCTTATTATTTCAAACAAGCTAATTACCTCCGATAATCAGTAATTACCGATCACAACATGAATAGCAGAGCTCAAAACTTTTATTTATGAGCGGAAAGTCAGGTACAATGTTTCCCGGTACTGCAAGAGGAACAGCTGGCCAATTACTGTAAGCTGCAGATCGCACGCGATACCTATATATCGTTTGGTTAGGACCCACCATCAGCCAATGACAAATTTCACCTCGAGGCGATTCAACCCACCCCATTGCTGTAGTATAGGGTTCGATTTCAGTTACTTCTGTCACAACCGGCCCTGGCACTATGTCCTCGAGTATTTGATGGATTAGTCTAAGTGATTCTCTAACTTCATCAGCTCGAACTTTAAACCTGCAAAGCACATCGCCTTCAGTATATATCGGAACATCAAATTTTAATAACCCATATGCCGCATACGACTTGTCTCGCCGAATATCGATATTACGCCCGGACGCCCGGGCGGCAACTCCGACAACCTCTAAATCATTTGCCTGGCCAAGACTCAATATTCCAGTAGAGGTCATTCTATCGAGAGCTACTTCATGCGATAATACAATATCGATAAATTCTTCAAAATCTGCTTCTAATTTAGTTATTACTTCTGAAATTGTAATAATTTCTTTATTGCTAATATCTAACCGCAAGCCGCCTAAAGTAACAACGCCACGCAAATAACGATGCCCAGTCAGATTTTCATTAAGCTGCAAAAGCTGTTCTTTAATGCGCGAACCTTGGCTGATACCAACAGCCAGACCAAAACCAGCACATAAATTACCTAGATCACCAATGTGATTATACAATCGCTCTAATTCTAAAAAGAGTGTTCTAAGGTACATTGCTCTTGCCGGAATAGTTACTTGAGCAGCCGTTTCTACTGCTTGGGCAAATGCAACAGCGTGAGACAAAGCGCATACTCCGCAAATACGCTCAGCTGTGAATAAAGCTTTTTTGAGCGAAACGCCTTCAGTCGCTTTTTCAATACCGCGATGGGTATAAAAAAGTTTAGCATCAAGATGTAAAACAGTATCACCAACCGACCCGAAGCGGAAATGTCCAGGTTCAATTATACCTGCATGTATTGGCCCCACTGGTATTTGAGTTACGTCTCGCCCCGTATACTCCATAAAGGAATCACGGTCTGGCTGACGTGCTATATCAGAATTGCCACTGTAATCTTTTCTCAATGGATACTGATCTTCCGGCCAATCACCATGTAAGATCAGCGGACGCCTGTCCGGGTGTCCTAATGCTCTTAACCCAAATAAATCGGCAACCTCGCGCTCATACCAATTGGCTGACGGTACTCGAACAGCAATAGAAGGAAACACAGGATCAGCTTCTTCGATTAGGGCTTTCACCGTTATAAAATGACCTATCTTATCAAAGCAAAAAACATAATACAAAGCAAAATGACCTATTATTGGACGCTCGTCGTTTCCCACCATCGTAAACAGTCGTCCGCCTTTTTCTAGCGAGAGAAGACTGCATACTTCTGGAAGGTTTTCTTTGGCTACCGTGATTTCCGTCTCATTTTGTCTTACTGTTTTACTTGACTGCACATTTTTTCCTAAAGAATGAATCAGGCGCTGCACCGCCTGTTTTTTACTAAGATGAATCATCTAACTCCCCCCTGTAGAACAGTGGAAACCTTATAGATTGTGTTATCCAGCAGCGGTGGAACGTACCAGCCGCAAATCACAACCAATATCAACGGAATAATCAATGCTACGGTCGACCAATTGCTTGTTTCTATTCTCTCAACTTTATTTCCCGATTCACCAAACACCATCTTAATTATATAGTGCATCATACCGGCAAATATAATTGTAATCAACACAATCAAAATAACTGACACAATTGTCTGATTCGATTTGAAGCCTGCCATCATAATAGTAATTTCACTCAGAAAAATGTTAAATGGCGGCGCACCGGTTATAGCGAAGGCTGCAATCAAAAATATTGTTCCGGTCACCGGCATTGACTTAAGAATACCGGTTATTCTTCCCATTTGCTTGGTATGATACTTTTGGCATATTGTTCCTGCGGCAAAAAATAGCAGTGACTTGGCCATCGAGTGATTGAACATATGCAGAAATGCTCCATATAGCCCCAGAGTCCCGCCAATACCTACACTTAGAGTAATAATCCCCATATGTTCAACACTTGAATAAGCTAGCATTCTTTTTAGATCATGCTGAATCATAATAAACGGAACAGTTATAGCTATTGAAAACAGCCCAAAGAATATTAGATATTGTGCTGCCTCGCCATTAAGCGTCGTATTAGCAATCGCATACACCCTAAACAGACCATAAAGAGCTGTATTCAGCAAAACACCTGACAATACTGCACTGATCGGGGTGGGTGCTTGGCTATGTGCGTCCGGCAGCCAAAAATGCATCGGCGCCAAACCTGCTTTTGTCCCAAAGCCAATCAGGATAAATATAAAACCAATCTTTATCCATGAAGGATTGAGAAATTTCGCGGCAGCTAATAATTCCGTCCAATTCAACGCGGCATGCTGCTGCCCTAGCGTCTGAATGCCAGACAAGTATACAAAAATAATACCCAATAGGGCGAAAGCAATGCCAACGCTGCCCATAATCAGATACTTCCACGCTGCTTCCAAAGCATTGTTTTTACCATAAAAGGCTACTAATAGTGCCGACACTAATGTTGTAAGTTCTATACCGACCCATAACAACCCTAAACTATTAACGGCACTAACGGTTAACATTGTAAAGATAAATAAGTGGTAAAAAAGATAATAAAATCTAAGCTGGGAAAAACTTATCTCCCCTTCTGCTAATTCATGACGCATATATCCAATGGAATATAGTGAGGCGGCAAAACCGATTAATGCAATCAAGAAAATGTTAAAAGCGCTTAACGCGTCAATATATATAATATCGTGCCAACCATTTATTGCTCCTCCGTAATAGACAGCAGAGGCAATCTTACCGGCAGCTGCAAGTGTTGCCAAGGCACCTACTGCCTGCAGTTTTTCGGTAAACCGCTGGCTCTGAGCAACCCAGGCGAACAGTCCTGTTATAAGTGGTGCTAAGAATAGTACCGCAACCAAAACCATGCAATTACCCCCTCAAATTCTGCATCTTATCCGTGTTTAGACTGTCAAAGGACGAGTGAATTCTAAACGCCAAGACAGCAATAACAACTGCTGATACCAAGAGATCAAAAAGAATACCTAATTCAACAACTAACGGCATTCCATAAGTAACTGATTCGGTAATTAGAAATATTCCATTCTCAATTACTATTAATCCAATAGCCTGCATAATAGCCTTTTTGTGTTCGATCATTGTGAAAGTACCAAGGAAAATTAGTATTATTGATGAAGCGATATAATGTTCTCCATGCTGCGTGCCTGGCAGCCGCAAGTCTGTCGCTACATAGTAGCCGGCAGCCATTAAAAGTATTGCCAGCAGCAAGGAAACATGGGGTGAAGACAGTCGTTCAACAGCTTGCTTATCATTAGTTCTATTGATTGTGTAATACAGTATTGAAGGTATTAAGATAGTCTTGATGGCAAACGTTAACGCTGCAGCCACCAATAAATGTTCTATACCTGTTTTATACCACATTATTGCAGCTACAAGTGCCAGGAGCGCTGACTGAAAGGCTATGATTCCCACCGCATCAGTGATTTTACGAATTTTGAACAGCCATAAAGTACTGAACAACAGCCCTGCCGAAACAAGTGCATCCATATATTAAAAATCCCTCACTTTAATTGATTTGCTTGAACCCCTATTTACCTAACAACCCTGACTATTATAGCCAGCAGTGATAAAGCCATCGAAGATGCTAATAGTTTAGGCACCTGAAACAAACGAACTTTGGCATAGGCTGTTTCTATAAAAGCCAAAACAGTTCCTAACGACAACAATTTTAATAAGTAAGCACCTGCTGCATAGAACATCCCTGTCAAGGTTGGCGTTGTTGCTATTCCCCAAGGAAAAAACAGATCAATAAAAAGCGTTAATATCAAGAGCTGTTTTATATAAGAAGCCCATACCATGAGCCCGAGATAGCGACCGGAATACTCAAGAAGCATTCCCTCATGGATCATGGTAAGTTCTAAGTGCGTATCAGGATTGTCTACCGGTATCCGGCCAGTTTCAGTAATAACTACAATAAGCATGGCTAGAAAAGCTAAGCCGTAAGCAGGATCTAAAAAGTTTAAATGCCCCTCAGCCACCTGAGTTATTACCTGACCTAATTTTGTTGTTCCTCCCTCTAGCAAAACAGCCACTACAGCTAAAAAAAGAGCCGGCTCAGCTATCGCCGATAATGCCATATCACGACTTGAACCCATTCCACCAAAGGAGCTGCCCGCATCTAAAGCACTAAGCGCCGTAAAGAACCGAGCAAGAGCAAACAAGTAAATAATAACTATAATATCTCCAACAACACCAAGAGGAGCTTCGTTCCAAATTGTCGGTACAAATAGCCCAGCGGCAATAATTACCGTAAATGTTAAGTAAGGGGTGCTAGTCGTAAGCCAAGAGGCGTGATTTGATACAACTGCATCTTTTTTTAAGTATTTTATAATGTCATAATAGGGCTGAAAAATTCCTGGGCCTACTCGGTTTTGCAGCCGAGCTTTGACTTTCTTTACAAAGCCTTGAACCAGTGGTGCTAACATAATTAAAAGTATAACTTGTAATACTCCCCAGAGCATTTGCTCAAACATACCTGCACCTACCTTGTACAAATTAATGCTAAAACTAAAGCGCCTACCATATAGGCTAGATAATTCTGTAAGTTCCCATTTTGGATATTCTTAATATATTGCGATAAGTGTACCAACATCGCTATAACAGGTTTATATAATACATTCTCAATATTTGCGCTGGAAGTAAATCTATGACTGATTCTTTTGGGATAATAATCATATTTACTTTGAATCTCTACCTGACGGTCAAACCTTATCAGCCTGTTAAATATTACGACCAGTGGGTTAGAGTATGACGTCCCAGTATAGGCCATATCGGAGGAAAGATTGGTGCCGCAATTCCAGGTTTCATCAATTACGACATTACTCTTGCCAAACTTTAGCCTCATCACTATTAATACTAAAATTAATAGTGCAGCTACAGCAGCAAATATCACTGCCATAGATAGGGTTTCGGAAGTACCTGCAAATGGAATTGACAAAACCATCATTCCAGTAATTTCCTCAGATAAATACCTATTAGTTATGTTATTAATAAGCTTTAGTACAACCCCTGGCCACAAGCCAAATAGTATAGTAGGTATAACCAGCAAACCTATACCAAGACGCATTGTAATAGGAACCTCTATTGCTTCTTCAGCCGCCTTAGTCCTAGGCATAGCCAAAAAAGCCGTACCAAAATGTTTAACTACGCCGCCTGCTGCAAATGCGCCCGCCAAAGCTAACAAGGCGGCTGCAGTAACACCAGCTATTTTTAGCCATATATTATCTAAGTCAAAGGCTAAATGCAGCATAGACTGCAGCATAGACCATTCACTTACAAAGCCGCTAAACGGAGGCAAAGCTGCAAGTGACATGCCACCAACTAGAAAAAGTCCGGCTGTCCAAGGCATGCGATGAATAAGACCGCCAAGTTCATTTATGTCTTTTGTATGAGCAGCAAATAATACTGAACCAGCTCCCATAAATAATATGCCCTTAAATAAAGCATGGCTTAAAACGTGAAATAACGCAGCCGTTAAGGAAAGCGCTGCCAATAAAGGCTGGTCATTCGCCTGAAAGATGATAGAAGCTCCTACTCCGGCTAAAATAATTCCCATATTTTCAGTACTACTGAAAGCTAAAAATCGTTTTATATCGTTTTCAGTAATTGCCAGCAGAATTCCCCAAACTGCCGAAATCAGACCTAAAGCTAGCAATATTCCGCCCCACCAAGCCGGCCCCCCCCCGAGAAAATCAAATGTAACTCTTAGCAGACCGTATACGGCTGTTTTAATCATTACAGCTGACATCAAGGCCGATATATTGCTAGGCGCAACAGGATGGGCGCGAGGCAGCCAAATATGCAGCGGCATTATGCCAGCTTTTGCACCAAAGCCGATTAAACACATTAAAAATAGCACGCTCTTTATTGCCTCAGGTAAAAAAGGCAGCTGCTTCTTAAGCACAGCAAAATCAAAACTATTGCTATAAGTAAACATTAATAAAAACGATATGAGAATAAAGGCAGTTGCAATGTGTGTCATAACTAAATAAATATACCCCGCTGATCGCACTTGACTCTTTTCGTGCTCAAACATAACCAGCAAAAATGAAACTAGTGACATGGTTTCCCAGGCAATTAGAAAAGCAAAAGTACTATCCACGGTTACTACTGCCACCATTGATAGCACAAAGATATTCATCAAACCTCCTAAATAGGCGATGTTCTTTTTTGAATTGTATTTTGACACATAACCGATAGAATAGATAGCTGCCGCTGTAGTAATCAATGAGATCACCAAAAGGAAAAAAGCTGATAAATAATCTACTTTAAGTCGAAATTCAATTCCTGATACTATCTCCCAAAGCGGTAGTTCGATAACTTCTGCGGTTAACAGTACCCAAGCTGCAGCTAGAATTCCACAAAGACCTCCCATAAAAGCACAGCCGTGAGCCGCCCAATTTGCAGCCTTTTGACTCTTAGCAGCCAAAAAAGGGACAATACTGCCTGCAATTAGGCATAACAAACCCGTTTTCAATAACACAGCTAAATCAACTGCTGCCATACAAGACCTCCAAATATAATATTACTGAATATCTGATTATTTAAATATACTAATATACTATGTGTTTTGCAAAGCTGAAATTACCCTAAAAAACTAGGACAACGCTTATTTATGTTACAAAAATCAGTTATCATCATCCTATCTCATTTTTTTGCCAATTCTGTCAATTTATCATTATTCAATTTTTACCTAGATTGAAAATAAAAAAAGTACAGGCTTTTTAAGCCTGTACTTCAGTCTCTTTTTTACCTTTACCTAGGCTGCCCTAGAAGGTTCAGTTGCTAGGCGCACTGCAAAACCCAGCAGCGCCGCGTACTGCGGTCGTACGAAGCAATGGGTTTGAGGTTGAGCGACGCAAATGAGCCTTGTAGGGCAGCCTCTAGATGTTTACATATCTTTAGCTGGTATCGGTCCGCGAGAAAGAGCAATCTTTCCTGTGCGAGCGATCTCAATTATTTCATAGTCCCTTAACACTTCGCATATGGCGTCTATCTTAGTCTGCTCACCAGCCAATTCAATAACCATAGTTTCGCGGTTAACGTCAACAATCTTCGCCCTGAAAATATCAACAATATTGACGATGTCCGAACGAGTCATTGGATTTGCTCTGACTTTAATAAGTACTAATTCACGATTGATAGGATCCACATGTGTCAAATTAATAATTTTTATAACATCAATAAGTTTTGACAGCTGGTTTACCACTTGTTCCAATTCTATCTCATCATCTACTTCTACATCAATCGTAATTCTGGTAGTATCAGGCTCCTCGGAATGACCAGCAGCAATACTCTCAATATTAAACGCCCGACGGCTTATAAGCCCCGATATATGCGTAAGCACACCAGGTCTGTTTTCAACCAGGACGGCCAATGTATATTTCATTTGTTACCCTCCAAGAATCATTTGATCTAAGCGGCCCCCGACGGGAACCATTGGCAATACATCTTCAACTTCAGGCAGCTGCACATCCACAAGCACCGGACCATCAGTATTGAGTGCCCGCTTAAGCGTTTCTTCCAGTTCTTCCGGCTTAGTTATCCTAAAGCCCGTTGCCCCCATTGCTTCCGCTAATCTCACCAAATCGGTCTTACCGCGTAATTTCGATTGCGAATACCGCTCACCATAAAACATCCGCTGCCATTGGGTTACCATACCCAGAACTTGATTGTTCATAACAATAGTTTTGACTGGGAATCCATTAGTAGCAGCTGTCGCAAATTCCTGACAGTTCATCATAATACTGCCGTCACCGCTTATTAGCACTACCGTCTCATCTGGCTTACCGACCTGAGCTCCTATAGCTGCTGGAAGGCCATATCCCATAGTACCAAGTCCACCAGAGGTCATCAGCGACCTTGGTGTACGGAATTTAAAAAACTGCGCAGTCCACATCTGATGCTGCCCAACATCTGTTACTACTATAGTACCATCCTTAGTAAGTTTACTCAACGTTTCGATAACCTGCTGAGGCATGATAATATCTGAATTCTGATTATATGTTAGCGGCTTATTCTTTTTCCAACTTAGAACTTGTTCGACCCATGGTCCGATTTTTTTCTGGTATTCCGCTGTTTTAAGCTTAACGGCTTTTTGCCTTATTAGCGGTAGCGCCCACTTAAGATCGCCAACTACCCTTAAATCAACACGAACATTTTTATTTATTTCCGCTGGGTCTATATCAAGATGGATTATTTTTGCTTTAGGAGCAAACTCATTAACCACCCCAGTAACCCTATCATCAAATCTTACACCAATTCCAACAAGGACATCACATTCAGTTGTTGCCATATTTGCGGCATATGTGCCATGCATACCAACCATACCAAGATGTTCAGAAGCATCGTCAGGTATACAGCCCAGTCCCATCAGACTGGATATTACAGGAATGCCAGTTGAGTTTATGAATTCCCTAAGTTCTGCAGCAGTATCAGAGATGTTTACGCCGCCGCCTATAAATACAAGCGGTTTACAGGCTTGCTTAAGCTGTTCAATAACTTGATCGATATCGGCTGGATCACCATTAACTGTGCCCTGGTAGCCCCTAAGGTGTACCGTATCAGGGTATTGAAAATCAAACACAGCATTAAAAACGTCCTTAGATATGTCCACAACGACAGGGCCGGGACGACCTGTGCTGGCAATATGAAATGCTTCTTTTAATACACGTGGTAGTTCGTGTACCTTTTTAACAAGATAATTATGCTTAGTAATAGGGGTTGTTATTCCACAAATATCAGCTTCTTGAAACGAGTCTTTACCAATTAAAGAAACTCCGACCTGTCCGGTGATTGCTACGAGCGGAACTGAATCCATATATGCGGTAGCAATACCAGTGATTAAATTTGTACCACCAGGACCTGATGTTGCGAAGCAAACGCCGACTTTACCCGTTGTCCGTGCATATCCATCAGCAGCATGCACAGCCCCTTGCTCATGACCGGTCAGTACATGGGGAAAATTAGATTTATATAAGGCATCATAGAGCGTTAGCACCGCTCCGCCCGGATAGCCAAAAACTACTTCAACGCCTTCATTTTTCAGGCTTTCTATAACCGCTTGGGCACCATTCATTTCCAAAGTAAGTCCTCCTTTATGCCTTGGCCCTTTTCTCAGTATTATAATATAAATTACCTGCGAATGTCACCTATTGTTTTTATTATATTAAAAAATGTTTATTCCCACTGTACATGATTAAATAACTATTCCGATAACTTAATCATTATACCAAAATTCAATTTTATAATGTTACAAATATACACCTTAGTAAACGGAGCATTTTTTCTGCGACATGATAAGCTGTACACCTAAATATAGCCAGTTTAAAAACCATGCTTAGGCTGCCCTAGAAGGCTCAGTTGCTAGGAGCACCGCAATATCCAGCAGCGCCGCCTACAGCGGTCGTACGCAAGCAATGGGTTTGAGGCTGAGCGACGCAAATGAGCCTGGCAGCCTTTATAGCTTAAATTAGCCTGTACATTTAGTGTACAGGCTAATTTAAGCTATAGGAGTATTAATATAAAACCTCATGCAGATTTTTATGTGGTGCCGGCAGAACTAGAGAGTCTAAGAAAAACCCTGACTCTTTGATAACGTCACTCCCTGCCCGTACAGCTGTGCTGACTGCTCCAACGTCACCAGACATTGTAACTACAGCTTTGCCCCCCATGCCTCGGGCCAGCCTCACTTCCAAAAGGCTTATAGCAGCAGCTTTAACGGCGGCATCGGCTGCAATTATAGCAGATGCAACAGAAAAGCTTTCTATAACCCCTAGCGCCTTAATCTCCTTTACATTAGTACACCCTGTAAGCGCTGGAAAAATACTGGCGTGAGCGTTAGGAAGAATAAATTCATCTACAATATTGTCTGAACCACCAGCGGCCTGTCCACTGCGTACAGCACTTTGGACAGCACCAACGTCTCCCGCCACCATTACAACATATTTCCCCGGACAAAGCGGCTGTGCCATAACAAGCTCCACGTTTGCAGCCTTAAGCATGGCATCAGCAACCAAAATGCCCTTTGTTATATTCTTGATTTCAAGCAGCCCAATAGCACTTCTCATTCTACTACCTCCTGCAGCTTTATACTGCCCGAATACCGATCTGGTCATTTACGGCAATTACTTTACCGGAAATACTGGCATGCAGTTTCGCGCCTAGAGCACCTTCCGGAATTTCGGCGATCACATCTCCACGTTTTACACTATCTCCAACCTTTACAATGGAGACAGCCGCAGCACCGATATGCTGAGATAGAGGCAGCCAAACCTCTTGTGTACTTACCTGCTCTAAAGTCAACGGAGCTTTAACATCATACTGAGTTAACCCTAGACGAGCTATCAATCGTTTAGTTGGAATTCGACGATATTCCCGCTGCTGTTTTACCGAAAGCGGTATATTCTTATGCGGATTTTTAATGCCGGCCTTACTCAATTGGCTTTTCAATTCTGCATTAACTCTCCGCGGAGATAACCCCATAGTGCAGCCAAAGGTATCGCAAGCACCACATTCAGAACAGAGAAACGCCCTTGTAATAGTATCAATATCATTATATTGGCTTCTGCCAATAATCTGCATAACCTTATGTGGTTCCAAACTATGTCCTAATAAATTGCGCGGACATACATCAGTACAGGCCATGCAATTACAGCACACTGCTTTAGCCCGATTAGAAATTGCTGTCCAGTTTGTCTCTTTTTGCACTACCAGCGGATGTTCTACCGGCAACACTATCAAGCCGCCGGTTGTTTTCGTTACAGCAGCATCAGGTGAAGTCAGCTTTCCCATCATAGGCCCGCCGTCAATAATGGCATAAGGAGTAACTAATGGGCCTCCCGCTAGCTCGAGCAAATATTTCAGCTTTGTCCCAACTGGAACTTTTAGAGTTATCGGATGATTAACCACACCAGTGACTGTTACATATTTATCAGTCACTGGCTGCCCTTCCATGGCCTGCGCTATATTCATTAGTGTCTCGACATTAGCCACAACGACACCAACGTGTAAAGGGATTCCTCCTTCCGGAACAATCCTCCCTGTTACTTCATTTACCAATACTTGTTCATCACCGGCCGGATAAAAATCAGGTACAAAGAACAACTTAATGTTTTGTTCATTTACCCTGCTTATTGCAGCCTTAAGATTAACAGCTGCCGCCTCATATTTAGCCTTTAAGCCAATAAAGCCGCTTTTGGCGCCGGTGGCACTCATTACAAGCTTTAGACCCATTACAATTTTCATGCTTTCTACAGCCATAAGATGCTGATTTGTTCTGAGAAGTGGTTCACATTCCGCACCGTTAGCGATAACAACATCAACATTAGCATTTATTTTAGTATGAGTCGGGAAGCCGGCTCCCCCGGCTCCCACAACTCCGGCTGCTCTAACTGCAGCAATAATTTCATCCCGCATTCCCTTCACCCGCTTCCCCTTTTCACTTGGCAATTACACAATGGAAAATGCATCAACGAGTACGCAGCGGCGCTGACGAGTAAAGCTCCGCGGTGAAGTTAAACCTTCTCCTGTCGGACCTGCAATCGTGAAGGTGGTAAAACCTTCCCCGCCAACTCCAATACCAGCAAATGATGGGGCATTCTTTACAAAAATAGTGGTTTCAATTGCCTTTGCAAGGCGTGTTAAATTATCAACATTTTTGGAATGCATTATAGCAGTATGACGATTACCATGTTCTACTTTTACGGCCAGTTTTATTGCGGTGTCGATATCTTTGACCTGAACAATCGGCAGTACTGGCATCATGAGTTCTTCCACAACAAAAGGATGATCTTCACTTGTCTCACAAATTATCACTTTGGTTTCAGCGGAAGCATTTATGCCAATCTTAGCAAGAATATATCTTGCATCTTTTCCGACGTAGTCTTTGTTAATGCCGTAAATTTTTTTAGGCTTTTCTGTGCAGCCGGCGGCCTTTAATTCTTCCTGCTCTGTCATGATAACTTGAAGCAGCTCGTCAATCTGACTGCCGGATATTAAATAGGCACCGTATTTTTGCATATAAGCCATTAGTTTATCAGCAATAGACCCGACGACAATAACTTCTTTTTCTGCAATACACGGTAAATTATTATCAAAAGAACATCCAGCGATAATGTCACGAGCCGCTTTTTCAATATCAGCTGTCTCATCGACAACTGCCGGCGGATTTCCCGCTCCTGCACCAATTGCCTTTTTGCCCGATGACATTACAGCCTTAACAACGCCCGGTCCGCCTGTAGCTACAAGCATATTTACTCCCGGATGCTTCATCATCTCATTAGCTGCATCAATTGTAGTATCAGCTAATGTTGTTAGTAAATTGGCTGGACCGCCCACTTTAATAATAGCTTCATTAAGAAGTCTTATTGTCTTAATAGAAGTTTCTTTAGCTTTGGGATGAGGGCTAAACATAACGGCATTTCCGGCAGCAATCATTCCTATTCCATTACAAATGACTGTTTCCGACGGATTGGTAGTCGGCGTTATTGCCCCTATAACTCCATACGGACCCATTTCAATCAAAGTCAAGCCATGATCTCCACTCCAAGCGTCTGTCTTGAGATCTTCGGTACCTGGAGTCTTTTGAGCAGCTACTTTATTCTTAAGTATCTTGTCATCTACATTACCCATGCCTGATTCTTCAACAGCCATTTTAGCCAATAACTCGGCATTCTCACAAGCTGCTATACGCATTGCCTGTATTAAGCACTCGCGTTTTTCAATAGAGAGCGCCGCTAACTGCTTTTGAGCTGTACTAGCTGCAGCCACAGCTTGATCAACAGTAGTAAAAATGCCATCATTAACAGTAATGTCTTGTCTTTCCATAACGGCTAATATTTCGGCTGTTATTTTTGCAACTAGAGTCTGATCAATAACCATATAAGCACTTCCTCCCATCCACAGCTGCTTATTGCAAAACTGCCATGCCAGCCTTAGCAACTATCATATCTTCTTCTACAGTACCGCCGCTCACACCAACCCCGCCTATTAAGCGTCCTGCAGAGATTAACGGAAAACCGCCGCCAAAGACAATAAACCGCCCTGAACCTGCAGTGTTAAGACCATAGAGAGACTGCCCCGGTACAGAGAGCGATGCGGCTAGATCTGTAGGCAGCTGCAAGGCTGCAGCCGTATAGGCTTTGTCTAATGCAATCGATATACTGCCAAGCAAAGCTCCATCCATACGATGTTGGGCAACCAAATTGCCACCGTCGTCTACAACTGCAATAACCATCGGTACGTTTATTTCGCGGGCTTTCTTTTCTGCAGCCTCGATAATTTTTTTGGCTTTATCTAAAATGCTTTCTACGCCATTTGTACCGGTTGCAGCTTCAACAAGCCTTTTCGCTGTATTTATTATTTCAGCTGTACGCTGATTTTCTTTTGCAGACTGTTCAGCTAAGATTTTCGTTATCTTTGCTGCTACCGTCTTTATTAGCTCCTCCTGCTCAATGCACCTTGCCAAAACGAACAGTAAATCCGATAATCGATTTAAATAAAGTGCTGCCTGCTCAGAAACCGATTCAGACCTTCTCAGCTTAACTACAAGCCGCTCAGCTCGCCTAACTATGGTACGAGCTAGGTCCAAAGCTGCTCCGGCCGGAGTTCCTCCCGGTGTTATAAAGCTTCTTTGTGGTATTCTCTTTAGCTCTAATGAATCAATAATACTTTCTAGCCGAGCGACATGATCTTTATTAATTCTGAAGTTCGCAGCAGCACTTTCAGTTGCTAAATCAGCATTAAGCAAAATTAACTCATCCTGTATACTTTGAATAATTTCAGCTGCCCAGCCTTTATCTGTTAGCGATTTAGCCAGCCCCATCGCTGCACTGGCTTCATCAACTGTACCATAAGCGTTTACCCGGTCATGGTCTTTATAAACCCTTTGTTTAGAAAGCAAACTTGTCTGACCGCCATCGCCAGTTTTCGTATAAACTTTCATGGTACTACTCCTCAAGTAAAGCTTTATTTATTTCAATACTATCAATTATCCCAACGATAGCCGCATCTACCGCAGCATTTGGTCTGCCTGTTACGTGCCTAGCCGAACTGCCTTCAACTACGAGTACCGTTTCACCAGTACCAGCCCCAATGGTATCTACCGCAACAATAGGCGATGTTCTCCCACTTTGACCTAATAGCGACGGCTGAACTATAAGCAGCTTACAGCCAGTCAGACTGTCATCTTTCGGCGTGGCAACTAGTGTGCCGATCACCTTTCCCACCCACATAAACATCCTTCCTTTCTTGCGCTATCTACTATTAGAAGCAGTGACTAACTCAATACCGTATTCACGAGCGACATCTGCCGCAAGTGGTGTCACAATGGTCCCATCTGCTATAATAAGCGACTTAGAACCATTTAACGCAGCACTCTTTACAGTCCCCGCATCAAGTACGGCTTTTCTGCCTGCTTGAATTGGTGCCATTTCGTTTTTTACTTCAGTGTAGAGCAGCTTACTAGTCAGAGCAGCTAATTCATTCACTTTAACAAGATTAATACCAAATGCCCGAGCCTTATTTAAGTTAGCCCTAAGAGCCTGCGCTAAAGTAGGTGATGCATTACCCATTTTAGCTTTTACTCGCCAGTCATCGTGCGGATCAGCTGCGTTTTCGGCTGCAACGACTGGCTTTCCCAGCTGCAGGGCCTGAAGTATTAGTGTCGCCGGCATAGTGTCCAAAATTGTATAAGCGATTTTAGCTACTGTATTTTGAGTTAAAACCGGAACTAGCACTAAATCAGCCTCTCTTAGCTCTTTTCCCGGATAGGGCGAATGGGCGGTTACAACATTAATGTCACCACCCAGAGTTTTATGGACCCTATTTATACCAATAATTTCTTCTGCGGCTTTAGATAAAACCACTGTTATGTCAATATTTTGATTTTGGATTTCTTGCAATTCACACATTGCTTGGTCCAGCCCAATTGTTCCACCAGTTAAAATCACAAGAGCCTTATTTCGCCTAACTGATGTTTCCTGCTTTTCTTCTAAATCAGTACTTTTCAGCTTCCTTAAAACCTCACTGGTAATATATTGGATAAGCGACTCATTATCCATCTACTTAGCCCCCTCATGCCGCAGGGTTACGAGTTGACCGTTCACTAGACCTAAACCATTAGCTTCATCGGTATCAATATGCAGTTCTCTCTGAAAACTTGGGTTGACTCGTACTAGTACGTTACTGAGTATGCCGCCCCGCGCTCCGTCGACTTCTATCGTTACTCGGCTGCCGTCAACTACGCTGAACATATGAGCATCGGCACTGCTCATGTGAATGTGACGGGCTGCACAAATCACTCCTTCAGTCAGCGTAACGGCTCCCTTCGTGCCGACTACTATTATTCCAGCAGAACCTGCAATATCGCCAGAATCACGTACAGGAGGTTTTATTCCTAGGCTAAAACCATCCGTACGAGACACTTCAACTTGAGTAAATTTACGAATTGGTCCCAAAACTCTTACTCCACGAATAATCCCTTTGGGCCCAACCAGCGTAACTGTCTCTTTGGCCGCAAATTCACCAGTCTGTTTTAAGTCTTTCTCACATGTAAGCTCATAACCGCTTCCAAACAGCAAAGCTGTATGTTCGGCAGAGAGATGGATATGGCGGTTTGATATTCCTACAGGAATTCCGGCTTTGTAAGAATCATTAATCGCCTGACCTGATAGTGATGCTAGAACCTTAGCTACAATTTCTTCTACTACCGCTTGCTCCATAATCGCACCTCTTTCCGCCTAAAACTCCCGCAAAAATTTATAGATTACCGTCAAATTTAGGAAGAATTTTTTCAATATCAGTGTGAGGACGCGGAATAACATGAACAGATACTAATTCTCCTACCTTCTGAGCTGCTGCTGCTCCACTGTCGGTAGCAGCTTTAACAGCACCAACATCACCACGCACCATAACAGTTACTAAGCCTGAACCAATTTTTTCATAACCAACAAGAATAACATTTGCCGCCTTTACCATGGCATCAGCAGCCTCTATCGCTCCAACCAAACCTTTAGTTTCTACCATTCCTAATGCCTCTCCACGCATACTATTCATCCTCCTTATTATTTCTTTCATAGTGAATGCAGGTCACTTTGGGATCGCCCTTTTTTCTTGAGCAATTAGGATCACCGCATAAATTACAAATCTCTGATGCCTTTTTACTGCTCGAGAATTGCACTGTTTTGAGATTTTCTACTAATTGATCAAGTTTAGGAACTTCCTCATTGGTTTCCTCAGCTGGAAGAACAAGCTCCTCCACCTGTTCTGGCTGTTCTCCTTCTTCAATTTCAGCGGGTTCTTCCGATTTCACACAAGATTCTGCTGGCTTAGGGACTACGTCTTTCGCTATTGTGTCTTTGGTTATAACTAACGACCCTAGATCGCTATGAGGCCTTGGTATTACTTGAACTGCGTAAACCTTGCTGACCCTTTTTGCCGCTGCTGCACCAGCTTCAACTGCTGCTTTTACGGCACCTACGTTACCGCAGAGCTTTATAACTACCATTCCCCCGCCTTTAGTGAGTTCATAGCCTAATAACTTAACGTCAGCTGCCTTTACCGCGGCATCTGCCGCCTCGACTCCCGCCGCTAAACCTACTACTTCGATTAAACCCAGCGCACTTTTGACCATGTATTCACCTCCCCATGGCCTGAGAATGTTCTTTAATTACCCTTAAAACAATATCTCGAATCATTTGATAAGCGTCCTCATCCACTTCGGGAATAATGCTTTCTTGACGGTCTTTAAAAGGTATTCCCTTTACCAGACGGGCAGCATTATAGCCGAACCGCCGCCACTCATGAGTATCTGAGCAATCACTGACAAAAAGCGGCCGCTCAGCAGGCAGTTTGTAATAGTGAATGCAGACTTCCTCCAAACCGATACCAATACCTACACCTAACTTAGACTGTTCGGCCCCCTGATAGGCTAGTCTAACTGCATCGGTTTCGTCGCTTATGAACAACGTAAACGGCACGCCTTCTTCCTCGATACCAGCTTGGACTTCACGCAGCTTGCATTCGCAATCGGCATGAGGAAAGGCCCAAATCATTATGCTAGGCTTTACTAACTCCTGACTTGTCTGCATACATTCACACCTCTTTGCCGAGATATGATAGTACTAGCCCTGTAGCTACAGCATTACGTGGTCCCTCAGTACCTCGGATATTTCCACGTCCACAAACTATTCCATACTCGGCAAGAGCGTCTGTGACCATATCAGCTACCTCAAAATCCAGCGCTGATCCTCCTACCAAAACAACAAACTCGATATGCCGTATGTTTCCGGTAGGCGCGACCCGCGCCAACGACCGCAATGAATTTGTAACAAAGACCCGTTTTTTCGCTTCACGCCTCACATGGCGGATCTTATCCAGAGCATGATCTGTTGGAATCGGCAGCATACCGTCTTCTTTTAAAATTACCACTCGCGAAAATACTTCCGGCGGCAGATGCTTTTGATAAAACTTAACGGTACCATCCTCAAGTCTTACATGATATAGACTCTCAACTTTAGCTAACGGATATTTTTTTATATCTTCAGCTAAATCAAAATCATCTAAGCCAAGCTCAGAATTAATAAGCATTGTTACCATATCTCCAGCGCCGCCCAAATGAATTGAGAAAACCCGCTCATCTCTAGTTATAATCGCGGCATCTGTCGAACCGCCGCCCATGTCCAAAATGGCGAGCGGTTTATCGGTGCCAGGAGTAGTCAGGGCGCCGCGTATCGCCATGTTTGCTTCTACGCCGGCTATAACTACCTTAACCCCTAAGCGTTCGGTGAGATCATTTGCAATTTGCTGCATAGGCAGCCGACTTGTTTTAACCATGGCGGCCAAGGCAACAGCGTTTTCCAGTGCAAATTCGCCAGCTAAACCACCTTGGACCTTTTGCGGTATAAATGTATCGACCGCCAGTACATCCTGAATCTTCATATCAGAAAGAGGCTGAGCAGTAAGTTCGCTCATTACTTGCCTTACTCGCTCCAGCATGCCGCTTACATTTGTGCCAGCCTCACCTTGAACATCCAATATCGGCTGTACCCGCTCAACAGCCTCCATTATATTTACAGCACCAGCTTCCACATCAATATCAGCTTTGCCCTTCTGTCCGACAAGCGTGATGAAGCCAGCTGGAATTGCCCGTGCTTTGACATCTCCCTGAGGGGTTTTGACAACAACGGCCGACCGATTACCAATCAGTGCTCGGGCAATCGGAACTACCATTTTAGTCTCATCAGGGGTGAGGTTAAACACTGTTGCAATGCCATAAGGGTTAGAAAGCGTTTTGATTGTTTGACCGGCTTCAGCAACTTCAACCGATGCCAGCATGCCAAGCGGTACCCGCTCGATAAGAGTAACCTCATCTACAATGGGTATTTTGACTTTGAGCCGATTGGCAATCAGCACTGCGTCATCCTGTTTAACTATTGCTCCCTGGATAATTATTCCGCGGTCAACTGCCTGATTAAGACTGCGGGCAGCATCCTCAAAATCGATGCCCTGAGGTATGACACAAATAATCTTTTCGCCTGCTTTTATACTCGGCAAGTCAAAATATGAGACTGTTGTCCCCACACCTAAACCAATTCCGCCAGGAGTTGATGGATTATGCCCAATCATTGTTGATTCAGTAATAATGGTTTCGGTTATGGTCTCCATAGCTAAATCGCCGATAACAGGAGTGGCTTCGTTAATACGTATTTCCGCTAGTTGGCTTAGGCTGACACCGGATTTTTTAAGCGCATCTTCCAAGGCTATTATGATTCCAGGTACGTTAGCCATGGTACCCTTAATACCGGTTGTTTTTATAATACTGCTGGCTAAATATTCATCTACCTTTCCTTCCTGAATTCTAGCCAAACAAATTTCAGTCGTGGAGTTACCGATATCCACACCAGCGATTATTGGCATTAGACTCCCACCCTACTCCGCTCTTAATCGATTGCGGCGTTCATACACTCCAGCAGCCTCACGGACAAAAGCAGCATTAATTTTAGCGTTATATTTGAATTCCATTTCATCTGCAATAGCAAACAATTCCTGTTTAGTAGAACGATATGGGCGAAGAGCATTATAAATTTCTAGAATACGGTCATCTGGGATTGCTGTAAGTTCGGCAGCCCTCCTCAGGTTGTTAGCAAACTGATTACGTCCTACACCATCAGCAATTTCAGCCTGAAGTCTTAATGTTTCCGGGCTAATCCGAACATCCTCAGGTTTAACTTCGCCTTTCAGAGCTTTCTCAAGGGTGATATCTGCCAGACTTTTACCGGTTGGGGTTCTTACAAGTTCAGGACGCTTGGCAGCTAATGGGTAATCCTTATCCGGGCATAACCCCTTTGCTGCTGGAGCAGCTGAAACTGGGGCAGCACCTTGGGGTGACTTATACATTGTTTTTAATACTTCACGGATTATATCTTCCACTAATTGTTGTTGACTCATTTGTCTTCACCTCCGCCCTAAAATTCAACGCTTAATTCCACAGGCTTAGCGCCGGGAACAACATGTTCGGTCTCTTTAATATGCAGTACTGCCGCCTTAGCTTGGAATTTCGGACGAGCCATCTGATCATTACGGGTAGGAACGGGTGTCGGCGACTCGCCTTTAGCATATTTAGCTGCATTACGGCCGATAGCACGATATGCCTCTAGATCAAGAAGCGGTGATTGAGGGAACAACTCCAGATTGCTGAGCGGCGGTAAATCTTTCTGATGAATTACTGCCGTTCCGCGTGATTGAATACCGATAGCTATTCCCGATCCGCTTAGCTTCGTCGCATCATGGGCAGCAAATGCTACATCTGAAGTACGAAGTACCCGGATAACCCTGGCACTTAGACCTTGCTCCTCAATACCTGCAATGATTTCTCTTAAAACATCGCTATGAGGAAGATTTACTATTGTTTTATTCTGATACTTACCAAAAGCCGGGGCTAGCGCAATTAATACTTCGTCCGCCTTTGTTCCAGGACGGGCTTCACCCTTTTCAACCAACTTAAGAGTGCGCCCTGCCACTGCAGCTTTAGCAGCTGCCTGGGGCTGTTCTACACTTTGCAGCACCTGCATTACTATCTCACGAATCATCTGTTCATTAATTTGCATCACATTTACACCCCTTTCTCTCTCAAACGTCAAAGTCAGATGGCTTAATTGCCTGACTTATTGTTTTAATTTCATTCCAGCGCTCTTCGCTTAAACGATAGCCTGTTCCAGGTCCGCGATAATCGTTGCGGCTGTTTACTGCGCTGATAACATTAAAATCTTTATCAAGAATAGCAGAGGTGTGGAGATAATCGCCGGATATACGTTGTTTTAAGAGATTTAAAACATTTTCGGCTAAATCGTTAAAGCCGTTTTTGGCTAATGCTTTAACAACGTCAAGACCTGTAATACCACGGTTCATCATATCTTGAGCCGCTTTAAGATCTTCGACAACATTACGGCCTGGCATATCTTTACTGCCATGAGCATAAGTAGCTGCTTCTACTTCGGCATCAGTTATAGCAGGGAAGCCTAACTCTTTAAATACAGCCTGAAGGGCTCTCGCAGCCTTATTGCGCACCGCAATAACTTCTTCTTCTGAGGCTGGGCGCAAACCGCCATCTACCTTTAAGTCGCGTTGGATAATATTCCAGTCGTCATAGTCGTCAACATCCCAGTTGGAGCCGGCAAACATATTGTCATAATTCGGAACGCCGCTGTAACCTGAACAAATAAAGTCAGTTCCAGGCAGCATTTGCATTAATGTACGAGCAGTCCGGCGGATATCGGAATGTGTAAAGGTTTGGTCATTACTTGATGCAACTTCCATATCAAGCATAGTTGTGCACAAGTTTTCAGCTAAAATGGCACGGATACCGGATGGTACAGCTGCTGGTACACCGACGCAGCTTACTGAACCATTTTGCAGACCTTGTACACCAGCGCCTTTAGTAACCATTATGCAGCGGATTTCCAAGTACAACATTGACTTGCCCTCAGCATAGCCCATTTGCACTTCCGAACCAGTACCTGAAGTAAAACGCATTTTTAAGCCGCGTGACGCGTAGGCTGAAGCTAAGAACGCCTTAGACCAAGGAGTATCATCTCCATCAACGAATACGTTTTCAGTACCATATACTGAGATTGTTTCAGCATAAGCAGTGATTCCTCGCATACCAAGCTGAAGTTCTGTGGCTTCTTCCAGTGCGCATTGGATTAGAGTTCCACGTCGGCCGGTCTGGCCACCGATTAGCAGAGCAAGCGCATTAAACGGTGCATAGCGGACAACAGCTACTGTTGTTTCCATTTCATCAAAACCGCGCATTGCGGCTTCCGCACCATCAGCAGCTATAAGCACAGGGTTATCGTTGACGTTTGTAATATGGCATTGATTTGAAGGTATCTTACGAGCACGCATTTTCTGAAGTGCCATCATCATTTCAACAACATTCATCGTTTCCAGCACGGCGACTATTTTAGCTGGAGTAAGGCCACGAACTAAGCGGACAATTTCGTCGCGCGAAACATTAACATCAACAAGCATTTTTGCAATGGCTGTGTCTTCCATCGCCATAGCCTTCTCAGTTACTTGCACATCTATCGCGTAATCAGCAATAAACTGATCAATAAAGTCAAAACGGTCTCTTGGAATACCGTCCATTTCAACAACTTTACCGTTTTGAACTTTGATACTTGGTGTCGGGTCGTTGGGGCTGCCCATTGCTATAAGGCCAACCTCCGGCCACTCGACTACGAATCCGTCCTGGTTCACAGGGCGGGCTGCTAGCACTTCAAATCTTTTTTGTCTTTTCATTGTTTCTCCCCTCCCCGCCTTTTAGATGTAAGGTTTAGTAACAGATGGAGCCGGACCAGCCATAGATTCTAACAATTTCTTGCCCATTTCTCTCGCCGCAATTACTGACTGGCGAACAGCACCGGAATCCCCAGTAACCATAATAATTACCTCATTGGAATAACTGGTTCCACTCGCTGGGCTGGCGTAACCTACGACTTCAACATTAGCGGTTTTGACTGCGACATCGGACATCAGCACACCTATAGCTGCTGGTGCGCCTACGATAAGACCAAAAGCTTTGCCGATAGGCGCGCCGAAGGCTTTATTGATAGCATAGCTTGCGCGAGCTGTATATTGTAATTCCAAGTGTCCAGCATCATTGGCATATACATCGCCAAAGGTACGGTCAAGTTCTTTAAGAGCAACCTCAATAGCACGTCGGGCATCAGAAACTTCTTCAGCACCGAAGATAATCAAGCAGCCGTGACCTGCACCGCCTTTAGTATCGCGAGCTAGTTCAATTGAAACGATTTCAGTATTAGTAGCTTTCACGGCCTCGTCGGCTGCCATAATGTGAGGACCAGCCCCTGTTCGAGCGCCAAGAATACCGATTGACCGATATTTAGGATCAAGTTTCATTTTTTCATGGAGAATTGGATCAACGTTAGCAATAACTAAGCCAATAGTATCTCCGATAGCTGTACCGACGAATTCTGTAACTCCAGGATTAATAGCCTTAGGAGCCTCTTGAGTTGCAGGCGCGGATTGGCTTTCCATCCGCTTTTTAATTTCTTCCATCACCTTATCAATAAGCTGTTCTTGCATAATAACTCCACCTCCAAATTATTACCTATTTAATTTTAGGAAGGATTTTTTCCACATCCATGTGAGGACGAGGAATAACATGAACAGAAACTACTTCGCCAACATTTCGTGCTGCAGCTGCTCCGGCATCTGTCGCCGCTTTGATCGCCCCTACATCGCCACGCACCATAACGGTTACCAAACCTGAACCGATTTTTTCATAGCCGACAAGAATAACATTAGCTGCTTTTACCATCGCATCAGCTGCTTCAATTGCTCCTACCAGACCTTTCGTTTCAACCATACCCAAGGCTTCACTCATACTTGCACCCCCCTTCAACTAAATAATTGGATAGCTCAATAAGGCCTTCACCAGTAATTGCCGATACAAAAAAAATCGGCCGCGTCACTCCAACTTCTCTCAGGCACTCTTGTGCCTTCTCTCTATTGGCATGTGGTAAATCAATTTTAGTAACTACCCCAACTAATGGGCGGGAAAACATTCCGGCAAAACCTGGCGGCAAAGTTGGCCGACAGTCGGCCGCATCCTGAACAATAAGTACAACCTCAGCTTCTACCGCGGTTACTAAAAGTGCTGAATAAAATCGAGGAATTTGGCAGTACTCACCAGGTGTATCAATTGCCCCATCATAAAAGCAGATACTGTTTGTTTTGCCTGCTTTAGAATCATCCTGATTCAGAGCCTTAATTAAAGAGGTCTTGCCTGCCCCAACTGGTCCAACTAGCATAACCTTCTTCATATTACGACCTAGTAAGCTTGGCGCCGGTAAAGCCTAAGCCATTCGACAATACGTTGATTACCTGTCCTAGAGCGGCTTCAATAGCTGATACAGGACCAGTAATAACTAGTGACCCAGTAAAGCGATCCATAAAGCCGATTTGGACATTTGCTGTTTTAGTTGCCACATCGGCAGCAATTATCGCAGCTTCACAAGGGGTAATCGTTAATATTCCAATAGCTGAACTGTTTGCAAGCCCTAATTTTTCACACAGTTCTTTCTTAGGGTTGGCAATCAGATGGGCCAAAGTTACTTGTTTGCCAGGTACATATTCCTGTACTACTCTTGGCTTATCTGGAGTCATGCCATTACCTCGCAATCTTCAAAATGTTCTGTATTAATAAAATATGCTTGTTTTCCTTTTATACCTTGAGTAGATATTGCGTACTAGCTGTACTTATTTGCCTGCAAAAAATAGGGACTGCCCCCAATGGGCAGTCCCTATTTTTGCTATGGAAGTTTATTGCTGATTTATATTGCACCTGTGCTATTGAAAGCAAAAAAAGACTGTATAATTACAGTCCTTTAATATTATGCGTACGCACCAGGTCGCGGACTATTATTCTTTATGACTAATTTTACGCAGTTCATTACGATACTGATTAGGAGTCATGCCAACCTCCTGCCGGAATACACGACAGAAATAACTTGCATCATGATAACCCGACTCGGCGGCAACACGTACAATTGTATGTTCATGGCATTGCAGCATTGACTTTGCTTTATCCACTCTGGCTTTAGTTAGAAATTCAACAAAATTGCAGCCTTTCTCCTGTTTGAATAGCCGACTGAAATAAAATGGGCTTAAATGCACAGATTGTGCTACTTCTTCTAAAGATATGTTTTTATGGCAATTTTTCACTATATATTCGCTAGCCTTATTTACTACCCTTGTATTCATGCCTCCACGGTTTTCTAGCATATTATCAAGAAAACTATCCAAAGAGTCAAACATCCATCGATAAACCTGGTCTTTTGTGCCGCACTGGATTAAACGACTTATATGGTCAAAATTAAGCAATGTCAGCTGCTCTAAATTGGCGCCGCCCTCGATGGCAGATCTAGATAATACTATAAGAAGCTCCAGCACTGAAGCTTTTATTGTATCTATACTGCTGCATTTTGAGAATATCTCATCTAGGAGCTTAGCAAGCGATTCTTTCGCCTGCCTCCGATCACCGCAGCGAACTCGGTCAACCACAGTGCGTTCATTCTGAAATGGATAGCGAAATGGCTGCCCACTAAGATGAGGGATATCTTCGATATGAATAATCTGGTTATCTCCTAAATAGAAGCGTTGGCGCTGTGCACTTAATGCTTCTAAATATGATTTATGGAAATCTCTTGGATCGCTGTAATATCGGCCTATGCCAATGGTAACGCTTATGCCCATCGTACTAGAAACAGTTTTCCGAATGCTGTTTGCAATATTCAGCGCATCTGTTTTAACCAGGCTCGCCTCTTTTATATCACTGCCGATTATTATTATTATATTATCACTGCTAAACGGAGTCACCAGAGTACTCGGACCGGCTATCTCGGAAGCAATCTCATAAAGCTGTTGTTTTACCAATTGTTTTTTAAATTCTGGTTCACTTTGAGTCAACTGCTTAAAATTATCAACATCCAGCACCATAACAATTCCCGATTTTACTTCTAACCCTAGGAAAGCAGCACGCTCGTAAAAGTGTTCCAGCTCGGTTATACCGCCTGATATCAGGTCCTGTATAAAAGACATTTTTATATACGGCGCTGCTTCCTGCAAACTTTTGCGCATTTGCTTGTCTTCTTTAATGCGTTCTTTTGCTTGCTTTACATCCTCAGCAACAGCCTGAAGAGCTTTGATTAAATCTTCTGGACGCAACGGTTTAAGAAGATACTCAACAGCACCTAGCTTTAGTGCCTGCTTAGCATATTCAAACTCATCAAAAGCCGTTAGCATTATGATTTTTGCATCCGGCAAAATTGCTCTAATAGCTTTTGCCGCCTCTAAACCATTCATTTCCGGCATTCTTATATCTAAAAGCACAATATCTGGTTTTTGCTGTGATGCTTCGCGAATGGCGGTTGCTCCATCACCAGCTTCACCGATTATGTCAATGCAGGGACAATGCCTTGTTATGATATAACGCAAAGCTTGCCGTTCGAGTTGTTCATCATCTGCTATTAACAATGTAATCATATATTAACTTCTCCTTTGGCATTATACTAAGACTGGCAAAGCGGAAGCCTAATATAGATACTGGTTCCTTTACCCATTTCACTTTCCATCCTTAGACCATATTCGCTGCCAAAATGATGCTGAATTCGCTTGTGTACGTTAATAATTCCTAGGCCTGTTGTCTGCCCCTTTGTATGTTTCCTTTTTTCCGAACGGAAAATTGAATTTATTCGCTCTTGTGACAGCCCTATTCCAGTATCGCTGACAACCAGCATTAAGTAACCTTCATCGTTGCTTGCACTTATGTGGATTTCTCCCCCATCCTTTTTGGGCTCAAGTCCATGGATTATTGCATTTTCAACTATCGGCTGCAATGTCAGTGCCGGTATGTGTACATCCAAAACTTGAGAGTCTACATTAACTTTGGCATTTATTCTATCACCAAAGCGTGCCCTTTGGATTGTCAGATAGTCACTTATCGATTTAACTTCTTCCTCAAGGGTTCGCAGCTCTTCAATATCACGAAGATTATTACGAAGTAAATCGGACAGCGCATAAACGATCTCTTGTGTTCGGCTCGCACCTTCCAATAAAGCAAGTCTGGCAATTGTATTTAAGGTATTAAAGAGAAAGTGCGGATTAACCTGGGACTGCAAAGCCTTTAATTCTGTTGCCCTGAGCAGGTTTTCTAACTCGGCTTTAGCCCTAATTTCATCCATAAGCTGCTTCTGGACAATGTTAGCAACCCCAATTTCGACAATGTAGTTAGACATTATATAAATTAAATCTGCAGCAGCTTTAAGCCTGGCCCCCTGGATTATATCGACTTTATCAAATAGTTCACTAAGCTTATCATTATCCCGCTTAAGAGAAGCTGTCAGCTTATACATCTCACCTTTGGTATCATAGTCTTCCTGAGGTGAAACAACTTGACCGGCTAATAAGGCCCCAACATATTGATTCTGAACAATAATTGGTGCTGCTAAATCAGTTAAACCAGCATGGCAATGATATACATAGGGCCGCCGGCTTTGTAAAGCCTTTCTGCCCCCTCGGTCATCACAAGCCATACAGCGAGCAAGACCTTCAAAATCGGACCTAATATATTGACAAAATTCCGTAAAATTACTAGGTTTAGTAACAGGCATCCCTTCAACATCAACTATAACAGCAGCTAACCCTGTTGCTTCTGAGAACTTATCTTGTATCTCCTGCAATACCTGAGTATTTACAATTTCACCAAGAGTAAAGCGATTATAACCTTGCACAAAGGTTCCCCCTATGAATTAAAGTTCACCGAATTGTAGGAATTTTCTCATAGGGTATTATTTGGATTAAATATAAAATTTTTCCTGCAAATGACAAGATATTGTTATTTCAGAGCAATTAACTTTTACGAAACTCTCGAAACACTACCATCAATGCTAGCTATATGGCTACCTGCGGCTCACCTGCAACATTCAGGTCGAAATCTGACAACCTAGCCATGTTAAGAAGCGTATATGCAGTGGTTTTAAGAATAGATACCATTAATACAGCCCCTGTACCTTCGCCTAACGCCATATTACCGCGAATAATTACATCATCGGCTAGGATATTTCCTAGCAGCAGTGCATACGCCATACCAGGCTCTTTAGACATATGCGACGGTATAGCGTACTTTTCAATATCACTGTTAAGCTTCGCAGCACAAGCATAAGCCACTGCAGTTATAAAGCCGTCGATGACGAACGGAGTTTTACGCTGCGCACATTCAAGCATACCTGCACAAATCGCTACAATGTCAAAACCGCCTACACACCTTAAAATATCCTCGACTCCTTGCATCGCAGCTTTGTGACGTTCAACACCTTTACTTACAACTAAACGTTTTCGCTTGAGCAAATCATTGTTTGCCGGGCTAGCCCCATAACCAACTAAAAATTCTGGAAACATCCCTGTCAAAGCATGAAGTACCGCAGACGAGGTTGTGGTATTCCCGATTCCCATTTCACCGAACGACAGTAAATTGCAGCCCTGCTTGCTAACCAATTCTTCTACTATATCTTGCCCAGCCTTCCACGCTAAGTAAAATTCCTCGTTACTCATAGCTTCTTGCTTCATAAAGTTCTTACTTCCTAAAGCAACTTTCTTATCGATACCTACAGCAACGCTGTTATTAATGCCAACGTCAACAACAGTATATGGAATACCATTACTGCGACAGAAGCAGCTTATCGTCGCTCGCCCATCAACCATATTCTGTGCTTGCAAGTAGGTTATCACCGGCGGGTAAGCAACTACCCCCTCATCAACAACCCCATTATCAGCCGCAAAAATCACGTGATGCGGGCGTACTTCTGAATGCTTAGTTTCCCAAGCCAAAAGTATCTTCCGAAAATACTTTTCTAAGAGTCCAAGACTGTTCGGCGGTTTAGCCGCACCATCAATTAAGTCGTTCACTGCTGCTTCGTAATCCATAAAAATATCCCCCTCTATTTTAGTTTTTAATATTCTTATGTGTTAACCACAGAGTACGCAGAGGTCGCAGAGTGGACGCAAGTGTAGGTTATAAAATTCATGCGCGATAATATCTCGACCAATTCCTCCGATAACCCTCTGCGTACTCCGCGTACTCTGCGGTTCAAAAAATCATCCCCACAAAAATAAATACCTAGCCCAAAAAGGCTAGGTATTTAAAATTTAAAAACCCTATCCTTCTGGCATTACCCCTTGCGCGGAGGTAAAATGTCAGCCAAAACAGGCAGGTCTCCTGGCTTACGGATCTTGAGTCTCCTGCGCCTTCCCGGCAGCCCGGTGGCATATGCAGAAGACTTCCCCGATTACAGTGGCGCGACCGCGTCGTTTAAGGGCTATAGCCCTTCCGTACTTCCCTATTCTCCTCTTGGTTTAAAAGAGGCACCTGTTTGGTGGCAGTATATTAAGTTGTTTATTTTTCTATTTCTACCATATTATGTGATTTCCTATCAGTAAATGCGGGTTAGCAAGATGTTGAAGCGTAAAGTAAAAAAAATGCTATTTCTAGATCGACATACTAACTTTTTAATTAAAATACGAAGGCCATCAACACAGCAACCTCGGTAACTTCTATAATGGCGCCATATACATCTCCAGTCATGCCGCCTAATTTATTGGAGATATAGCGGGCAACTAAAGCAGCCCAGCTAATTGCTACTATCCCAGCAATTAGTGCAGTATTGCCTAGCGGAATTAATAGTGCTAACGTAAATATGCCAGCTATATAAATAGTAGTTTTATCTGAGTATTGGAAAAAAGTCTTCCCAAGACCATTGGCCCGAGCATATGGGAATTTAGTTATTGCCACAACACTAGCCATCCGACCTATAACCGGCATTACAAATAAGGCGGCAGGCAGCTTTCCTATTGGGATGTCTAAAATAAGCGAATACTTAAGTAATATCAGCAGGCTAAACCCAATCGCTCCAAAAGCTCCAATGCGGCTATCTTTCATTATCTCCAACATTCGTTCTCGCGAACGACCCGAAAAAACCCCGTCTATAGTATCCATAAAGCCATCGCAATGCAGGCCGCCTGTGATTACAATTTCGATTATAATCAAACTTGCCGCTAGTAAGTGCATTGGAAATACTTCAAACTTATATTGCTGTACTCCATAAGCCAAACCAGCCAAAAGAATGCCTATTATGCCGCCTACCAAAGGAAAGAACTTAACACTTCGTCCAAATGCCTCAGGCGACCAATCGGCGTGTTTACTAACATAAATTCGCGTCAAAAACTGAAAGCCGGTAATAAAATCGCCGCATAGCTTTTTAACCAACCATTACACCGCCTCGATCATTTTACTTATACTTTCACTAAATTAATTAGCTATCCTTCAGCGTAATAATCGATCGGCAATATAGTCCTGCAATTAGCTAAGAAAGTACATAGATTGAATGTGACGTAAGTGTTCTTGAATAAAGTGCACCTTATTATAAGCGCAAGTCAGCGCCAGCAGCGTTAATAAGGTACCGTCTCCCCTTCTCAGCTTCCTTAAGAAGATTAAAAACCCTTGCGAAATCTCTTCCGCAAAGGTTTTTAATCTTCTATTCCAAAAATTTTATGGTAGCATTAGGCAAAAACTTTTTGGCTGCTGCAAAAGTATCTGTAAAAAACTCTTCGTTTTCAATTGCCTGCTCAATATCTGACCGCTCAATTATAGCGTATGGCTTAAATTCACCTAACATCGGATGCTTTACTGCAGCGTCTAATATACCGACCTCTACACTTTCAATGCTTACTCCATTGGCAATGAGAGTGTATTCGCCTACTGTTTTTCCGTTCTCAGTAATTCTTAAACCGAATTTATTTTTGCGACCAGCCATTGCAGATTCAACTATTCCGATAATATATGGATGTTTTTCTTTTAAGTGCTCTAAAACCTTGCGGCGGAAAGAGACAAACTTTTCTTTTATCAATACATCAACTTCAGTCATTTTCCAGGCCTCCTTATTACATTAAGTCATCTTTTAGAGTACCCAAAATGGTTGTTAAGAATGTTACATCAGATTATTTTCTATTATCAAAAAAAGGTACAACAATAAAATATCGGTCTAACCTTCAAAATCTCAAGAAAGTCAGACCGATATTTCTTCATAATTACAGCTTGCTTTCATATCCGGCCGAAAAACCAGACGTGCAATTGCATAAGATTCCTATACCAATTAAAACAGTTTTAACTATTATTTGTGGTTACTGCAGCAGCCATGTCCATGTTCATGATCACCGTGCTGGTGCCCACCGCAAGCATGCTTAACCCCATTTTCTAACTTAACTTTCTTCATGCTGCCACAAGTCGGACAAGCAATTTCATAACCATGTTTGCCACCTAGTGTACATGGTTTCTCCTCCCACTGATGTGCACAGTCTACGCATTCAAAAATTCTGTTAGTCATTATATAATTACCTCCCTCAATATTTATTATCTGCCCTTCTAATAAAGCGAGTGCCACTTTCCTGCGAGCCGAGTTTAATACCCTTTGGAAAGTACTGCGTGAAAGCCCCATCTTCAGTGCACAATCACTTTGATCCAATTCGACGACATCCTTCAAGCGAAGCGACTCAAGCTCTTCCAAAAAAAGCTCAATACTCCCTGAATTCATTTCACCTTCAGGAATAAACCTGCGGCAATATGGAATTTCCTCAACTATCCCACAACAACGTTTTCGGGGCATTCGAAACTCTCCTTTATCAATTGGGCATATGCCCAATTAAATTATATCCTATAATTAGATAAAAATACAATGAAATTTAAGCTCTTTTTAAGTAGATTTTTTACAACTTATAATGTAACGCAAAAACAGGCAGCCCGTATGAAGAATGCTGCCTGTTTTTAGATGCTAGCGTTTGTAGCGCCCTGCTAACGATGCTAAATGAGCGGCAAGTTCTGGCGTAAGCCATTCCTTGCGGCAACGCCATTGCCAATTCCCCCCGACAGTCCCCGGTGTATTCATTCTAGCCTCACTGCCTAGGCACAGAACATCCTGCATTGGAATTATTACAGTATTTGCATTAGTGTTATAAGCAAATTCTATCATTCGCCAGCAAACATCTTCCGGATCAGCGTTTTCCATTTGTAGCATTTTATTAATACACTCAGCATATTCAGTTTCTTCGCCAACATTTAGCTTATACCAACCAAGAGTAGTGTTATTATCATGCGTCCCTGTATAAACTACACTATTTTTATCACATGTAAAAGGAATGCAGCAACCTTCCTCATCACATGACAAAACAAAATGCAATACTTTCATGCCCGGGTAATAAAAAGCATCCCGTAAGTCTTCAACCTCCGGGGTTATTACCCCTAAGTCTTCAGCAATAATCGGCAGTTTACCAAGATATCGCTCCAGTGTACTAAATAGCTTTGCACCAGGTCCCTTTATCCACTTGCCATTGACAGCAGTTTTCTCTCCTGCCGGCACTTCCCAATATGCTTCAAAGCCGCGGAAATGGTCCACCCTGATTATATCAACCTGATTTAACATAACCTGAAAGCGTTCACGCCACCAATTATAATCTTCGTTGGCCATCTCTTGCCAATTATAGTGCGGGTTACCCCATAGTTGACCAGTTTCACTGAAGTAATCCGGCGGCACTCCAGCAATCTTTTGGGCCAAGCCTTTCTTATCAAGCTCAAACAGCTGCTGATTTGCCCACACATCAGCACTATCATGTGCTATAAATATTGGCATATCTCCAATTATCTTAATGCCCCATTGATTTGCATAGCGCTTTAAAGCAAGCCATTGTTTATTAAATTCAAATTGCAGGAAATAGTGAAAACCAATTTCATCTCTCAGAAGTTCACGATATTCTCTCATCGCCCCCTCTTGGCGACTAGCTATTTCGTAAGGCCATTCAGTCCAGCTGCAATCATTAAAATATTCTTTGAGAGCCATAAATAGGGCATAATCGTGCAGCCAAATAGCGTTTTCATTTACAAACCGCTCATATTCTACAGACGACTCGAATTTCTGCTTGAAACTATTAAACGCAATTCGCAAACAACTTTCCTTAAAATCTTTAACAGCTTCAAATTCTACCTTATCAGTGTCAAATTGCTTCGGAAGTTTCACATCCACACCGCTTAGCAAGCCGTCGCCAACTAGTTTTCCTAACGAAATTAAGAGCGGATTACCCGCAAAAGCTGACGGTGACTGGTAGGGAGACTCACCTAATCCTACCGGGTTTAAGGGTAGTATCTGCCATAGTTTTTGTTTGCTTTTATATAAAAAATTAACAAATTCATAAGCTTCTTTCCCTAAGTCTCCAATTCCGTATTTTGACGGCAATGAGGTCGGATGGAGCAATATCCCACATTGACGCCCCAGCAGACTATGCTCGTGCTGCAAAAGAACTTTGCCTTCCAGTGGCGCCAATTCTACATTAATAATACCATCATGCACTGCTGCTTCACCCCCATCATTTAAGACATCTTTCATAATTCCACGGCATAATCCCCTGACATCAAGGGTTATCTTCGCCGCACTATCTTTACTGCGGTTTAATAGTACAAGGGCCGTGTTATCAGGTCTTTCCTGGCCGAAGTGATCTTTTCCATTAATAATCCGCCTGGCATAGCCGTAAACATCACCTTCAGCATATATCGGAAGCCATTCACCTGTCTTAAAAACTGGATAGCTATTTCTAAGATTAATTACTTGTTTATACCACTTAAGTAATTCTAGATCTTCCTGCCCCCACGGGTAGGTACTTCGATTAAACGGATCTTTAAACCCTTCGACACCACACTCATCACCATAGTATATAGCTGGAACTCCCGGGAAAGTCATCTGCCATAAAGCTAAAAGTTTCAGTCTGGCTTTTGCGAGGCATCGCTGCTCGGCATTCAACCTAAATTTGCTCTGCTTAGTTATTGAAAATGTATCATTCATTGGGGCTTCTCCAAGCAGGGTTAGAACACGAGGAACATCATGGCTACCTACTAAATTCATCATTGCATAAAAGTTTTCTCTTGGATAATTCTCGTATAGACTCATGAGCGAACGATGAGTGATGCTGCTATCGGCATGGCCTAAAATAAAGTCGAGCAGAATCTTACGAAAAGGATAATTCATAGCCGAGTCAAGTTCACTGCCGCCTAAATAATCCCTCAGCTTACCGTAGCTTTCTTTATGTGATGCATCTTCCCACACCTCGCCGATCAACACTGCATCTGGGTCTATTAATTTCATCTCTTTGGCAAAAGTCCTTACAAATTCATCCGGCAATTCATCCACAACATCAAGCCGCCAGCCTTTAATGCCTTGCTTCAGCCAGTATTTTAAGACACTATTATCGCCACTAATAATAAAATCAACGAATGAAGGCTCATTTTCCTCTGTATTCGGCAGTGTATCTATGCCCCACCAGCTCTCATACTTATCAGGATACTGGCTGAACCTGTACCACTTATAATAAGGTGAGGCCTGAGACTGAAACGCCCCAATACTTTTATAATTACCGTACTTGTTAAAATAAATGCTGTCACTTCCAGTATGACTAAAGACACCATCTAAGATTATCTCAATTCCAACTTCTTTAGCTTTCGTACAGAGTTCAGCAAATAATTCATTATCGCCAAGCATGGAATCAACTTTATGATAGTCACCAGTATCATAACGATGGTTGCTGGGTGACTCAAATATTGGATTCAAATAAATTACACTAATCCCTAGTTCTTTTAAATAGGACAGCTTATTTATAATGCCGCGCAAATTTCCGCCAAAGAAATCATATGCTGCGATTTCTTTGGTATCAACATCTCTAATATAGTATGGGGTGTTGCTCCAGTCAGCATGAATTACCGAGCCCTTTTTAGGAGCCAATACTTTTCCTTCAGCTTCACCATTACAGAATCTATCCGGGAATATCTGGTACATTACTGCCTCTTTAAACCAATTAGGCGTAACAGCACATTTTTGGTATACAGTAATCTGAAATGACGGCGGTGGGCTATCATAGATATCGCCACTTCCGCCTAAACCTGCATGGTTATTGCCATAATAAAAGGTCTTGCCGCCAACTATAACTATGAAGTAATACCAAATAACACAACTCTTTTCCGGCACCGTTAGTTTTAATTTATAAAGGTTATCGGAATTTGTTTTACTATCTGAGAGCATATCCAGCTTTTGCTCTCCTAATCCGTCTTGCCATATTCTTAATACTACCGATTCCGGCTGACTTGATGATAATATCCGCAAGCGGAGCGTTATCTCAGTATTACAACAAACAGCCCCAAAGGGGCTGCGGTAGGCTAGCGATTGCGAATTGTGAAACAGCCAATTTTGATTCATAGCAATACCTCACCTTCTGGCGTAATAAAAAGGCGTTGACCGACTAACCGCAGAGTACGCAAGGGAATGCGGATATTATTTTAAAATTAGCGCGATGACATCGCTCAAAATAAGCTACTTCGTAGCCCTCCGCGTACTCTGTGTACTCTGTGGTTCAAGAAAACGTTTCCCATTTTAAATACCCCAATTATCACAATAGACTATTGCATTAATATGCTGGCGCGGCTGTCTCTAGCACAAGCCTTGTCCAATGTCGCCTCATTGGTTTCCTCTTGCGGACGTACTGGATTGACTGTCCAAATATCCTCTGAGTATTCAGCAAAGGTTCGGTCGATTGCAAATCGTCCAGACTGTGCGATGTTATTTATCGCCATTCGCCGCCACGCTGCCTGATCCTTAAATCTGTTATCAAGGCGTTGATGTGCTTCGGCATAAGCATTAAAATCTTTCAAGACAAAATACTGATCATTCTCATGAAGCAAGGAACTGTAGAAGACTGAAAATTCATCCTTTGGAACTGGCATAAAGCCGTTAACAAGCTGCTCCATAACTGTTTTAATTCGATCGTCACTATGGTAGATATCCCACGAATGGTAACCGCCATATTTATAAAAATCAGTTGTTTGATTCGCCGTCAAACCAAAGATGAAAATATTATCTTCACCAGCAGCTTCTTTGATCTCAATATTAGCACCATCTAATGTCCCAATTGTAATGGCTCCGTTCATCATCAATTTCATGTTGCCTGTGCCAGATGCTTCTTTGCCAGCAGTAGAAATTTGTTCACTAACATCAGCTGCTGGAATGACTAATTCAGCTAAAGATACGTTATAGTCTTCTAAAAATATAACCTTGAGCTTGTCCTGCAATTTGTCATTGTTAATAATACCAGCAATTGTGTTAATTAATTTTATTGTCGCCTTGGCTTCGTAATAGCCTGCAGCAGCCTTACCCCCAAAAATAAACGTTCGCGGGGTAATATCGATATTGGGCTGGGCCTTAATCTTGTTATATAAGTCCATAATATGCAGAGCATTCAAAAGCTGCCGCTTATAAGAGTGAATACGCTTTATCTGTACATCGAATATCGAATCAACAGACAGTCTGATATCGTACTTTTCCCATACATATTTAGCCAGATTTAGCTTGTTAGTGCGTTTTACTGCAGCAATATCCTGCTGCAAACCGGAATCGTCGGCATACTTTGCAAATTCCGCTAAAGCAGCTGGTTGTTTAAGCCAGTCTTCACCTATTGTTTTTGTTATAGTTTTCGCAAGTGCAGCATTAGCTTTAATCAGCCAGCGTCGATGAGCTACACCGTTTGTTTTATTATTAAATTTAATTGGATAATAGTCAGAGAAGTTTTTCATAACCTGTGTTTTTAGAATTTCTGTATGAAGCTTGGCTACACCATTGACGCTGTGACTTCCAACAATCGCGAGATGAGCCATGTGAACTTGATTGTCAGCAATTACAGCCATTTGAGCAATCTTGTCCCATTCCCCTGGATAACACAGCCATAAATCATGACAGAAGTGTTCATTGATATCATTTATTATTTCATATATCCTAGGCAGCAGCGCCTTGAACATATCAACCGGCCATTTCTCCAAAGCCTCCGGCAAAACGGTATGGTTGGTGTAGGATAGAGTATTTATAGTAATGGACCACGCCCTATCCCAGGCTATATGCTCCTCATCCAGTAATATTCTCATTAGCTCGGGAACGGCTAACGCAGGATGAGTGTCATTGATGTGAATAGCAACATATTTATCTAAATCCTTAACTGGCCTGTTTTGAGCCTTGTAATCCCGCAGAATACTCTTTAGGCTTGCTGATACCAGTAAATACTGCTGCTTAAGCCGAAGCACTTTACCTTGGTAGGTACTGTCGTCTGGATAAAGAATATTCGTTATAGCTTCTATTGAATTACAATTGTCAATCTCACTTTGGCAATCTTGATGCCCATCAATTAAACAGGCTGACGAACCTATCGCTGCCTCGGCACTCCATAAACGAAGTGTATTTACCACATTATTCTGGTAGCCAATTATCGGCACGTCATACGGCACTGCGAGAACAGTTTCAATTTCATCTTTGCCGAACATTACTTCTACCGCGTCATCAGGCCGGCGGTATTCCCAAGCATAGCCATCCTTTAACCAACCATCAGGGTATTCATATTGCATGCCTTCTACAAATCTTTGCTCGAAAAGACCGTATTTGTAACGCAGCCCACAGCCATGCCCTGGCAAACTCCCTGAGGCCATTGAATCTAGATAACAAGCAGCAAGCCTGCCTAGACCACCATTACCTAAACCGGCATCTGGCTCGGCTTGCTCAAGTTCATTGATACATATTCCGAGTTTACTAAGAGCTTTATCCGCCACATCATATAGACCTAAGTTAAGCAAATTAGAACCTAATAAACGGCCAAGCAAAAATTCGATTGACAAATAATAGACTTGTTTAGTCTCACTTGTTGCATAAAGCTGTTTGGTCTGCTGCCAATCAGCTCCAATCAGGTCACGAACAACAGCAGCTAAGGCAGTATATTGCTGCCATGGCGATGCTTGCTGCAAGCATACGCCATGAACAGCTGTTAATTTATTTAAAAACATCGTTTGAAATTTCTCAACTTCACTGTTGCCAGTCTCGCTAAAGTCATTGCCTGATTCACAATCAATACCAGCGACATCTAAGTAAGTCTGGCCTGACCGCTTCTTGCTTATCTGCAAATGTTTATCCTCCGTTATTATGTAAGCTAGTATAAATAGCTTTATACTGCTGAGCTGACTGCCTCCAGCTATAATCAGACTGCATAGCGTTTTGGACAATCTTTGACCATATTGGCTTATCATAAAATAAGCCCAAAGCCTTTTTTACTGTAAACAACAAGTCATGCGCGTTATAACTTTCGAAGGAAAACCCATTGCCTTCCCCAGTGTATTTGTTATAAGGCATTATGGTATCTTTAAGCCCTCCAGTTTCACGTACTACCGGAAGTGCCCCATATCTTAGTGCAATAAGCTGCCCAATGCCGCAAGGTTCATACTGCGATGGCATGAGGAAAATGTCTGAAGCAGCGTACACCTGATGCGCTAGAGCTTCATCAAAGCAAATATTAGCAGAAACCTTATTCGGGTATTTCCAGGCGGCCTGTTGGAAAAGGGATTCAAAACATTCTTCACCCGTACCAAGCACCACTAGCTGAATATCTTCACCAGCAATAAGCTCATCTATTATATGAGCGATTAAATCAAGACCCTTGGGAGCTACCAGCCGCGATACAATAGCAATAAGCGGTGTGCTTCGCTTAACTGGTAATCCTAGTCGTTCCTGCAGCCTGACTTTGTTTTCCCACTTTAGATCAAGTGAGTTCGCATCAAAATTAATCGGGATATGAGGATCGGTTGCTGGGTTATACAAGTCATTGTCAATACCATTAACTATCCCTACTATATCTGCCCGGCGTTTGCGCAGTAATCCATCTAGTTTTTCGCCAAAGTATTCGTATTGTATCTCCTCAGCATATGTAGAACTTACAGTAGTAATAATGTCAGAGAACACCAATCCGCCTTTCATATAGCTGACTTGATTATAAAATTCTAAGCCTTCTATATTAAAGTATTCCCAGCCTAGGCTTAATAAATCCGGCATTATCTCTTTAGGGAATACCCCTTGATAGCGAAGGTTATGGATGGTAAACATAGTGCGGATATTCTGATATTCTTGTCTTGATCGATAATGCGCCTCTAAAAAGACACTGACCATGCCTGTATGCCAATCATTGCAATGTATAACATCAGGGATAAAGTCTAGGTTCGGAAGTACGTCAAGTACAGCCCGGCAGAAAAATGCATACCGCTCAGCATCGTCATCGTAGCCATACAAACCATTACGTTTGAAATAATCTTCATTATGAATAAAATAAAACGGAACGCCGTCATATTCTAGTTTTTCGACACCGCAGTACTGTTGTCTCCACCCAACCGAAACAGTAGTTTGATGTATTGACGTCATTTGCTCTCTATACTGCGTCGGAATACCGCTGTATTTAGGGATTATAACTCGCACATCTACCCCTTCTGCTCTTAGTTGCTTAGGCAGCGAGCCGGCAACATCAGCTAGACCTCCTGTTTTAATAAAAGGAACAGCCTCAGCGGCTACAAACAGTACCTTTAACATTTATATCACCATTCCTTTCTTTATAATTATAGGATAACTAGGCTCTCCTTTAAGACTGCGGCCACTTTGTATCTGTACATCTTTATCGCAAATAACGTTCTGTAGCGTGGTACCGCTGGCAATCAGCCCTTTTTGCATGATAATACAATCTTTTATATAAGCGCCTTTTTCTACTCTGACTCCTCGGAATAGTATACTGTTCTCAACCCTGCCTTCAATGTAGCAGCCATTAGCAACAAGTGAATTAACTACTATAGCTTCTGCTTTATATTTAGCAGGCGGTTCATCTTTAACTTTTGTATAAATTAAATTTGGAGTAAAGAATAATTCTTCCCAAATTTCTGGTTTTAACAGCTCCATCGTGTGCTTAAAATAACTCTGAGTTGAACTAATGTGAGCTAAATAACCTTGGTGCTTAAACCCAAACATTTTTAAATTGCCGATGTTTTTAATTAAACAGTGTTTAACAAAATCGTAATCACCGCGAGCCGCACAGTTCTCAATCAAGTCTACTAGTAACTTACGCTCCATTATATATAAGTCCATAGATAAATGGTTATCTGGACAAGTACCGCTTTTCACCTGCATGTCAATAATACGATTGCTGCTATCCACCCGCAAAAGCGTTCGCACGGCACCATCCTGCAGTTGTTCCTTACTGCTGTAGACTGCTGTTATATCAGCTTTATTGGTTTCGTGAAACTTTATTACAGCCGTTAAATCGATATTATAGACCATACTGGCTCCTGCTATGACAACATACTTGTTCCTGCTGTGGGAGATATAGTCCAAATTACTGTGGAAATTCTCGATATCACCAAGCTGTTTGCCCTCAGGATGATTGGCATATGCCGGAGGTAAAATTGCCAAACCATCTCGCTTACGGGCTAGATCCCATTCCTTCCCTGAACGAAGATGATCCATTAATGAGCGGTATTTATTATGAACCATTATGCCTACACTAGATATTCCTGAATTAACCATATTAGACAGAGGGAAGTCGATAAGCCGATATCGCCCGGCAAACGGCACGGCCGCCAAAGGGCGATGCAGTGTTAACTCAGCTAGTGATTCTTTAGAATTATATAAATTAATAATTCCCATTGCATCCATATGTTTATTTCTCCTCTCCGCAAAGCTGAGCTTCAGTTCCAGGAGAAACAACCATTTCCTCTGCTACAACAGCAATCTCTTGGCTTTTGCCAGCCTTATTACATATAGTGCTGCCTTGCTTAATCACAGCTTTTCCGCCCACAATGGCTTTGTCAATAATTACGCCTGCTTCAATTGTGGCCTCAGGCATAATTACCGAGTTAGTTACTTTTGCTCCTGTTCCTATGTATACGCCCGGAAACACAACACAATGCTCAACTTCACCAAAAATTTGGCATCCCTCACTGACAATTGAGCTGCGAACCTTTGCAGAAGTCGATAAATAATGAGGCGGCCTCACCGGATTTACTGAGTATATGCGCCAGCTGGCATCATAAATATCGAACTGGGGCGGATCTGTTAATAAATCCATATTTGCTTCCCAAAAACTATCGATTGTTCCAACATCCTTCCAATAACCGCTGAAGGGATATGCGAGCATTTTGCGCCCTTCATTAAGCATCTTGGGAATAATATCTTTACCGAAATCATGACTTGAAGCTGCATCACTGCCATCTGCCTCAAGATACTCTCTTAATGCCGCCCAATTGAATATGTAAATACCCATTGAGGCCAGGTTGCTTTTGGGGTTTTTAGGCTTTTCCGCGAATTCGATGATATGCTTATCCTCATCGGTATTCATAATTCCGAATCTGCTTGCTTCTTCCCACAGCACAGCTATTACTGCAATAGTTGCATCAGCGTTTTTCTCAATGTGATAGTCAAGCATTAGGGAATAGTCCATTTTATAAATATGGTCACCTGACAGCACTAATACATACTCAGGATCGAAGCTATCAATAAAGTTGATGTTTTGATAAATAGCGTCTGCTGTACCTTTGTACCACTCACCGCCCTGCTCCCGTACGTATGGCGGCAGCACATAGACACCACCGTCATTTCGATCTAAATCCCAAGCACTGCCAATGCCAATATAGCTGTTTAAGGCGAGCGGCTTATACTGCGTAAGCACGCCTACAGTATCAATGCCTGAATTGTGACAGTTGCTTAGTGCAAAATCGATTATCCGGTATTTCCCGCCAAAAGGAACCGCCGGCTTAGCTAAATCTTTAGTTAGGAGCCCTAAGCGGCTGCCTTGTCCACCAGCAAGCAGCATCGCAACACATTCTTTTTTGCGCATTGTTATCCCCTCTTCATAGTAAATTACCGTTTATTCTTGCTGGCTTTACTTGTCACTAGCCATATTTATGTCATTTAGGCGTGGTTTTAGATATATTACGCCAAGTGGCGGCAGCTTCAAATCAATCGAATACTGTTTATTGTGCCAAGCATTTTTCTTAGCTTCTATGATTGTACCGTTTCGTTGTCCCGACCCGCCGAATTCCTCCCAATCACTATTAAACACCTCGGCGTAACTTATGTTTTCCGGCACGCCAATTCGATAATCGTCATGAACTACTGGAGTAAAATTACAAACTACAATTAAATAATCATCTGACTTTCGACTTTTTCTCATGAAGGCTATAATGCTTTGGTTGTAATCCTGGCAGTCAATCCATTCAAACCCCTGCCAGTCACAGTCGATCTCCCATAAAGCCGCCTGCTCACAATAAAATTTGTTTAAAGCCCTTGTATAATCCTGAAGCTTCTTATGCATAGGGTAGTCCAGCAAGTGCCAATCTAGGCTGTCGTAATATTTCCATTCGATAAACTGTCCAAATTCTCCGCCCATAAATAGCAGCTTCTTGCCGGGATGAGCCATCCAATAGCCATAAAACGCCCGCAGATTAGCAAACTTCTGCCAATAGTCACCAGGCATTTTTTCAATTAATGACCTTTTTCCATGCACAACTTCATCATGCGATAACGGCAGCACATAGTTTTCTGAAAAGGCATACATAAAGGAAAAGGTCACTAGATTATGATTCCATTTGCGATGGATTGGATCTATCGCCATATAGCGAAGCATGTCATTCATCCAGCCCATATTCCACTTAAAATTAAACCCCATCCCGCCCATATAGGTAGGTTTTGAAATCATCGGCCATGATGTCGACTCTTCCGCAAGCATTAAGGCAGTAGGATAGTTTTTAAAGACGGCTTCATTTAATTTGCGTATAAAATCCATTGCCTCAAGATTGCCATTTCCACCATAGCGATTGGGCTGCCACTGCCCTGGGTTTCGGCCATAGTCTAGATACAGCATATTTGCTACTGCATCCACTCTGAGCCCATCAATATGATATACATCAAACCAAAAAAGCGCATTCGATATCAGGAAGCTCAGCACCTCTGGCTGACCAAAATCAAAATTTGCTGTGCCCCACTCAGCATTTTCAGCTCTAGCTATATCGTTTGGCTCATAAAGAGCCGTTCCGTCAAACTGTCTTAACCCGTGGTCATCCTTGCAGAAATGACCAGGTACCCAGTCTAAAATAACGCCAAGCCCCCGCTTATGGCAGCAATCAACAAAATACATAAAATCATGCGGCGTGCCATAACGGCTTGTTACCGCAAAAAAACCTGTCGCCTGATAGCCCCATGAACCATCAAAAGGATGTTCAATAATTGGCATAAGCTCGATATGGGTATACCCTAAGTCAGCTGCATAATCAACCAATTGATCCGCTAAATCACGATAGTTTAAGGGCTGTCCATCAGCGTTGAAGCGCCACGAGCCTAGATGAACTTCATAAGTAAGCATTGGTCGTTCATAAATAGGCTTACACTGCTTTATCTGCCACTCACTATCATTCCATTCGTAGCCATCGAGCTGAAATACTTTTGAAGCTGTTGCCGGTCTTACTTCAGCAGCAAAGGCATATGGATCAGCCTTAAGAATACACTCACCAGCGGCTGTCGTAATTTCATATTTGTATGTAATATCTAAATTCAATCCAGCTATAAACAGAACCCATATTCCACTATCTGGCAAAAGCTTCATAGCGTGATTATTCCCCTGCCAGTTATTAAAATCCCCGACTACGCTGATTGCTGCTGCATTCGGAGCCCACACGGCTAAGCGGATACCTTTTACGCCGTCGATCTCAGTAACATGGGCACCTAGCATCCGATAACTGCGATAGTTTGTTCCCTCATGGAATAAATAGAGATCACTCTTATCAAGCGGTGAAATTGCCACACTTTTGCCTCCTATAGTTTAATAACGGCAATATCTATTCTTATATCAAATTCCTATATATCTAAACTGATCATTTTTCAACATTTGTAGTTATTGGAATATCTTCGGAAATTCTCCCAAAAAAACCTTCCCAAAATTACTATCAAATAATTATTTTTATTAATTACTTAGCTCACACTAACTCCAGTACTTAGTCAGATCAAAAAGGGCGGGTTGGATCCCGCCCTCTGAAAACCATTAAACTAGGCTCGATTAAAGCTCGACCTTTTCTACGGAATTATCACCGGATTAACATCCCAGATTCCTGAAGCATATTCATTAATCGTACGGTCACTAGAAAACATGCCGGATTTTGCAATGTTAATTATACTCATTTTAAGCCACTCAGGCTTATTATTGTACTTCTGTTCCAGCTTACAATGGGCATCAGCATAGGAAGCAAAATCTTTTAAAACAAAAAACTCATCATTATTAAGCAGCAGATAATCATACAGCGGGCGGAATTCTTCTTTCTCGTTTGGAAAAAACCCGTTGACAAGCTGATCTAGTGCTACTTTGATGCGATTATCGCTATTGTAGACATCCCAAGCACAATACCCTCCGTTCCTATAATAATCAAGTACTTGCTCAGCCTTAAGCCCAAAAATGATTATATTGTCATCACCAACTGCATCCCTTATCTCAACATTTGCACCATCGAGAGTACCTATAGTTATTGCGCCGTTCATCATAAATTTCATATTTCCCGTTCCTGAAGCCTCTTTGCTGGCGGTAGAGATCTGCTCACTGACATCAGCTGCCGGAAACAGCATCTCACCTAACGATACACTATAGTTTTCTAAAAAAACTACTTTTAACTTATCGTTAATAGTTTTGTCGTTATTAATTAAAGACGCCATGATGTTAATAAGTTTTATCGTCTGCTTCGCAATATAATAGCCTGGTGCGGCTTTACCGGCGAAAATAAAGGTTCTGGGAGTTATATCAAGATTAGGATTACTTTTCAATCGCTTATATAAATCAAGTATATGCAGCGCATTAAGAATCTGCCGTTTATAGGCATGAATCCGCTTAATATGAATATCGAATATCGAATCAGTATTTATGGTTAAATCATATTTGTTTTTTATATACTTTGCCAAATGCAGTTTTTTACTTTGCCGGATATCAACTATCTTTTGCTGAAACACGGCATCTGTGGCAAAGTCTTTTAACCTTTCAAGCTCATTGGGGGAATTAATCCACTTTGGAGAAATAGCACTTGAAATGAGCTTAGCTAACTCTGGATTTGCTTTTATCAGCCAGCGGCGATGTGTAATGCCGTTGGTCTTGTTATTAAATTTATATGGATAAAAATCGTGCAGGTCGGCCATAACGTGGTTTTTAAGAATATCTGAGTGAATCTGCGCGACACCATTCACACTGTGGCTGCCCACTACTGCCAGCCGGGCCATATGCACCTGATCATCAACAATAATTGACATTGCGCGAATTTTATCCCAGCTAGAGTATCTATTCCACAAATGTTCGCAAAAACGCCGATTTATCTCTTCGACAATCATATAAATCCGCGGCAGCAGAGTTTTAAACATTTCCACCGGCCACTTCTCGAGTGCTTCAGGTAAAATTGTATGATTAGTATACGATATTGTCTCAGTAGTTATCTGCCAAGCTTCTTCCCAACCCAGCCCCTCCTCGTCTAGTAAAAGCCTCATTAATTCTGGAATTGCCAGTGCTGGATGAGTGTCATTTATATGGACTGCTACTTTGTTAGGCAGGTCATGAATGCTGTACTTGCGGCGTTTAAAACGCCTTAAGATACTTTGTAAACCTGCAGATACGAAAAAATACTGCTGCTTCAAGCGCAGCAATCTTCCCTCATAGAAACTATCGTCCGGATAAAGGATTTTGCAGATCCTCTCCACAGACTGTTTATATTGCACTGCTTTAAGGTAATCTCCGTGATTGAATGAGGACAAGTCAAAATCCACCTGCATCGGTTCAGCATTCCAAAGTCTAAGTGTGTTCACTGTGTTATTCTTATAACCGATAATTGGAATGTCATAGGGTACGGCCTTAACACTTTCATAGTTTTCGTGGCAGAAATTCAGTTTGCCGCTGCATTCACTGCAACAAACATTGCCACCAAACCTAACCTCTACCGCTTTATCCGCTTTTCTGAATTCCCATATATAACCGTCCTTGAGCCAATTATCTGGTAGTTCGACTTGATAGTTATCCACAATCTTCTGTTCAAACAAGCCGTATCTGTATCTAATACCACAGCCATGTCCTGGAAGGTTGAGAGCAGCAAGCGAATCAAGAAAACAGGCAGCAAGTCTCCCGAGGCCGCCATTGCCTAAGCCGGCGTCCGGTTCCTCAGCCAGAATCTCATCCAAATTTATCCCTAAGTCTTTTAAACCTTCACTGCATATTGTCTTGAGATCTGTGTTAATTAAATTACAGTCAAGCAGTTTGCCCATAAGGAACTCAATAGAGAAATAATAGACTTGCTTTTCGCCAACATCTCGATACATCTTATTTGTTTGAATCCAATTACTACTAATACAATCGCGCACAACACTAGCGAGCGCTATGTACTTATCATTATTGCACGCTTCATCAATACTTTTGCCGCACATAGTCTGCAGCTTATTGATAAAAGCATCTTTAAATTCTTCTTTATTTAACAGCAAGAAATCACCTCCTGAAAATATACCTCCCGTGCCAATAAATCTGGCTTAAGTGTGTCGTTAAGAAATTAACACAATACTCCATGGTATGCTGTGAGCTGTATATATTATTCTGAAGCATGATTTTTGGTTAATTCTATTTATCCGCTGACCAGCCTCTGGCTAAGTCCCACCCAAACCAAAGCTCATTTATTGATTAACTCACCATAAAGGGCTTTGTATTGCTGTGAAGATTGTCGCCAACTGAAGTCACTCTTCATAGCTGACCGAATTAATTTATTCCAGGCCTTTTTGTTTCTATAAACTTCAGTTGCCATTTTTACCGTAAATAGTAATTGTTCTGCTTCATACTCTGAAAAAACAAACCCAGTTCCTTCGCCAGTCTGATAGTTAAATGGTTCAACCGTTTCTTTTAGCCCTCCTGTAGCAAACACCAGCGGGATACAACCATAGCGCATTGCATTGAGCTGGCTTAAACCACAGGGTTCATATTGAGAAGGCATTAGAAAAATATCCGCCCCGGCATAAATCTGTCTGGCTAACTCATTGCTAAATGTAATATTTGCCGAAACTCGATCCGGATATTTAGCCGCTGCATCTTCAAATAATTTTTGATAGCCTTCTTCGCCTTGACCTAGCAGTACAATTTGGGTATTAAGCGCCAGTATTTCTTCGAGAACTTGAGATATTAGATCAAATCCTTTTGAGTGTACTAATCGCGCAACTAACCCTATAACAGGAATATCTTCACTAATCCATAGTCCCAAAGTTTCTTGCAGTTTAAGCTTGTTTTCCCGGCGACGGCGTAACGAACGAGCGTCAAATCTGGTATAGATTAAACTATCCTTCGCGGGATTATATTCACTATAGTCAATTCCATTCCTAATACCAATTAGGTGCTTACGCCGACTTCTAAGCAGCCCGTCCATATTCTGTCCTCGGTCAGGCTGCAGAATTTCTTCAGCATAATTACCGCTGACCGTTGTTATATAATCTGAAAAATTGAGCGCACCTTTCATAAAGCTAACTTGACCGGAAAATTCTACACCCTCAGGGTTGAAGAACTCCCAGCCTAAGTTAAACAGATCTCCCAGGATTTCTTTTGGGAAATTGCCCTGGTATGCAAGGTTATGTATTGTAAATATAGTTTTTATCCCTGAATAAAATGGATTTTCACGGTAATGAGCTTCAAGCAGCACGCTAATCATACCACTGTGCCAATCATGGCAGTGCAGTATGTCTGGCCGAAACTCAATATGCGGAAGTGCCTCAAGAACGGCTCGGCAAAAAAAGGCAAAGCGTTCACTATCATCAGGAAAGCCGTATAAGCCTGGACGGTCAAAGCAATACTCATTGCCGATAAAATAAAAAGTAACCCCTTCATACTCTAAACAAGATATATCACAAACTTGCTGCCGCCAGCCCACAGGAACAATAATCCTGTGGGTGACGACCATTTTGTCAAGATATTCTGGTGCTATATCTCGATAGCGAGGCATAATGACTCGCACATCAATATCATTGCGTGATAACTCCTTGGGCAAGGAACCTATGACATCACCTAGCCCACCTGTTTTAATAAAAGGTACTGCCTCTGCCGCCGTAAATAATACCTTCATCATGCTAAATCACTGTCCCTTTCTCGATGACAAGAGGATACCGCTGATCCCCTTTAAGCCATTTGCCATTTGTGATAATTACATCTTTATCACATATTACGTTTTCGATGATAGCATTCTCAGCGATCTCACACTTTTGCATAATAATACTGTTCCTAATGCATGCTCCCTTATTTACTTTTACACCTCTAAAAAGAACGCTGTTTTCAACTTCTCCTTCGATAATGCAGCCATTAGCCACCATAGCATTACTAATCTTGGCATTTTCCTTATACTTGGCAGGAGCCTCATCCTTCACTTTGGTATAAATAAGTCCCGACTTCATGAAAAGTTCCTGCCATTTTTCCGGCTTAAGAAGTTCCATATTATGGCGATAGTAGCTGGCGATTGAATTTATTCTAGCAACAAAACCTTTATGTTGATATCCATAAATTTTCAGGCTGTCAATATTCTTTATTAATCCATCCTTCAGTAAGTCCACACCGCCACGAGCATAGCAGCCGTTAATTATATCAACAAGTAGTTCTTTCCTCATTAAATACATATCCATTGATATTTTGCCGCCATTAACTTTTGCTGGATTAACAGCTAAATCAATAACACGACCATCGTCAGTTGTAGCTAGAACAGTGCTGCCAGTAAAATCTTCACTATCCTTTTCTTGCTCTTTATATACGATTGTAATATCAGCACCAGTATTTTCATGGAACTGAAAAGCTTTGCGAAAATTCATATTGCACACGGTGTGACTATTACTGATAAGTACATACTTTTGCCTACTGCTCTCTATATAGTCCAAGTTATGATAAAAATTTTCTATATCGCCGTTGCCTTTGACAGCACCTGATGATGCTTGAGCTGGTGGAAGGATAAAAAGGCCATCACGCTTGCGGGCTAAGTCCCATTCCTTGCCTGATCTTAGATGGTCCATCAGCGATCGTGATTTACTCCGCAAGAGAATTCCTACATTTTGGATGCCGGAATTAACCATGCTTGATAAAGTAAAGTCTATAAGGCGGTATCGTCCGGCAAATGGAACAGCTGCTAATGGACGATGCTCAGTTATTTCTTGAATTAATTCCTCGTTTTCATAGAGATTTATGATACCCATAACTCGTTTCATAATAACACCTCTCCTGATTTGCACCTGCTAACAGTTATATCTAACCTACTTGTTTTTGTATTATTATACCGCCAGCGCCCACTTGGGCATCACGAGGTACAACATCCCCCTCTGGTATTACAGTAATTTCACTGCTTTCATCACCGATTACAGCACCTTCCTCAATCACGCATCGACGGCAGACTATAGCCCGGTTTATTTCAACATTTTCACCAATGTTAGCATAGGGCATTATGACAGAGTTTCTTATTTTTGCTCCAGCCCCAATCTGAGCTCCTGGGAAGATAACCGAATGATCTACATCTCCATAGACTGCAGCACCTTCACTTATCAGCGAACGAGTTACACTTGCCTCAGCGGCTATATAGTGCGGGGGTCTAGTAGGATTAACAGAATATACACGCCAAGAAGGATTATGAAGATCTAAATCAGGTTCGTCGCATAGTAAATCCATATTGGCTTCCCAAAAACTTTCGACAGTACCAACGTCTTTCCAGTAGCCATCGAAATGGTATGAAAATAACCTATGTCCTCCTGCTAGCATTTTAGGGATGACATTTTTACCAAAATCATGGCTAGAGTTAATATCTTTAGCATCCTCCTCGAGGCTTCGCTTTAAAAACTTCCAGTTAAAAATATAGATACCCATTGATGCCAAATTACTGATTGGCTGAGAGGGTTTTTCCTGAAAAGCTGTTACCCTCCCATTTTCGGCCGTATTCATTATCCCAAAACGCGGTGCCTCTGCCCAAGGCACTTCAATTACCCCGATAGTAGCCTCTGCTTTTTTAGCTTTATGATATTCAAGCATAATTGAGTAGTCCATTGTATAAATATGATCGCCAGAAAGCACCAGCACATAGCTAGGGTTAATCATTTCAATAAAGTTTATATTTTGATAAATGGCATCAGCGGTTCCTTTATACCATTCTGCGCCCTTTTCTCTTGCATAAGGCGGAAGCACATAAACTCCGCCGTCCTTCCTATCTAAATCCCAAGCACCGCCTGCTCCTATATAGCTGTGCAAAGCCAGTGGCTGGTACTGGGTAAGTATACCCACCGTATCAATTCCCGAATTGTGGCAATTACTAAGGGGAAAGTCAATAATCCTATATTTCCCGCCGAATGGTACAGCAGGCTTCGCTATTTTTTTGGTTAAACTGCCTAATCTGCTTCCTTGCCCTCCTGCCAAAATCATCGCCAAACACTCTGTTTTACGCATGTTACTTCCCCCTTTGGTTGTTCGCTAGCACCAGCGAAAGCAAATATTCACTACTGCACACTTTTTCACACTATGCATTGACTACCGCAAATTATTACTACTTTTTTATTTTTTTGATACTTAACAAATGAGCGTAACTAACGCACCAAACTCAACTTTACTGTAACAGCACTCAGGTAACGTGCTATTCCTATACTCAAATTGGTATTCAATAAGTAGCTCGATACATATATACTAAACTTAATTGCAAATAATTTACATTTATATTACTACACCCTCAATGAATCTTTTGTCACATCATGGTTAATAAATTGTCGATATTCGTTATGCTTTTGTTAAATATTTTTTACAAAAAGTAATTTATATAACTACCAGGAAATGCTTTGGATTAATTAGCGAAAATAGCTGAAAATATAATAAAGCCTCGCAAAAGGAGGAACATAGCATGAAACGCAACCACTACCACAAAAGAGCAAATAGAAAATATGACCGAAGGCTGGCAGCAGCTTTTATCGGAGCTGCTTTATTATCGACGGCGTCTTTTAGTCCAGTGGCATCAGCAGCAGTCCCAGATTTGCCGACTAAGCCTGCTGTCAGCTCCACAAAGCCATTGTCCCCTCTAAATAAGAATGTTGATAGAACTAGATCAGCCAAATCCATTGCAGATCAAGTTAAATTGGACAAAGAAACCGCCAATGCTCCTATTAAAACGTCATACACCGCAAAGAAAGCGGTCAAACAGCAAAATCAAAGTAAGGCCGCCGCGAACAAAAACCAGGAAAGCAGTAACCAAGCTGCACCTAAGGCTAAAGAAATAATAAATGTAACTGCTACCGCTTACGCTCCTGGTGCACATGACAATGGCAAGTGGGGCAATAAAACTCATCTTGGGACGCAAGTCCGTCCAGGTGTCATCGCCGTAGATCCTAATGTAATTCCACTTGGCTCTAGTGTATATATCGAATTTCCAAATGGACAAGGCATGCATGCTATTGCCGAAGATACCGGCGGCGCTATAAAAGGTAATCGAATTGATATTGCTAAATGGTCTGTAAGCGAAGCTGAGGATTTTGGCATTCAGACCGCTAAGGTGCATATTCTTAGCAGAGGTAATGCCTAAAACGCAACCTGTAGCCAAAAAGCCGGCCAACGCTGCTGCGTTAACCGGCTTTTTTTATTACTCTTTTGCAATTGATTTAGGTTTCCATTGTTTTAAAGCTTCAACATATAAGCTCGCTAGTTCTTGCGTCCCTACACCTTGTGCCGCTGCATCTTCTGGTGTAACTGTAATTATCTTTTGGTCATCATAGTACACTGTAATATTTGTCCCATCGGTATCTAGGATGTACCGATCCTTGTTATAATCAGGCAATTGAGCCAGCCGGTACAGAGTACCAGCAACGAAATACGCACGGTAAAGAGGCTTATATCCACCTAAAGAGGCGTAAATAGGAGGCAGCTGCCAGTCACCCTCTGCTACTTTGGCCCACTTTGCATTTTCGTCCTGAATAACACCAGGACTTACTTTAGCATCCTTTAGGTATTTTAAAGCAGCTGCTACACGCGCTTTGCCTTCGGGATGGTCTGAAAACAAGTCATAATGATATTTCTGGTCAAGCTCGGATAATTTATATAACCCGAGCAGCATACTATAAGGATTGTACCCTGCTTTCAACGAATGGCTGAACCCAAGGTAGTCAGCTTCCCTCTCGTCAGATCTGCTGTGGCCAGCCATTATCGCGTTATAAGCTATGTTCTGCAGCATAACACCACGATCACCAAAAACGACCCCAAAAAGCACGCTCATCCCGAGGCTTTTCTCCATCTGCTTAACTGTATGTTTTTTTACTACATGGCCTATTTCATGACCTATTACACCGGCAAGTTCATCATCTGAAGGCATATGATCAACTAATCCTTTAAATATGTATATGTACCCTCCAGGGGCAGCTAATGCATTAATATCCTTAGAGTTAAGTACTTTAAAACTGTAGGGCAAATCGCGGCGGTCGCTAATGGCTACCATGCTCATTCCGATTCGCGCTATTCGATCCTGCAGTTCTTGGTCTTCAACTAATCCATACTTTTTCTCAAGCTGTTTTCCTACATCACGCCCAATAGAAATTTCTTCTTTGGTACTAATTAAACCCGCACTTGCTATTGGCATTGCTAAAACATTCATGGCTATGGCAAAAGTCAGAGCTAAGCCTGTGATTCGGCGTAAAAGCACAAGAACCTCATTCCTTTCGATATGATTTAGTGCAACCTTTAGTATATTCCGTCTGCACCCCAATAATCCCTTTATAACTTTAATCTGATTATATGGAAAATAAAGGTTATTGGCAAAAGAATGATGAAAACAATTAATAATGCGTCATATTAGCATGTCAACAGCCTTTACAATCATATTGTTTTGAAATATAGTATATTATATTCGCAATAACTTCTGAATTAGTGTATACTATTCACTGAAGGCAGGTGAATTATATCGAATTATCACCAAGACAGGCAATAATACTGGATATGGTTAAAGACTTTGGACCAATAACAGGAACACAAATTGCCGAAAAATTATCCCTTAGCAGAGCAGCCTTACGCTCAGACCTAGCTATTTTAACAATGTCAGGTTTGCTTGGGGCAAGGCCTCGAGTTGGCTATTTTTATACTGGCAAAAACCCTTCAGAACTTGTGGCCGGAATAATTGGGAATATACTGGTCGGGGATGTTCAGTCTAGACCAATAGTCATTAGAGAAACCTGCACAGTTTATGATGCTATCGTTACAATGTTTATTGAAGATGTCGGTACTCTTATAGTAGTGTCAGCGGACGGCTTCATAGAGGGGATTGTTTCCAGAAAAGACTTGCTAAAAGCGGCGATGGGTGGCAAAGATATCAATAGTCTGCCAGTAACCCTAGCTATGACTAGGATGCCGAATATCATTTTGGCAACACCTGATGAATCAGTTTTGCGTGCTGCTCAGAAACTTATAAATCATCAAGTAGATGCTCTTCCTGTCGTCGAAATAATTAAATCAGGAACCAGCGAAAAATATAAAGTGGTCGGACGTTTCACAAAAACAAATATTACACAGCTTTTTGTACAGCTATCAAATAATTAACTCCAAATTATTTAAGGAGGTAATCTATATAAACTTACAAATAAATCGTTCAAAGGCTCCCATTATTTATATTCTGTCAGACTCCATTGGTGAAACTGGAGAAGTAGTAGTTAAAGCCGCAGTCAGCCAGTTCGCATCAGGCCATGTTGATTTCCGCCGAGTACCATTCTTAATCTCAGCTAAGCAAGTAGAGGAGGCTTTACTCGAAGCGGCCGATGCTGGCGGCGTTGTAATCTATACACTTGTTCGCCCAGACTTGAAAGCTTTTTTAGAACAAAAAGCTAAACAGCTAAAGCTTACTGTTGTAGATGTTATGGGGCCGATCATCGACGCATTGAAACAAGTTACTGACCTGCCTCCTAAAAATGAGCCGGGTGTAATTCGTAAAATTGACGAAGCTTATTTCAGCAAAGTTGAAGCAATAGAATTTGCTGTTAAATATGACGATGGTAAAGAGCCACGCGGTCTCTTAAAAGCAGACATAGTGATTATTGGTATCTCGCGGGCTTCCAAAACCCCTCTTTGTATGTACTTAGCCCATAAGGGCATCAAAGCAGCTAATTTACCGCTGGTACCAGAAGTACCACCACCTGCAGAACTATTTCAGGTTACGCCGCAAAGAGTAATTGGTCTTACAATAAAACCTTCGCTCTTATTTGAAATACGTAAAGAGCGTTTAAAATCCATGGGACTTTCTCCCGCAGCTGACTACGCTAGCTTCGAAAGAATACTTCAAGAATTGGAATATGCCGACAACATTATGCGTAAAATTGGCTGTCCTGTTCTTGATGTCACGAATAAAGCTACAGAGGAAACAGCAGCTAAAGTATTAGAATTTTACTATAAAGGGGTTGGCAAAAATGTCTAAATACGTTTATTTATTTAATGAAGGCAAAGCGGACATGAAGTCACTTTTAGGCGGCAAAGGGGCAAACCTTGCTGAAATGACTAATATCGGTCTTCCTGTGCCTCCTGGCATGACTATTACAACCGATACTTGCCGGGAATACTATAAAGCGGATCGTAAGCTTCCTGAAGGAATGAAGGAGCAAGTTCGCAATAATCTAACGCAAATTGAGGCTGCTACCGGTAAGAAATTTGGTGACGCCGCTAATCCACTTTTAGTTTCTGTTCGTTCTGGTGCTGTGTTCTCAATGCCTGGTATGATGGATACTATTTTGAACCTAGGTCTTAATGAAGCTACAGCAAAAGGGCTGGCAGAAAACACTAACAATCTTCGTTTTGCTTACGATGCTTATCGCCGCTTTATTCAAATGTTCTCAGACGTTGTCTTAGAAATTCCTAAGCACTCCTTTGAGCATTTGCTTGCAGATCAAAAAGAGGCACAAGGCGTTACATTTGATCAAGATCTTACCGCTGAGTCACTTAGAGTGGTTATCGATAACTATAAAGCCCTTGTATTAAAAGAATCCGGACATCCTTTCCCTGAAGATCCAATGGAACAACTTTTCATGGCCGTTGAAGCTGTTTTCCGTTCATGGAATAACGACCGCGCTATAATCTATCGTAATCTTAATAAAATCGATCACGATCTAGGTACAGCAGTAAATATACAGTCAATGGTATTTGGTAATATGGGAAATGATTGCGGCACGGGGGTTGCTTTTACTAGAAACCCATCTACCGGCGAGAAAAAACTTTACGGAGAATACTTAACAAATGCGCAGGGCGAAGACGTTGTTGCCGGTATCCGCACTCCTCAGCCTATCGCTAAATTGCAGGCCGAAATGCCTGAAATTTTTGACCAGTTTGTAAAAACAGCTGAAAAACTTGAAAACCATTACCGCAACATGCAAGATATTGAATTCACTGTTGAAAAAGGCAAACTTTATATGCTGCAAACTCGTAATGGTAAACGAACTGCTCAAGCAGCAATAAAAGTAGCTCATGATATGGTTCAAGAAGGGCTCATCAGCAAAACAGAAGCCCTTTTGATGGTTGAGCCAGGTCAGCTTGATCAATTACTGCACCGCCAAATTGACAGTTCTGCTAAACTAAATGTTTTAGCAACTGGTCTTCCAGCTTCACCGGGTGCGGCATCTGGGTCTGTTGTTTTTGACGCTGACGATGCTGAGCGCTTAGGTAAAGCCGGTCAAAAAGTAATGCTTGTAAGAATGGAAACTACTCCTGATGATATTCATGGAATAATTGTCGCGCAAGGTATTCTAACAAGCCGTGGCGGCATGACCAGTCATGCGGCAGTAGTTGCCCGCGGCATGGGTAAACCGTGCGTGTGCGGCTGTGAAGCATTGAAAGTTGATTATAATAATAAACAGTTCACTGTTGGTAACGTTGTTATCAAAGAAGGTGACCATATTTCTATCGATGGCGCTACAGGTCGTGTTATTTTAGGCGATGTACCGATGAAAGACCCTGAGCTTTCGGCGGAATATTTAGCTGTTCTTGACTGGGCTGATGAATTTAAGCGTCTTGATGTTCGCGCTAATGCCGATACACCAGAGGATGCGCTAAAAGCACGTGAATTCGGTGCAACTGGTATAGGCTTAACTAGGACTGAACATATGTTTATGGCTCAAGACCGTCTGCCATTTGTCCAACAAATGATTCTAGCTGAAACTCTCGAAGAAAGACAACAAGCACTATCTCATTTACTACCAATGCAAGAAAGTGATTTCTATGGCATTCTTAAAGCAATGGAAGGCTATCCTGTGTGCATACGTCTATTAGATCCACCATTGCATGAATTCCTTCCTAGCCAAGAAGAACTGCTAGTTGAAACTACCGTTCTTAAAACGCGCGGCGATAATGCTGAACTTTTAGCCCAGAAAGAAGAATTATTAAAACAAGTCCGTAAGCTGCACGAGTTCAATCCTATGCTTGGACATCGCGGCTGCCGTCTTGGCATAACCTATCCTGAAGTGTATGAAATGCAAATGCGGGCCATCTTTAATGCAGCTGCCCGTTTGACCAAAGAGGGCTTCAAAGTCTTACCTGAAGTAGAGATTCCTCTTACAATCAGCAAAGCTGAAATGTCCTTCTTCAAGGTACGAATTGATCGTATAGCAAAAGAAGTAATGAGTGAGTTTGGCGTTAACTTCCATTACACCTCCGGAACAATGATCGAGCTTCCGCGTGCAGCTCTTCTAGCTGATGAGTTGGCCGAAGATGCTGAATTCTTCAGCTTTGGAACAAACGACCTGACTCAAACTTGTCTAGGGTTCAGCCGCGATGATGCCGAAGGTAAATTCCTACCGCACTATCTTGAGTCCAAAATATTAAAAGAAAACCCATTTGTTGTGCTTGATCGTCAAGGCGTAGGCAAACTAATGGAGATAGCAGTTGCCGGTGGCCGCAAGACTCGTCCAAATATTGTTACAGGCATTTGTGGTGAACATGGCGGTGAACCAAGTTCAGTCGAATTCTGCCATCAAATTGGCCTCGACTTTGTTAGCTGCTCACCATACCGTGTTCCTATCGCCCGTCTTGCTGCAGCACAGGCTGCCGTAAGCAATGGAGAAAATCTAGGCACTAGATAATAGTAAAAGAGCTGCTGGCTTTAGCCAGCAGCTCTTTCTAATTCAACAGCCCATAAGCGCAATAATAAAGGTATCGTCCTTTTAAAATCAAACTGTCTAGACTGACGTAAAGCTTCGATCCATGTATTTATACCATTCTCAAACCCCTGATAGCCAGGTTGCTTATCAATGTCTTGTTTTAGGGCTAACAGTATACTCAGTTGAATATCCTCATCCGAACTATAAGTACCGGCCCATTTATCATATTCTAATGATAGCAGCTGATGAATATGAATCAAAATCTTATTCTTAGTAAATGATTTTTCTTCAAAAGAGCCTAATCCTGCCAGCTCTAACCCACGGACGAATTTACTGCGTGGTTCTAATACCAGCGAAAAACACTCTGCCAGCCTGGCTCCTGCTTTAAAAAGAGCGACTGGATTTCCCCTCTTCAATTCCAACTCAACTTCCAATATAGGAGCGTGCCGTTCGCCAGCAATAATATCTCCTTTATCTGCTGCCAATTCTATTACAGCATCATCTGCTTCAATAATTTTTATGTTCCGTTCGAACCTGGTTATCATTATTGCTCGCAATTCATTTGCACCGACAATTTTTTTGATGCTGCCGCCTATGTCAGTATCATCAAATATCGCTAGATCTGGATTAGGCTGAGCTATAATCTTATTGTATTCCATCCGGCTGTGAAGCCCGCCGTCACTCTGCCCGCCGCCCTTGATAGTGGCTACCCATTCTCCTTGTTCCCGCCGAATTCTGAAGGCCAACCCCTTCTTACGCAAGTGCCCTGTTACAGTATCATAGTATCTAGCTTCAAGCGTTTCATTTCTAGTCCGATCTGGTTTAATAAATTCATGTAAATCTTGAAGCTTTATTATATTATCCCACTCGCTAGCATCTACTACCTGAAGCTTTAATTCGATTTCGCAATTACCCAAAAGTTTAATACCCCCAAAATGATGCTGAGTTTTTATAGGTTGTAATCATCATCTACGCTAACTTTGCCTGAATTTTTGCATTTATACATATTGAAATCTGCTTCTTTTATCAAGTCAGCTGCCGAAGTCGCTGATGCGGGCATGTATTCGGCAAAACCGTGGCTTAAACTAATTGTAAAACAATTATCACTGGTATCATTATAGGTATTTATCCTCTCAGCTATTCTTTGCCAAAGCTGTTCGCCTTGCTGCATAGAATTATCCGAAAGTATTATTAGAAACTCGTCGCCGCCCAATCGACACAGCAAATCTGATTTTCGCAGAGCTTCCTTTAGAATTTGGCTTACTGCTTCAATCAGCCTATCCCCTTCATTATGACCACACTTATCATTGACCTTTTTCAAATCATTCACATCAACAAAACAAACAGTAAACGATTTGCCAGTACGATCAGCTAAGGCTATCTGCTCCTCTAAAAATATCAATCCAGTACGGCGATTTAATACACCTGTCATTGTATCAGTTGTTGCGTACAACTGTAGTTCACGCTCAACCTTCTTCCGGCGAACTATATTTACATACAGCAAACATATCGCGGTAACCAGCAAAACAATAAACGATCCAACACCCCAAACTAAAGACCTGTACTGCTCATAAAAAGTAATTGGGCGATTTACTATAAAACTTCCTTCTGGCATACGCTTTGGGTCAACGCTGAATTTTAATAATTGATTATAATCAAACATATAGCTATTTGGGCTTTCTTTTACAACAGGAATATTCCTTGGCTGCTCACCAGATAAAATGCGGGACACCATCTTTGCAGCCATTTCGCCTTGCGAATAACCATTAGTTAACAAACCACCCACTATCCCATGGCCTATATAAAAATCCCACAAACCGTATATTGGCACCTTAGCTCTCTGAGCTATTAACTCGATGCTCTCTTCGTAGGAAAATATATTATTTGACTTATCCTGATTAAACGATAGTAAAAGAATAATACTATCTTCCGGCAGTTGTGTGACTTTTTCCTGTACCTCTGACATATTCATATCTTCTAGAATAACAAAGTTAATACCATTAGCAGAAAAGCTAGGCATAATTGAATTTAATAAGCGCCTGTTACTCTGCCCAAGCGGAGTTTTGTCATTTATAACAGCAATGGTTTTGGTGTTAGGATGCATTTGCAAGGCAGCTTTTATTGTCCCCTCAATATCAATATTTTCGACAATACCAGTAAACCATTGGTTATGCTGCGCAAATTCTTCTTCATTAAAGTTGTTAACGCCGCAAAATACTATAGGTGTATTAGGAAACAACTCCTGCTGATAAGTAAGCATGAAAGAATAAGCTATATCATCTGTTACAAGTACTGCATCAAACTTCTTGTTACTATATTTATAATTATAGGCTTCATGTAGCTTCTGAAGGTACTCTGGGCTGGGATTTCGTTTAGTATCCATATAATCGGTATGAAATTCAATATTCTTGTTGTCCCCGAGTATCGACTTAATTCCGGCATCAATGTTCTGCACCCATACCATGTCCGAGTGGTAAGAGTTTAGTACTAATAGCTGCTTCTTATTACTATAAACCTGATTAATTATCATACTGTTTTCAGGCAGTTGGTAGTTTTTAATGCCAAAACGCTTCATCTGCACTTCATCAAACATGTATCGATTTGTACTATCCTGCACAACTGGTATCGTTGAGGGCTGCTGACCATTAAGTATGCTTAATGCCATTTTAGCAGCCATTTCCCCCTGAAAATAGCCATTTGTAAGCATACCTCCGACAATGCCATGCCCTAAATAGAAATCCCAAACTCCATACACCGGAACTTGGCTTTTTCCTGACACTAAGGATATGCTTTCATCGTAGGTAAAATAGTCACCCGCCACATCTTGGAAAAAAACTAAAAAAAGTACTATGCTGTCTTGAGGTAAGCGCTGCACTCTGTCCAATATTTCTGGCATTTTTAAGTCTTCAAGTGAGATAAAATTAATATTAGTGAATTCAGATGTCGTATCAAGCAAATTTCTTCTGATTCCCTGACCGGTTATTGTTTTATCATTTATAACATATACATTTTTAGTGTTTGGATGGATAGTAAGCGCCGTCTCAAGTGTCTTTCTAATATCATACATCTCAACAACACCGGTAAATACATTTCGATCCTTCACCATACTGTCTTCGAAATAATTCACACCGCAAAAAACGATTGGAGTACCAGGGAACAATTGCTGATGAAATTGCTCCAAAAATTGAAAAGCAGCATCATCCGAACAAATAATTACATCAAATTTCTTGTCTTGAAACTTGTACTTATAAATCTCATAAAGCTTATTGATATATTGTTCATCTGCAGATATCCTTTTAGTATCCATGTCCTCAATTTGCACATTAAAGCGCTGCGCATTTGGACCTAATACCGATGATATCCCTTCTACAATGTTGTCAGTCCACTTATACCCTTTATGGTAGGAGTTAAGAATAAGAATGTTTTTTTTATTATCATAGCTGTGATGGGCAAAACCAGCGTTGACTGTTATAAGGGTAAGACAGACAATCGCAGCTAATACAGCACTAACAAGTTTTTTCCTATAGTTTTCTATCCGCATTATAGTCACCTTCGGTAATAAGCATTGATCCATAAAATATACGCCTAAATTAGTAGAATATCCTTCATTTTTTGTAATGTTCTACCAATTTTAGTAGTAAAACACTCTTGTCTGGCAGTAAGTAAAAATCCGACAACGGTATCGTTGTCGGATTTTTATCTTGGTTCTATTTAATTAAGTAACCTTAACGCGCAATTTGATGTTTATTAACACTGTCCCCTTTAGTAATATCAGATACTTGCTGGTATGTGAAATCATTATTCATTGCTTTGACAAATCCAGCCAGCCAGTTTTGGTAGAACCCCGTCATTACAGCTGCCGGTATACCTGCCCGCTTCCAGTTGCTGGCCTGCAAGCATTCTGCGCCCTGCCAAACTACTTTGTCTGACGAACTCTCGACAACTTCATCGGCTTGATCACACGGCATTCCATTGAGATAGTAATCCTGTAAGGCGCGGTAAATACCGTCTGCTCCTTCAGCATTATATTTACCTTGGGCTTTAGCATGTTCGCCGCATATTGCACCATGCTCAGCAAAAGCTTGTGATACAACATCTTTGCCAGCATCACTGCATGAATCTAATAGTTCTTTTATGAATGTGGCTTCTCTTGTCTCAGCGATATTAATTTGACGCTGCAGCCAGCCGTGGATATTAGACTGGTCGATTACATCTATTAGATCAACATCTGCCAGTGGCTCGCCATAACTTTGCCAGGCTTGTGCTCTTAGTTCTTCAGCCGTACTGCCGCACATCGCTTCGGCTTTAGCGTAAACAATCTGCTCACGCTCAATTACTCGACGAATCTTATTAAAAAGCCAGTAATGTATATGTCCTAAAAATGCACTCATTTTAAATCCCCCTTATATAACCTTATTTAATGCTGCAACTAGCTCTTCTACATTGAGACCGTGAATTTCAGCGGCCTTCCATACTGGCTCACCAGCTGAAGACGGACATCCTAGACATCCCATGCCGAAAGCACGGAGCACTTGTATTGTCTGAGGATAAACTCTGATTATATCGCTTATAACACTATCTCTAGTAATCTTATCGCCAAGGACTAATGTCCCTTCAGTCAGTCCGCCTGGAAGAGGAACAATCTTTTCACCAATTTTGGACTGCTCTACCTTAGGCTCAGCTTCACGACTAACTTCACCATAAAATTCAGCTAAAACATCAGCTTTAAATTTCTTCAAGCCTATCCGGTCAATAAATTGTCCAACTCGCTCTATATCTGCATTCTTTTGATAATATCTAAGTATAATATCCACTATTTTCAATGAATCATCATAGCTTAAACCCTCGACAAGTTTATCTGCCAGTCTAGGATGTGATCCGGCAGTTCCGCCTACATAAACATCCCAGCCTTTATCAGTTGCTAAGAGGCCAATATCTCGAACATGTACCTCAGAGCAGGAATTTTCACACCCAGCAACTGCCATTTTTATTCTCGAAGGCATTTCTTTTTTATGATACAGCTTATCAAGTTCCATGCCTAATTTAATACTATCAAGTTTACCCCTCTTGCAAAATACGCTTCCAGGGCAGATCTTCACACTACGAACGCAATTTGCAAAGCCCATAGCTGGCTGCATATCTAACTCCTGCCATACATTCTCTATATCCTCTGCTTTAAGGCCTGTAATCATAATACGCTGAGCAGAAGTTAGTTTCAGAACTCCATGATATTTTTCGGCTACATCAGCATATTTACGCATGATGTCAGGTTTTATAAATCCACCAGGTAAATGTGGTGTTATAGCATATGTTTTCTTTCCATCACGTATTTTTTGTAGGTTAGCTCCCTTTGGTAACATTTTCCGCACCTCCTAGATTTCTTGTTTTTATAATACCCTATTTCAAACGCTTCTACTGTGATTTATATCAATTTTTTTACTAAATATTTGGCAAAGTTACCCTTAGCAGCAAAAAGCCTGATGTGTAAAACGTCAGGCTAGGGCTTACAGCTATTTTCTTTAGTATAGCTCTTCTCCTCGTACATTGCTTTATCAGCAATAATCACAAACTCATCAACTGTGAGTCGCTCATTTTTGTCAAATTGAGCAAACCCTCGGCTCACTGATAAATTATAGGGCTTGATACCAGAACTGTTGTGTGTGCTAATATTATCTTCAATCCTTTCCCAGATGCTTTTTGCCTGTTCTATATCACTATCTGGGAAAACTAATAAGAACTCGTCGCCGCCGAACCGGCATATGATATCTGATTTTCTAAGTGATTTTTCTAACAGACTGCTTATTGTTTTTATTAAGTAGTCTCCCTCTTGATGGCCGTAGGAGTCATTGACTACTTTCAAATTGTTTACATCAATAAAACATATAGTGAGCTTCCTTGTGCCTCTTTTTGCTATTTCCATCTGCTTTTCTAGGAAGTCCAGCCCAGTTCGCCTATTAAAGACACCCGTCATCGAATCTATTGTTGCATAATATTTCAGCCGCTCTTCTGCCCGTTTACGTTGTACTACAAGAGTTATTATAGTAAAAGCTCCGACTACACTCCATATAGTTGTCTTGTATTTGTTATAGGCAGATTCCGGCGTATTAATTACAATACTATCTGGGGGAAGTTTTGCAGTGTCTATACCGAACTTAGTCAGTTGATTATAGTCAAACATATATCTATTCGGACTTTCTTTAACTACAGGAATTAAAGCAGGTTTTTCGCCATTTAATATTCTCAAGATCATCTGTGCGGCCAGCTCACCTTGCGAGAAACCGCTTGTCATCATCCCCCCGACAATCCCTTGTCCAAGATAAAAATCCCATACAGAATAAATTGGTACTTTAGCACTTTGTGAAATCAACTTTACACTTTGTTCATAAGAAAACAAGTTATTTGATTTATCTTGATTAAAAGTCATCATTAGTACAATAGTATCTTTGGGCAACCCATTGACCCGCTCTTGCAATTCAGACATGTTTAGTCCTTCAAGAAATACAAAATTCATTTGCGGAAACTCCGCAATCGCTTCTTGGAGAACATATTTATTGGCAAGACCTGTTGCAGTGCGGTCATTTATTATTGCAAATTGGGATGTCTTCGGGTGTAGTCTTAGGGCAATTTCTAATGTCTTCTTGATATCTATAGCTTCAACTACTCCGGTAATCTGTTCATGACCAACTAAGTCAGCATCCTCGAAGTAATTTACACCACAGAAAACTATCGGGACATTAGTAAAAAGCTCATTATGATATTTCAGCAAAAATCTATATGCCGTATCATCTGTAGCGATGACAGCATCAAATCTTTTAGTTCCAAATTTATCTTTGTACACTTCATAAAGCTTTTGCGTAAATTCAGGCCCATTATTACGCTTCGAATCCATAAAATCAATGTATAACTCTATGTTTTTTCCGCTAAATACGGATTTAATACCTTTTTCAATACTATCCGTCCAACTCATTCCATGGTGATACGAATTGAGCACTAGGACCTGCTTAGATTCCGAAAAGCTATCATTTATTACTAAGCTATTTTCGGGAAGGTCAGCTTTATTTATGCCATAACGCTGCAATTGGACGGCGTCGAACATGTAATGGTTGGGACTTTGTTTTAATATCGGGATGTCCTTAGGATGCACGCCATTAAGTATTTTAAGAGCCATTTTCGCGGCAGCTTCACCCTGGTAATATCCACTGGTCAGCATTCCACCGACTATTCCATGCCTTAAAGAGAAATCCCAGCACCCATATATCGGCACACGGCTTTTAGCGGAAATCATTTCAATACTCTCATTATAATTAAAGTAATTCCCATCGACATCTCTAAACATCACTAAATATAAAACAAGAGCATCATCTGGCAGCGATTGCACTTTAGCCTGTATCTGAGACATATTTAGATTGGCTAAAGAAATGAAATTGACTCTGCCCGCAAAACTCGGCAGAACCTCATGCAGACTGCGGTCAAGCGCATAGCCTGTTGTGGTTTTATCATTTATTATATATATATCTTTAATATTCGGATGAAGATTTAAGGCTAATTCTATGGTGGCTGCTAGATCTTGCGCCTCTACTACACCTGTTATTAGCGAATCTCCCGCAATCTTGTCTTCTTCAAAATAATTCACTCCACAAAACACTATCGGTGTATTAGGGAAAAGCTCATCATGATATTTAATAATAAACTGATAAGCATCATCATCAGAGCAAACAATCACATCAAACTTTACGTTTTTAAATTTATACTTGTAAATCTCATATAATTTATAGATATACTCATCATCGGTTATTCTTTTTCTATCCATATCCTCTACGATAATATTTAAATTACGTGAATAAGGTTCTAGTACTGACGCAATGCCCTCAACAATATTGTCCGTCCATTTATAACCTTTATTGTAGGAGTTAATTACTAGAACATTCTTCTTCTGCAGGTCATTAGCCCATACTAGCCCGGTGGTTGCTATGAATAAAAGCATTAATAGAATGCTTATAATCTTAATAAGATTTTTCTTTCTCGTATGCATGTACACCCTTTTCACGCCCCGATCTATATAACCATATAGCATTTCGACATAGCTTATTCTTTTCCTTGTTTTTTCCATATATTTCTATACCAGTTTATATATTATCATTTTAATTGGAAGATTGCTTTACAGTTTATATAACATATGTTTATAAAACTGGCCACAATTGTTCTCTATAAGTATTTTTAATAGACTCATTAGCACAGCTTATTTCCACTATAAAGCTTAGTGTGCTAAACTCCTATAATAAGTATATTTGTCCGCGATCTGATCAGTACAATTACCCGTAATTCGAGTTGAAGATAATCAGATCATCACTAAAGCATCAGATGATTACGCTCACTGATGCAAATTTTTCTTTATTGTAAAATATGGAGGATTTATGGAATTACTGAAACAAAAGATTCTAGACGAAGGAACCGTCTTGAGCGGCAATGTTTTAAAGGTTGACTCCTTTCTTAACCATCAGCTAGACCCTATGCTAACAATGCAAATGGGGGCGGAATTTGCTAATCGTTTTGAAAACTGCCGTGTAGATAAAATTCTAACGATTGAATCGTCCGGTATAGCAATCGCTCTAGCAACTGCACTAAAGTTTAATGTTCCGCTTGTATTTGCCCGTAAGAAGAAATCAGTACTTATGAATGAAGAAACTTATAGCACTGAAGTATTCTCTTACACAAAACAAGAGACAAGCAATATAACCGTCCTCAAAAAGTTCTTGCCTGCGGGAGAAAAGATACTCATAATCGATGATTTTTTAGCCAGCGGTGAAGCAGCAGTCGGTCTGGCTAACCTTGTCCGTCTAGCAGGCTGTGAAGTTGTTGGTATTGGTATTGTCATCGAGAAGAGTTTCCAATCTGGTGCTGATAAGCTTAAGCAAGCTGGTTACCGTTTAGAATCACTTGTTCGTATCGGCTCACTAGATGACTGTAAAGTAACGTTTTTATAAATATTAATGCGTCAGCTCCAGTGAAATTGGAACTGACGCATTAATATTTTGAGCAATTATTGATTGATTTTAATAGCTAGACTTAAGCATAATATAATAGTAATATTTTTAGTCTAACGATATGAAATAAGTTTAAAAGTAAGGTGGCTTAATAAACTATGCTAGCTAACCCACGGATACTTATAGTAAGATTGAGCTCAATTGGGGATGTACTACACTGTACGCCTGTAGCTCGCTCACTTAAGGAAGCTTTGCCTTCGTGTCATATCACTTGGATTGTCGGTCAAGTGGCCGCAGATATGGTACGTTTTAATCCATATATTGACGAAGTACATATTTGGCCGCGTGAGAAATGGGAAAAAGCAATGCGCTCAGCAAAATTCAAAGAAGCTTGGCAGATATGGCAAGATTTGAAAGACTATTTTAAATCAAAGCATTTTGACATAGCACTTGATATTCATGGATTATTCCTTAGCGGCATGGTAACGGCAGCTAGTAAAGCCACTCGCCGCATTGGCATGAGCAATACACGTGAACTGAACAGTCTTTTTATGAACGAAATCGCGCCAATGTATGATGAAGACATTCACGTTATACAGCGTTATCTTAGTATTCTGCGCCCGCTTAATATAACAACTACTGACTATAAAATGACTCTTGAGACTCCGAAAGAAGCAGATGAATTTGCTAGAAACTTTTTATCAACTCACGGTGTAAAACCAACTGATAAAATTGTTGCTGTCAATCCTGTGACTACTTGGAGTGCAAAAAACTGGCCCCCCGAAAACTTTGCGAAAGTCATTCAGGAGCTAGCAGCCAATAATAAAATATTACTTTGCGGCGGACCGTCTGATAAGGCTGTCGCCGAAAAAATAATCGAACTAGCAAGTGTCCCTGTAATAAATGCGGTTGGACAGACAACACTCCTTGAAATGGCTGCGCTGCTTAAATTATCAAACGTCCTAGTAGTCGGCGATACTGGTCCACTACACATGGCTGTAGCCTTAGGGACACCCAGTGTAAGCATATTTGGTGCTACTGCGCCAAGCAGATTCGGGCCGCTTGATCCAGGGCATATCGTCCTTAAAGGCCAAGTCGAATGCGCACCATGCTATAAAACAGTTTGTAAAACTAAAGATATACGCTGCCTAAAATCCGTTAAACCCGAAGCTGTAATAGAGCAAACATTGGAAATTTTAAAATCAAACCCTATCTAAATCCCCGCACTTTCTTTTTTCTATGCAGATATGCAATTATACCCAAGACAAGCATGATAAGAATAGCTTTGGCAAGTCCATAACCTATATCATCTACCTGCCGCCAATTCTCACCAAGCATTTGTCCCATGTAAACTAGGAGAACTACCCAGATAACTGAGCTAAATCCAGTAAATAAAAAGAACACCCAAAAATCCAGCTTTATAAAGCCTGCAGGAATAGCTATAACACCTCTTACTACGGGTAACAGGCGGCCAAAAAATATCGTAAGTGCGCCATAGCGTTCAAGCAAAAATCTTCGTTTTTCGATTTTACGAAAAGTAATGCCAAACACATGCCCATATTTCTCAATAAACGCAGTGCCGCCATAATAGCCAATAGCATATGCAAGGCATGCTCCCATGAGCTCCCCAGTAATGCCAGAGATTATTACTGGGGCAAAGTTAAGCTGGCCCGTAAAAACTAAAAAACCGGCAAAACCTAGTGTAACCTCGCTTGGTATTGGCATGCCAACATTAGCTAGCAGTAAAGCGAGGCTTATTGCCGGATATCCCCATATAGAGATATACTCTATTAATCTGCCGATTAGCTCGTCCATAAGTCAGCTCCTATTACTTATTGTATCTATTCATTATTCCCATTTTTTCCATTTAATAGGCATAAACTAAAGCACCGAGATTCTCATGCAAGAACCCCGGTGCTTTAGTTTATGCCTTTTTTAGTTTTTCTAAATATTCATCTTCTAGAATTGCTAAGATAATGAGCGATTCGTACCTGTCACCCGTCTTTATACAATCTCTAATTCTACCTTCCTCAATAAAGCCTTCCGACTTATACAAATTTCTAGCTCTGTCATTATATTCCTTAACATCAAGCCAAGCACGATGAGCACCCAAATCTTCAAATGCCCAAGCCTGCAACATTTTTACTGTTTCTCGGCCATAGCCTTTTCCCTTATCAGCCATGATAATCCGCATAAACTCAATCTCTTGAAAAGGATTTTTAAGGCCTGAAACAATAACAAAGCCTACCTTTTTGAAGCCATCGGCAGTTTCTACAATAAAATGCTTGGTGTTATCGATATTTAACAGCCTTGCATGTTCCTCTTTGGGCCAGGGAATGACATATTGAGCGTTTTCTTCGGCATGTTCGGTTTCCATTATATAATCAAGGTCACTATCCATAGCCTGTCGAAACCGAATAATAGAAGACTGTTTTATAATTTCTGCTTTATTTTCGTCCATATAAAAACCCCTTCATGCAACTTGATAGATTGTAAAATCAATTTTAAGATATGTTATATTTTACTGCATCTCTTAAAATGGCACAATTAGTTTGAAATTTTATTGACATCTAAAGGAATAATCTGGTATTATTTAGATATTGATTATCATTATCATTTGGAGGTATCATAATGAAGTATGAAAATTCTATAGAGATCAATTTTGAGAAGATTCATTATCTCACTGAAAAACTCCGCAGAGCCAACGAAGAATTCCGCAATAGCAAAAATAGAATTTTTCTAAATAAACACTAAGAAGCCTTCTAAATAAAAACCAAGTTTATAGAAGCGTTTCTTGTTTGCCGTCACCGACTGGTTCTTATTTATAGTATACTTTTATTAATATAAACGTGATATTGCACCGCGCAATATCACGTTTATTTATTTTCGTCGTAATTTCTTAGCGGTTTTAAGCAGCGTGCCATCTTTTAGACTTACTGCATTAACAGGACAGAGTTCCTGGCAACAGTAGCATCGAATACATTCACGATAGTCTATAACCGCTCGATTATTCTCAATTCTGATTACTTTAGGCGGGCAATGCTGGGCACACCGACCACAGGCGATGCAGTTTTTCTCAATCCACGGTTTAGCTGTAAATTGATTCTGGCTAAAGTCAACCAGCCAGCTAGGCAAGCGTCCTTCAAGCCTATCAAAATTCTTAGGCTCAGTAAAATGATGAACTATATCTTTTCCGTTTCCTACTATCTCTAAACCGGCAAGTGTTTGCGAAAGCTTTGCCGCAATAGCAGCTTGAGCTACCGGCATTTTTTCAGCTTCAAACCCCATGCATTTTGCCATTGCTAAATCAACCGAAAAACCGCAAGACCCAGCTAGTAACAGCCCGCTGTTGATTGGCGTTCCATTGCGCGGTCCCGCCCCTTCCATTCCTACAATCCCATCGACTATTGATAATACTGGCTTAATTGCGCCATACAAATCAATAAGCATATGGGCAAAATCAGATCTCTTTTTCATTCTTAGATGAAATTGAGCTTTATCTGGTCCTACGAAAAAACCAAACAAATTCTTAACAGCACCCGTTACACCCATAAACGAGTGGGTTTTCATTTTAGCTAAAGAGATTACTTTGTCGACTTCCATATAAACCTTTGCTACGCTTATTTTTTTAAGGATCATACCGTTAGGCAAACTTAACTCAGTCGGCACTTCAAAAGGAACAACGGTTGTATTTTCTTCTAAGCAGACCTTCAATATACCGCACTTCTCGGCAACCTTTAACGTATTGCCTAAGCCTGGTGAATCGCCAACGACAGGTATACCCCCAGCAGATTTTACTAATCGGATGACGGCTCGTACTACTTCGGGATGGGTAGTTACTGAAAGACCTTTGTCCACCCCTTCGAGCATGTTCGGCTTAACTAATACTCGCTCGCCAGGCTTAATATATTTTGACATGCCACCTAAATGGGTAAGTAATTCTGTCATAGCTTGCTCGACGATTTGTGTATCGTATGAATTGGCTTTTACAACTGCTACTTTTCTCACGAGGGATTCCCCTTCCATAAATCATACAGGTGAATAGAATTAGATTATCCATAGAACTAAAGGAGTTTAAACTCTACTCTGACATTGTGCTAACAAAAAAAGTGCTCCCACACATCTCTACCGTAAAAATATACTTCTCCTGAATTTAATGTAATACTAAAGAAAATTAAAAATTGTACTATGACTTGCTTTAGTAAAAACCATTACAAATGTAATTTATACTCTTTTCAATTCGAGTTCTAATATCTTTAGACACAATTCAAGTAATTCATTAGTCAATTGCACAAGTTTATTATGAGCATCTTTGTCTACATTTTTGCCATGAAATAACCCATTTCTTGTATCTATAAAACATTTTGCCTTTTCATTATCAACATTAAACTTCATTAATCCTTTAGAAATCTCACAAATGTCAAATTTATCATTTAATATTGCACACAATTTTTCATATCTTGTTTTAATTGTTGATGTCTTAATGATTTGTGATAGCCTATTATATACTCTTTGACAGTATTCGTTATCACCACCTAGTATATCTGTAATTTGAGGCTTAAGCTTAGCTAATAAAGCGTTTTGTTGTTCACAGTTAAAAAGAGATTTGGCTAGATTCTCATCTTTTTGAAAAGTAGTTTCTATTCTTTCTATTATCGTAAATAAAGTAAAATACTTACTTTCAACATCTCGACTTCTTAATGCCCTAAATATTGTATCTATATATATACTTGTAATACCGCCAATGGTATATGATTTATATAACAAATCGATATTGCTTAAATTTAGTCCTTGTGAGATACGCATACTGGCAATTCTATCGCTAGCACTAAATTGCTCTTTTATAAGGAGATTATAATGATTTGCTATTTTATTTTTTATAATTTTATTATTATCCATCACTAAGAGTCGATCGCTAACTATTTCCACTTCTGATTTTTTAAATGAAACATTAGGTTGAAATTCCCTATTGTCGTAATTTTGCATTTGAAGTGTTATAGTTACCGCTCTACAAACAAACTCTATAATATCGTATGATTTTAGCAATGCTTCATTTGCCGTTTCACAGACTAATCCTTTTATATTAATACTAAAATTGGGATGTATCTCAATTTTGCACCCATTCACAATATCTTCAAAACAAAATGGGGTAAACTCATAGTTTATTTCTCTTTTAAACTCTGACCCATCCATATACTCATAAAACAAAACTGTTTTTAAAACGAATTCACGCACATGCCTAACCTCCCAAAATATTGACGAAAAAGTCCTAACTTTTGACCTTAGTTGCACCAGATAAATTAGTCTTCTTATCTGGAATCAATTTAAGCAAGAAGGCCTAGTCGCTCATAAATAAAATTAGCTAATTGTCGTGAGGAAAATTTATTTCCATCTATATATCCATCTGTATTGAAAACCCCATCAACATGCCCATCATCTAATCGTATGTACATAATTTTTTCTTCTTCTTTTTCCATAATCAATTCACGAATAGCCCTAAATTCAAGTCCACACCATTTTTTATCTTGATATTTTTCGCACAAAAAGACCACAATTAGTTTTGATCGATTTCTATAAATATCTTGCAATAAAGTGTCCAATGATGGTCTAGCAAGCTGACTAATATAATTATTATCATAAAAGATTCGGCTCTCATCAATTAGTTGTCCTAGTTCTTCCACAATTTGTTTGACGACATCTCGCGATTCACCAGCAAATGTAAATGATATATCAAAAATATGTTTCGTAATATCAATAGGTTTTGTCGATGTTAAAGGGTTTAGAACAATATCTAAAGCTTGTAACTCTTTAAAAAGATTAACTTTTTTTAATGCCCAATGAGTTCTATTTAATTCCCACTCATGAATATCCAGCTCAAACTGCCTCTTACGTAGATACTCTGATGGAATCTCTTTAACTTTTCGAAATACAATTTTAACTTTACCTTGACGAACTAGAATATCTGTTATACACCCTACACTAGCATTTTTTTCGCAGTAATCTTCATAAGCAAAAATACAAGGATACTTTTTCAATTGATCTATTTCATCTGTCCCAAATTTAACATATTTCTCAACTAAGTCACTTTCTGTATACTCTCTTATACAACGCGATAAATCAAATATTACTGTATCTTCTTCCCAAGCTTCTTCATTACCTGAGATTAGAAGATTATATATTTCTTGAGCCATTGTAAGATCATTCCTTTTTGTAATAGCGTTTGCTTATTATCAGCAATATTGATACCAGAGACTTTGTACAACATATAAAATATTTTAGAAAAGTTTATCTCTTCACTAATCTGAAACTTTGTGTAGTTGTTCATCAGTGTGGTTTAGAAAATTCTCTAGAAACTCAGGTAAATAACGCTCGCAGATTTCTTTCCTAACAATTGCATGTCCCCCGAACATGCGAAATACAATAACATCTTCCTCTTCGTTCAGCAACATCGGTCTAGAATGTGCTTGTATACATGCTTCAATCGCTCTCAATGGAATAACCGGTCTCAGTCTTCTAACTTCCAATGTTCGCATTTCATCTAACCAGCCAACCCATTCTGTCTGCCCCCCGATTACACTATTTTCTTCGGATTGAACCCAGTAATACTCAGAATTCTCGTCAACAGCAATACTTCTTTTGCATTGAAGATAGCGGCTATAAATCTTATTATACTTTCCATTCAGAAAAATCTTGTTTGATTCTTCTTTTAAATCGCCTTCAAATGCTAACAATCCTAGCAAATAGTCCGAGGAGACATCAAAATATGTTGCCAATTTCACCAACGTGTAAGTATCAGGTTTAGACTTATCTGTCTCGTATCTTTGAATAGATTTTATACTAACACCTAATTCCTCCGCTAATTTTTCTTGACTCAATGAAAGAGAAATTCTTAATTCTTTTAGCTTTTGTCCTTGCGTTTTCACAGCCCATTCCCTCCTGATCATCTGTATCTTGATAATAGTACAAATAATTCCTTTAGAAAATGGACAAATATGTCTTAAAGTAGGAAGAACGAAAAACCTTTTAGATCCTGCCATATTAATGGAAAGGTTAAACAACAAACTTGTATCCATTTATCATTTTCAATTAACACTTAAAAAACAAACCGCTATTAAAGCGGTTTTAAATAGTCTTTTGTCTCACTAGCATTTCTAACTGTTCAATATCCATCCATTCAATGGCATTTTTCGGTAACTGCTTAGAATGATCAATCAGTGCTTCTAATAACATTTCTATAATAGAAAAATTGTCTGGCTTGTTCTTTAACTTGACTAGTGCATTGTAAGGTTTCTCCGCTTTCATCTCCTCATCAAAATATGCTTCTTCAAAGTTGGGTACTGATGCAACAACTCTAACTTTACACGAATTCAAACTAGCCTGACTTAAAATATCAATATTTTTACTCCACGCAGGATTTACTATTTCTTTTTCTTTTCTCATTACCTTTGGTTTATCGCTATCGTGTAGAACAGAGTAACTAGTCCCAAAATGATTTAATATTTTGATTAAAGAAACTATCGTAGCCTTACCTCTTGCTCTAATAACGTGTACATTCTTAAATTTGTCAGGCTTTTCAACCATAACGTGTTTAAATGCTGTATATTCGGTGTCTCCTTCTACAATTATAATGCTACCCCCAAAGAAAAACTCAGCCACATATGGGTCAAATATATTTAGGAGTTTCAACTGATCTTTGTCATTCTCTTCTAATTTTGCTTTATCAGGCCTGAATATTGTAGTTCCACGTATTTCTGTATCAGTTTCTCGCGCAACTCTTACAATCGTTGTGTTATCCCGAGAAATATCAATAAATTGCGGGGAATGTGTAGTAACCATCACTTGCCAGTTGCCGCACTTCGGGAGACTATAGAGCAAATCGCAAGCTTCTCGAACAGCGCTTGGATGCAAACAAATTTCTGGCTCATCCAATAGTAGAACATGTGGACGGTTCGCATCTTTACCATTTTTTCTTTTGTTTTCACATAATATTCGCAAAGCAGTCCATAACAAAGTTCGCCTTGCTCCACTCCCTTGCCTATCGACTGTACTCATGTAACCCTCTTTAGGTCCCATAAGCAACTGTGAATTTGCCTTAAATAAATGGATACTTTTTTCCAAATCATCTTCCGGACGTGCATCATATTTGATCTCATACCCAGGAAAAACTTTATCAATATATTCCGTCAGTTCTGTTTGGACTTTATCGATTTCTGCTTGACTTTCTGCAACTATCTTCTTTTGGATAGCCTTGATACTAGATAATAATTTACTATATTCAGTCTCATCCTCATTCTCACCAGAACTCAGTGTTTTAAAGCTCTCTACTCGTTCCTTAATTACACTCTCTAAAAGATTTATTATTTCTTTAGTTTGGTTTTCAGGTGTATCAAATGCATCCACTTTATGCGGCTGAGGTCTTCTAGCATTGGAAACTGCCGCAGCACCCCAAGGTCTTTTTTCAGGGTGCCAATCATTCAATTCTTTACTAAATCCACGTCTTTCGGGCTTTCCGACCTGCGTCCAAGTCCATTTTTCTTTAACAAGTTTTTCACCATTATCCATGGTTAGTATCCACTCATCACCTGGACTATTATCATATACCACCGTATGTAATTCGATTTCAGGCAAACAATTTTCATCGATCTTTCCGTTTGGAAAGTCCTGAATAGTTAGAGCTCCCTCCGACGAACCTTCTGACATCACAACTTCATAAGCTCTTAAGATTGAGCTTTTTCCACAATTGTTAGGCCCTACTAGAACAACAATATCATCTAATTCGATTTCGACAGGAGTTGAACCGATACACCTAAAATTTTTTATAACCAGTTTACTCAACCTCGGTCTAGGCATCGCTATACTTTCTAATATTATTGTTTGATTACAGGTAATATCTTTCTTTTTAGCTGCCATAATACGCCTCCTCTTTGAGCAAAAACAATAAATCTTGTAAAACTTTCATACTGCTTTTCACTACAATTCATAATTACACTTTTTTAGTTCTTTAATCATGCGACAGAAACCTTCCATTCTTTTCTTTTTTTACCATAATTTTATATAAAATGACACGCAAAAATAGAGCCCCTCTAATAGGTGTATCTCTTTTTGCGTGTCATTTTAAGTTAAATATCATTAATTACCGCTACCAACTCTTGTTTTTTTGTGTGTTTAATAATAATTTGTTTTAATACACTCCATCGCTTAATTCCCATTTTTTCCGCAAGTTGTTTGCACACAATCCGAAGCAAGCGTTCTTCGAATTCAATCCACTTACTATCGAAAATTATTTCGGTTCGCGCAGAATTTAAATTCAGATCACCATTTCCACCTAAGTCCAAAACCATTAAAACGGGGAAAGGCCATCGTAATACAGATTTTGAACTCTCAAAATAATCTGGGAAAAGACTCTTGGGAAATTCAATACCGTGAATTGAAAAAGAAGACTTTGATTTCAGGATAGTTGACCGACTTGTACTCTCGCTTATATTCCCCTCATCGTCTATTCCAATACTTTGTGATGATTTTATAATTTCACCATCGCTATAGTGGACGTCCATAGCCATATCATATTTTTCACCTTCAACTTCAACCTCTTTAACAGCTACTTCAATTTTCTCTACAGGGCGACCATTTTTTACTAAAAATCCAATAATAGCAGAACCAGTAAACCCGAATTCTGAGTCAGATATGTTAATAATTATTTCCTCGATATTATCTTCAGATTTCCATGTATAGGTCTTTAAGCTAGCAGGGCTTAATTGCAGAAATTTACTTGAATCATGTTTTTCTATTTGATTGTTTGAACATATCTCAATTTCAAACGGGGGAAATTTAACAACTGTTTTTACGAATTTTTTAAACTCATTGTCGGACATCCTTTTCCAAGGATGCACCTTCCTAAGTTGTAAAACCGTTGTTGTTCCTGGTTCTTGTCTTTCTCCTTGTTTTATATAAAAAATACTATCATATCCCTCAACTATCACTTTTAATGGTTCGGCATATTTATATTTACCTATTACTCTTTTGGTATCAACCTCTAATGAATCAGAAACCATAAAACAAGAAAGAATTCCAATTCCGAATCTGGAAATCGGTTTATATTGGATATTGGCGTCAGACATCAATTCGTAAAACTCTCTAGATTTGTAAAAAGATGATCCAACGTTTGAATAAAAATTATCAATGATATATTGATCCATACCAATACCATTATCATATATTTCAAGATAATCAACGTTATCCTTGGCGTAAAAAGATACTTGAATTTGGGGGGTATACTCTTCTCCCCATACTTTACTCAATCTTTCTCTGACCAAGCAGGCATCAATAGAATTTTGAATAAGCTCTCTTAAAGCTACTTCTGGCTTTCCATATAACTCAGTTCCCATTAACAGATCAATGATTTGATTTTTATTTAGACTGAACTTTGTATTTTGATATTTGTAAATCGGTTCCCCTGTACAAACATCCTTAATTGCTCTAATTCTACTCCTATCTACTTGTTTTGGGAGATTAATCTTGTAGTGCTGTGTTTCATTGTTATTATAGGGATTATTAATGCTCGACAGGATTAAATTACAGTTCTTTAGCTCATTATCGATTAAGTCGCAAAAGTTTCTAATTGTTGCTTCAATGGCAGGATGTCTGCACTGTGCAGAAAAAATCAACTTATTTGGAGAAATACTCCACGCATTGATTGCTTGGTGCTTTTTCCATTCAGCTATTGATACAGGATGTCTTACTGCTAAGTGAGAAAATAATACATTCGGTGTCCTTTTAGGATCAAAATCTATTATATCGGCCAATCTAAGCATGACAGCAATAAATGGAATACAAATATATGTATCTTGATCACATAACTCAAAGCTTTCAATTTCTAACAAATGCATAGCATCTTCATTATGGCTAAAGCATATTTCTGCAAACTGAGATGTCAAATCGGTATCCTTATAATGTATTGATCCATTCCAATCTTTCGAAATTATTTCCCTTACCCTTTGTGCATGAGTCATTCGAATATACTCAGTTATTAAGTAGTCTTCTAATACTGCCGCTACATGATGTTTCCCCTCATCATGTAGCTTTTGAATTTCATCTACTTTTTTAACATTAGACATTTTAAAACGTTGATACTTATTATATTCTGTTTTGGCAAACCCGCCTTCCGAGTCTAGATCTTCACCTTTCCAAGCTCGTAAATATTTTTCCTCTGGTGCCATTCCAATGTCATGAAAAAAGGCGGTCAGTATAAGCAGCATCAATTCAGGTATCGATAATCTATTTAGAGTAGCTAGTGGAATTAACTTTTCCATAATAAATAAGACATTATAGACATGATCTTCATCGTGAAGAGTAAATTCAGGCATATTTTTAATCACAGTTTTCAACTTATTTATAGCATAATGTCCGGCATCATTTATAATCTTTACAACGTCAGCTTTTACCCCATCTTCTTCAAGTGCTAACTTTTCATTCAACTTCTTATATATACAACTATCTTGTAACTTAATATGTAGAGTGCTTTTAGACAAAGCAAGACCTCCCTAGCTTCTTATCTTTATAGTAATAGCTACTTTCCTTATATAACATAAAACTCCTGCCATATTTTGTATGAAAATGACAGGAGTTTTATCAAGTCGAAATATCCTTTCCATTTAAATTTAATTATATTGAATCCCCAAATAAACATTATTGTCTTCCCGGTGATACATAATCTTGCCCACGATTCGCTTCAACAACCTATTCCGTTCCTGTACACTCTCCAAACGCATCCATTTATCCTTAAATACTTTAATCTGCTGTTTCAGTTTTTCCATCGAAGGCATATCACTTTGTTCCTGAATAACCAGCTTTAAATCCTCAATCTCTTCTTTCATAGCCTGAATCTGCTCTTCCCTCATTTTTTTCCGTTCAAGAAAAGTACTCTTATCAATACTGTCCTCTTCCCTCATTTCATACAAGCGCTCTATAGCATGGTGATGCTTTTTAAGTTCTTTTTCTTTAACAGCTAATAATTGCTTATATTTCGTTATATCCTTATTATGCTCTTGCAATTGCCATTGCAAATTCTCATCAATATGTACCACCCGTTGATACAAGCCATCAAAGAAATCTTCATTCAGTACACTACTCTTTTGATTGCAACTTTTATCTTCATGACGCTTAGAACAAAGCACGCACCAGCTCTTATTGCCATTTTTATATATGACAGTCTTTACAATCATCCGTGCGCCACATTTTTCACAAAACATCATACCTGACAATGGCAATACTTCTGATCTTGCTTTAGGGTTAATGGTTTTTGATAAAGCCAACCTAGCCATAATTTTCTGATGCTCTTCTTCTGTCTTTAGTGGTACATGAGTTCCTTTACTTTTGATCCATTGCTCCTGAGGTAATACCTGTCTAACTCCTTTTTTTCCTTTATGCTTGCCAAAGATAACATACCCCAAATGGACTTCACTGCTTAAAATCCGCTTCACGACGACGGTAGACCATTTAGACCTCTTTCCCATGGTATCTTTCCGTTGCCTTGATACATTATTCGTCAGCCACTGGGCTATTTCTGTTAAACTACTTCCACTTATATACCGCTCTACCATTTCGCGGTAGTAAAATCGTTTGATATCATCTACCAATACCACTTTTTTTAGCCGATCATAATAGTATGGAAACGGCGGTTGACCGCTTGTCCACATACCTTTTTGGGCACCATTGATTTTGCCATCCCGCAAGCGTCTTTTAATTATTTTATACTCTTCCGTGGAAACAAATGACTTTATGCCAATGGTCAAAGCGTCACTGTCATCTTCAAGATCATAAATCTTTTGTGGTGTTATGATTAATGTACCTGCAGATTTAAAGGCTTCCTCTATTTTTCCCAAATCTGCATAACTACCACGGCTTAGACGATCAAAGTCTACCACAACAACCCCATCATAGCAGCCGTTATCTACATTTCTTAATAACGTTTGCATTTTTTGTCTCTTTTGAATTGATTCCCCTGAAGCAATTTCTTCCAGAATTTCGTAAGTCCAGCCTTTACTTTTAACAAACGAAGTCAGCGCATTTCGGTGTTTTGCCAACACATCTTCAAAATCTCCTTCATCTCGGGATTTCCGTAAATAAATTGCCACATGTTTTATTTTTTTATATTTCATGAACGTCACCTTCTTAAATAAATGTTAATTTCTTTCTCCTGAATCCGTATGATGTTTCAAAAATTCAGGAGGTTTTTAATAATGTCAAAAATCACTTATACTTTTACACAAACTAATCAACCATCATCGTCAGCCATACAGGAATTTAATCAACATGTTCATCAACTCCTTAAGAATCCTATGTATTGCCAAGCTAAAAAAGGGCATAGTTTGGCGGAAACAGCACATAGTACTCAAACGCCAGCTAAAAGTTAACAAAAATAGAAAATAAAAAAATCGGAGCGCATTTCATAAACGCTCCGATTTTTTTACGCCTTATTTTAAATTGTTAGCAATATATTCACGCTCTGCCTTTTTCAGATACCGGACAGATTTTTCATAAGTATAGAAGTAGTTTTTCTTTAGTAAGGCCAACTTCTCCAGAGATTGTTCAGAAATAGCCTTCTTTAGCGCAGGTATCATTTGGCTATTGCTGACTCCATATCGTCCAGGTTGAATAATATCTTCAACTTTGAGTTCATCTAATGGCTTCTCACTTCTCGTTGTGTTTTCTGGATTGTCTGAGGTAACATCTTGATTAGCTTCCTGTGATTCTGAAATATTCTCTTCATTGGATACGTCTTGAACTTCCTCTTGTTTTTGTATTTCTTCATAGTCGAAATCATCTATCATTTTTCTACCCGCCTCCATTGCAATTGTTGGTTTGCATTGACGATTTACTACTAAAATTGGTTGACTGTTGGCAGGTCTACATTTAAGACATAAACCAGAACCATCATCATCCCGATAGGAATAAAGCCTTTTACACAGTCCACATCGTGGAGTTAGAGGTTTAATATTCCGCTTCATCTAGGCACCTTCTTTGTTATGTTAAGTAATCCTATATTAATCGTATCCTCCTGCTCACAACGCGTAAACGGTTCTAGCTACTTTAATATAAAAAATAACCTTAGCCAATTCATTGACAAAGGTTTCTCTAATATTTCTCTTGTACTAGAATCTAGGGTTCAAGTGATTGTAAACAGCAAACATTAATGATCTTTCCGATATTTTTGGAAGTTTTCCTCTGTCATAGGTTTGAAAAAAGCTATGACATCCATTTGTAATGCTTCAGCAATAGCAAATAAAAAATCCAACTTCTTCACTGACCATATACCACTAATCGGTATTCGAACTGCAACACAATCACCTTCCACTTTACGTATATAAATTAGGCTACACTTAACTTGTCTGGCTAACTGATACTGTGACAGCCCTCGTTTCTCTCTATAAAAGGCAATTCTCTTTCCCAATTCCATATACTCCACTATATAATCTTTCTGCAACCTGGCTCTCCCCATCCAATGCAAACATTCGTTTGTTTTGATAATTATAAATGGTTTAAACACTAGCGAACATTAAATTGCAGAAAAATGCCAACCCTAAATTGCTGGCTAACCATCCTTCACCCAGTGTCACCACTGGCACTTTTCCCGAGGAGTATAAATGGTTTTATATTTTACACTTCTAGGTGTAAAGTTACACTTTGGGAGAAAATTTTACACCTTTTACACTTCTTTTACCTATAGAAGGTCTTCTACATCAATTCAGCACTAAATTAAATCATTAAATGATAGAATATTACCCCGCAATACCTTTTCTACTCTTGCCTTTGGATGTAAAAAAAATAAAGTCTTGGATTTCTCGCCAGACTTCACATCGATCCAAAAAATTGAATTGCCTTGGATATTTCGCAATAATTGTTAGAGCTTCTTCCACATATTTTAACGCCTCGCCACGTTTCCCTGTAGTATGCCATAAGCTTATAGCCAATTCTTGTAAACACCAGACTTTGTCTTCCACTTCTGAAAGATTAAAACAGTCTTTTTCCTCATGGTTTATATTGACTTCGATTATTGATTTAAACAATTCTATTGCAGGTGCATATTTTTTAGCTCTTACCAAAGCTCTTGCTAATATTGATATATTACGCCAATTATTCATATCCTGGACAACACTATCCGCTAAGGGGAAATGATATCTATTAATATAATCAATCCATTCTTGATATTCTTTGTATGTCAATAATGTCAGTCCTTCCTATCAAATTCTTTATAAGTTCAAAGTGATATACACATTGTCTAATTCTTCTTTAGTAATTCCAATATACGCCAATGTTACGCTAGGAGCAGAATGGTTCAATAACTTCTGGATGCGTGTTATATCAATTCCATTTTGATAAGCGTGATAACCAAATGTTTTTCTTAACGTGTGCGTACCTACTGCTTCTTTGATACCTACACGTTGAGCCGCTTCATTTAAGATCCGATATGCATGAATACGAGTAATCGGGTTGATTCCCTTTCTACCAGAAAATAAATAACCTTCGTTAACTCCTGTCGCTTTAAGATATTCCTGAATAGCTTTCTTACAGGTTTCCGATAACGGAAAGTCTTTAACCTTCCCTGTCTTTTGTTCTCGCACACTAATTCGATCCTGTCCTTGCACATCTTCTACCATTAGCTTAAGTAAGTCGGAAATGCGTAACCCCGAATTGATTCCAAGTACGAAAAGTAAATAATCACGTATATTTTGACCTCGTAAATACTTTTTTAATGCATCGATTTGTTTTTTGCTTCTAATCGGCTCCACTAGTTCCATACTCTCACCTCTATACCAAATGTAATATTATGTAAATTAATTATATATTGTATTACATTCAGCGTAAACGGTCTGTATGGAACTGAATTGAAATGTTATACGAAGCCTTATACAGCCTATATTCGTGAGCATTTTTAATAAGTAACACAATTATATTGTGTTACTTATTACTAGGAATTACATTTAGTAAAATTCATCGTCTAGATCAACTTTTATGATCTTATCAGTTATAGTACAATGTATATGGAGGCGAAATTATGAGGTTAAGCTTTGAAAACTTTCTAAAAACCATAGCTGTTCTGCTTGTTTGCATTGGGTGTGTAACTCCAATATATTTGTTTCGAACCTTTTATAGTCCTAACAATTATTATTATAGCCAGTATCCATTAACAATCGAACAACTAGGACAGCTCGGTCCTATAGCTGATTGGTTGAGTGGAACAACGGTACCAATATTTACATTGGCTAGTTTTGTTTTTTTATTTTTGGCATATAGAGTACAACAACAAGAGCTTTCTATTACTCGCAAGCAATTAGACGATCAGAATGTCTCTCTTAGTCTTCAACGTGTTGAAAATACCTTTTTTCAGCTTATTCAAAATCAGAGAGACATAATATCAGGTATTGAATATCTTGATGGACAAGGAGTCCGCCATCGCGGCCGTCAATATTTTTCAATAGCTTTAGGAGAATTTATAAGTATGTACAATGCTTTTAGAGGTTCTTCTGGTATGGTCCAAGGTCAAGCGTTTAATCCTCAGGCAGACATTGAAGCAACTGTTGATGCTTATTTACATTTCTCGATATCTCATCAGAATAACATAGGACATTACTTCCGGAATTTATATCATATTGTAAAGTTCATTGATAGGTCTGAGTCTTTAAAAGATCAACAAAAAAAAGAACTTTGTAGCTTATTAAGGGCCCAATTATCTGCCCATGAACTGGCTTTATTATTTGCAAATGTTACTTTTGGTCCTGGTTATCCAAAATTCATGCCTTTGGTTAAAAAATACGACTTGCTTCAAAATCTGGATAAAAACATCTTGCCTTTTGCTATTCGTAATGTAGATCCGATATTATTAGACTCTGTACAAAGTCAGCGGGAATGGAAGAATATATAATAACACCCCACGCCGGGTAGCGTGGGGTGTTATTATATATCTTCAAGTTTAGAAATACTAGCCGTAATTCTCATTTGTGGCATCTGTTTTACATATCCTATTAGTACAGAGCTTAACTGCTGAATATTACCAGTCATTTCAAGATCAAATTCAGGATAACTCCCAAATATAGATATTCCCTCAGAATGTTGTTTTACATGAATTGTAGCTATAATTTCATTATCGCGTACTTGGTAGCTACCTGAGTAATAATAAGTACTATCACCTCCAAATACTCGGGAATTTGCAAAACTAATAACCCCGGAACCATAACCTCCAGCGCTCGATGTAAATTTAACCAGCCATAAAGCCTTCTCAAGCACACTCATTCCCCCTCTTTATTTCAATAGTAGTTGCTTCAATAAAATCAACCATGTATAAACACGTTAAGTAGCATAGTATCATTTTACAACTGATTAAGTAATTTTTCCATAATTAGAACTTACTTAATTAGATTGGCTTTTATAGAACTTTTTGCATTACTCTGATTTACTATATCCAAAGTGCGCCATTTAATTACTAATATAAACTCGATATTTTTTACCCGTGATTTAAGGGACATCTTTGGGGTCGTAACTCCAAACTATATATTTTTCTTTTGAGACTTGAAAATGCACCGCCTAAATAATAATTATCTTAACAACTATATTAAATTCTATTAGAAAAAAAGATAATCATTATTTCTTTATCTCTTTCCATTTCCCTTAATGCTCGCATGATTTCAAATTCAGTTGGATTACGCTCACAACTACTTGCAATTTCTTCTATTGAAGTTGTTATTATGCTTTTTGTATCTTTAAATAATAACTTGATAACTCTCATTTTCAATCGCCTTATTTTTATCTCGTACTACTTGTTTAATGTGGTCTAAGTTACTATTTAGCTGTCCTACAAGTGCCAATTCATAAATCAATACGACTTTATTGCTATTTCGATCAAAATCGATTAAGCCTGCCCCTTTTAAGTTTCTTTTAATCTTGTCAACTTGATTTATTGAACACTGCAGATATGTTGCTAATTGATCCTTAGATAAATAGCAAGTAAAGTCTTCCTTATCTATGTCTATAAACCTTTTCATTATGCAATAGCCTATCATTGACCATTTCGATAATTCTTTATTACTGGCAATTTCCCAAGGTATCTCAGAAAAATATTCTTCATTACACAATATAGAGTAAGTATTGCAGCCATAGTTACCATCATTATGTTTGTTCTGATAGCGAGATATAACCTTATATTTAATAAGTGTATTGATATGTTTGGTTAACTGTCGTCCTTTTAAACCCGTAACCTCGGACAATTTTGCTATTGATACTTTTATGTTTTTGCTGTTCCCACTTCGAAATCGTAATAACGCCATATATACATACTTAGCCTCGTTTGCTACCTTTTTATCTAATACATCATAAGCAATTCTAATGTGTCTCCTTCTCATACCGACACCTCACTTGCAACGATATACCTCTCAATCGCTTCATTGGCAGCTTGTTGTAACGTGATATTTTTTACCGCGGCTACTATTTTTAATTTTTTTGCTATTTCAGGATTTACGTGTATTAATCTTGTTGACATATTTCTTTCCCCCACTATAATTTGTACAAATAAAACACTTGTTTCATTTGTTATATAAATACATATATTGGGTACCAATATAATAGTTTTGTAAAAAATCTTTATAGTGATTTGATATAAAATTAAACTCTGAGGTAATTTAAAAGTGCACCTATCAGAATCTGAAGGTGCACTCATTTCTATATATATTCTTTCTATATATAATACTATTTTCGCTACGCTCAAATAGTCTGCGAGACAAGCTCGCAGTACTATTTTTTTTAGAAGCTTCTTTAACCAGCTGTTAACTACTGGATAAGAACCGAAACGAAGTGAAGGTTCTTAAGAGATTACAAGTGGGGCGGATTATTGATAATCATTTTCACGGCGTGATTTTGCCTTTCAGGATCTCCAATACAATTTTTGCATCAAGCTCTCTTTTGGACATTTCAAGTCCGATATCGTGGTTTCTAAGAATATCTATTAATGCATACATTTGTTGTTCGTTGTAAAATGATCTATTGAATCCATAATAATTTTCAAAAAACCTTCTTAATATCGGAAATGTTTTACCTTCCTTAACCCAAGTTATATAACTTGAGCTTCTAGTATTTTTCAGGTACATTACTTTTTTATTGTTCACCCAGCACACATGGCTTTGGAAAAATGACATATTGCTTTGTATAATATTCCACATATCAATAGCCTGTATTGCATCTTTAACGCTATATTTATTTAGTAAAGACCCTAACATATCTGCATACGTCTTTTCTATATCTATGTGTGTCTGGTTTTCCCTAAATGCCGCGTTATCTTTATAGTTCTTTATGATGTGCTCTACAACTACCTTCGAATCATAATCGTTATATAGTTTGCATATTACTTGAATTAACTCGATAAAATCGTAGTTTTCAGCGTCCTTAACTCTACGTGCACTTTTTTGAAATAATTCGGCTCTTTTAGTTATACTTGACATGCTATCCCATCCTTTAAATTATGTATTGCAGTGTGCAATCGTCCTATAGTACTTAATTACAAATAAGCATTTAACATAATTTTGTCTAAAAATCACAGTTCCTTTGAGAAACTTGTACTGCAATACAAAGCAAAGACTGAGGTGCGCAACTTTAGTTGCGCACCTCATAACGTAAATCGCCAATTTGTCACACTGTCACGTTACTTTTATATTCTTTTAACACTTAAACATAAAATTCTCTAAACTCTTCTTATATTTATTATAATTAGCAACCCATTCAGACTTAATCTTTATCCCAGTCAAGACACGCGCTGTTTTGCCACTATCGGGAAGCCTCCTAGAAACAGATACGACATTTGCCATTCCTAATGATTTTGAGATATTAATTATTTTTTTACTAAACGTCGCCCTTACCATCGGCTTTGAGTTCTTGCCGTTGTCCCTTTCCCAATAACTAAATAAGTCGAAAGCAAAAGCCGATACTTCATAGTCGTTAATATTATCAGTAAGAGAAATGCATTCATCAATAAAATCCTTTATCAAGGAGTCATTCTGATAAATTAACTCATCCTTTAACTCAATTGAACCGGTTAAAAAATTAAAGTCATTAGCTTTTAATAAATACAACCCTTGTATCATAAAAGAAACTAATCCAGCCTTGTCTAACTCAAAGTTTCGCTTAAAAGATGCATTTCGCTCCCTCATTGTCGTTGTTTTACAAGTCTTTATCATTACTAGCCTTCTCATAATAGCTGAATCTATTTCTATAGATGGAAGACTGTTGACAGTCATTATATGTTTGCAAAATGGCTTATGATAGAATAAATCCTTAAATTTAGGATTCATTTGAAGCTCATCATTAGCAACTACTGCTTTAAATATGTCAGTATTTATTTCACGAGACGGACGTTCGCTTGTGATATTTAAAATAGATCCTATTAAAGCTGTTGTATCATGCTTTCCATCCCATTCTGACACTCTTAATCCGGAAACTACATTGCCAAGTAGATCACGCAATGCCCCCATAAGAACTCCTTTACCATCACCTCCATCCCCTAGAATTACAAGATTTTGTTGTATTTCAAACTGTGGTATTAAGACCGCTGCTAAATACTGTTGGAGCTGATCTCTATCATTGTCCGCATAATATTCTAAAAAATACTTGCCGACGAAACTATCCCTCCAATAGTTTGCTGCCATTAATTCTTCTTCATAATTCATGTTAAGTATATATACTGCATTATTTTCCTTACGAAAGATATTTTTATAGAATTTATGATTATAATTAGTAAAATCAATCTCTAGAGTTCCATTCAAAAATGTAATTATTAGCTTATTAGCGTATTCTTGGCTCCAATCCCATCTTGGAATAGATGGAATAAAATCTGCGTACAGGCAAGTATTTATTAGCTCACTTAAATATTTGCTATCAATTGCTATTCCAAACGTATTCATAAATTTTAAGAATATGAATTTTTTAATAAAATCATCTGCTCTTGTCCAACGCTTGCCATCCCAACCATAAAGTATATTATCGACTTTCTTAAAATCATCCTTTATTATCTTATGTCCCATTCGAGCAAACCAGCTATGCAATTCTGCGTAATTTACTTGCCAGCTTCCTTTATAATGATACATAAAAGTTACCTTTTTCCGGTTAGTAGAGATTTCGTCACTCTTAAGTTCGTCATTAGTGACACAGTTTGAAATATTGTTTACTTGAATTTGTTCAGTATTTAGATCCATATTCATAAAATTTCTCCTCCAGTGGCGCACCCGGATCAAGATCCGGGTGCGCTTCATTATTTGTTTTTTCAGTTTCGATTTGTTATTAATTGTTCAGAGCATCAGATTATTAAAGCAAGCTATCAATTAACTTTGATGGTAATGTTTTAGGACAGTTTCGAAAAGATGGACCAATGTACTCTGCGAAACAAAAGTTCCCATTTGACTCAAAAAACTGGTCATTAGATATTTTGTTGCAAATTCCCAATGCGTCTTGGTTTAAATCATCAGACACTGTTTGTTCGTTCTTTTGTTCTATTTTTGTCATTTCGTTCTTCCTTTCGTTTGAGATTGTTGGTTGTCTTTTGGAGACGCTAATAACTTACTTACTTTATCGCTGCTTTTTAACAAAATATTTTCGTATTGCTTATAAACTGTTATCCCCATCTCAAAAGATAGCAAGATACTCCTTTTGCATCTTGGTACTTTGGATTTAATAACATTTGGGTTATCGCTTCCTTTTACTACTCCGTACTTATACAGATAGCGCCTGTATAAGAGCATAATATAGTCGCACATATATTGGACAAAATCGTTGTCTATCTTACTGATATTCCGATGTATCATGGTTTCAAGATACTCACTTTCTTGTGATGAACGAATAGCCACTATTTCCGCTTGAACGCTTTTTTCATTTGACAGCAACTGAGTATATGCTGATAAAAATCCTAAAGCAATAAAGTCTTTTCGAGCCTTTAGAGGCAGCTTCTCGCTTCTTAAGAAATTCCTAATCCTTTTTACTAACATGATATCTTTTTGACTTTTTTCCATTAGGGCACTCTCCTTGTTTACATTTTTTATTTAATCAATTGTTACCTAAGACTGCATATTCGATTTTCAAAGAACGCCTAGGGCTTAAAAACCTAGAAAAAACAGTGGTTTTACCCCTTAAAACTTTAAAAAACTGTTTACAACCCCTAAAAACACAAAAAAGCTGCCTATTACTAGGCAGACTTCTATCCGTGCAAACACATTTCTTAAAATTTATATTTAATTTTTACTATAATTAATTACATGCTTATACTATCATAACAGTATAAAAAAAGTCTAGTATTTTTCCAATTTGACTCAAATAGAAAGTTTATTCAGAATATTTAGTTAGTAAATTCACTTTTACTGTTAACCATCAACAGTAAATGAACTACATTACTATTATAAACTACCTTGATATGAAACCAAAGTGCAAAGGGCACCCTTAGATAATTCATTGACAAGGTACCTTACGCTCTAGTCGTTAGGTATCTAACGTCAATCACAACCACCCACCTAATCCAGAAGCACTTAATTTGACTCCACCAATATTAAACATTAACACGCTAATTTAATTTCCTAAATTCAATCACCTAGAAATATTAAAAATTGTTTATTTAATATTTCCATCATAATCCAAATGCGAAAAAAACGTTACTGTTCTACAGACAACTACGGTTCGCCATTTCTGAATTTACAAAGCTATCAATGATAAATATGGACAAAACCTGTTTCGGATTGAAAATAAGACCAAAAAGCAAAGCCTCACCCCCGCGTTTTTCAGGGTTGAGGCAATTTTTCACCACTAGAGGTGCTACGGTTCTCTGTATTGGATTTAATCACGAGATTAACCGCGGTATTTTTCTACTACACCATACCTAAAATTAGTTGTTTATCGTTATAAAGAGGTTAGAAATGAGCTTCCATTTTTCATTTCTTGAGATTGAATACCTATGGCTTTAAGAATAAAAGCATCTTCTTTGGCACGTAAAAAATACCATGCTTTAATAAAACTATAATAATCATCGACACTTCGTTGATCTAAACCAAACATTTCGGGATAAGCAATAGAATCTTCCAATTTCAACTTCATGTCTTCTGTTATTTCTCCACTTCTATGTAATTTTTTAATTTCTTTCATGCATACTTCATAACTATGTTCTCCTGTCAAATGACGTAAATATGTTATGACTTTAGAGTATTGACCTGCTATAAGTGGGTGAATTATGTCTTTTAATTCATTACAGGTTATTGCCTTGATTTGTACCCCTGCTGGGATAGTAGTACCTACTATTGTTGCAGGCTCTGGTCTTCCTATCTTTTCATTCATAGTTAAAAACAGTATATCAAATTGCCTAAGGGTTGGATTATAGTATCCTGGAAAATTAGCATCTGTCTTAGGAAATCCTACTCCGACAGTATGATACTTCTCATAATAACTTTCAGTTAACCTTTTTCTTTCTGTACTCCATTTAAATAATTTATATCCAAAATTGGGATTATTATTGGCAATTCTCACTGTATATGCTTCAAAGATAAATCCCGCTATCACAGATACATTTTGGCTTAATGTTCTAATTGCCACCTTTATACCATCTTCTTTTAGTATAAAGTGCCCAGTTTCTAATGCATCTGATATAAAGTCGTTCTGATATTTGCTTAGCATAATTCTATATCTTTCTTCATTAGAAAAGCTTGGGTGTCTTGTATCCAATATCCCAGCTCCATAAGTATTTAATTTTTCAATAATAAACGGCTCCATTTGAGTTACTTGCCCACTATTTGTAATAATTAATTCACTCATCTGCTACCTCAATAATCTTTTTCAACTATTATAAGGGATGTTCTTTAATTAAGAAATTTTTCGAAGTCTTGATCAAAGAACTGGCACCTGTAAAATCTCTCTATATTCATCTACCCATCTTACTAGTTCTTGCCTTTTCCTCTCGTCAATCATTAATAGAATTAGTAAATATCAACTAACTTAACCTTATTAGCGTACGTATTACTCTCTATTGCTTTTTTAATCAACTCTATTTTTGATAAAATACTTTTCACGTCTTTCAACCCACTCCACTGAAGGGGCAAAAAAATTCAATTCGACCAATCTAATATTTATATCAAAAAGAATGGACAAGGAAACAGGTTGGTCGCCCCACGACATCCTATCCAATACACTTTTTACAAAGTCATCCTCGACAATCCCTAATTCCATTACAAAGAGATATCATAATCCACAAAATTCCACCTACAGTGCAAAGACTCCTGCCAAATTATCACAAATCTGACAGGAGTCCTTATTTTTCACCATTACCAGTGATACAGTTCTCCGTATCAGGTGAAACGACGAAATTTAGTTTTTAAAAGGAAGCAAACGCCCCATCCCTGTACTTCCATTAAATCAATCCATTCAAATTGTTTTGTGCTTTATTTTCTGCAGCTATCATATATTCTTCCATATAGTTCCAATCAATATTATCGTTTTCATCAATAGGCAATGGTATAGTAAAATCTGTTTTCATATGCCTATTTAACTCATCAACAAAAGCTTTATAACGCAATCGACCTTCTCTAAAAACCATTGTCGCTATATACTTTTTACAATAAATTGACATTTCGGATTGGGGAATCAAAACATTCACATTTTGGCTCGTATAAAAAGGCTTTTCTTGAATAAAGCATGAACCTAAATACTCACCACCTAAAGAGATTGTAAGTAAACCTGCATCATATGGCTTTAATCCCTTAATCTCATCAATAAAGTCCGTTACCCCATTATTTGCATTTGCACGTCCAACAAAATTAATTGAAGGGGAATTATTGGTCATGCGCACTTTATCAAGCTTCGTCCCACTATCTATTATAAATAATCCATCATCATATAAATGAAATCGCTTAAATCTGTGTAAATCAATTACTCTTGGAACTTTCAACTTCAAGGTAGTTACATCATTATCTGTTGATACTTCTGAACTATAAAGAACTCTTTGTAAAAGCTTATCGTTGAACTCTTTTACATCAATCCCCTGCTTGTACATCTCATAATCCATCATTGTCTTAATAAAATCTTCTTCATGAACTTCAAAAGGTTTTTCAGGCATTTGATATGAAAGATGTTCTGCTGGATTAATTATTTGTCTAGTATTGTATTTGCTATCATTTCCATCATGAATTGCCTGAATCCAATAATCCTCGATGGCAGCCCATTTATTCTTTATATCCTGTCTTCCTTGATTTTTTATAGTCTCAAGACCATCTTCTTCAATATAGTAGCCTATAATATTCTGACCATTTTGAGGTTTATGGGCTTCAAATACAAATATTGAAGTTGTTACACCTGTAAAAATGTTTTCTGGCAACTTAATAATGTTCTTTACAGAATGGTCTTTCAAAACTTTATTGCCATACTTCTTGTCAGTCAAATCCTTTTCAAGCTTTTTTTCAGGTAAGATGAATGCACACATAGTTCCAACAGGAACATTATCAAGAACTGTCTTTACAATAGTCATACAGCCATAAGCACGCTCAAAAGGGGGGTTCATTAAAACCTTCGTCACACTCTTTGAGTGTGATTCACCTTCAAGCTTAACACTAATATTTCTAATCCATTTAGCTGCATCTTCTTTTCTTGTATCGAGTTGTTCCAGGTTTGTCTTGCCATCTTTATGAATAAGCATATTAGCACAAGCCAAAGCATAAATTTCTCTATCAAACTCAATACCATATAGCTGCTTAGCTTTGATTTCTTTTGCTTTCTTGGTAATAGTGCCACCTGCTTCTGTAATCATGTTGCACATTGACTTAACTAAGAAAGCTCCACTACCACAAGCTGCATCAAGAATAACATCTGTCTGATTAACATCAATCAAACGATACATAAATGATGTTATATGGTCTGGTGTAAACACCTGTCCATGTTCTGATTTTCCTTTGTAACGGTTAAATTCATTGAAGAATATAGCCATTACGTCCTCACCTTTCCACTTATCGGAATTAATCAAATCAGAGATTTCAACAACCCAATCAATGAAGTTATCGATAGCTTCCTGATTATCCGTCGTATTCATCTTAATTTCTGAATATACTTCACACAATAAGTCAAGCTTCTCATTTTGTCTCTTTGCTACTTTTAAAGACTTTGAAAGCTGATTAAGAATTGTCTGATGAAACAGACTATATTCAGTCCCTTTATGAAGCACAGCACCTTCTTTAACAGCAACTAAAGCACATGCAGTAAAAATCATTCTATGATTAAGATTCTTAACACCAAACTCCTTATGAAGACAGTTATTAATCTTCATAGTCAACTCAAATATTCTCTTTTTATCGATCGTATCTGGAACAAAAAGATTAGCATAATAATCTACACGCTGAAGTGGCGATGCTGGAGAAGGAACTTCATCCATATTCAAAAAGACACGTATATCTTTACCATTGTAAAGAATACCCGCTACCTTTGAATAATGCTTGTTTGCTATTTCAATGTTCTTCTTAAGTTCATCTTCCCACTTCTTCTTTGATAAATCTTCTTTTTCAGATTTAGTTTCAAGAACAATAGCTACGCTATTTTGATTATATGGTAAATACCAACCATCAGGCTTATCACTAATTCCCGCAAAATCTGTTGTTCCTAATCTGGAACCTAACTGAATAAACGTTGTAAGTTGACCAACACCAGAAATAAACTCTGATGTATCAACATTATTCCCACTAGCATCAATAAATCCAAGCGTAATACCCGCTTCATTTCTAACCTGGTCTTCTGTTCTGTAAAGCATGTTCTGCACCAACCCTATCAAAGATTGATTTCCATATATGGAAACACAATTCTTATTTTAAAGAATTATGCGCAAAACCTCAAACAATTGTAATTGATTTATGAGCATTTTTTACAAAACAATATCCCTGATAGGACTAACCTACCAGGGATATCTTCATTAATAGAATAAACTAGCCAGACCTTTTTATTCTAGGTGTATTTTATAAAAATGTATGTCGAAAATCAATATTCATTATTTTGAGAACTGAATGTGATTACAAAGGGACAGCCAGCTACCTGCCCTTGTTAAACATCTGCATCTGTTGCAAAGGCCTCTGAGCCCATTGGTGAAATTGTGACAAAAAGGCGCATGACATCTTCGCCGACGTTTATAACCTGCATGCTTTCCTGCCCATCAACCTGCATTAACTCGCCAACCTGTAACGAGGTTTCATTGCCATCCGTGACAACCTTGGCATTACCCTCTAAGACCTGCAGGAAAAGGGTTGATTCTAGATGTGTGTGTCCTGGTAGTATTGCCCCTTTTGCAATGTTCAGAATAAAGGCAATTACATTATCGCTTTTGAAAAGCATCCGTTTGGCGATTTTTTTCTGAGGATCATGGAAATAATCATTGAAAATAAACTTGTTCATAGATAAATCCTCCGTTAATTTAACTTTAGATTTTTAATATACCCTAATTGGGGCATATATAACTAATCTCTTTTCTGCAAAATGCTCGAATATCTTATAGGGAAACAACCATCAACGTGTCATAGTGGATATTACCGCCCGCATCCGAGCATCTAAAAAGGTACTCAGCGAACTACCTACGGATGGGTAGTTACTGAAAGACCTTTGTCCACCCCTTCGAGCATGTTAGGCTTCACTAGTACTCGCTCACCAGGCTGTATATATTTGGACATACCACCTAAATGGGCAAGCAATTCTGTCATGGCTTGTTCGACTACCTGGGGATCGTAGGAATTAGCTTGTACAACTGCTACTTTTGTCATATAGAATACCTCATTCACTATTGTTATTGCGGCTACCTACCCAAAACTATATTTAATCATTTATCCCAGAAGTCCGGGCTACAAGCATAAAAAAACACGATTTCAACTGATTGATCGTGCTTTTTTATTTTCTTAATAAAGTCCATTGTATTGAAAAACTTGCTTTCGATCCTTTCCATTTAAGGCATTTTACTACTCATTATAATATCACCTGACATTACACCACTCCCTATAAACAAAAGATAATTTCATTTCACCTATTTCGCTCATGATATATATAAATTTTGAAATTGACTCTTTGCAAATTCGTCAGTCATACCACCAATTAGATCAGCAATATTTCTCATGAAAATACTATGTTTTAAAAAATCATTTGCTTCATTGCCACTCGAAGCTGTTCCTTGTAAGACTTTTATTTCTTCTTCAACATCATCTTTTTTCCCTTTTCGAATGTCTGTATAATTGATTCCCAAAACATTTAACTGCTTGTTGATTCTTCTTATAGTATTATCTGGTAACTGACGTGGATTAGAGTAGTAGGCTTTAAATAACTTACGTACTATATAGGCAGATTTCCCATCGAAACAATTTACTTCTTGAGAATTAATTATTCGAGTTTTTATAATTTCTTCAATCTTTTCTATAACAAATTTATCATTATCATTAAAATTGATAACTCTTTTATTAATAACAGGATTTGAAGAAAATGTTGGGTTTTCTTTTATATATGTATTCATATTCGCAAGAGCTTCCGTCGTAAGTCTTTTCATAAAATATCCCAGTATTGCAGGTGTAACCACAGCTCTTTTCAAATCGGCTTGATCTATTATATCGCGCTTAATATTTTCAATGTTTGTAATCGATTTTTTTACTAACTCAGTAATCTCTTTAAATCTTGGATCTTCTATAGACTTTATTTCTAATTCCTTTATTAAATCATCTATAGTAAATACACCACTTGCAATACCATCATCTAAATCATGTCCTCTTTGTGCAATTTCATCAGCCAAATCGACAATTTGCCCTTCTAGAGTTGTACAAAAATCATATTCTAAATGCAAGTATTTAGGATCGCCAACAATAAGAAATTCATCTATGTTAAAGCATTTTGTCAAACACTGTTTACAAGTACGTTTTTCTCCTTTATGTTTTTTTATACCAGTATGTTTTAACATTCCTTCTAATACTTGATAGCTTATATTTAACCCTTCATATTCAATATACTTTTCTTCTAAGTAGTTAAGCAATCTAACCCCTTGGTAATTATGCTTAAATCCCCCAAGATTTTCTGGTTCGTGATTGTCAGTTAATTTAACTTTCCCCGATAATATTAAATCTAGTTGCCGTTCTCCCTCATGCCCAAAAGGCGTATGTCCAACATCATGTCCAATTGCTATAGCTTCCGTTAAATCTTCGTTTAAGTTAAGCTGTCTAGCTATAGCTCTAGCTATTTGGGAAACTTCTAACGAATGAGTTAGACGTTTTCTATAATGATCGCCTTTAGATGTATCGTATATCTGCGCTTTATCAACTATTCTTCTAAATGCCTTGGAATGAATGATTCTCTCTTTATCGCGTTGAAACTCATTTCTAAAGGGGTGTGCCGATATCATATTTAGAGGCCTAATACAATAAGCACTTTTTTGAGCTAAATCATGTAAATTTGCTTCTACGCTATAACTATACTCGGCTTTTTGATCTTTTATTTCATCATTTACCTTATAAATTTCATTTATTCTTTCTTTGAAACGCGAACTCATTAACTCAAAAACAATGTCAAATAATTCTTTCTTAGGCAATTGTTTAATAAAAAAATATGACGGTGTGTTTTCCAATGTATGTCGCGTACCCGATAAGGTGGACGCCTCGTAGAGATTTTTTAGTTCTGCAATTTCGTGATCAGATAGCTTTTTATACGCATTAATTTTCAACTTAAATGTGTATTCCTCAGAAGAAGCTTTACCAATCCAGGCCTTTTTAATCGTTCCATTTTGAGGATCATATCCTACTACAATAATAGTAATGAAGCCTAGTTGACTTTTTTCAAATAAATGAGAAACCATTTCTCTCTCATTTTCTTTAGTATGATACGTATAAGTTTTATCTTCACTAAAATATTCTTCTATTTTACTAAATGAGAATTCCCCTATCTTATACTTCCATATTAAAACTTTCATCCTCCACACCTCATCTTGTCTAAATTAATCAATTATTAAACATCTTCTCAATCTATAAAACAAATTAGCATTCTTGCATACCTATGTGAACTGTATTTTTCATTTAGCCTATTTTATGCCTTTATATACTTCCCATTATTTCAAGGGACTTCGTTTTACCGGAATTACTAATATAGTATTTAGTTGCTGCCAAAACTTCCTGTAATTTTTCAGGTATTGGTATACTTTTGCTAATTGATGGCTGTACAATCACAATTTTACCAGTAAGTTGTTTGTTTTGTTTTAATGTATTTCTAAAATCTTCGAATTCTCCTCTAATAAATTTACAGTAGCCTGCTCTTCTACGGCTAGTTACTTTATTTATAAATCCTGGTTTTGTTTTGAGCCAAATAGTTGATTTTACTGCTTGTCCTGATACCTCATATACATCATTCACGCTACTATTGAATAAAGCAGACGACATTCCCTTTACATGATATAAAGTCACTTCAAAATAATGGTCTTTTTCTAGGATTGATATAAAATCAGCAATCTCACCATTCCCATGATCGTAAATTAGATATTTATAGTCATTATTAGCTTCTAAAATTTCCTTTAATGTAGACTGAATAGATTTTTCAGTGGGATGATATCTATTATCATTTACTTCAACTTTTATATCTGTACCATATTGATTCCAATCTATAGCTATAATATTATCTGAACTAAAAATAATTGCCTTTGGATTCCCCTCACAATATTCAATATCTTGAATTGTCACATCATCTGTAGTTCTAAATATTAAAGGATACTCATTTAAATAATCTACTAATGATATTTTTCCCCTACCATCTAATAGCATAATAGCGGAGGACAGAGAAGTGTATTTTGCATTAATATCACAAGTAATTTCTTCTAATAAATTTTGAAAACTAAAAAGCAATTTAATTTTGTCTTTTTTTACCTCTATAATGTTCGGAACAATTTCAGTTAGTATGTTTCTATCAATTTGATTATCTAAATGATATAAGATTGGTGGCGAAGAATAGGTGTTTGCCGAATAATCACACATAAAAATATTATCGGGATATGCCTGCAAGCGCTTTGGCATGGGTAGATAATCATAATTTGTATTAGTTTTAACTTTTATATTTGAGTTCGCAATCTTTCTACCATTATAATCACACCATTTTATATATTCTTGTATAGAGAAGTAGGTACTACTCCAAATCTTCGCACCACTGCTAAAACCAATTGTAATTTGATTATCTTCTGTTTGCGCTTTGCAAAAAACATGCCCTGGTGAATATAACTTTCCTGTTATAGGATCAATTGCAGAACTCACATCCGCTCCAGCAGAGATTCTATAAGATTCACCCGATTCACTAAATCTATTTTGCATACCTGAGTTGAAAATTTCAAACTCAGATAACTCGCCAAGAACACGGTTCATTTGATATTTTGGTATTTTTTCGTATGAATCAGAAAAAGCATCCGCAATTTTTTCATATATAATTTCAGTTTTAGTCTGAGAGTATATAAATAAAAGATTACATTCTTTTTGAAAATGCACTACGTGAAGTATATTTTGAATATCTAAAATGTTATTATTAGTCCCCCATCTAGGGGGACTATAATTTTTTCCAATTCCAATTACAGTATTATCATTTTCATTAATGAAGATTAAATCTGAGACATTACATTCCTCCGGAAATTCAGCTGTTAAATTAATCCCATTTACTTTATACACTTTAGCATGACAATTAGGTCTAATGCTATGTAACGATATTTCTTCATCAATAGTTTCTGTTTGTTGATTACCTTTTCTGAAGTCCCTAAAATATTGTTTTGTAGCTTCTTCTTTTCTTGTTTTACCTTCACTTAAATCGATAATAATATCTTGCCAAATAGCATCGTTAGAGTACATATTAGTGTTTTCGATCAACAACTCGTTATCGTTCATTGCAATAAATTTAGCTGTTCCAATATTCTCCGCATTTGTTCTAGCAAATCTTCCTATAAACTGTAAGGTATTAGCTAATGATTTATGCGGAGAATGAATAGCTGCAATCTTTAAATTAGGGAAATCAAAACCTTCTCCTAACATATCTACGCATATGATGCCATCAAGCTTCTTATCTTTCAATTCTTTAATACATAAATCAACCACCTTGTTTGTCATAGAGCTATCAATTCGTTTTAATAGTAGCTTTGTTTCCGTTTGATATAGTTTCTCTAGCTCTTTAGCCTTTTCTTTGGAATTAGCTCTAACCATTAAATAATGTTCATAGCCTAATTCTCGGTCTGCTATTAGCACTCTTTCTGCCTGTTTAGCAATTAGAAAATCTTTATTGGGCGCTTCATCAATAGGAATATATTCAATTTCTCCAAAGATTCCGTCAGCATATGCCATAGATAATGGATAGGAGAATATAATTTCCCCTTTAATTTCTTTTCTGTCTAATCTATACGGAGTAGCTGTAACCAAAATGTGTTTCGAATTATTCATATTTATTAAAATTTGCTGCCAGGTTTTCGCTGGAGAATGATGAGCTTCATCAATCAATACTAGATCAAATTTATTAAGCATATCTTCAGATTCCGAAAGAGTCAATGCACACTGAGGAGTAGCAATAACAACATCTGATCTGTCAATTTTTTCATGAATTTCACTATTATATGTATGCTTCAACTCATATACTTTTGGCTTTTCAACTTGATCATTGAAAACAGTTGCCTTTCTCAAGGTTTTTAGTTCTTCAAAATCCTCTTTTATTTGTCCGCGAACCATAACGCTGGGAGTAACAATCAGAATTTTCTTACTTTGTAATATATAAGGAGCCATCATTAAAACTGAAGTTTTTCCTGACCCTGTAGGCATAACAATAATTGCAGCTTTATTTTTATGGATTGTAAAAAAAGACGCTATAGCATGTATGGCGCCGATCTGTGCATTTCTTAGTCCCATAGTCCGGTCTGAGCCTTTAGGGTATCTTAGTTTATTATAATTTTTTATAAAATAATTCCCCATAAATTGCCCCTCCATTATATATCAACTGATTTGGTCTTAAAAAACAAAATAATCCATTATCTACATATTTTTTCTTACTTAGTAATATTTGCCAATAAATCAAGATACCCTGCCTACTTTACACATATTCAGCAATTCTTTCAGTAATTTTCGACACTATTCCCTATCCTTAATTTATTTAACTGAAATAAAAAAAGACCCGTTAAAAAAACGAATCTTCTTATGGACTGTAGCCAAACCTTTATTGCTAACTTATTAATCTATATCATGAAATTCAATTATATTGTATCCCTAAATACACATTATTGGCTTCCCGGTGATACGTAATCCTACCTACAATCCTCTTCAACAGCCTATTCCGTTCCTGCACGCTCTCCGAATGAGACAGCGGGGACGTTCCTTTTTTGTCAACTTTTTGCTACAACTCCTCGCGAAATGCCAGTCACTCTTTCAATCTGTCGAATTGATAAGCCTATTCCCTTTAGTTTTCTCAGCATGGAATCACGATCAACTTTTGTCCAAGAACCAATCTCGTGCGGTTCGCGTCCATTTGTATATTGCATAATCCTGCGACGTATTTCCCCATTATTCATGCTGAGCTTCCCTGAAATCTCAAAAATGGCGTCTGTTTCTACCGTTAAATAAGCCGTAATTTCATTGCAGTATATCTTGAAGATTGAGTAAAGCCTAGCTTTTCATACAAGGGTTTTCCATCCTCGGTAGCTGAAAGGTCAAGGGAGCACACTCCTAATTGTTTTGCTTCATCGGCAGACAGCGGGGACGTTCCTTTTTTGTCAACTTTTTTTACAAAGCCTGCGAAATGCCAGTCACTCTTTCAATCTTTCAAATTGATAAGCCTATCCCTTTAGTTTTCTTAGCATGGAATCATGCTCAACTTTTGTCCAGAACCAATCTCGTGCGGCTCGCGCCCATTCGTATAATGCATCGTCAGGGGGACGTCAGAGACGTTCCTTTTTTAGAACCTATTTAGCGATTTGAATTTTTCTCCATGAGTCTATCTTCGCAAAATTTTATTTCTATAATAGGATTTATGGCTATTATAAACAAAAAAGTACCAGCTCGACGCTGATACTTTAAGTCCCTAGAGTTATTAAACACTCTGATTAATTTCCTTTTGGCTTAGTTCAAGATTTTCACGCGGCCAATTCCTGTAAATGTAATAAAGTAATATTAACGCAGTCAAAACCACGACAGATATGTCTATCCAAATTCCATTAGTTATTGAAGATAAGTTAAGGATAAATCCATCCTTGTTGACAAGTGCGAGCACTGGAACAACGTTCAATGTTGATTTGATTATATTAAACATTATAGGCACTAACACAGTCCGGGTTTTCAAATATAAAATAGCCATGATAATTCCAAAAACGTACTCAGATGGAAACTCGAAAAAAAACAAGCTTATTACAATTGAGGATAAAATTATTGCTTTGCTTGTTCCCTTTTCTTCTGTAAATTTTCTAATTAATAGACATCTGAATATCTCTTGGATTATCGGGATAATAATCACGATGCGAAAACTATCTAATATCTTTTCAGTTACCCAATTTGCTTCTTTATTATTAAATTTTAACAGTATATTATTTGTCGTTTCGGTTGCCCCTATTGATAAGATATACAATACGAATTTATCTAAGCAGAATTGAAAAGCATATAAGACGATAAAAATAAGTAGAGCTTGCCTTATCCATCCCATATCTTTCGGGAAGTCACCTATGAATGCTTTCCACTCAATGCCAATTTCGCTGATTTTCCTCACAAGTAAAAAGAGAATGAAACCACTAAATAGATACGAAGACAGCACTTTCCCCAGAGTATTATTTTCGACTATAAAACCACCTATAAGAACTTCAAAAACTAACCACAAAAAAACACTCCAGCTCACAAACCCTTTTAGACTAAACTTTTGAAATCGATTTTCCATACTACACACCTCAAATCCATTACCATATTATTACAATGCAACTTTCAACATGCTAATATGGAATCCCTTCTACGACTGTGAAATGAGTAGTTTAACGAGACGACATATCATAGAGACAGCGGGGACGTTCCTTTTTTGTCAACTCTTTGCTACAACTCCTCGCGAAATGCCAGTCACTCTTTCAATCTGTCGAATTGATAAGCCTATTCCCTTTAGTTTTCTCAGCATGGAATCACGATCAACTTTTGTCCAAGAACCAATCTCGTGCGGTTCGCGTCCATTTGTATATTGCATAATCCTGCGACGTATTTCCCCATTATTCATGCTGAGCTTCCCTGAAATCTCAAAAATGGCGTCTGTTTCTACCGTTAAATAAGCCGTAATTTCATTGCAGTATATCTTGAAGATTGAGTAAAGCCTAGCTTTTCATACAAGGGTTTTCCATCCTCGGTAGCTGAAAGGTCAAGGGAGCACACTCCTAATTGTTTTGCTTCATCAATTATTTTAGACATTACCTTACTGGCAATCCCCATTCTGCGATACTCAGGATATGTTAGCACATTTAGTAAAGTCCCTGTCTTACCTGTAATAGATGTTAAATTCGCCGGCTTTTCCGCTATAGCTAGAAATGCTGTTGCCAATACATTGTTATCTACTTCAGCCACTATAGCTATGAAATCATGATTTATATGTTTGGTAAAATATGATGTCAACTGTGAACGAATTGCGTGTTCTTCCGCTGCTGATAAATTACCGCTATCAGCTATCAGATAATCAAGCCGAAGTTTAATAAGAATATCGATATCCGCAATAGTTGCCTTACGAATATTCATTTTTCTCCATCTCCCTCATTAAGCTAAAATAAATCATTATCGAAATAATTGTTCTTAGAATTAAACACGTAAAACACGGGGACAGGTGTACCATTTTATGCTTTCCAGACTCTCGTTTTAGATACCCCTGTTTAAGGGATAGCGGGGACGTTCCTTTTTTGTCAACTCTTTGCTACAACTCCTCGCGAAATGCCGGTCACTCTTTCAATCTGTCGAATTGATAAGCCTATTCCCTTTAGTTTTCTCAGCATGGAGTCACGATCAACTTTCGTCCAAGAACCAATCTCGTGCGGTTCGCGCCCATTCGTATATTGCATGATCCTGCGACGTATTTCCCCATCATTCATGCTGAGCTTCCCTGAAATCTCAAAAATTGCGTCTGTTTCTATCTGTTGCAAACGTATCCATTCATTACGTCCGATCAGTTCTAAAGCAAACTCAGTATCAGCTAATTTTCCACCAATTAGATATTCTTTATAACTACTATACGGATACTCTTCCAGTTTATTCACTAGCCCCGCTTTCAGCGGATTCTGGTGAATATAGCGTTGCAATGGAATAAAGTATTCGTCTACTTCGACTGGCACACTCTTATATCTACTCGCTATCAATGCTCCGCTTCTCTGATATTTGCGGTTAAAGTACATAGCGTATTTAGTCAGTAATCGCTTCATAATCAGAGATATTTCTCCTAATTGTTTTTCCCGAAGTAAAAGATGAACATGATTACTCATTAAGCAGTAGGTATGCACCTCAAAAGCAAGGTCAACTTTTAGATCATATACGACCTTCAGAAAATAGTTATAATCACTTTCATCTTCAAAAATGTGTTGATGATTAATACCTCGAAGCACTATATGATAAAAACCGCTGCTGCTTAATTGTCGCGCTTGCCTTCCCATTCATTTATCACCTCTGAGAATAACATATCAAAACAGTGACAAAAAAGGAACGTCCCCAATCGTCCCGCCAAAAACGCCCGCATAAACGGACGCTTCAGAATTTCAGTATTAATTTAGATCAACCATTAATACTCTTTGCGGCAATCTATCACATAAAACCAGATTAGAGAGGGACGGGCATAACTGTCCCTCTGTCCCCGTTAAACATCCGCATCTTTTGCAAAGGCCTCCGAGCCCATTGGTGAAATCGTGACAAAAAGGCGCAAGACATCTTCGCCGATATTTATAACCTGCATGCTTTCCTGCCCATCAACCTGCATTAACTCGCCCACCTGCAACGAGGTTTCATTGCCATCTGTGACAACCTTGGCATTACCCTCTAGGACCTGCAGGAGAAGGGTTGATTCTAGGTGTGTATGTCCTGGCAGTGTTGCCCCTTTTGCAATGTTCAGAATAAAGGCAATTACATTATCGCTTTTGAAAAGCATCCGCTTGGCGATTTTTTTCTGAGGCTCGTGGAAATAATCATTGAAAATGAACTTGTTCATAGATAAATCCTCCATTAATTTAACTTTAGATTTTAATATACCCTAATTGGGGCATATATAACTAATCTCTTTTCTGCAAAATGTTCGAATATCTTATAAGAAAGCATCCAGCAGGCTGCAATGCACGCGCTCCTTACGACGTGTGCCAATCTATGAAACGGCTTTCCCTATTAGTGTGACTAATACCATCTATTTAAACGCAAGTGCCAATCTTTAATCTAAATGTATTTTATTTTTCCATTACGCATTTTTTCAATTTTTAAAATATAAAACACTCATGTATCTAAATATCAAAAAAACAAAATCCCATGTAGTTCATTCTACACAGGACATATAAGTCCGTCTAGTAATTTACTTTTCTCAAAATAGTGTATTAAATATTACTGTGACGGTAGTTCCCTGCGGACTTGTTACTATTTTAAGTTCTGCACTATGCCTTTCCGCGATTCGATAGCATATCGGAATTCCTAGTCCTGTTCCATTATCCTTGGTAGTAACAAAGGGAGTACCAAGTCTTTTCATCACTTCATCCGGAATGCCTTCCCCATTATCCTGGATTACTAATAATACTTGACTAGCATTGCAATATGTTTCAATGGTTATTTTTCCACTATTATTCATGGATTCTAGACCATTTCGTACCAAGTTTAGTATAAGTTGGCGTATTTCCTTCTCGTCAAACTTGATCTTGGGGATTTCTTTTAGATGTACTTGCAAATCATGACCCAAACAGAATGCGTCTGCTTGCAGCAACGGAAAGAGTGAATGAATAACGTTATTTAAGTTCCCATATTTCATTTCTACAGACTTATTTTTAGCAAGTGAGAGAAATTCAGAAATAATGCTGTTCGCTCTATCGAGTTCTTCTATCATTATACCGAACTGTTCATTATAATCAGAAAAATCCTGCTTCCTTTGAAGCATTTGTAAATAACCACGCACGGTAGTCATAGGGTTGCGTACTTCATGCCCAATACCGGCAGCGATCTCTCCTATAATATTTAAATTACTAAACCGAGCCATTTCTTCTTCCATTTTTCGTTGATTAGTTACGTCAATAAGTTTCAAGATAATATAATGGTCACCATTAGTTTTAGTAACAAACATTGACACTTCCCCTATTCGGGCTTCATTGTTTACATTCTTAAATTTGTAATCTTCGCGCAGAATACCGTTTTTCTTTAGCTGACTAAAAATCTCAGACTCAGTAAAGGGTATATCGAAAATATTTAGGTCAGAAAGCGTTATTCCATTAACTATTTCCTCTCGTTTGTAACCAGTTAAGCGTTCCCATTCACGATTTACGTCCAGTATAACAAAGTCATCGTATCTAACAAAAGCAATTGCTGCTGAGCTTTCCGAAAAGACACTAGCAAACTTAGCTTGAAGTTGCTCCCTCCTGGTGATTTCTATTTTTAGTTTTTCGTTTAATTCCGCTAACTTGTTAAATGGTTCTCGAAGACTTGTTTCTACAACTGCTCGATAGAGAAAATAGTATGACATGATTTGCCATAAGTGTCCCACTATATTCATTATTCCATATACCTGAACATAAGCAGTCATGGACAGCTCCGTAAAAATAGATGTGATGAAAAATAGCTGTAAATACCTATATATGTCTAGACGAAACTGACTTTTATGCCGCTGTAAAATAAACATACTTATAGCTAGGATAAGGCATATTACATACTCGCTGTATATCTTAAATGGAGTAAGGCCTTGACCTTCGACAAAACAATCCGGGAATATCTGCAAAAATATTGCTAGCAATAAAAAAAGTACCAAGGAAAAATACGCTTTCGCTAAATTCGATAATGGAATTTTTCTTTCTAAGGATAAGCCGGCTATCAGCATACCACTAGAATCTAAGTATCTCGCAATTATCCACATCTGCGTTGGTAAGTTGGCATCACTATTTAATATCCCCAACCCTTTATAAGCCAAAGTATGCAAGATAACAAAAACGTTCGAAAACCCATACGTAATTCCTAGTATCGGAATGAAATTGCTTGGCAGGTTATTATAGTTGAGGAATACGAATATCGAGATTATACAGCTAATGACTATTGCAAAGCCCTCTGCAAGCGTATGAAACAATAAGTAGTTGTACTCACTAACGTAATATAATAGAAGAAGAATGATCACCAAAGGAGTATAGGTTATTAAAGTTGAATGTCGTGAAAGCAGCATTAAGTTCTCCGTTTTTAAACAAAATTGAAATCATTCTTCCATTTTCGTTTCAATTTCGCGTAATCCCTCCTGTTTTCTCCATGTATAGATAGAACATTATCTTTTATTAAGCATCATAATACGACAAAACAAGTTACTATCACATTCTACTGTTATTAGAGTTTAATCTCATATATCTCTCCTATTTAAACTATGTGTTGGCCTTCAGCTTACTAAAAAGCGGCGTTTCAGAATGTCTCTGAAACGCCGCTTAAATATGTTCTTATAGATCGAAACGATCAAGGTTCATAACCTTGTTCCACGCCGCTACAAAGTCATGCACAAACTTCTCTTGAGAGTCCTGACATCCATAGACTTCCGCAAGTGCCCGAAGCTGCGAGTTAGAACCAAATATGAGGTCGACACGGCTGCCGGTCCACTTGAGTTCGCCTGTTGTGCGATCACGCCCCTCGAACACGTCAGCAGTGTCTGATATCGGCTTCCACATCGTGCTCATGTCAAGCAGATTCACAAAGAAATCATTTGTAAGTACTCCTGGCCGCTTAGTAAAGACGCCATGTTGGGACTGTTCGAAGTTTGCATTTAAAACGCGCATACCACCTAGAAGAACAGTCATTTCTGGAGCAGTCAGCGTCAGCAGTTGTGCCCGGTCAATTAGTATCTCTCCCGCCGATGCTGCATATTTTGCTTTAGCATAGTTCCGGAATCCGTCTGCAACTGGTTCAAGCATGGAGAAAGACATTACCTCAGTTTGCTCCTGTGACGCATCTGTACGCCCCGGAGTAAATGGAACAGTTACGCTATAGCCAGCATCCTTCGCAGCTTGTTCAACACCTGCGCATCCGCCCAAGACAATTAGGTCGGCAAGAGAAACCTGTTTCGCAGACTGAGCGCAATTGAACTCACTCTGGATTTGCTCCAATCTAGTAAGCACTGTTTTGAGTTGCTCTGGTTGGTTAGCTTCCCAGTCCTTTTGCGGAGTAAGACGGATACGTGCCCCGTTTGCCCCACCACGCTTATCTGAACCGCGGAACGTAGACGCCGATGCCCAAGCCGTCGAAACTAGTTGGGAAACAGATAATCCCGAAGCGAGTATCTTGCCTTTGAGGTCGGCGATATCTTGCTCGCCAATCAATTCATACGTGACTGCAGGAACAGGATCTTGCCAAATAAGCTCTTCCGCAGGAACTTCTGGACCAAGATACCGCGAGCGAGGCCCCATATCGCGATGGGTCAGTTTGAACCATGCGCGAGCAAATGCATCCTGGAATTCCTCGGGGTTTTGCAGGTAACGCCGCGCAATCGGTTCATAGACCGGATCGTAGCGGAGAGAAAGGTCTGCTGTAGTCATCATCGGACGGTGCTTCTTAGATGGGTCATGTGCATCAACAACCATGTCCTCTTCGGCCACGTCTTTGGCCAACCACTGATGTGCCCCGGCCGGACTCTTAACCAACTCCCACTCGTATTTGAACAGTACATTTAGATAGCCCATATCCCACTTGGTAGGGTTTGGCTTCCAGGCTCCTTCAATGCCACTGCCGATAGTATCACCGCCTTTGCCACTGCCGAAGCTGCTCTTCCAGCCTAATCCCTGTTCCTCTATGCCTGCAGCCTCAGGCTCAGGACCTACATGAGTCGCAGAACCAGCGCCGTGACATTTGCCGAATGTATGTCCTCCTGCGACGAGTGCGACGGTCTCTTCGTCGTTCATAGCCATACGAGCGAAAGTGTCTCGAACGTCATGGCCAGAAGCAACCGGATCCGGGTTACCGTTCGGTCCTTCCGGGTTTACATAGATGAGCCCCATCTGTACAGCCGCAAGTGGATTTTCAAGATCTCGATCGCCGGAGTAACGCTGATCACCAAGCCACTCTCCTTCTGAACCCCAATAAATATCTTCTTCTGGCTCCCAGACGTCCTCGCGCCCGCCACCAAAACCGAATGTCTTGAGACCCATCGACTCTAGGGCGCAATTTCCAGCGAGAATCATCAAGTCAGCCCAGGAAATCTTCCTCCCATATTTCTGCTTGATTGGCCAAAGTAGCCGGCGTGCCTTATCAAGATTAACATTGTCCGGCCAACTATTGAGCGGTGCAAAACGTTGGGTACCGGTTCCTGCACCTCCGCGACCATCACTTAGGCGGTATGTACCTGCGCTGTGCCATGCCATTCTTATGAAAAGAGGCCCATAGTGCCCATAATCGGCAGGCCACCAATCCTGAGAGTCAGTCATCAACGCATATAAGTCTTTCTTCAGGGCATCAAGGTCAAGACTCTTAAACTCTTCAGCATAGTTGAAAGTCTCACCCATCGGGTTGGATAGGGCCGAATGCTGATGTAGCATCTTGAGATTTAACTGATTCGGCCACCAATCTCGATTTGTTCTACCACCGCTGGTTACTTGCTTGTTAGATCTGCCCGTTACCGGACACTTGCTCTCTTTACCCATGAAAAACACTCCTCTCACCAAATAAATTTAATGCTCCGCTTTGCCATCCTACTATTAACTGCTTAACTTTATTCCGATGTTTAATGCGTTGCAGATAACTATGTAGAAAAGAACTTTTTTTCATCACCTACTTAATAGAATATTATAGCGGCTCAGACATGCAAAAGAGTCCATGTGCGGTGCTGTTTGTCCTACATTTGTTATAAGTCAGAATATTTACAAATTAAAGTTATTATAAATTAATTATAATTCCTGCTTTCGAAGCTGTCAACAGAACTCATTTTTGTATCTCTAAGCCTCGTGCTATGGAATAATACTGGTATATCTGTAAATACCTAAAATATAACTTAGGAAAAAAGCAAAAAAAGACACCAGAATTTCGCTGTTCTGGTGTTGACGTAATTTATCATGAAAATCATGCCTGTTTATTTTCCCGATTTATCGGACTGATTTCCGGCGATAGCTACTGCAATTTTCACTTCATTTCGATTCATGGAGTCAGTAGGAAATTGCCAGTCTGACAATAATTTATAACGTACAGCATAAGGTTTGAATAGTTCCATTACATTTGTCGTAGAGCCTTGCTTATGATGATAAATATCTGGTAGAACAGTGAGATAGATCGCGTTATCATGTTCTTTTAACAGCAGCACCTGATAGGTAATCACGACAGGAGTCCCGATATCAACCAATTCATATAGTTCCTCAACATCAGCATTGTGCATCCGAATACAACCGCCCGAAACTGGATATTCAATATCCCAATCTTTATTCGTCCCATGAACTCCATAGGCTGGTTTAAACTCCATCCAGCGACTGCCAAGCGGATTATCTTTTCCTGGTGGCACAGGGGTTTTGTCACTAAAGCCTGATCCAGGAATCCATGTTGGATCCTTCTCTTTATAGAATATTTTATATTTTCCTAAAGGAGTTTGCTCATAAGGAGTTCCTAATGCAACTGGATATTCTTTTACAATCCGGCTGCCGTCATACAAACGCAAGATGAGTTCAGGTACATTCACATGAATTTCTGGTTTGGCCCAAGCGGACTGAAATGACCAGAAGAACAGCATTAAAAACATTAGAATACGCATTAAATGCTCCTTTCAAATTGAAGGATAACAACAAAAATGACTAGAATAATAATGCTAATAACTTCCTCAAGAGAGGTGACGAAATGTTAAGTAGAACCTGGCTTTTCGGGGTAAATATCTTATTCCTGCTCTTGTTCCTCCCGATTACCGCCGTTCTGGCAGCACCTGCTGATCAGACCAATGCCGAAAGGTTATTAGGACCCGTTCAATCAGTATTTGAAGAACGACTGCTATTCTCTCCAGATGGTCAAGTTACTTCCACTGAGGCAGTCAGCAAAACGGAATATAATCCAGCTGGCAGCATAACCCGAATAATCTGGTACAAAAATCATGAAGTATATCGTGAAAAAGTCAATCTTTATGATTCAGCCTCTCGTCTGAAAGCCACTGGAACATATCGCACAAATGACATATTTCAGACAGATACTATCTATCACTATGATGCTGCTGGCAACCTAAGCAAAATTGATTTTCTAAATCCTGATGGTTCCATTTTTATAACAAAATCCCATCATTATAATGACAAAGGGTTCTTGACCGAACAGCTACGCCTCGATTCCAGTAAAAATTTACTAGGGCGCGACAACTTTTCCTATAGCAAAAACGGCAAACTGACGGCAACCCATCATTACGGAAGTGACAATATCCTGATATCCAGAGAAACCTATGAATACGATAAATCAGGTAATATCCAACAAGAATGTGTTTTTGATGGCACATCCGGACAGCCGCCGCTAAAAATTATTCAGTACGATGATACCGGTAGAAAAATTGCCGAATCAAATTATACTTCAGCAGGTGTCAAAACCCGTGAGTTTCTATGTGAATACAGCCCTGAGGGTAACAAAATTAAGCAAATTCATTATCGCGGCAATGGTACTAAGTATGCTGAGACACGCTATAATGATCATGGTTTACCCGAAACTTATCTAAAATATCTTGCTGATGGTTCTAGCGAATGCAGTGAAGAATATCAATACAAATATGATCATGCCGGGAACTGGATTGAACAAAGTATTACGACCTGTAAAGATGAAAACCCACAGCTGCCAGTCCGTCCACTGGGATTAGTCCGGCGAACCATCACTTATTACGAATAAAAAAATCTAAAATTAGCTTCTGCCATGAATCGGCAGAAGCTATTTCTTATGCACTGGGCAAATCAACGAACTGATTAAGCAGTTAAAGCCTTGTCCAACAACTGTTGAATTTGTTAGGCTACAATAACTACCGGCGTACCATAGTCGACCAAACGATACAGTTCCTCTAAGTCAGAGTCTTGCAATGCGAGGCAGCCCTCAGTCCAGTTAATCCTCTCTTTTGTTAAATCTTCACGTCCACCATGAATCCCAATCCAGCCGCCTAAGGCTGTATTTTGTGGTGGTTGGATTTTTTGCTCATTAGCTCGAACGATTTCTCGATACTGATTTATATTTATAAGATTATTCTCTATTCCCCGTTGAGCATGTACCGGATCAGGATAACTTAAACCCAGCCATTTTCGCCCTAAGTAAGGATGATCATTTAATCGCTCCTTATCAGTAATGAAAAATCGTCCCTCTGGAGTTCGGTTATCACCTTGGCGTTGTTTATCCCCTTGCGAATTAACCCCAGATACAACGGTGAACCTTTTCAATTCTGTCCCTTGATAAAAAACTGTCATTTTATTTATAGATTTCTCAACTACGACTACCATATCCCGCTGTTTTATCAGGTCGTGCATTTCCAGGCTTGCTGCCTCAACGCACCCAACTTTTAAAAATAAAACGCAGAAAGCCACAATCATCAATATTTGACGCAGAGCCATTCACCTACTTTTTTATTAGTTTAAAATAAATTTTAAATAATACGTTTTCTCATAATCCCAGCCGCAGGCTTATAAAAAGCTTAAGAACCAAAGATTTGTTGGTTTATTGATCCATAAGTTGATAAATATTCCTGTTATGACTACAATATACAATATTTGTCCTATTGCCTGCAAGTAAAAAAAAGCATGCACCCTGCTAAACCACTCAAGATAGCCTTAGCCTATAACTTCTGCAAAATTTGGTCATGGAAAAGAGCCGTGGAAGCAAAACCTCCAACGACTCTTGTTAGTCCTGAATCATTTCAAAATGAAATATATAAAAAAAGACACCAGAACAATTGCTGTTCTGGTGTTGACTTGGGTTACTAGGAGTGTATACATCAATTAATTTGATGTCAATTAATTGCCGCCTTAGATATTACGGCATCATCCAATGGAGTGCATAGGCTTGCAAATATGTTAACCCACCTATGAGAATGATCATAGCTATACTGTGAGGCAGTGCAAAACGGAAGATCGTGGATTCCTCACCAACTAAACCAGTAGCGGCAGTTGCTACCGAAATACTTTGCGGAGAAATCATTTTGCCGCAAACCCCACCAGATGAGTTAGACGCTACTATTAGATTTGGATCAATACCAAGCTGCTGCGCGGCAGTCTTTTGCATCGATCCAAACAATGCATTGGCTGATGTATCAGAACCAGTTAAAAATACACCCAGCCAACCTAAAAATGGTGCAAAGAAAGGATAAGCTCCACCTGTAGCAGTAAAGGCCATACCTAATGTTGAGCTCATGCCTGAGTAATTCATTATGTAGGCCAGGCCAAGAATCATAGCTATAGTGAATATTGGATATATAAGCTGCTTTATAGTCTTACCAAAGCATGTGGTTGCGCGACTGAATCCATAGTTTGGAATGACAAACAAGGAAATAATGCCTGTGAAGAAGATAGCTGTACCAGCTGCAGACAAGAAATTAATGCCATAAGTTGCAGCATACGGAGCATTTTTAGCCACAACAGGCGCTGATTTTATAACTAAATTATGTAGTCCTGGCCATTGGAAGGATGTTAAGCCAATAATCTTTTCCCATTTAACCAAAACTGCTTTAAATCCAATAAATTTATCATCAGCCCATAAGAATACAAGGATTGCTAAGATAATATATGGTGCCCAGGCCCTAAGTACCTCTGCTCCTGAATACTTAAGCTCTACCGGACCATTTGAATCGACTTTTTCATCTGGGAAATGCCAAGTATTTGAAGGTTTCCAAACACGCAGAAATACTAATAAACCAATTATAGTCACGAACGCCGAAGTTATATCCGGCAAGTAAACACTTATGTAGTTTGATGTGTAAAACTGTGTTCCTGCAAAGCAAACACCGGCAACAATAACTGCCGGCAGTACTTCCATTGCCCGCTTCCAGCCACACATCATTACAACCACCCACAAAGGTACGATAACCGATAAAAACGGCAGCTGTCTGCCAATTATTTTGCTAAGTGTAAAAGCGTCAATTCCGCTTACTTGCCCCAAAACTACTACCGGAATACCAATTGCTCCAAAGGCAACTGGGGCGGTATTTGCTACAAGACAGATACCTGCTGCATAAACAGGATTGAAGCCAAGTCCTACCAGCATTGCAGCAGTAATAGCTACCGGCGTGCCAAAACCAGCAGTACCTTCGATAAATGAGCCGAAAGCAAAAGCAATGAAAATTGCCTGAAGCCGGCGATCATCAGTAATTGAAGCTAATGAATTTTTAATAATTTCAAATTCTCCAGCCTCAACAGTCATATTATAAACCCATATAGCAGTAACAATGATCCATACAATCGGAAATATACCAACTAGAGCTCCATTTAAAGTTGCGCTGATTGCTAAACTCACCGGCATTTTAAATACAAGAACAGCTATTAACAGTGCAGAAAGAACCCCTACAAAGGCCGCATTGTGACCTCTAGAACGCTTAATACCCAGCATATACAAGAGAATGAATAGCGGAATAGCAGCTATCAGCGCCGATAGCCCAATACTACCTAACGGATTATAATCTTGAATCCAGGTCATACCATAAACACCTTCCCTTACATAATTAAATTAAACATATTAATCGCTTAGTTTCCCCACTTCAGAGCTGTTGTTCACCTCCTTTACCTAATTTAAATATGCCGGCCCTTAAAAGACGTTTTCTTTCTAAAACATCTTCTTTTAATAATTTAAACCTCAAAGAGGACTGCTTTACCGCAAAAATAATGTATAATGAGTGTATGTAGAAAACTCCTCTTGAGTAATATATTACTCTCTTTGTGTAATATATTACTCAAGAAATCGCAGATTCCTCCTTGTATTTTATATTTTTGGTAAATTTATACTATATATATTAACCTAGACTACTCTAGGCTAGAGAGGTGCCGCTTTGAGTCATAGAAATTTAAATTTTGGGAAAAATATTGCAAACTTGCGAATACAACAGAAAATTTCTCAAGAGGAACTCGCTGAAAAATCTGGTATTAGCCGATCTATGCTTTCTAAAATAGAACGAGACGAGGTTAGCCCAACAATTGCAGTCGCAAATAAGATCGCGTGCGGCTTAAATACCTCAGTCTCAGCCTTGCTTGATGAAACTAATTCCGAGCGTGTACAGCTTAGGCGAATTGGTGACAGGGTCGTACAAGAAGATCCAATTTCGCTAATTCAAAGAGAGTTGATTGTACATACATCTGATTTAGGTCTTGGCATCCAATATCTTATATCGCCACCTGGCGCAACTACAGGAATTTTGCCTCCCCATAAAAGCGGCTCTGAAAAATATATAATTGTTGAACAGGCTAGTCTTAAAGTTACTTTAGGAAAAGATGATTCATACGAGCTTAATCCCGGTGATTGTCTTGCCTTCGCTGCTGATACCGAGCATGAAATGCAAAGTGCAGAATTAAAAGAATGCCGCTACTATGTGATACAAGTAGAGCCATCTGAATTTAAAAAGTAATTTATGCGCAAAAAAAGACCTATTTACGATTAATATCGTCAATAGGTCTTTTTTATTGTGATTAGCAAAAAAGGCCGTCGACACATTAGCGTCGACGGCCTTTAGATTACTCTTGTATCATTTTTATAAAATACTTATGGATGCGATTATCCCTAGTAAGCTCGGGATGAAAAGCTGTAGCCAAAAATCTCCCCTGACGGGCGATAACGACTTTTCCTTTAACCTCAGCCATAACTTTAACTTCAGGCCCTGCTTCTTCGATATAAGGAGCTCTAATGAAAACTGCTCTGACAGGTTCGACTCCAAATTCCTTTACATATAAGTCGGCCTCAAAGCTTTCACACTGACGACCAAAAGCATTACGGCGTACCGATGTATCCATAAGCCCTAGCCGCGGCTGATCACTATCTACAATATTTTTTGAAAGCAGTATCATTCCGGCACAAGTTCCATAGATAGCCATACCTTGCGCGGCTCGCTCTTTTATTTTATCCATTATAGCCCAGTCGTTCAGCAGTTTGCCGATAGTTGTGCTCTCACCGCCTGGAATAATAAGACCAGCTACTTCATCAAGCTCATCTGCCTTACGAATCTCAACTGCTTCTACGCCGCACTCATGGAGCATCCAGCAATGTTCACGGAATGCGCCTTGCAGCGCTAATACCCCAATCTTCATTACCGATTTCCCTCTTTTCTAGTCTGATCCAGCCAGCGTAACTTACCAGCCGCGTTCTTGCATACGCTCATGCTGCGGAATGGTGTCAATCTCGATGCCAACCATAGGCTCACCAAGATCTTTAGATACTTCAGCAAGCACTTTAGGATCATTATAGTAAGTAGTTGCAGCAACAATCGCTTTAGCACGTTTAACAGGGTCACCGGATTTAAAAATACCTGAGCCGACAAAAATACCATCACAGCCGAGCTGCATCATCAAAGCAGCATCAGCGGGAGTAGCAATACCACCAGCTGCAAAATTAACTACAGGTAAACGGCCTAATTTTTTAGTTTCGATAACTAATTCAAGCGGAGCAGCAATGTTTTTAGCAAAAGCCGCTACTTCTTCTTCTGGTAGGTTTTGCAGTGTGCGAATTTCACTCATCACCATTCGTATATGCTTTACAGCTTCAATAACATTACCTGTACCTGGCTCACCCTTGGTGCGGATCATAGCAGCACCTTCGCCAATGCGGCGCAATGCTTCGCCTAGATTTTTAGCACCGCAGACAAATGGTACTTTAAACTGGTTTTTATTAATGTGGAATTTATCATCCGCAGGAGTAAGCACTTCACTCTCATCGATATAATCAGCACCCAAAGATTCCAATATTTGGGCTTCAACGAAGTGGCCTATTCGCGCCTTGGCCATAACCGGAATAGTTACAGCACTCATAATCTTTTCAACAATCGTAGGATCGGCCATTCTGGCAACACCACCGGCAGCACGTATATCAGCAGGTACACGCTCTAGCGCCATAACAGCACAAGCCCCTGCCTGCTCAGCTATTTTAGCCTGCTCCGGAGTTGTTACATCCATGATTACGCCGCCTTTAAGCATTTCTGCTAAACCGGCTTTTACACGAAAAGTACCTTGTTGCATTTTAAGTTACCCCCCAAAAAGTACGCTCTCAAAAACGGTAGTTCTTAGTATTCTTCTAGTTACATTTAGTATTTGTTATCGAGAAGCTTTTAAATATATTCTGTATTATAATGCATGTTTGATCCTTTTAAAATACACAGAATCGACATTCTTGATAGGTACAGTTGCGGGAGATACCATTATGCTTACACTAGTTTCTTAATTTAGTTTTAAGCGCCTGGACCACATCACGAGCAAATGGCCCTAAATCATTGTTAGCATAGGCTTTAAGAATTCCTGCAGCTACTTGTCTTATAGCACTCTTAATAATAACTTCATCGGTGATACCTTGCAGCTGCAAGTTTTCTTCTATTTGTACCGCTGCGGTCAATGCTGCCTGAGCAGCGGTAATGTTTATACTGCTTACAATATCTGCCCGCCCAATAACGACCTTACCAACCGGCTTAAAAATTTCTGCAGCAGCTTCTACTAACTCCGGCGGGCGCTCATTAACAATAATCACCGGTTCTAATCCCAATGCCATTTCACCCGCATGAGCAACTAGTTTTACCCCGATGCATTTAATATGTGATGCGGCTGCTTCATTTAATACTCTCTGGGCAACATTTGTGGCAACATTTATTACTGTTAATGGCTGATTTATCTGATTAAACTCTTTAATACAACTTATGACCTCACGGTCTGGAACAGCTAATATTACTGTTCCCAACTTAGCAATATCTGAAAGGCTGGCTGCCACAGATACATCTAGTTCATTTGCGAGTGCTTTAGTCCGAGCGGAGTCCCGGTCAAACAGCCATAAGTCCACGTGACCAGCTAGTTTTTTCGCCAAAACTTCTCCCATGCGCCCTATCCCAACTAATCCAACATTCATAATACCACTCCATTTATCTAGTTTAATGTGCAGGCTATTTTTATAGAAAATTATATCTGTGTTAAAAGTGTTTTATTACGGTTCATAAATTATCGTAAATTCGGGAACTAATATAAATAACTTAGCAAATTATATTCTCTTGCCTATAATAGTTATTCTATTACAAGGAGGTCTAGATAATGAATGTTTTCCGCTGGGGAGCTTATGTTATAAAGAACGCTTCACCTGCTGGATTAATTGTTGGTGGTGCAGTTCTAGCTATTTCTCTGCCTATAGTCCGCAAAGGCTTGCGTTGTCTAGCGGTAGCAACTGCGAGCAATTTATATTCAATCGTCGAGGAAGCCAAAAAAATAGATATTTCTGGTTCACATTTTAAGGAGGCAAAGGAATGAATATTCTGGGTTATGGTTCACGTATCTTAACAAGAACTTCACCCTTGGGACTTATAATAGGCGGGGCTGCAATAGCTTTAGCTATCCCAACTGTACGCAAAGGTCTTCGGGCTGGTGCAGTTTTGGCAGTACGCGGTGTTCTGTCTGTTTCCGAGGAAGCAAAGCGTATTTCTACAAAATCACGTCATACAATGCAATCCATGATGGCTGAGGCTCAAGGCGATGACTGCTGCGCTTCTTGTGAGGAATTTTCCAAAAGCGTTCATCCTCGCAGAGTGGCAATTGCTGCAGCTGCTGGGATGATGGCAGCTTCTAATAAAGCTAAGGATTTATTTAATAATGCATCGCTCGGTGTCAAAAATTTTATTGACGAAGCCAAAACTTTAAGCAATGATAAAGACTCTAACGAAGACCCTAACGATGGGTTGGAAGGCGACTTCGTTGAGCTTCCTAAACATTAATATTGACACATGAAGAATCAAACAGACTAGGCTGTTTGATTCTATTTTTATGACTGCGATATCCTTCTGTTTATTTCATGCCATAAAAAAGCTAACAGCGCCCCACTTGGTGCGCTGTTAGCTTTTTTGATTATTCGGCTGCCATAGGCGCCGGTAAACAGCATGTAACTTCGCTGTCTTTATTAGGTGATATTCGTGCTAAAACATTTTCAGCTCCATAATCTACAAAAGCTGTACCTATCGATAATGCTGAGACAAGCATCCAATCAAGCGCTGTTAAGCCTGTTGTACCAAAGATTGTTTGCAGTGCAGGTATATAGATTATGCCTGCGACCATTGCCATTGATAATCCGACTGCTCCCAAAAGTGCCCAGTTGCTGAAAAAGCTCACTTTACCGGTACGGTCCTCTTTACGGCAGTCAAATATATGTACGAACTGGCTGACGGCAATTTGCGCCACTACTAAACTTCTAGCTAAAATAAGGCTGCCAGTTGACCGAAGTTTCCATGCATATAGCGCTAATCCGGCTGCACCTATTATTGCACCTCTTGTTAAAATCTTACGACCTAAATTCCCTGAAAACACACTATCGTTTCCACTTCTAGGCGGCTGTTCCATTATGCCTTCAGCCGGCGGATCATTAACCAGTGCTATTACCGGGAGGCCATCACCGATTAAGTTTATCCAGAGCAATTGTATTGGTAGCAACGGCAACGGAAGTCCAATAAGTGCTGCCAGGAACATCAGTACAACTTCTCCGATATTCGTAGCCAACGCATAGCGAATAGCCTTTCGTATATTAGCATATATTGCCCGCCCTTCCTGCATAGCTCTAACAATTGTTGCAAAATTATCATCAGCTAGCGTCATGCAGGCCGCGTCCTTAGTAACATCTGTGCCTGTTATGCCCATAGCAATTCCAATGTCGGCCGCCTTTATTGCCGGAGCATCATTAACGCCATCGCCTGTCATTGCTACTACATATCCTTTGCTCTTAAAGGATTTTATAATTCTCATTTTGTGCTGCGGTGCTGTACGAGCATAGACACTAATACTTTCTATAACATCTGTAAGTTGGTCATCCGACATCTTATCAAGTTCTTGCCCTGTTAAAACTCTGCCGCCCGCTTCTAATAATCCGAGTTCTCTTGAAATAGCCATTGCAGTGCTGGGATGATCACCAGTTATCATAACAACTTTGACACCAGCTTTTTTGCATTTAGCGATAGCTGGCAAGACTTCGGGTCTTGGCGGGTCAATCATCCCCACTAATCCCGAAAAAATCAGCCCTGTTTCAAGACTATCGTCATCCTCTTCGAAATCATCTACAACCTTATAAGCGGTAGCTAATACCCTTAGTGCGTCGTTTGCCATATTCTCACATGCTTCATGGAGTGTTTGTTTAACTTCGGCACACATTAGTCTGACTTCTCCATCTACTAAGTAATGAGTACAAGCCGAAATAATACTGTCTGGCGCGCCTTTAGAGTACAGAACATTTTCATCATTATGTCCTTTGCAAACTACTGACATTTTTCTGCGCTCGGCTTCAAATGGTAATTCTTTAACCCGCACATAAGATTGCTCTAGTTTATGCTCCCAAATACCTGCTTTCGCACCGACAACTAAGAGTGCCCCTTCTGTTGGATCTCCATTAATCGACCAACCTTTTTCTCTGGCATTATCTATTGCTACAACATTATTTTGGAAAGTCTCTTTGCCACTAACCAGTTTAGAGTTATTGCAGAGTACACCAGTTAATAGTGTCTGCATTAAAGCCGCATCTTCTCTAGGATCAGTTTGTATTTGTTTCTGATAGAACTTGCCTTTCGGGCAATATCCTTCACCATCTATATCCCACATACTAGCGGCAGTATAGATTTTCCGCACAGTCATCTCGTTTTTAGTGAGTGTCCCCGTTTTATCTGAGCATATAACAGTAGCACAGCCTAGCGTTTCTATCGACGCCATATTCCTAACTAGAATATTTTGTTTTACCATTCTCCGCACACCTAAAGCCAGAGCTACAATAACGATTGCGGATAAGCCTTCAGGTATTGCGGTAACCGCTATTGTGGCTGAAGATCTCACCATATTAAACAGGCTTTGCCCTCGTAATATTCCGGTAAGGAACACTATACCAGCTACGCTTAAACAGCCAACAACAATAATTTTTCCTAGCTCCTCTAGGCGTATCTGCAATGGCGTGGGCTCGTTCTTTCTATTCTGCAACAACGCGGCGATTTTCCCCATTTCTGTAGACATACCAGTAGCAACCACAATTGCATGGGCCCGCCCCCTCGTCACATTTGTGCCCATGAAAACCATGTTGCTTCTATCGCCTAATGTAGCATCCTCGTCACACAATTGACTGCACTTCTTCTTGGCTGGTATTGTTTCTCCTGTTAATGATGCTTCCTCAACTTCAAATTGGGTAGCTTTGATAAGCCTGGCATCAGCAGGGATACGATCACCAGCTTCAAGGATAATCAAGTCGCCTGGTACTAGATATTCTGCCTTAATCGACTGAGTTCGTCCGCCTCTAATTACTCGCGCCATCGGCGGGGTCATCTTCTTTATAGAATCCAGCGATTTTTCCGCCTTACTCTCCTGATAAGCTCCTAATAAAGCATTCGCAATAAGTATCGAGCCTGTCAGTATGGCATCTTTCACATCTCCAAGGACAAACGAAAGTACCGTGGACCCGAGTAAAACCTTGACCATAAAGTCTTTAAACTGATCACGAAATAACTGCCAAAAGGATATCTTTTTGCCCTCGGCTAAGACATTTAACCCATTCTCTTCACATCTTCTTATAGCTGTTTGCTCATTTAACCCAAATCTAGCAGAGCTGCCTAATTTTTCACATATTGAAGCTTCCGGCAAAACGTGCCAATGATCATTTATTTCTCTTTTCTGATTTAAAGGAAGGTGCAGCAGTTTGTTAGGCTGGCTAGCAGCATTTATACTTGTCGGTGTTTGTGCAAACCGCTGCAAGTCAAGCACATTATTATTAATGCTTTTAGCTGGAGATGTATTATTCTGTGGTCGTCTCTTCATTAATAATCGGGCAGAGTTAAGCACTACCCCCAGCGTACTAAGATTTAGGAATAATGCTGCAGTAACCGGTGACATTATCTGCATTGCTGCCAGGCCAATCCCCACGGCACTAGCTCCAGCAGAAAAAGTCACATTCTGCCTCATCACTTGCATCGTTTTCTTGCTTAACTCTAACACTGCCGGGATCTGGCTAAGATCATTGCCGCATATAACTACATCGGCGGTTCTCACCGCAAGGTCCGTTCCGGCAGAACCTACAGCTATACTTAAATCCGCTGCCGACATTGCAGGGGAATCATTTAATCCATCGCCCACCATTGCGACTTTTTTGCCATCCTGCCTGATTTTTGTGATGATTTCCACCTTGTCAGCTGCCTGCATTCCGCCCCAGTTCTGACTGAGTCCAAGTTTAGCGGCTGCGGCTGCTGCACTATCTGTAGTATCGCCTGTTATAAGTCCAATATCTGATATACCAGCAGATCTAATCCCTTCTATTGCCGAGATACTCTCTGGTCTTAGAATATCCTCTATGCCTACTAGCGCTGCCAGCTTCCGATTAATTGCAACATACACTACACTATTGCCAAGATGCTTGAACCGCAAAGTTCGTCCTTTTGCTGCTTCAGTAGAAATCCCTTCACTTCGCATAAGCTCTTCATTGCCTATACTCAGCTCTTGCGCACCGATATTGCCAATAATACCGTTACCTAAAGTAATCTTTGTATCAGCTTCAGGTATCATTAGCCCTTTACTTCGTGCAGCATGATATAACATTCGTGCTATCGGATGGCTAGATGATTTTTCAAGAGCTGCCGCCAAAGCGAGAATATCGTCCTCTGTATACTCATGACCTAATACGACTATTTCTGAAAGCTGTGGTTTAACCTGTGTTAGCGTGCCAGTTTTATCAAATAGTACTGTATCAATTTGTTCAGCAGCCTCTATCGAACGTGAGTCTTTAATAAATATTCCCTGACTCGCTGCCTGCGCAACCGACATTCCAAGTGCAGTATGAGAAGATAATGCTACTGCCGCTGGACAGCCAGCCAATAGAACGGCTAGACTCCTCTGGTAATCACGAGTTAACAAGAAAATAGCCGCCGCAATGCCTATAGTCCAAGGAACAAGTTTACCGGAATATATTTCTCCCGATCTACTAATACCATTCTTATCACTTGCTTGCTCGATTAATGCGATTATTGAGGCAACCGAGGTATCTTTACCTACCCTCACTGCCTGGACGAGAATGGTGCCTTCCTCGACAACCATTCCCGCACTTACTTCATCACCTTTATTTTTTTCGACTGGTATGTATTCACCGCATATTGCCGCCTTGTTTAAAACAGCTTTTCCATCTACTACAACACCGTCAACAACTACATGCTCGCCTTGTCTAACAACGATTATATCGCCTATGCTCAAATCACTAGTATCCACCTGCTGATAACCTTCATTGTTAGCCAAAACAACTTTGCTTTGCTTGCCTATTAATATCTCCCGAACAGCACGCCTGGAGCGTGCATGCATAATGTAATTAAATAAGCCGCTAAGCTGTACAAGCCACAAAACTGATAATCCAGCGATATTTTCCCGCATTGCCAATAAGATTAAAGATGCGACAGATATTAATAAATCATTATTGACCCTTCTTTTTTCAACCAAATTTGCTATGCCACTGCGCAGTACTGGATAACCTGCAACAATGGTAACTATAGCCGTAAAGTTAAATAACCGCTGTGATGTGGAAAGCAATGATCGACCCATAACGAGACGTTTGAATACTATTCCTGCTAAAACGCCACCTGTTACAACAGTATTAATAAGCTGAAACCTTGGAACGGCTTCTCCTTCCTTCTCTTTATTCCTGATCTCATTTGCTGGTTTAGTAGTCCCCAATTCTGGGCATAAAGCGGCAGCAGCGGCTGGAAGCTTAGCTTCCTCTAATCCTCGCAAAAATTGCCGGCGAATTATGTCTATTTGCTGTTGTATATCCGCTAAAGACAACTTTTCTATTTCATAATAAATAAGCGCTCGTCCGGTAAGGTAATTGACCGAAGCACTTTTTATTCCCGCTATCACTTTCAATTGCGAAAACAAGTAGCTGGAAAATACGCGGTCTCTTTTCGATCCTTCAACAGTAATACGCAATCTGCCTGGTATCATATGTAGTGTTTTAGTAGCAATTATTGGAGCTGGCAATAGTAGTGCCTCCTTAGTAATTATAGGCAATGCATAAGTAGAAATACTAAAGCAAAATACGCATAATTCAATATAGCTTACTCAAATAAATTGTTTAGCTAAAATAGCGAGGACACAGGTCCTCGCTATTTGTTGGCAACCGTTATCTTGCTTAAAAGAATCTCATCCGAGTTAAGGATATGCCTGATAGAAGATTGTCTTTGCTCTCTTTACTTTTTTGTTTAATATATCCAAATAAGCCGCCCAAGAAATTTTCCCAAAGATGTATTGTCTCTTCCTTACATTGCGGTGATTGGCGGCGTACCTCCAACGTTAAATCTACAGCTGCTTTAAGATCACAAGCTATCTGTCGAAGTAGTGAGTTTAACTCCAATACCCTATCTACTTTTTTTTCTTCCATATCTAGAACTTTCGACACCTATTATCCCCCTTAAGCAGTCATCCTATGATTATTTATTAGGATCCGAAAAGAAGTCGTCTTCAACAACTGCATTGTCGATGGACTGTTTTATCTTATCGAATTGGGCTTCAGCAACCAAATCTTCCACATCTTCACGAACGCCGCTTATCAAGCCTTGTGCCTGCTCTGTTAAGTCATTCACACCGTTAATAACTTTTGACGCTAGAGGCTTAAGTGCATCTTTTACACCTGGAATAAGCAACGCCGCTAAGGCTATAGCCCCTAGTCCATAGGCAATATTCTTGCCATTGCCAGCCTTCAAACGATGAGTCATTTGCCTGGTAGCCCTTGTGAATCTTCCCATATCTGGACTTTCTTCTACTAGATCTATAAGCTCGGCTAAATTTAAAAGTTGACGTCGTTCGTCTTGAATCATCTTTTCTAGAGCCTGCTTTGCATATGGATCGGTAACCCGAGCCAGTCGCTGTTCATAGATGCGTACCGCATTTAGCTTTGCCTCAAAAATTTGATCAAGCGAATCAACTGTTTCTCCATTCATAGCCTGAAGAGCTTGCAGTCGGCGCCGCTTTTCTTTAACTGTCCTATTATTATCTATTAAATCACGGCGTTCTTCACGCGTTGAGTTGTTCTCACCTTCTCTAGGCACTAGTGTATCCATCCTTTCGATCTGATATTCTGTTTAAACGTACTATTATCTTAACCAAAATTAACCATGTATATACAAAACTGGAAGTATGAAAGTAGATTCTATGTTTAACCTAAACTAGCATCAACTTCATCATCAGAAAAAAAGACTGTATAACCTTTAGTTATACAGCCTTGTTTCCTGCATATAAAGTTAGTGGCACACAGCCCGAGTGACGCTTCAGCTTCATTTGTTCCAGAAGCTGAGCTTTTTCAAAATTATATTCCTTAGCAAAAACATCATCAAACATTTGATAAAAGTTTTTTGCAATTTGGTTATTATATTCGCTCAGCAGACGTTTACAGATATTCTCTACAATTCCCGCCAGCCTAGCTTCTAACTGTTTTTTACAAGAGGATGTAACTGCATAAGGCATACACTTTACCGACGATAAAAAGATATTCCCTAGTTCTAACTTTTTAAAAACGCACTCAACCGGCTTTGACATGTTTAGCTTATCTACGCTCTTGTCCCAAATTTTATTGCTAGCTTTGAGCATAGTATGCCCTATTGAAATAGTTAGTCGATAATCGTCTATTGCCTTACCCAAGCTGGCAATACTCGCTATATCATGGATCTCTGGGCGAACCGCTGCTAAACTTCTCGACTTAATTCCAAACAAATACTTAAATTGAGTGATTGTTTCAAACCTTATTTCCTGCTCTAATTCAGCTACTTGACGTTCACTTATCAACCTATTAAGAACAGCATGAATATTTTTACTGGAGCTATCTTGCAAAAGAGTATCTATATGAGAGCAAATTTGACTTTTGCAGGCGGTATACAAAGATGCTACTCGTTGAATATTTTTAGTAATACATGCTTCAACGACCTCGGCAACCCTCGCCTCATGCTGGCATATGTTTCTTTCCAACATCCGCAGCTTAAATTCAGTTTCTGTTATGACAACTCTTTTTCTAATTATTTCAGCAGACAACATAGTAACATTTTTATTTTTTTGAACACAAGCATTTTTAAATTTAGTCTCCCGATTCATCATATATAGCATTGTTTTAACTCACTTTCTTTAAATGAAGAGACCCTATCGCAATTATATCTATATTTTCTATCTTAAAGGTTAATGAATGGTAAATTTGTTGTTAATGTTTTTATGATAATGATTATCACTTTCTTTGATTATACTATTTCCACTTTAGTTTGACAATACTCTTACATCTAAACTTATCTGGATAATTATTGAAATTAAGATGATCCTACGATAGATAAAGAAAACACTGCTTGCAGTGAACTCGACAGCGCATGCCTCATACCACTTATGTATGTTGTAAAGTTTAGCATTCTTATAGTAAAACAAAAGCAGCTGGTATCTTATTGACACCAGCTGCTTTTACGTTATTCGGCTGTTTCGATGGCTTCCATTTGGGAGGTGTGCTGTCTTTTCTTTGGACATTCTTTTTTTCCACAACTTTTACCAAGTGCATATACTGCGGGGATAGCCACACTATGAAGCAATAACCATGCGCCCCAGCCAATAGCTGGACGAATTAGCCAATGCATCAAATCACCTCCAATAATAATAAGTTTGCGATGCTTTATTATTATCTTCATTTAATGATTTATAATTACAGAATGAAATCGGTAATAGGAATATCTTAATTCTTTTCTTTTACTCTAAACAATATCCAACAATTTTGACTGCAAAACTGGCTCATAGATGTAATGCAAAAATATGTATATTAATAAACCTACAATCCCACCTACAATTGAGCCGTTTATTCTTATCCACTGCAAATCGTCACCTGTTTTATCCTGAACAAACCTACTTATATCGCTATTGGAGAAACCTCCCAAGACAGATCTGACAATCATTCCTATCAAATGGTGTTCTTTCTGGATGAGTCGATATGCAACGAACTTCAGCTTAGCTTCAAACCAAGTTTTTAGCTGCTGATCTTTTTTGAATATTTCCCAATACTGCTTTACTTGTCCGGCTACCCATGCCGATACAGGAGAATAAGTACTGTTAGCAGCTTTCGAAACTATTGGTGTTATTGTTTCATCAATACGTATCTGATCAATTAAATCTGATTTCCAATCTTCAATTGCCTCGATCCATATGGTATCTTTTTGAAGATTATTTGCTGTTTCGATAAGTCTAACGTTTATCCATTGCCTAACGAGATGGTCCTTCTTAGTCAAATCATTAAGCAGTAATACTAACTCATCACATAGTGCATTAGCAGCTTCCTCAATATTAATACTATCTGTCTGCTCACCAATCCATACTAACGCTTTTTCAAAAAGGGAGCGAGCATTTTTATGTTTCAGTTCATCAATGTATAGATAAACAGCTCGGCGAAACTTAGGTTTTTCAACGGATGCCTTTAACTCTTCAAGCAAAAAATCAAGTAATTCTTCGCCTTTTCCTTGTTCCAATGCTTGTACTACTACTGCACCTAACTGCGGAGCTAGTTCTATTTGTTTCGCATTTTTTTTAAATACGTTTTCTAAATAGCTACCAATAGACTGAATACTTTTCTCGTCCCAAGCTAAAGCTTTTTGCCGATAAAGCATATCCGCCAAAACTTCTTTACCGCCCTTTTGATCTACCCAATCGATAAATACTTCAATAAATTCTATATTAGAAAGACGTTTTCGGATAGCTTCTACACTTAATAAATCTTCTTCAATAGCCGTAGTTAGAGCTTCGGCAATTCTCTCACGATTGCGTGGTATGATCTCGGTATGCCAGGTAATTCCTAGCGGACGTCCAAATAAAGCGCTTACCGCAAACCAATCAGCAATTCCGCCTATCAAAGCTGCCTCTACCGTGACGTAAAATATTGCTGCCGCGGTGCTGTATGGATAGTGATACTTTATTATTGCTGCTATTGCAAAGAACATAAATACCACTGCCAGCATAATATTAGCCGTTTTTTTAAACTTCAACTGCCTCACCTTACTTTCTACCACCAGAAAGTCATTAAATATATAAGCATCCCTACAAATCCGCCAACCACTGATCCATTTATTCTAATCATCTGCAGATCATTGCCTACTTTATCCTCGATAAACTCTACCAGCTTTTCATCAGACATCTTCTCCAGACTTTCTTTTACTAAAATGCCAATTTCGGCATGATTTTTATCAAACCATTCGCTGAGCAAGGTCTTAGCAAAAGTATTAAGCTTTTCCCGTTTGCCCATACTGTCCGCAAACTCATCGATAATCTGGTTTGCTTGATTAGAGAGTCTATTTAGCCAAGCGGCATCTTCACCATCACTGATTGCCTTGTTGCGCCAATCAGCAAAATTATCGGCAATATGTTGCTCTAAGTTAAACTTTCCATCCAACAAGTTTTCAATCTGCTGCTGAAGCAGCACGGCAGTATTGGGATCTGTTAGAGTTTTATGAAAACGCTCTTTAAGTTTGCTCCGAAATGGATGATTGTGATCTTTCAGTTCCTCTAGGAAATTCAGCAGCGAAGACTGGGTGTCAGCCGCGACCTGGTTAGGTTCCAAATCGATTATTTTATTAAACACCCTTCTTCTCTCTAGGCCTCTTTCATAAGATTTTCTCGTCTCGACAAATAAATCTGCTAACAAACTTTGCATTTGTTTATGATTAGCTATTTTTTCAATTTGTTCTAATGCAAAACTTAGTATTTTATCATCTACATTATGATCAATTAGCCATTGTACCGCTTCTAATATTAAAGGCACTAGTTTTCCATTCTTAACTTGTTTACGCACATAGCTGCCTGATATATGGGCTATTTCATTTGCATCAAGTTGTTCGATAAACTTGTAGGCAAACTTATAGATTATGTCTCTTAGATATTTTCTTCCGTTGTGATCGTCCAGAAAGTGCAATAATACCTCAGAAATATCATAGCTATCTAATGCCTTCATAATATTATCTTTAGATAATAGCTCTGCTTGTACCATCTCAGTCACAGCTTGAAATATTTTTTCTCTATTTCTTGGTATTATAGCTGTTCTAAATGGTATTCCTAACGGTTTGCGAAATAGAGCTGTAACTGCAAACCAATCAGCCAAACCACCAACAACTGCTGCCTGACATCCACTCATAAGAAGGCCGCCCCAGAAATAGCCGCGATAGGGGAAACTAGCCAATAATCCTACCGAAGCTATTCCAAGAGTAACTGCCGCTTTATTTCTATTAGTTTTCATTTCACTATTAACTCGGGTTTCACTCAATCCTATCACTCCTGTTAATAGCTTTCACCCTTAAACTCAACAATATTTATCGTTGTTTCCTTGGTATCATTGATAACTATTGTTATACTGTCACCGAGTTTAGCCAAAGAAAGTTTGGGTGAAGTGCTAATTGTGCCCACAAATATCCTTGAGTCACCTTCTAACATAAGATAAAAATAGGATTCCCCAGCCTTGACGACATGCGAAAATCGACTGACTTTGCCTTGAACTTGAACCCTTTTCGCTTCATTCCCGGGAATAAACATATTTCCATGATTAGCTAATACATGCTGATAAGCTCGAAGTGAACTTTCAATATCAGAACCAACACCAACCAGATTATAGTTTTCAACAGATACAAAGGCAATTGACTTTAATAGACCTTCCTTATCTTTAAGTGGTGCAATGTATGTTGGAACACCATTTATGTTGTATAGAATAGGATAGCCAGCCCGATATCCTTTTTCCTGTACTTGTCCCTCGGCTGATTTCCTCGCCCCGGATTCGTTAGCCCCGGCGACCTTATACCATTTAGCTTCCTTGGTTCGGGAATTTACTAAAATAAAGCCGACAGTACTTTCATCTCTGCCTAAAGATGTAATACCGGTATACCAGTAAACATTGTCGTCATTACCATAGATTAAGTGCAACTCATTACTTGTGGGCTTAAGAGTTCCGCTCTTAGCCAATATGCTATTCCAAAAGCCGTTTATGTATTCACCCCAGTCTCTTATCTGATTATATATCATCTGTTCCGGCTGAACACGATCAATCCATGCTGGTATATTATCAAGTGAGTACCTTGCAACTGCACCTGTTTGGGCATCTACGGTCACTACACCAACCGCATCTGATCCCGCATAACCAATCTTATTTTTGTATAAGGTAACAACCCAAAACGGTCTTAAGTCATCATCTACTTCAAATGAGAAATCGGCCATACCATAATTAACTATACCTTTAAAATATAAATAACGAGGTAGAAAGTCAAAAATAAACCCTCGCATTTGGTACTTAATATATACATCTTGCACCAATCTTACATCTTGTGGATTAGTCGCTGATACCATAACAAGACCTTCACTGCCTCGTGCAAAATTTGAAAACCATTGAAATATGCCGCGGTGCTCGAGCGGAGCAACATAGTATAGTTTGCCTTTAATTTTTTGCAGGGCAAGTTCTCCCATCTGCACCTGGCTTCCTAATGCCGGAACTTCGCCAATCTTCTTTTCAGCCAGTCTTCGGGCCGTTTCCTCATCAACAATCCTGATTTGAGCGAGGTTAATTGGCTCGATATCGGAAGTAAACGAACTCTCCTTTACTTCCCCTAATAAGTTTCTATATGATTGGCTATAAAACAAAGGTAAACTAGTCAAAATCGGCAATATTAATAAATTCATCAATCCTACTAAAGCTAACGTCGCGCCCAGACCAGCTAAAATTTTATACTTTTTTAACAAACCGCTGTAATTCTGGTAATTTGAAATATCAACAACATTATCACGCTGGTTGAACAACCAGCCAAAGTTTCTCTCAAGAAACTCGCCTAAAAAAGTCCCCTTGAGCATCGCCCTGATTTTGTTAATCATGAGCGCCGCTGGAATAGCCAGTAAAAACAATCCCCATATAACCGCTAACATTGACCAGTCGGTAAATCCCCACGACAAAACAGGCATTTCCAGGAAAAAATAAAATAAGTTAAATATTAAGAAAACTGTTACTAAAATCCACTTCATCTGCCGCACCTCATCCATAAAAATGATCCTTAATACCTATCATTCGTTATTTGCTATAAGTATCCTCCCCTATTAGCAGACCAGATAGTCATTAAGATAAAATTTAAAGGGTGGCTTTTAGCCACCCCCTGTTAGTATCATCTAAGATATTGAGAAAGGTTCAGTTGATAGGCGCACCGCAAAACCCAGCAGCGCCGCGTACTGCGATCGTACGCAAGCAATGGGGTTTGAGGTTGAGCGACGCAAATGAGCCTTTATCGATAGTCACCCCTGCAGTTATATCGTTCTTTCTGGCTTATTAATAGGTTTTACTTTCTTCTCACCGCTAAAACTGGCTGATGCTTGTTGCTGATTATCTTTATTGCCGTAAGGCCCATGATGCTTAGGTTCTACTGAACCCCATGGTCCATGTTTAGATTCGGTATTTTTGTCATAAATGTTTCCCATAACCTCACTCCTTTAATTTTATTCGATACGTATTACTTGTTTGCTTTTCCCGCAGAAATATCAGTTGATTTGGGGTTAATCGGTGTATTTGTCTCTTTAGCGCTTTTCCAATTAGGATAATCTTTTGGATCTCCTAAAGTTACACGCACAGATCCGCTGCGATCAATTTTATCCATATTTACCTCCAAAACATAATATTTCGGAAAAGATTATAAGAACACACACGGTTCTTGGAGTAAGAAAAATTGATACGCACATCTTACATTTAGGAAAGGTTACTTTCCTATCTTAATAAAAAATCACCTCCGAATTTAGTTTTCCCCAAAAATTTTTATACATTTACTCTAAACACACGAAAAAAAGCAAAGAACAGCGAATGCCGTTCTTTGCTTTTTATAGAACTTTTATTATATTGTACTTAGAGTCGCGCTCGACTGGTATACGACCAGCCTGCCTTATCGAGTTTATTAACATATCTTTACTTAAGGAGCGGCTTGATTTTGCTCCTGCGGCATGTACTATTTTTTCTTCACTAACTGTACCATCGATATCATTAGCACCAAAGCCTAACGCCAGTTGAGCAATGGGCAGTGTCAGCATAATCCAATAGGCTTTAATATTCTTAAAGTTATCCAACATCACGCGAGATATCGCCATTGTTTTGAGGTCATCCCAGACTGATGTACGTGTAATCTTATTTTCTAGTTCGGTATTTGCAGGGTGAAACGGAAAACAAATAAACGTCTGAAACCCGCCTGTTTCATCTTGCAGTTCTCTCAGTGCAATCAGATGGTCTATCCGTTCTTCAAATGTCTCAATGTGCCCATAAAGCATACTTGCATTGGTCCGAAGACCTAGTTTATGTGCTTGTCGGGCAATTGACAGCCATTCTCCAGCAGTAGCTTTCTTGGGGCATAACTGCTCACGTACTCTGTCAGATAAAATTTCAGCACCGCCTCCTGGCATAGAGTCTATACCAGCGGCAATTAAATCTCTAAGTACTTGTTCAGTAGATTTGCCGGAAATTTTAGCAAAATATGATATTTCTACTGAAGTAAAAGCTTTCAGATGAATATGTGGTAATTCCTCTTTAAGCGATCTAATAACATCGAGGTAAAATTCAAACGGCCACTCCGGATGCAGTCCACTCACAATGTGCAGTTCCCGTAAATCAGGATCTTGCGCAGATTGTTTTGCTAAGGCAAGTGCCTTTTCCTTGGTCATAGTATAAGCCTGAGCACTGTCAACATCACAGCCAAATGCGCAAAATTTGCAGCGAGCTGTACATATATTCGTAAGATTTATGTGCCTGTTTACATTATAGTAAACATATTCACCGCTAATTTTCTTCCTTGCAATATCAGCTAACTGGCCAAGCCAGGCTAGGTCATTAGAATTAAATAAAGCTAGACCTTCTTCTTTAGTCAGCCTTACTCCATCGCGTATCTTATGCTCTATTCCGTAAAGAATTGTATCCAACTACTTACACTCCTTCCACATCTAAGTTCAGCAAATAGATGTTGGCTTCCTGCTTTATATTACACTATCCAGCAAAATTTTTAAAGCATTACCCTAAAACAATCGTGATTTTCGCTGCCAGGATAAAATTAGTTCAACTTGCACACCATACCTTGTAGCTATTTTTTCTAACAGGAGGCCAAATATGTTAGCTATTCAAGGTGGCATAGTCTATACTGCAGTTTCTGGGGTTTTACAGGGTGCGACTATCTTAATCGATAAAAACAAAATTATTGACGTTGGGCACCATGTGCCAATTCCCCATAATGCTCAAATAATTTCAGCTGAAGGCAAATCGGTCACACCTGGGCTTGTTGATTGCCATACTCATCTTGGAATTGCCGAAGAGGCCGCCGGAGATGCCCATTTGGATAAGAACGAAGTCAATGATCCTGTTTGTCCACATCTTCGTGCTATTGATGGAATTAACCCCGAAGATCCTGGGTTGCACGATGCCTATAGCTCAGGTACTACAACTATTATAGTTACTCCTGGCAGTGAAAACGTCATTGGCGGGCAAAGTGTTGCGATTAAAACCTATGGCAATATAGTCGATAACATGGTGGTAAGGCAGCCCGCCGGCTTAAAAATGGCGTTTGGCGAAAATCCAATCAAAATGTATATGAATAAAAACAAGCCACCGTCTACTCGGATGAGTATCGCTGGCATGATTCGCGAAAATATAATAAAAGCACAAAGTTACGATAAAAATTATCGCGCTGGTAATGTCGACCGCAACTTGAGGCTGGAAGCTATTGTAATGATGCTAAACAAAGAGATCCCGTTACGTGCTCATGCCCATGCTGCCGATGATATCATGACAGCAATCAGAATAGCTGAAGAATTTGATTTAATTTTGACCATTGAACATGCAACCGCTGGGCACAAAGTTGCAGAAGAATTAGCTAAGAGAAATATTGCGGCTACTATTGGTCCTTCAATAACAGCAAGGGTCAAAGTCGAACTAAAAGACCGAACCTATCAAACGCCAGCACTTTTGCATCAAGCAGGGGTTAAAATTGCCCTTATTACTGACCATCCTTTTCTCCCCGTAAGCAGCCTCCGCTTAGAGGCGGCTTTAGCAATCCGAGAAGGACTCCCCCGTGATATTGCGATGAAAGCAATTACTCAAAACGCTGCTGACATTATTGGAGTAGGCGATCGTATCGGAAGTATTGAGAAAGGCAAAGATGCTGACTTAGCTATATTTGATGGAGATCCGTTTGCCATCTCTACACAAATAGAGCATGTATTTATAAATGGGCAGTCTGTATTCCCAAATTAATAATCATGTCCTTCCTGTTTGGCTATAGCACATAAGGAAGCTACAAGTACGCCGACAGTTCCCCCCGCGATACCGGCAATAATCAACCAATACCATTCAACCATACCAAACACCTCTTAAAACTATTATTTGGAAATCATATGATGCCATTTTTATTCTTATACCATTAAATTCACGGGCTAATCCTACTCCTTAAAAAACTACCATAGTTATCGGATAGCTTTCTTACTATAACAAACAGCGACATATGCCATTGTTTTGGTGTACAGAAGAAGTCATGTTTCCTTATGAATGTAATAACTATGCGTTAATAGGATATATAAAGGCCATATCAGCTTAGATGCTAATATGGCCTTTATATATCCTATTAAACTTCATTAAATCGCGAAATTATGCACGACGTGTGATTAAACTCTTCAGCCATGACTATAACATCCCCTCTAGTCACAAATTGTGCTATTTCATGTTCAACCAAACGTTTTACTAAATTATTGTTAGCCACCCAAAATTCTTTGAGCTGACCATCACTCAAAATTCCAACTTTATACACAGTATGACTAGAAAAAAAAGCTTCTATCTCATACACCTCTCGACTGACCACAATCCCTTTACGGGAGATATTATATTCTAAGGACCAAAAGCTATCACGGTAGTCATCTGGCACAAGGAACATACTAGGATAAAGCCATAGATAAATAAACGCTACTATCAAAGCTAACATCCTTGACCATAACATATACCCCACCCCCTGAGATTACACTTCATGTACATATATACTATAGGAGGATACATTTATTATATTATATCATATGTATTTTAAGTATATAGATGCTTTTGTAAAGACAAACAGTATGCATTTTTTTTAATATACTGCTCTATACGTATATAGTAGTTACCAAAGCTCAGGATTATATCCATTCAAAACAGACGATCGTCCCCTAAACCGTCCATGGCGCTCCGATGCTAGGCCCATCCGAGGACAGCAGCAAAGTACTGTTGACTTATAAAAACAAAAAAACACTCATCGAATGATGAGTGTTTTTTAACCGGCATCTACTTATCCTCCCAGGCCGTTTCACATATCGCTATGCCATCCATGGCACGATATGTACTTGGATACATCCGGGACCATCGGTCGTTCGCTAAGCCGTCCATGGCGCTTCCGACACTTGGCCATCCAGGGCCGTCGCCAGCCAAGTACTTTCAGCGTATAAGGGCTTAACTACTGTTACGATGCTGACTTAGATGATCTCTCAAATTAAGATATCTAAAGTACATCTAGATCTTCTCGTAGGCGACGACGATGCTGTTTAAGATAACCTATATGTTATCGAACATCCTTATTCTGCTTAGCTGGTTTCATAGGAAACGAGGTATGGGAACAGGTGGAACCCAGGTCTTAACATAGCAAAAAGCACTTACCGTGATGGTAAGTGCTTTTTTAATCAGCAGCTTTCTATCCTCCCAGGCCGTTTCCAGCCAAGTACTTTCGACGTATACGAGCTTAACTACTGTGTTCGGTATGGGAACAGGTGGAGCCTCGCAGCTATCGCCACTGAATATGAGGTGAATGTCTACTAGAGTACATTCCCTGAAAACTTCACAGAAGATAATTTGCATTTTAGTATCATTTCATTCGATGAATCGAATGCTTGAATGTTTAAGTCAAGCCCTCGACCTATTAGTACCAGTCAGCTGAATCCATTACTGGACTTACACACCTGGCCTATCAACCTTGTCATCTACAAGGGGTCTTACTAGATTACTCTATGAGAGACCTCATCTTAAGGCTGGTTTCACGCTTAGATGCTTTCAGCGTTTATCCTTTCCGAACGTAGCTACCCAGCTGTACTCCTGGCGGAATAACTGGTACACCATTGGTTCGTCCACTCCGGTCCTCTCGTACTAGGAGCAGTTCCCTTCAAGTCTCTTACGCCCGCGATGGATAGGGACCGAACTGTCTCACGACGTTCTGAACCCAGCTCACGTACCACTTTAATGGGCGAACAGCCCAACCCTTGGGACCTACTTCAGCCCCAGGATGTGATGAGCCGACATCGAGGTGCCAAACCTCCCCGTCGATATGGACTCTTGGGAGAGATTAGCCTGTTATCCCCAGGGTAGCTTTTATCCGTTGAGCGATGGCCCTTCCACTCGGTACCACCGGATCACTAAGCCCGACTTTCGTCCCTGCTCGACATGTACGTCTTGCAGTCAAGCTCCCTTCTGCCTTTGCACTCTTCGCGCGATTTCCAACCGCGCTGAGGGAACCTTTGGGCGCCTCCGTTACTTTTTCGGAGGCGACCGCCCCAGTCAAACTGCCCACCTGACACTGTCCTTAGTGTCGTTACTACTCAAGTTAGAATTCCAGTAAATAAAGGGTGGTATCCCAACATCGACTCCATACAAACTTGCGTTCATATTTCTCAGTCTCCCACCTATCCTGTACATCATTTACCAAAATCCAATGTCAGGCTGCAGTAAAGCTCCATGGGGTCTTTCTGTCCAGTCGCGGGTAACCTGCATCTTCACAGGTATTTCAATTTCACCGGGTCCCTCGTTGAGACAGTGCCCAAGTCGTTACACCTTTCGTGCGGGTCGGAACTTACCCGACAAGGAATTTCGCTACCTTAGGACCGTTATAGTTACGGCCGCCGTTTACTGGGGCTTCAGTTCACACCTTCG